>NZ_JADPIU010000082.1:0-553980 GCF_023073075.1 Bradyrhizobium sp. 61 | reverse complement strand
GTCAGCCCTCCAAGAGCCGACCACCCATGAATCATTGAAAAATTGATTCGGGAATCCTATAAATCGCGATGAAATCAACAATCTGCCAAAGTAGTGCTAGGACGTGGACTCATTAGCGCGCCGAGCCATAGCCTGATTGAAGCGAGTTGGATGAAGGCGAGATAGTTGGCGGCAAGCTTGTCATAACGCGTCGCCACCCGACGGCATTTCTTGATCCTGTTGAAGAAGCGCTCAGTGCTGATGCACGCGGACGATCGACGTGTCGCAGACGCATTCTTTACGTGGAGTAGCAAGCACCCAGCGTGTCGATGATGCGGCCCCAGAGACCAGCCCGCCACCAACGGATGATTCTCCTCTTCTGCGCCCGGATTTATTCCGACTTCGTCGTTGCCCTCTTCATAGTGCTGTCGCGAAGCGATCGGTGGCGCGCACCAGTTGATCGAGGATGCCTGGCTCCGACCAGGCATGACCTGCCCCCTCAACCAGATGGAATGCGGCATCAGGCCACGCCCTATGCAGCGCGTACGCATATCGGGCTGGACAGGGCATGTCGTAGCGGCCGTGAACAATGGCTCCCGGGATACCGCGGAGGCGGTGAGCGTTGCGCAGAAGTTGCCCTTCCTCCAGCCAGCAATCGTGAACGAAATAGTGGTTCTCCAATCGCGCAAACGCGAGCGCAAATTGGTCGTCGCCAAACGATGTCGAGAATGCTGGATTAGGCAGCAGCGTGATCGTTTCGCCCTCCCAAATAGCCCAAGCCCTGGCTGCCTCGAGCTGGGTGGCTCGATCGTCGCCCGTCAGCCGGCTGCGATACGCCGCAATCATGTCGCCTCGCTCGCTCAGGGGTATCGGTGCCTGGAACTTTTCCCACTTCTCCGGAAAGATCTCTGAAACGCCGAACTGATAGTACCATTGCAGCTCCGCCTTGGTGACGGTGTAGACGCCACGGAGAACAAGCTCGCTGACGCGGTCGGGATGCGTTTCTGCATAGGCTAACGCGAGAGTCGATCCCCACGAGCCACCGAACACGAGCCATTTGTCGACGCCTGCAAGTTCACGCAAGCGCTCGATGTCCGATACCAAATGCCAAGTCGTATTCGCTTCAAGCCCCGCATACGGAGTTGATTGCCCACATCCTCGCTGATCGAAGAGCATGACATCATATCGATTGGGATCAAACAGACGCCTATGTTCAGGGGACAAACCTCCGCCCGGTCCGCCGTGCAGGAAGACCGCCGGCTTCGCGCCCGGCGTCCCCACCCGTTCGTAATAAACCCGGTGACCTTCTCCAACGTCGAGGGTGCCAGCGCTATAGGGCTCGATGGGTGGGTACATGGACCTCAACTGACTCATACGGCCTCCGTTTGGCACCACGAGGTTCGATTAGCACGCCGCGATCATGGTGGTTTCGGTTATAGGAGCAAAGCGGACGAAGCCACCAGTCACATGTCGCACCGGGTTTATAGGTACGCGGCCTAATTCGCCTTGATGCCGGCCTCGCTGATGAGCTTGCCCCATTTCGTGCTCTCGCTCTGAATGAAGCGGCCGAACTGCTCCGGCGAGGTCGGCGCGGGCTCTGCGCCGAGGGTCCGGATTTTCTCGGCCACCACCGGGTCTTTCAGGGCCTTTGTGAAAGCCTCGTTCAGCCTGCTGATGACGTCCGCGGGCGTGCCTGAGGGAGCAACGAGCCCGAACCAGCCTACGGATTCAAAGCCCGCAATACCGCTCTCGGCAAGGGTTGGCACATCGGGCAGGGATGGGAGGCGACGTACCGAGGAGACGCCGACGGCGTTGAGCTTGCCTTCGAGAATCAGTTGCCTCGATGCGGGGATATCCAGCACCGCGAAGGGGACGTGTCCCGCAAGGACATCAACCGCTGCCGGCGCCGTCCCACGATACGGAACGAGCTCCATGCTGATCCCCGCCTTCTGCGTGAACAGCGCGGCCGTCAGATGCATCGCGGTCGAATTGCCGCCATGCCCGATCGACAGCGCGCCCGGCTTCGCCTTGGCGAGCGCGATCGTCTCTGCGGCATTGCGCGCGGGCACGTCCGCGGACGCGACCAGCACAAAGGGAATTTCCGCCAGCAGGGTGATCGGCGCGAGATCCTTTGGGTCGAACGGCATCGACGAATTGAGGTGCGGGTTCACCGTCAGTGCGCCCGCCGGCGCAACGCCGAGCGTGTAGCCGTCGGGCCTGGCCTGGGCCACCGCGGCCATGCCGATATTGCCCCCTGCCCCGGCGCGGTTCTCGATCACCAGGCTCTGCTTGAGCTCCGCGGTGACCAGCGGCTCGAGCGCACGGATGACGGTGTCGGCGCTGCCGCCGGGCGGAAAGGTCACGATGATCTTGATCAATTGCTCCGGATAGGCTGCGCGGCCGGCTTCCAGCGGCAACACGGCGAAAGTCGCGGCCGTCAACACGGCCAGAATGCGGCGCTTTGCAACGTGAAACACGTTATCCTCCCCCATGACGTATTCTTGTTTGTAGGCACGACCAGGCTGCCGTGCCGTTGGCAGCCTGCTATTCGATCACGACGCAGCACCAGTGATGCGCGCAAGCAAGCCTTGCGGATCTTCTGGCGCGACCTGCCCACGCCACGCGATGTGCTGGTCGGGTCGCGCCAGCACCAGCTTCTCGGCATAGGCCCCGTTCGCCTCATCCGGCGCGATGTCGACCAACGCAAGCGGCATGCCGCGCTGTTCTGCGGCAGAGAGCAGCCGCGTCACGTCAATCGCCGGGTCGAACCGCAGCAATGTGTAGCCCGCTCCGAAAGCGTCGTAGAGCGATCGTCCGTCGCGGAGGAACACATGCGGCGCCCTAACGCCCGGCACGGTGGAGGGCGTAAAGCTTCCCATCGCGTAGGCCGGCGGGGTTTCGCCGTCATAGGCGATGATCGGCGAGGCATCGTAGTAGTAGCCGAAGTTGAGGCCTGCGCAGCAATATTGCTGCACGTTGAGATCGTAGGCCGCCCTAGCAAGCGAAGCACGCGCCGCGTGGCCGCGCGGCGTGTCATCCTCGATCTCCGCGGACACGCCGCCGCGCTGCGCCATCATCTTCATCGCATGGTCCATGGCAAAGCGGGACACCTGATCGGTGATGGGCTGGCGCTCCGCCTCATAGGCATCGAGGATCGAAGCCGGCGCCCATCCGTTCAGATGCGCCGACAATTGCCAGCAGAGATCGACGGCATCAGCAATGCCCGCATTCATGCCGTAGCCCGCATAGGGCATCCACAGATGCGCGGCGTCGCCGCAGATGAAGACCCTGCGGTCGCGGAAACGATCGGCCACCAGCCGGCGCCCGACCCAGTCTTCCTTGCTGAGGATCTTGTACTCGAACCGCTCGTCGACGCCGAGGATGGCGCGGATCGACCAGTCGCGATCGATCGAGTCGAATTCGGGCTCATCGGGCTTGAGATGATTATGGATCAGCCAGCGGTCGTGGCCATCAATTGCAACCGTGGTGCCGGAACGTCGCGGGTTGAGCGAGAGCACCATCCAGGCCGGCTTGTGCGCGCCCATCAACTCCTTCAGTTGCGGCGCCTCGATGAAGGTTGATTGCACCCGCTGGATCACCGGCGTGCCGGACAGGCTGGCGCCGATCGATTTGCGAACCAGCGAGCGGCTGCCGTCGCAGCCGACCACGAAGTCGGCTTCGATGCGGAGAGAATTTCCGCTGTCGAGGTTGCGACCTAGCGCGACCACACGATCGTCGTCCTGCTCGATATCGGTGATTTCCGTGCGCGCTAAAATGGTGATGCGCGGCTGAGCGGCGGCGTGGCTGAACAGGATCGGCTCAAGATAGATTTGGTTGATCCGGTGCGGCGGCTCGGGCGTCGGCCACCAGGTGTCGGGCCCGCCGGTGGCGCTGTAGCGGCGCGCGCGCGAGGGAATGTCGATACGACACAGCTCGATGCCGGTCGCCGTGGTCCGGTAGGAGCAATCGTTCGGGAAGTCCGCGGGCAGGCCCGCGTCGCGCAGCTTTGCGGCGACGCCGAGCCGGCGGAAGATTTCCATCGAGCGCGCCGAGACGTGATTGCATTTGACGCTGGGCGGATCGCCGGCGTGGCGGATCTCCGCGACGACGACGTCGATCCCGCGCGAGGCCAGATCCATGGCCGCGGTCAATCCCACGGGCCCGGCGCCCACGACCAGCACCTGTGTCCTCATGCTCGTTTCCATCCCCTCGCATCATCGCGGATTCGCTGCCCGCGCAGCATGCATTTTATTGCAGGCTCTCTTATGCGATAAGTCGGAAAGAACTCATCAATTCATGAGCTTTTCCGATGAATGTCACCTTGCGACAATTGCGGGCCTTCACTGGCGTGTATCGCACGCGCAGCATCACGCGGGCCGCCCGAGAGCTGGGCATCACGCAATCGGCGGCGAGCCTCCTGATCCAGCAGCTCGAAGTGCAGCTCGGCGTCAAGCTGTTCGACCGCTCCACGCGTTCGGTGCAGCCGACGCTGGCCGCCGACGAGGCGTTTCACGCCGCCGAACGCATGTTGAGCGATGCGCTGGGCCTGTCACGGCGCATGCATGACCTCGCGCAGGCGCGCGCAGGCCGCGTCGCGTTCGTCGCGTCGGCGGGTGCCGCTTCGGCACTGCTGCCGCAGGTTCTCGCGAAATTCCGCGCAGGCCATCCCGAGATCGACATCGACATGCGCGACGTCGCCGCCGACGACCTCGTTCCGCGCCTGATCGCAACCGATGCCGAGTTCGCGATCGGCAGCGTCGAGGGTGACTTCGCGGAGATGACGATCGAGACGCTGACCCGCGGGCGGCTGAGCGCGATCGGCCGTCGCACCGCCGACTTCGCCGCACGGCGCGCGCTGACATGGGACGAGCTGGCGCAGCTTCCGACCATCGCGATGCGGCGCGAGACGCGGATCCGCATGCAGATCGATCACGCCCTCGGCGCGCAGGGCAAGCACCTTTCTCCAACCTATGAGGTGACGCTGATCAACACCGCGCTCGCCATGACAGCCCAGGGGCTCGGCCTCGCCATCCTCCCCGCGACGATGCTGCCCGCCGACCAGTTCCCGACACTAATCGCAAGACCCTTGATACGCCCGGCGATCACCCGCCCGGTGTCGCTGCTGCAGCGTCAGGGACGCACGCTGTCGCCGGCAGCGCAGGCGTTTGTGGCGACGGCTCGGATGGTGCTGGCGGGGCCGTGATCAACGCCGCAGGCCGCTGCTCGGGCTACTCCGCGAGATTATGCTGCTGCCAGCGCAACAGATAGGCCTGCAATCGCCAGATCAACGCGGACAGCGCAACGCCGACCAGCATCAGCACGACGACGGCGACCATCATTCCCGATGCCTCCGCCCGCGCCTCGGATTCGATGATCAGGCGCCCGATTCCCCGTTCCGCACCGATAAACTCGCCGACGATCACGCCGATCAGGGCGAAGGAGATCGCGGGCGTCAGCGAGGCAAAGACCCAGGCCATGGTCGAGGGGATGACCACGGTGCGGGTGATCTGCCACTCGCTGGCGCCGAGCAGCCGCGCCGCGTTGACAAAGCCCTCGTCGATCGAGCGCGCCCCTTCGAACGTATTGAAGAACACGAGGAAGACGACCACGATCCACGACGTGACGATCTTCGAGGTATCGCCGATGCCGAAGGCCAGCACGATGATCGGCGCCAGCGCGATGCGGGGGATCGAATTCACCGCCGTGATGAACGGCTGGAAGATCGCGCTGAGCCGATCCGAACGGCCGAGCACGAGGCCCGCCGCAAAGCCGCTGCTGACGCCGGTGACGAAGCCGAAGAACGTGTTCTTCAGGGTGACGGCGGTCGCGATCCAGAGATTGTTCTCGGATCGCGCCATGCAGCGGGCGAATTCACCATTGAACCAGCCGTTGAACACGCCGAGCTTGGACTTGAGGCAGCTCAGGATCAGGAAGTGCTCGAAGATGTCGGACGGCTTGGACACGAAATAGGGGTCGAGCAGATCCGGCACCAGCCAGGGAAGACGGCCGTGCAGATCGTACCCCCACTGCCAGATCGACAGGAAGCCGACGCAGATCAACATCTGCCAGGCCAGGGTTCTGCCGGGGCGGCGCGCGCTCCTCATGGCTTGCGGCCCTTGATGAATTCCTCGCCGAGCGAGTGCCAGATCAGCTGGAACAGCTCCGCATAACGCGGCGTCTCCCGGATCTTCACGGCATTGCGCGGGCGGGCGAAATCCACCTCGAAACTCTCCTTGATCCGGCCCGGCCGCGCGGAAAACAGAATGATGCGGTCTGCCAGCGTGAGGGCCTCGCCGAGATCATGGGTCACGAACAGCACGGTCTGCTGCTCACGTTCCCAGATGCGAAGCAACACATCGTGCATGTCGATCTTGGTGTGGGTGTCGAGCGCACCGAACGGCTCGTCCATCAGCAGAACCTGCGGCTCGACGACCAGCGTTCGCATCAAGGCGGCGCGCTGGCGCATGCCGCCCGACAGCGCCGAGGGATAGGCATTGTCGAAATCCTGCAGCCCGGCTTGCGTCAGGCATGCACGGACCCGATCCTTTCGCTCCGCCGCCGGGACACCCGCCAGTTCGAGGCCGTAACCGATGTTGTCGGCGACGGTGCGCCAGGGAAACAGGGTATCGCGCTGGAACACATAGCCGACATTGGGCGTCGCCTGTCCGGGGACGACGGGCGTACCATCAATCAGGATCTGACCGCTGGTCGGCTTGACCAGGGTTGCGATCATATTGAGGACGGTGCTCTTGCCCGAGCCGGATGGTCCCAGCAAGGCGACGAATTCGCCGCGCCGGACATTGAAGGAGACGTCGCGCACGGCCTCGATGGCCGTACCCGCCAGCTGGAAAGTCTTGCACAAACCGCGCACGTCGATGCGCCGCGTGTCAGGCTGCGCATCGACGTGCGGCGTGTGTAAAGCCTGGATCGTCAAGCCGGATAGGCCTTGCGTGCCGCTTCGATGAAGCTGGTATTGACGACGTCGGCCATCGCGAGCGGCTTGATGCCGGTCATTTCACGGAACCAGACCTTCTGGCCGCGCGCGAAGCTGGCGGCGTCGATGATGCCTTCGTAATCGGTGACCTTCTTCATGACGCCGCTGTCGAAAATATTCGCATCGCGCGAGGTGCTTCCGACGTAAGGCTCGATCATATCATAGATCTCTTCGGGAGAGTGCCCCTTGATCCACAGGGTGGCGCGCCACAGCGCCGTGACGAACGCCTGCATCTTCTGCGGGTCCTTGTCGATGGTCGCCTGCAGCGTGAAATGAGAGGTCACCGGGACCTTGCCGCCGATGTACTTGGCCCAAACCGCCTCGTCCGTTCCATCGAACAACAGTGCGCCCCAGCCCTGCTCGACCGAATCCTTCAGGATCGATGGCGAGTTGATGAGAACATCGACCTGCTTCGTCTTCAACGTGCCCATCATGGTGTCGACATTGCCGGTGCCGATCCAGGTCACCTTGTCGTCCAGCCCCATGGTTTCCATGTAGTAGGACGCCCAGACGTGGTTGGTACCGCCCAGCGACGACACCGAGACGATCGGCTTTCGTCCGTCAGGCCGCTTCCATTTCGCCAGCGCCTCCAGGCTGGTGATGCCCTGGTCGAACAGATCCTTGCGGATGATGAAGATCGCGGCGTTGCTTCTTGTATCGACCGGCATCAGGACGCGCGCGCTGCGGCCGTGATTGCTGAGCTGCATCGGGTGGGTGATGTCGCCGATACCGATATCGCCCTGGGACGACGCGATGATCTCGCGCGTCTTCACGCCGCTGCCGCCCTGGATCAGCTTGCAGTCGAGGCCGGCCTCCTTGAAGAATCCGGCCCGGTCGGCGACGAATTGAGACTGATAGACCGGAATGGCCACCGGATAGATCACGCGGCCCGACGGGGTATCCGCCCACGCCCGCCCTGCCGCCATGGACGCACCGGCGCCGGCGACGATCGTCAACGCGGCCCGTCTGGTGACCCGAGTCCTCATCACGCGTGCTCCCTCTCCTTGCCGACGACCTTGTCGAGCGCGTTCAGAACCGCATCGCCCATCTCCTGGGTCGAAAGTCTTTTTGCGCCGGGTTCGGCGATATCGGCCGTTCTTGCGCCGGCAGCCAGCGCCGTATCCACGGCCTTCTCCAGCAGCGTGGCATCATCGGGCCGATTGAGGGTGATGCGCAACATCATTGCGACGCTGAGGATCGAGCCGAGCGGATTGGCGATGCCCTTGCCCGCAATATCAGGCGCGCTTCCGTGGACCGGCTCATAGAGCGCCTTGCGCCGGCCCAGCCGGTCCGGCGGCCCGAGCGAGACCGACGGCAGCATGCCGAGCGAACCCGACGCCATCGCGGCGCAATCGGAGAGAATGTCGCCGAAGATGTTGCAGGTCACCATGACGTCGAATTGCGAGGGCGCCCGCACGATCTGCATCGCGGCGTTGTCGACATAGAGGTGTGTCAGCTCCACATCGGAGAATTCCGCTTCATGCAGCGCGGTGACCTCCTCGCGCCACAGCACGCTGGTTTCCAGCACGTTGGCCTTGTCGACGGAGCAGACCCGGCCCTTGCGCGTCCGCGCCAGCTCGAACGCGGTTCGCGCCACCCGGCGAATCTGGCTGGTGGTGTATTGCTGGGTGTTGAAACCGCGGCGCTGGCCGTCGGGCAGCGTTTCGATGCCGCGCGGCTCGCCGAAATAGATGCCGCTGGTGAGCTCGCGGATGATGATGAAGTCGACATCCTTCAGCACCGTGGCCTTGAGCGGCGCGGAGTCCGCCAGCGCCGGATTGGCGACAATGGGCCGGAGATTCGCATAAAGGTCGTACTTGCTGCGCAACGACAGCAGGCTTCCCGCCTTGCGCGCTGCCGGAGGGACCTCAGTGGTTTCAGGACCACCCGTCGCGCCCCAGAGTATCGCGTCGGCCTCCTCCATCGCCTCGACGGTGTCGTCCGGCAACACCTTGCCCGTCGCGAGATAGGGGATGAGACCGTATTGCGCTTCGCGCAGCGCCACGGGAATGCTGCGCCTCGCCGAAAACCATTTGAGAATGCGGTGAGACTGGTCGGTCACTTCCGGACCGATGCCTTCACCGCCGACCACGGCGACCTTGATCATGTTCGAGAGCGTGTTCATGCCAATTGTCCTGCCTGATGTCCTGCAAAGTGAATCCACGGCCGCGCGTCGCGGTCGGATGCCTGGAATGCGCGGATCTCGTGGTCGCGCCGCAACGTCAGCGAAATCTCATCTAGGCCTTCGAGCAGACCCGCACGCCGGCGCGGATCGATCTCGAAGCTGTGCCGCACGCCCGATGGCGAGGTGACGGTCTGCTCCTGCAGGTCGACACTGACACGCCCCGCGCCCTGGCTCGCTTCGATCTCCGCGGCGAGGCCGTCGATAACGGCCTTGTCCAGCACCACCGGCAGGATGCCGTTCTGGAAGCAGTTGGCGAAGAAGATGTCGCCGAAGCCGGATCCGATGATGGCGCGGATGCCCATCTCCTGCAGCGACCACACCGCGGCCTCCCGCGACGAGCCGCAGCCGAAATTCGGACCCGTGACCAGGATTTCCGCGGCGCGATAAGGCTCGCGATTGAGGATGAACTCCGGATTGTCCGAGCCATCGGGCAAATAGCGGAGCGAACCGAACGCCCATTTTCCGAGACTGCCGCGGACGGAATTTCCGATCATGCGGTTGATGCTGATGATGACGTCCGTATCGACATTGGTGCGCATGATCGGCGCCGCCGTCGCGGTCAGCTTGGTGAAGGCTTGCGGCATCTAGCGCTCCATCGTTCGGACGTCGGCGATGGCACCGGACACCGCCGCCGCCACGGCCATGGCCGGGCTTGCCAGATGGGTGCGGGCACGCGGCCCTTGCCGGCCGATGAAATTCCGGTTCGACGTCGACACCGAGCGCTGGCCGGGCGGCACGGTTTCACCATTTGCGGCAAGGCACATCGAGCATCCGGGCTCGCGCCATTCAAAGCCCGCGTCGATGAAGATCTTGTCGAGCCCCTCGGCCATCGCATCGCGCCTGACGGTCTCAGACCCCGGCACGACCCAGGCGCGCACGCCCGGCGCCACCTTGCGGCCGCGCGCGACTTCGGCTGCGGCGCGCAGATCGCTGAGGCGACTGTTGGTGCAGGAGCCGATGAAGACCCAATCCACCGGCGTGCCGGCGATCGGCGCGCCCGGCTTCAGGCCCATATAGTCGAGCGCGATCTCGATCGCGCCGCGGCGCGCGGGATCGGCGATATCAGCGGGATCCGGGATGCGGCCATCGACACCTAGGACGTGTTCGGGACTGGTGCCCCAGGTGATCTGGGGGATGATGGTTCCGACGTCGATCGAGACCTCGCGATCGAACATTGCGTCGCTGTCGCTCCGCAGCGTCCGCCACGCCGCGACGGCCCGCTCCCACATCTCGCCTTGCGGCGCATAGGGACGGCCGCGGATATAATCGAACGTCGTTTCATCCGGCGCGATCAGCCCCATCTTGGCGCCGAGTTCGACCGACAGATTGCAGATGGTGAGCCGCCCTTCGATCGGCATGTCCCTGATCGCACTGCCGGCATATTCGACGGCGTAACCGGTGCCGCCGGCGGCGCCGACATGGCCGATAAGAGCGAGGATGAGATCCTTCGCCGTCACGCCGAACGGCAACCGGCCGTCGAACGTCACGCGCATGGTTTTGGGCCGGCGCTGGATGATGGTCTGGGTCGCCAGCACATGCGTGAGCTCGCTGGAGCCGATGCCGAAGGCGAGCGCGCCGAGCCCGCCATGGGTGCAGGTGTGGCTGTCGCCACAGACGATCAGGCAGCCGGGCAGGCTGAGACCGAGCTCCGGCCCGATGACATGGACGATGCCCTGCCCGGGCTGGTCGATGTCGAACAGACGGATGTTGCTTGCCGATGTCTCGGTCCGCAGCGCCGCCAGCAGCTCCCACCCAGTCTTGATCGTGCCGGCACGCCCGGACGCCGTCGAAATCGCATGATCCGGCGTGGCGAAGGTCAGTTCGGGATTGTGGACCGGAATGTTGCGGCTTTTGAGGTTGATCAGGCCGGCGGAGCCGCCGAGGTCATGCAGCAGATGGCGATCCACATGAAGCAGATCGGTGTCATCGCTGACATGGGCGATGACATGCTGGTCCCAGATTTTGGCCAGCAGCGTGCGACCACGCGTGTCCACGATCCGTCCTCCCCTGTTCGGCATCTGATGTGCCGTGTTGCCGCCGATCATGCCGACCGACAGCAATTCTGTGAAGCAGGATAGAAGTCCGTCGCGGAAATGTGCAGTGACGGTTGAGCAGGGTGCCATCGCGGCCGGCGATGGCTGGCCTCTCGCACGAGCGATGCTAGCTTCTCCCGCGCACGACCGTCAGCCGGTCGGAGACGCCGCTCGTGGTGAGACGCGCATCATCATGGGTCCGCAAATGCTCCACCAGCAGCTTCGTCACCGAGGGCAACGACTTGTAATCGCGCACGCCGATGACCAGGTCGCGTCGCGCCCAGGACTCATCGAGCGGGACGGTGACGAGACTGTCGACGCCGTAGCGGTCGCGAACGATCTCCAGCGGCACGATTCCGACCCCCATCCTGGCATCGACGACGCGGAACAGCGCATCGAAACTGCTGACGCGGATGCGCACCTTGAGGTGCTGCCCGAGCGCCGCGGCGGCCCGGACACACAGCGTCTCGATCGAACTGCCCTTCTCCAGGCTGACGAAGTCGAAATCGACCAGCTCGCGGAAGCGAACGCTGTTGCGGCCCGCCAACGGGTGGTCGCGCGTGACCAGCGCGACCAGGCTGTCGCTGCGGTAGGACAGCAGCTCCAGATCCTGTCCGTCGATGTTGCCGCCGAAAATGCCGATGTCGGCCCGGTTCTCCACCACCGCGCGCACGATCGCGGGGCTGAGATCCTCCTCGATGTCGATGTGGACCAGCGGATGCCGCTCCAGGAACAGGCTGAGCTCGTCGGCGAGCGCTTCGAGGATCGCGGACTTGTTGGCACAGATCCGGATCAGCCCGCGCTTGCCCTGCCGGTATCCCGTCAGCTCGCTCTCGAGCTTGCTGAGATTTCCCAGGATGATGCGGGCGTGCTCGAGCAGGGCGAAGCCAGCCGGTGTCGGCTCGATCCCCTTCGAATGACGATGCAGCAGCTCGACCTGAAACAGGTCCTCGATATCCGAGACGCGCCGGCTGACCGCGGACGCGGCAATGTTCTTCTTCTCCGCCGCCTTCGCGATGCTCTGCTCCTCGACGATCGCCACGAACAATTGCAGCGTCAGCAGATCGATTTTAGCCGTCATCCGGAATGATCCTCGGGCGGGTCGTCACGAGGGGCATTGTGGAGAAGCTTGGCAGCCAGTCGCAAGTGCGGCGTCAGATTGCGATCCCTTGGGACAACATCAGGGGCTGCCGCGATGCAGAGAGGCTGTCTTCTTTTGGCGTGGCTTGCTCGACGTCGTTTTATTATGGCGGAGAGGGAGGGACTCTCGGACCAATTAGCTCCCCACCGCCGTTTTCTCTCGAAAATTCAAGGCATCGGCAAGGTTTCGGGATACGGCAAGGACTACAAATAGGACTACTTGCAGGCGCGAGCGGTGCAGCATCGGGCAAGCTAGGAATCCAGTCAACGGAATGCCGAAAAAAAAGCGCCCATGGTTGATGGGGTACTGCAACGAAACGGGGATTTCGGCTCGAAGCCTGTGCTCGTTAGGATCCCTCAAACCGGCCTGAGTGGCGTAGTCAGCGACCTTAGCGTCAATCGCGGCAACGTCGGTTCGGACCGATTTGCGGATGCGGTCAAGGAGAAAAATCGATGCCCACACCAGCGGGGCCGTGGCTCGCGCCTGGGACCCATTTACACAGTAACGTCTGATCATCTGGCGAAGCGGCCTGTAAATCGGCGAGCCATTTGCCTCCGATCGGCTTCCAATGCTCACCCCACCTACGACACCTGAAGCTATTGCTATCACGAAGGAAATTAACGGTGGCCGGGGGTCACGTTTTGGCGCTGATAGGGGGCAAAGTTTGGAGCCGATACACACCCTGAAAAAGCATGGTCGTACGGCCAAGATGGACGAACGCGACCGCTCCGCCGTCGGGATCGGCCGGGAGGTGATCGCCCTCACGATCAAGGTCATAGCCGCCGAGTCAAGCGATCGTCCTGAACACGATCCTGAAACCGACTACAGGTGATTGCAACTTCCCGCTCACTCGTCTCTCGGACGGAACGTGCGTTCCGCCTGCGAACGTCGAACTGACGATTTGCTTGCGGCGCCTCTTCGTGGACAAGGACGGGCCGATCCATTCCCATACTCCGTCCGCAAGATCCTGATGCCCACAAGCGCCGGCTCGTTCCGGATAGATGCCAACCGGTTGAATGGACGTCGAAAACTTCTCTGTGAAGGGCCCGCTCCATCTCCTTACAGCTTGCCCCTCGCCAGACGACGTCTCCGTCATCGCACGCCATTCGCCGAGAGACGGCAGACTAACGATCACTTTCGGCGAGGCGTCCTGGTCGGACCGCATTTGGGCGGCGAGCCACTCGCAGTAGGCCTCGGCTTGCAGCCAATCGACGCCCGTGACCGGAGCGTTCGGCGTGTTCTGTTGCGCGTCCCACATGAGTGGATATCGAATTGGCGGATTTTTCGTCGAAGCCACTAGGCTTCCATTCTGCAACATTTCCTTCAGGAAGCGACCATACTCTTGGACTGTTACGGGAAATCTTCCCAGCTTGGTCTCTCCGCTTGAAGTTCCGAGGGCGCGCCGTATGGGCGGACCGTAGAGCCGGTTGTCTTTTCCCAAGCCACCGAGCGCACGGAGCATCTCGATCCTATCCGGGACGGACATCGCAAGCAGGCTGGCCTCGGAAAGGTCGAGATATTTCTTTGCGGCTTCGTCGATCTGCTTTTCATCGCTAATTGTGAACCTGAAGCCCTGTGACCTGCCGATTTTCAATATTCTCGACAGAAGAGACGTCGCTCGGATGTTCTCGATCGACTGCTTCCCTACAGGCATCTTCTTCCTGAGCAGAATTCCCAACGCCTCGTCGTCGCCGGCGGCGAGCAGTGCGATCAACAGATCGGCGACTTCGCGAAATCGGGGGTCGTATAAGATTGCGTCCATCTCCGGAGGTAGGGATACGCGATCATCATGGAAGCGCCGCATCAACCAGCAGGCCGCGAAGTAATCGCGGATGCTTTCGTGCCAGAAGCCGACGCTACCACCGGACACGACCAAGCAATTGCTTTCGGCGGCTTCGATCTTGAGAGCTTTTTCGGCAGTGCTTGGATCCAGGCCGGCGAGTCTCGCAGCGGCCGCAGCGGCCGCATCCGCGGTCGCTCCGAACCTTATCGATCCGCTTACGAATGAAAACGCAAGGGCTTCAAGCACGACTTTGGTGGTCCCCAGATCGACATTCAGGCTCTCACGGATCGCCGAACGGGAGGTGAGGAGCCAACTGGCTACTTGAGCGAAAAGCCTCGATCGATTCTCGGGAATGTTGCCCGTGCTGATGTAGATCGAAGCCAGAAAAGACACGACCAGCGGAGAATTTATGAAAGGCTGATCGGCGCGCTCCTGCCCGAGCAGCTTGTCCATCGCTGCGAGAAAATCGGCTCCCGACCGACCGTTGTCTGCGGTTATCACCGCGGCCCATTTTCCCGCCAGCTCGTTTATTTCCCGCCGCGACAGGCTGCACATTCGTGCGAGGTCGAATCCTCCGCCCGCGAGAGCTTGAGCTTCGTAGTTCCTGGAGGTCACGAGGAAGTAGCAGTGCTTCCAGACCTGCCGGGCCTTCAGGATCAATTCGATCAGCCTCGACCGGCGGGCCGGCTCGACTTCATCCAAACCATCCAGAACGAATACGACAGAGCCGCTTTCCAACAGAGGAGCGAAATGGCGCATCTCGGCGTCGCGAACCGTCGGCAAGGCGTATCTTATGAGACTCTCGATCTCATCCAGCTTTTCGACGAACCGAAGATCCGTGAGAATAGGGAAGTGTCCATGCTCACCGGCATTTACGCCGAGATGCAGGCTCTGCCAGGACTGATTGCTGCTGCAAGGCTCCTTGAGAAAGTCTCTGGCCAACGAAACGGCGACCATCTTAGAAAGCGTCGTCTTCCCGAATCCGGCGGGCGCTTCGATTGCTACCGCGCGCCCTGCCAGGATCTTGTGCAGAGAGGTCAGTCCCGGTTCAGCCTGCACGAACGAGGGACGTATCCAGATTTTTTCTAGGCGCACGGACTTCGGTATTCCGGGCACGTCAAGGAAGGAGATCTTGTCGAGCAGCACTTGAAGGTGAAGCCTCTGGAATGCTTCTAGGCTGCTATCCGGCTTCGGTTCCGCCGCTTCAAACGACGGGGCGAGACCGAGCTGCGTAAGCTCGGGGCGGCCCCAGAGTTGTGCTTTCAACTCGGCTACGATCGACGAAATCGGAATGCCTTGGTTGAAGTCGTCGGTCCGTCGATTGAAGTCGCCGGGTTTGGAAGTGGGCCCCGCGGCATGATGCAGCGCTACGACGCGCCATTCTCGATTGAAGACCGGCGAACCGGAAGAGCCTCCCTCGGTGTTTGTCCGGTACCGGACGCGATTCCGGTTCGCGGTCGGCTTGCAGCCCGAGGGGCTCTCATAGGAAAACTGCATGGGTCTCCCGTCCGGGTGTCCGACGATGAAGATCGGTTCGCGCTCCTCGAAGCTGTAGGGTCGGTCTTCGAGCGCGTACCAACCTCGCGTGTCGGTCGGACCGGCGTTTGGATTTGAGCCGATCGTCTCATTGCCTACGGCTTCGGAAAGTCGAACCACGGCGAAATCGAAGGTGCCTGAAGGTGGACCGTCGGCACTGAGTTCCTTTGCGGGCGTATCGTGTGGGCTTTTGGCGATCAACCAATGTTCGGCGAACTTTACTCTCCGCCCGGCTGCTGCTTCGGCCCTGCCAGCCATTGTTATCTTGTTGTCGAACACGGCGACTCCGTTTCCCAGGTCGGATACGACGTGCCAGTTCGTTAGGAGGAGGTCCGGTCCGATCAAGAAGCCGGTGCCGTTCGGTGCGCCGTCGATATCGATTCGCGCTGTGCGCAATTCTGCCTCGGTTAATCGGCGCCGAAAGACGGCCGGGTCTGTAAAGCCCGCAACCTCATTGATGATCTTTTCGAAATGCCGGTCGATCTTACGGGTTTCGCCACCTGTCCGCACTTCGATGCTGGACGGAAGCTGTGCCAGGGTTTCCAGCGAAGGCTTTTGACGAAGAGCCGCCGCGACTATTCGGTCTTCGGCGCCCTTTGCGTGTGCCCATAGCTCATCATGGACGGCCTCTCGGCTCGGGTCGGAAAGCACCATGGCGAGCAATTGAGGTAATCGGTTCGAAAGGCGCGCATTTTTTAGGATTTCAGGAATGAGGCCGTCCACCTCTTGGTCGTGCCTCAGCTTAGTGGTGTCCAGACCGACATCCCGTGCCAGGCCGAACGCGGCGCCACTGGAGGAGTAGGCAGCCGACAAGAGTGCGCGGCTGCGCTGCGTCTCGTGCCGCGTCCAATCAAGAGGCAAATCCTCGAACCAGGCTGGCATCGGCTATCTTTGAAAACGGCTCCTCTTATGAGGTGTGAGGATAAGGATACGCAACCAGCTGATCCCTGTCGAGGCCCAGACACCGTTTCCGAAGAATATCAGACGGACCGCCCAACTCCTGCAACTCCAAGCGAAATGGCCGGTGATAAACGAAGTTAATCACTCTTCAGAGCGAACTTTTTCAACTCTCCCTCTTCCAGTTCATGCATGCGCACATAGCCCGCGTACATGGGGACGATAGTTGATGCACTCGCTTCATCACCTCTGGCGAATTCTTGTCTATCGAACCGTAACTGCCTTGCTTAAGGGAAATATGAAGGCACGGAGATCACTAGTGACGAGACTGCTCGCGCGAACGAAACAAAATCAGCCTACTTTTCAGCTAAGCTTAGGTTCGCTCGGCCACCACCCCATTGTGGATATGACAGCACTTGTACGTTCCGCATTCTGGAGGCGATTTGCCGACTATCGATTGAGCCAACTCGCTGTGGTGTGGCCTAACGGACTCGAGCTCGGAAACTGCCGACCCTTCTATGTGAAGGTTCTTCTCGAAAACGTAGCGCTTGATGAAGTTTACCGTACGGGCATCGACCGTAAGGTACGAACCATCGGCATCTGCCTCGGCTATGAACGCATCGAGCAACTTCAGCTCGTCCAGCATCTTGAATAGCTTCATCAATACGCCGATCGAGATCTTAATCGGACGGCCTTTTAGATATACGGGTTCGGTCATTGTCATCCTCCGCTTAGGGGCTTGGAACGAGCACAACGTTATTCCTTCCGAGCTCGAAACGCGTGATCACGCGTTCGATGGCTTTCGCGGCAGACCGCTCGGCAGGGGTTCCCACTGCCGCCACCAGGAAGCCAGGCGTGCTTGGACCGACGAAGTCCAAAGGCGTAGCGGCAGTCGGCAAGGAGAGACCGACGATCAGAGTATGGATGTCCTGCCTCGAAGCTGCGAAAGTGAGGGAAGCATCCGCAACGCGGAGTGCCTGACCCAACGGCGATAGTTCGATCTTGGGAGTCGCCCCACCCGATATCTTGGTCGTGAATTTCAATATATCGCCCATAGTCGGCGGCCCTTTTGCCTTTCTGTCGCCGTCTAAATGAGCAAACAGGGTTAGATCGACAAAGGTGTCGATCATTTCGTCGATGCCTACCCGTCCTGCAATCGGATAAGCGTAGTTCGGACCGCGGATGTACTCCGGGACGCAGTACTGGTCGTCGACCTCCTTCATCAAATGGATGAAAGTATCGGTGATCGTGAAGGTCCGTATGTTCTGGCGCGTCCGATCGATTCCGGCTGTGAGCGCGGCACTGGCCTTCGATGTAGTGAAGGGCTTCAAGAGATCGATCGTAGCATCGACATTGTTTACTTCCGTCATGTCGAAGGTGAAGTCGTATGCAACCGCGGAGTTCTTGAACGTATCGAAGTAGAACTTCGTCAGTCCAGTGAACCATTTCGAATCGATCTTGTAGAAGAGCGTGGAGTTCGCTTCGAGGCGGGCGCTTATTTCTCTGGCGGGTAGATCAGGCTGGCCGTTTTCCAGGATGGCGTATTGGAGAAACACCTTCACTTTCTCCCTGACGGACTTGCGCGCTTCGCAGCGTATCGTCCGAGCGACATCGTAGGTAGAAAGCGTTACGTCGTCTGGCAGCGGATGTATCGAGCAATTCGTCAAGAAACAACATGCCACGCCCATCAAAACGGCGAACGACTTTCGCATCTCGTTATGCCCCTGTGTGACTATTGATAATGCCCACTACAATTGAAGTGCGTAACCATGTCCACTACGGCGTCGGCCCTTTATCGGAAGCCGAATTCCGCCTCATGCGATGGTCTCTTGAAAGGTCCTGATCGCAACGCCGTCGCGATCTTCGAAGTATTCGACCGCAATGGACTGCGGAGACAGAGAGAGCACGGCGAAGCCATGCGCCCAGACGTCTTCGGACTTACCGATCTTGGTGCCCTCGATCAGCGTCGGCGGATCGACCAGATTCTCTACGTCTTCATACGGATCGTCTTCGGAAAAGACGGGTATCGCGCTGTGCCCCAAACACCGACCCTTCTCGAGGTTTAGGTAGGTGTCGTAGATGCAAAGGTTGTGTTCGTGCCCCCAGAACCACGCCTTGATGGGCTTTCCCGTTGCTCTCAATCGGTCAAAGGTTTCCCTGAGCTTCGGATTGAACGGAAGCAACTTGCCATCCGAGCCGGGCTTGCCTATCCGCGAAAATCTTGAAAACAGCGGATGATGCGAGAGCAGGACGGTCTTCCCCGTGAATTCCGCCAGTCGCTGACGGTGCCACTCCTCTTCGTCGGCCTCAAGCCAAGGTACTGCGTCGTCTACAGAAAATGGGCTGTAGTCGTGCAGCCCGGTGTCCATAGCCAAAAACTGCCAGGAAGCGTCTGAAGCGCGGAGGCAGAAGAAGCTTGCCGGTTGCTTGTAGGGGTCGACGTTCAGCTTCTTGATCATTCCGTAGAAGCCGACGCCGCCGCAGTACATGTCGTGATTTCCCGACAGCGTATAGACCTGCGCTCGTTTTCCGGGCTTTCCAAAAACGTCGTCCAGGATCGATGAGAAATTCGATTTGCACTCTTCCGGAGTGCCCGAATAATAGACATCACCGAGATGGATTACGGTATCGACGTTCTGGCTTTTCAGCTGGGTCAGCAGTCTTCGAGCGGGCTCTGCGCCCGTTCCCCAATCGCCGATGACACCGATCCGAGCATTGCTCGCCAGCGACAAGGTCTGCGCCCCCGCAGACGCGGCCCGAATGTAGGGTATCTTTCGCCGGGTACCCCCGGCGCCGAAGAATTTCAGATACTCATCGAGAGTACGAAGCCAACGTGGATCGCAGGTCGCGCCTACGAGCTCAGATGAAATCCGGTCGGCGGTCGCCGTATCCCCTGCCACTTTGGCTTGGAGATACTGAAATCCCAGCGTCGCGCAGACCTTGGCGGTCTCCGTCGGGGACAGGCGTTCCAATTCCCGCACCGTCGGTTGCGCCGGGCTTTCGGTATTGCCCTCATCCCGAAGGCGGGCGATTTCTGCGGCAGCGTCGACCATCGAGGAGCGACCTATCGCCTCAGGCGCCCCCTCCGCACGGACTGCCGCCAGCTTGCGATCGTAACTTGCCGCGGCTGATTGAAAGATCGACAGGAAGTGATCTCGGTGGGTAGTCGGCCCTTCCATATGCTCCCCCACAATTGCCTTGCGTCCGCCCCGCCTCTCTCATTAGACTTGCAATTGACATATAACGCAACCTGACCACCGATGAGGGCTGGATATGGCAGGAGCGGACGGCCACGCGCCCGTCGATATCGGGCGCTATATGGAAATCATGCGGTCGGGCAATCCCGTGCCAAGCATGGACGCGTCCGAGTCCTCCGAAGGGCGCACCGAAAGCGCTGGTCGTCCGCTAGACCTCTCGCCGGGCGCGATCGAACGACGCGTGAGCGTCGCGTCGGAGCAGCTTCATTTTGCTGTATCCGAGCACTTGGACGACTCCAAAGAGCTTCATGGTTTCGTCGACGAGATCGTAGGCGATGGAGCAGAGGCCCTCAAAGCCCTGTCGCAGAACGACGCCAAGAAGTTGGCGACGCAGCCCGGGTTGCTCGCTTCGCTCGAGGCAATCGTTCGGACTGATGGATCCCGCCCCTCCTTCATGATCAGAAACGGAGAAGTAGACCTGACGACGAGTCCGGTCGGAGCCTGGAAGGGTGACATCGAAACCAGCAGGGACTTGCTCGTCAAGGGGTTACAATGCGTCGGCCGGATCGACGTGCCGGGCAGCGAGCAGGGCTTCGAAGGCACGGGCTTTCTCATCCAGAAGAACCTGGTCATGACAAACCGTCACGTACTTCAGGTGATCGCCGAGAAGGATGGCGCCAATCACTGGAAGATCAAAAATGGATGCTCGATCGATTTTGGCCATGAATTCCGCGGTACGAAGCAATACCCCAACAGAGCGCTGAAATCGGTTGCATTCGCCGCGAGCGACGAAATCGATCTCGATGCCCCGGTCAACCACTCGAACCTCGATTTGGTGCTCATCGAGCTTTCGGATCCCGCGACAGCCGCAGACAATCCCCCAGTACCGCTCGGCGTCGACATCGCCGCCGACTGGGCCGATCTTGGTCAGACGATCTACACAGTCGGTTATCCGGGTCGGCCAATTCTGGGAGCGAACCCGACGACCCTTTTGGAACAGCTCTTCAAGAGCACCTATGGATGTAAGCGGCTCGCGCCGGGCGTCGTGGTCAAATCGAAAGTGAACGTCAGACCTTGGACGGTGACTCACGACGCGACCACGCTATCGGGAAACTCTGGGTCCGTGATCTTGGTGGTCGGTCGGGAGCAGATATCGGCCGCGATCCACTATGGGGGTCGTACGGCAGAGCCTCGGGAGAACTGGGGTCACATTCTCGGCCTCACCTTCGACGGCGTGGACGCCACAAGCGGCAAGTCGCTCCGGGATTGTTTGAACGCTTTTGATGTAGTTTTTGTCGACCGCATTGGATGAAATACTTTGCTTTCTACCCCAGATATTGTTCAGTCCCTTTGCGCTACTCGTGCCGAGTTCGCACGGCTCTTTTTGCAAGCGCAGATCAATGTGCCGGCGTCGGGGCGCTTCGCCGCCGAAGCCGTTTCCCAGAATCCGGATCGTGACATCGCGTTTGCAGAGGCTTTGGTCTTCGCCCGCAATCGTGGGTTCCTTCCCGAGTTTCTGAGCCTCGTCGTTCGCCATAAGCTCGAGGACGGTAAGATCGCCAAGGCGCTCGCCGAGGAGGTTGTTGGCGACGCGACTCTCCAGGCAATCAGGAATGCCGCTAACGGCTTCCCACAGCCGCATTTGATCTGGAAAGGGTACGCGGATGCGATGCGCTGGACCTGCGCAGTCGAAGTTGGCGGTCATATCGAAGGAACAGGGTTCCTCGTAGGACCAAACCTCGTACTGACAGCATGGCACGTAGTAAGCTCGTTGTTTACACCGACCATCCAGGCCGGAGGCGAAACGACTTACACGCCGATAAATGGCAGGCAGAACATCCGATTCCTATTTGACGACCTGCTCGTTACGATTAAGCCCGGTCTCTTGGGACCCATGCGCCGGCTCGAAGTCGAGGCGGATACTGCATGGTATGTTGTGCACTCGTCATGCCACGCGGAAGAACTGGCTGACCAACTACCGAACGAGCTGTCGCAGCTCAACGACCATTGGGACTACTGCGTCTTACGGCTGAAGTCGCTGCCGGGACTCGAACGTAGGTGGGCGCAACTCGAAGCAACGGCGGTCTGCCCACAGGGGGCGGAGACTGTTTATCTGTTCCACCATCCGGCTGGCCAACCCATGCGCGCAAACACAAGCGTGCTGAGCGCCTTCAGCACGGCACATGCCGCCGCACAGGACTTGAGATTCCTGCACCAGATGAATTCATTGCCGGGATCGTCGGGAGGACCGTGTTTCGACAAGAGCTTCACGCTATTCGGCATCCATCAGGGCGCCTGGCAGAAAGGTCCGGACGGCGCCAACCGCGGTGTACCGATCACGAAAATCATCCAACATCTAAGCAATAGCGGGGGACTGCCGAACCCCGAGCCAGATAAGGTCCCGCTGCTGAGAGCCGGAGAGGGAGACTATGCGCTTCCTATCGTCGGGCGCGACGATCTACAGGCGCTTGTCTGGCGGTCTTTGGGCAAGACGGAGCCGCCTACCCTTATCGCGATTGGAGGCAAACCCAAGTCAGGCAAGACTTTTTGCCTAGCCATCATTGCGGCGATGTTGCCGGACGGCGATCACCTCAAGATCGTTATCGAAGCGGAAGCTATTGCCAAGAAGTCAGCTATCGATTGCGCGAGAGCGATATGCGCTACGGCAGGAGCAGCGCCCTCGACCGTCCGGCCCGATGAATTTGCCTCGACCGGAGGTGCATTCCAGAAGGATAGTCTCGTCCTGGAGACAATGGATGCCCTAGATAAGATCCGGAACCGTCGCAAGGTCTGGTTGATGTTTAAAGACCTGAACGCCTCCCCCATCGATCGGACCGATGTAAGGGATCTGCTTCTTCTTCTATTCAACCAGACGAAGGAGAGAGATTGGTTCCGAATTGTTCTAGATGGGTTCAAGGACGACGTCCCTCAACAACTCGCCCGTGCGGGCGCCTACAGTGCAAAGCCAGTTACGAAGGACCAGATACTGTCGTTCCTTCAACGCTTCGCCGCCTCCGAAGACTTACCGTCGCTTTCCGCTAAAACGGCGGCCGGAACCATATTCCGGCGTTACGAAAAAGCAGCCGAAGATCCCCTCGCCGAAGATCCCCTCGCCGAACTCTCGGAAGGGGTGATCGACTACATGCTCGAGATCCAGGAGGAAGGCTCCGGTGGATAAGAGGCTCGCTCAACTGGAGAAACTGGCGGCGGCCCGTGCGGCTCGCCGTACGGATCCCGAACTTGGCGCTGCGTCGTCGTCCAGCCCAATTTCGTCGCCGCTTCCGGACCTCAACGTGGTTTCAAAGCGGCTCGCTGCGGCGGTCAGAGATGCAGCAGTTAGCGGGCGCTTCGACCCGCAGCAACTCTTCAGATTGGACGAAGATAAAGACCTCAAGATGACGGTGATGTCTCGCCTAGCGCCTCTCTGCATAATCCCAGAGGACAACGAGACGAAGTGGATGCTGTCCGTCGCGAACCGCGAACAAGCTCTCAAAGACGTGGAAACCCCCGCGAATCTGCTTCACGAGAAGTTGCCCGAGACCGATACGTTCGGCGTCACGTTGAGAACAACGATCGAGTCGGGGGCGGCCGCCGAAATCAGCGTAGACAATCAGAACGAAGCCATAGAGGCACTCGCGGCCGTCAGGGTTTTGCAGGGCATGGGAATGCCGGTGCCCGACACGTCGCCGCTCGAAGCTGAGATAGCGAAGGGCAATTTCCTATCGGATTACAGCTCGTTGCTCGAAACACCGTGTCATGGCCGCTCGCAGCAATTCGAGCAGCTCCAGGAGTTTCTCAGAACGGACGATTCGGACAGCCGGTCGAGCATCGTGATTTCCGGTCTGGGAGGATCAGGGAAGTCCACTCTCGTTGCCAACTTTCTCTCCGATGTCGCAAAGCTGAACGAAGCGACCATTGCTACTCTCGACTTCGATCGACCTGGAATCGATGCATCCGAGCCGCATTTGCTCGAGCTCGAAATAACCCGTCAGATCGGCTATCAACGGCCCGAGCTCGAGGCGGACTTAAAGAAAGAGAGGGAAAAGGTTCGACTGACAAGAGGAAGCTCAAGTCACGACGGCTTCGAGTCGGCCAGCTTCGACAGGGTGACTCGAATCCTGCTCAGGAATGTCAGGAAACTCCTGGAACAGCATCATCTCGAAGACAGACCCATTCTCCTCGTTCTCGATACGATGGAGGAAGTAATTGTCTCGGGCCATGCGACAGTGCTGATGGAGTGGCTCGATGACATCAGTTCGGCCCTCAGGCCAATCAAGCTGAAAGTTGTGTTCAGCGGCCGCCTAACCGGCTCTTACGATGATGACGACGATTCCGAAGCTCTACCCAACGAGATCAAGGCTAAGGAGCCGGTCAAGATCGTGCTCGGCGAGCTTAGCAAGCGAGCCGCCTCCAAGGTGCTGGCCGACCAAGGTGTTTCGCGCGAGGACGCAAAGGTTTTGCTCGCGGAAAACTCGATGCCTAAGCGACCTCTCGAACTTCGATTGCTCGCTCGTCTTCTTACCGACGGCCCGGCGAAGAGTGCCTCTGCTCTGGTGGCGGACCTTCGCGAAGGCGGAACGTTGGCGAAAGGAATGTTCGCCGGCGTCGTCTATCGCCGCGTGCTTCTGCGCATAGGAAACGGCGACGTCAGAGAACTGGCGCACCCCGGTCTCGTTCTCAGGTTTGTCAACGAGGAGATCGTGGAACAAGTCCTGGTCCCCGCACTCGGCTTGAAGATGACGAAGGATCGCATCGGAGCAGCGACGAGGGGCTTGGCCTCCTATGCATGGCTCGCATCAAAGCAGCCGGATGGAACCATTTGGCATCGTAGAGACCTACGTCGGTCGATGCTTAGGGCAATGATTGCGGAAAAGCCCTTGCAGGCACGAGCGATTAACGAGGCCGCCCGGAAATACTTCCGCGACAGAGGCGACGAAATATCTGAAGCGGAAGCGCTCTATCATTCGCTGATGCTGATAGCCGATCCCGCCGACCTCGACTCCTTCGACATGGCGCGGACGAGAAGGTTGGCGAAGTACTTCGCTCCGGATATCGCCGACCTGCCCTATTCCGCACAGGTCTTCGTGCGACGAGCGCAACGTCTTCCGCTACGGACGGAAGATATCGACCTATTGCCCTCCCGCTACCGAGATGCGGCTATCCAAGACGCCGGGAAGCGCTTCGTGGCAGGGAAAGAGTTCGGTAGCGCGGCGGCGCTTATCGTAGGCAGCTCGCCTAATACCTTCCGTGGCACGACTTCGCGGTCTGGAGGTTTGGAAAGCTGGGAAACTGAAGCCTTGTTCGGGGCTGCGGAATGGCGTGATCTCGCTGATAGAGGCGATCAGACGTACGTCCCTAGGCTCGAGTCGCTCAGCGCTCTTGCAGAAACGATCTTCCCACGAGAATTGGCCGCGCCGCTCCCCGTGACGGGCGCTGAATTGGACCGGCTGCTCGACGTGGATTCGATCACGAAGCAGGCAGAAAGCCTGCAGGATGGCGGCGCCGAATTCACCGGCCGGATCGCCTTGGGATTGGCCTTGGTCGACAGCCGCTCCCCAATAGGTCTTGAGTCGGCGCACTTGGCGACGAGATTGCTCAGGATCGCCGAGCAGGCGCGCATTCCTCCCGGCGTCGGTCCCAGACAGGTCCTGCTCATTGGCATTAGCTGCGCAATGGACTGGGTGACAGCAAGGTTCCGGACCTCGCACCTGATACTGGATGAGAGGTGGCTGGAAGACTTCAAAGGAGAGCTGCGGCGCCGCGACAAAAGCTCGTCTGTCGAGCTCATCGACCGCACATTGGACGTTCTGCGATCGATCGGGAGCATGGCGCGTCGTCCCTACATCCGCGAAATATTGGCGAACATAGATGGCGTGGAAGGAAAGCTCAGCGTCGAATTCCCGCTGCATTGGCACCGGTGGAGCATGGACGACGCAATCCGGTACTTGAGAGGACCGGACCCCGAACTTCGAGATCCGCTCCGATATGCGTTGGCAGAATGCGCCGACGAGCTGGGTGTAGAGGCTATCTTTGAGGCGGTCAGTAGCGTCCTGCCGTTTCCTTTCCAAGATGCTGAGGGCCGTTCGTTCCGAAAGAATCTAAGTCGCGACGCCGTCAAGGCGCTCGTCCTGCCTATCGAATTGATCGACAGGAGCGGTCGACGCCCGGAGCTCATAAAGAACGTCACTAGACGACGCCCGATCTCCAAGAAGATCCGTGAAGTGGCCGAGGCGTACGCGCGTCTCGATCGGGCCGTAGAATACATTCTCAGTCGTTTTTCCAACCGAGGTGATTTGTGATGACCGTAGCTTCTCTCGAAAAGACCGCTTCGCTCGATACCATGACTGGTCTTGTGTTCCCTGAGCGGAAATTCCTTCAATCCGAGTTGGAGCGAGCTGGACGCGAGCCGACGACCGATCCCGATTACTTTGCGGGGCGTGAGGGCTATGTCCCCGATTTTCTGGACGGCTGGTCGATAGACTTGCCTTTGCCCAAAGCCGGCACGGATGACGTTCTTGGCCCAAGACGAGGAGGCACAGGCCACGACCTAAAGTACGAGCACTTTTCGGTCGTTATGTCGGGGTCGCGACGGATGCCCATGCTTACGGCCTGCAATATCGACGGGAAGAAGAGCAGATCGTTGCCCCGGATCACGACTTGGAGCTTTGATGGTCGTCTGAACAAGGAAGATCAGTGGGGCGACGCTCTTTATGACGGCAACGAGCTCGATCGTGGCCACATGGTACGGCGAGAAGACCCGGTCTGGGGATCCGTAAAGTCGGCGGGACTTGCAAACGAAGACACGTTCCATTTCACGAATTCGTGCCCCCAGATGGCCCGCGTAAATCAGGTGATATGGCTGGGCCTCGAGAACTACGTGCTCAATCACACCCGCCAAGATGACATGAAGGTCAGCGTCTTCACGGGGCCATACCTTACCAAGGACGATCTCGAATACCGTGGAGCGAGGATACCGTTGGCGTTCTGGAAGGTCGTCGCGATCGTCACGGACGACGGGAGACCCTCGGCGACCGCTTACAAGATCGGCCAGGAGGAGCAGCTGAGCGAGCTCGAGTTCGTCTTTGGCAAGTACAAGACCTTCCAGATCAGCATCCAAAAGGTAATTGACGAGACCGGGTTGAGGTTTGATCCCCTGGTCAAGTACGACGGCTTCAGCGAGCACGAGCGCGTATCGGGCGACGAAACAAAGACGCTCATCGACACATTCGACAAAGTTCGTGTTTGACCCAGCGATGCCGGCCGGCTCGTTGGAGAGTGTTCGCTACCGCACAATTACGCGTTGCGCCTGACTCTCGGAGAGTCTATGATTCGGTGCGTGCTTCGGAGCATCCACCTACATGATGTGGTCCGCTGCCAATGACGAAGATCTATCCGTACGCAGATCAGTCCCAAGTCGATCTCTTCCATCAGTATTCCGCGGCACTTGGCCTCAATGCGGCAAGTTTGCTTCGCATGCTCCTCGTGAGGCGCGTCCGCCCCGGGGGGCTTGTGCCGCAGCAACATGCAGATTTGATCGAAAATCGAACAAAAATACCCGTCGACCTTCCGCCAGACCTTTACGAAGAGGTGGCTAGATATGCCCTGCAAAAACAGGCACCTCCGGCGGAAATCGCCGCCCAAGAGATGCTTTTTGAGCTCCAGAGTAGGTCCTTGGAACGCTTTTTGCTCGGTAACCCTTGAAGATCGTCAGATACCCCTAAATGGCAGTATCGCCCCCAGCTGGCCTCAGAACCATATATCGGTCAGACTGTTCTTCCACGGGCAGTCGTTTGGTGGTCGCGTAACATGAGTACCGTACCAGCGATCAAACACTCCACGAGATTGCGTCCCGTAAGACGAGGCGGCGGCCTATGGATCATTGCCGGGATAGGCGATCCTGTCCGAATGGAAGAGTTCGTCTCTTCTCCCGATACCCTTTATCTGCGGGCCTTCGACGGGCGAGAGGTAAAGCTGCGCGGGGAGGTGGTCACCCCTACTCCGGCTAAAGAACGCGCCCGCGGGTTTTCCGCGCTGCTGCCTCCAAGTCGAGCCTCCGAACCGGCACTGAGCCGACCGGAGATCAGATCCAGGGGATGGCACGCTCTAGGAGAGAACACGGCCAGGTCCCCAGATGGGTCTATCATTGCCGAGCTGATGGAGTTGCTCGCTATAAACAGGCCGAAGGCACCTGCCTGGTTCATGAAAGTCATATCCGCCGCCCGCGCTGAACGTGAAGAGAGCGTCGGATCCGGAAGCTTCTACGAGGGCTTAGTCGCTCGGGGAGTAGCCGCCTCCACGTCGATCGGACTGTGGGGGACATGCGACTTTCAGGAGTGGAAATACAGAAGCGCCGCCCGTTTGATGGATGATTGGGCTATCAAGCTCTTTGCCATTCATTGCCACCCCGTCGATACCCTCGACCGAGGCGACATGATCATGGGCGCCCCTGACATCATCGGCTTGTGCGAAACCGTCGCGCCGGCGGCGTATTTCGTTAGCGTCCGCAAAAGCTCCGTCAGCCGCGAGGGAGACAGAGTCGGTCTCGATCTTGAGGTCGAGGCAGGAAGAGTACCACCTGCGGACTGGATCTCGCCCTCGGTTTCGGGGCCTACCCGTTTCGAGATCGCAGCCTCGGTGGGCGCGAAGGGAAGCTCCACACTCGTGGTGCCGGAGGGGGAGCGAAGCGGGGTCCAGTCTCTGCATTTCGATGTGCCCCGCGGCAACAAGACGGTCCGGGTGACGGTCTACGACGAGCACAAGCGCCGGTACGATCTCCCTATTGATATCTCCTGAAAATTGCGCAAATCTGCGCGCGTGTTACGCGTGTTTCTGATTTAGGCAATTAGTAGTCGATGCCCCCCACATTGAAGATTTCCGTAGAGTCGCACCGGAGCGATAGCTTAGCCACGGGCAGCGTCACCTTCGAGGAGACTGGAGTCGAGTACGACTACGTCAGCGACGAACCGCTGCCGCTGCTGATGAACTATGTTACATCGATCCGAAACAACGTCGAGCACTACCTTCAGCCCAATGCCACGGACGTTCAACGGAAAGGATGCCTCGAACGCATTGCGACTGCTGGATGGATGCTCCTGCAATCCCTCCTCGGGACCGTAAGCCTAGACCAGGAATTGTTGGAAGTCGGTCGCTCGCTTGGTCTACGCGTGATGATCGGGTTGCAGAGTCTCCAACAACTCTCGCGTATCCAGGGCCAGCACGCACCCGCAGAACTCCTTCAACTCATCGGCACTTTAATATGTTTCCGCCTCAATCCTGGCACTGACGCCAAACGCATTTGCGAAGAAAGGCTGACGACAGCTCCAGTGCGCACGTGGACGCAAAATGACAAGACGGGAACCAAAGAGCCATCATCTAAAGAGATCCGCATTTTGACTCAGGACGATCTCTCAAGTCTGAGAATCACGCGCGACGGCGCCCAAGGGTACTTGGTCATAGGCAATGCCGCGTTTGGACTTGAGTGGCCCTTTCCGAATACGCCAATTCAGCGCGAAAGCTCGATCAGGTCAGCATGGATTAGATCCAACTAATGTTAGGTCCTGGATCTCCCGAACATGATCATGCGTCTTGAAACATAGACGCACTGCCAGTTTCACGATCCCGGCAATTCCGCCGATCTCCTCTGGAGAGTTAGATGGACCGCAGACCGCAAGATTGGATTACGACCGCTCTTGAAGGATTTTTCGCTGACGAAGGGCATGAGATGCACGGCGCCATGAAAGGCGCGCTCGTTGCCCAACTGGCGCTGGCCTGCGCGGGCATTCAGGGCGAAGTCGAAATTGAGCCGTTTGAGCGGCTGATGGACGGGGCCTGAGCCGTGTGACCAACTAGCTAGATTGAACATGCGCCGGCCGCCGATCGCTAGGGAGTGCTAACCCGCGGTGGAATATGCGCAGCGTCTATTCGCTTATGAACGAGCGATAACAACGTAAAGACCTCTTCTGCATCGTCTTTATCTACCGCCCAGGAGATCTTGGGAGCGTGCGCAGTCGTGTTGCGGAACATGCCGAAGATGCCCTTCACAATATTCATAAAGCCACGCTGCTCGGATCTTTCGCTTTCGGTACTCAACGAATTTATTGCGAGCAATGGCAGCTCTCCACCCAAACAACGATCAACGAGTGTGCCACCGTCGTCGGTCAGCCCCGACATGGCACGCAGCTTATCGGCCACGCTCTTGGTCGCTTCAAAAACTGCATGGAAATAGTTGTCCTTGAGCAGCTCTTCCTTGCAAAATCGGAGCACATCCGGATGAACCTTACGGAATTCGAGATCGGTCCTTAGCTCGCTTGCGCGGTGTTGCGCCTCCGTCAACGTCTGAGCCCGCTCGACCGACGCGAGCTCGCCGGAGGCATCGAGCGCAAGGCCTGCGAATGCAAGGGCTCGATTTAAGTTAGCCCTCAGCGGCTCATACCGCTGCGGCTCCCTGATGTAGCGCTCGGGCTTCATTGCGTGACGAATGAAGCCTAAAATACGAGTGCGCTCCTGCCGCTCATTCTGCGAATGGACAAAGGCGTTGTACAGTCGGTGGCGCTTCGTTATCTGCGGGTCGGTGTCCAGCATCTTGCATACTGACAGAAGATGCGAAATTTCTGATCCAGTTAACCCCTCAGTCGTGTCGGCCAGCGCATCGGCAATTGCCCGCAGCTGGCTCGATGTAAACATGGCCATGCCCCACTCCCATCAGCTATCCTCGCAAGAGAACGCCTCCCCAAACATTTCTTAGGAACACGGTGATGCTCATCTCCGCAGCCCGATGGATCAGTCTTTGTCACGCCCCCTTAGACGGAAAACTACATGTTCCGAATTAATCCCGGCGCTTGGCCTTATTCTATCGACTTCTCGACAAATCCGAGCGTGTTGGCGTTTTCGATTAGCGTCCGCACCTTTGCACGATCGAGCCCTGATGGAATTTCCGCGGCGATTTCCAGCCGGAGCTTCACTTGGCTACCTGGAAGTGTCGTGAGCTGCTCGACGATTGCCTCGACAATCTGATGAATTTCCCGCGCCGGCCGCTCCGGTGAGATCATCACGGCGCCGGCGAACCGTGTCGGCCTCTTTTCTGTGGGGGTCGGCGGTGCGCCGCCGGCTGGTGGTTCGCCCAAGCCATGTGCTTTCCCATCTGGCCCGGCGGGAGGGCCGCCCGCTCCGAGTTGCGTCGGCGCGGGCCTGTGCGTTTCGGCCACACCCGGCTTGATAATGACGCTGTCGCTGTCGATGACCACCGTCGCGTTTCCGGCCCGTTCGATCGCGAGCCCGAGATAGGTGTTCGTCTTCTCATCCCACCGCTCGGCATACGCGAAGGGGCCGGGCAGCATGCCGCTGACGGCCGACTGGACGGCCTTGATCAGGACGTCCTGGTTCTTTAGGCGCGGGAGATAGATGTAGCGGTTCAGGTATTCCCGCAGGTCCTTCAGTGACAAGTGCGGCTTGCCGTTCCAGATGTATTTCTGGAGGTCGCGGTCGAGCCGTGCCGGACCCAGTTCCGTGAGCAGGCCTTCCTCGGCCGCGAGCTTCTTGCTCGCCCGGGCGAGCAGACCGTCCTGCGCCGGAATCTTGCCCGACACCCACTCTACGTCGGCCTGGGCGCTCTCCTGCGCCGGATAGTGCAGGTAGCACCACGCCTCCTTTAGCCGCGTCTTCATCGTCTCGTTGGCTTCAGACAGCTTGGCTTCAGCGAGCTTCTTGTCACTGTCTCGAAGATCGAGGCGTGCGGACTCTCGGACAATTTCGCCCCAGGCGAGAGCGCCTCGGACGGCATCCCTCAGATTATCTAGCTGGCGCGCCTCCGCGGCGATGAACACCAGCATGTTGCGATAGATGCGCGGCGTGCTGCCGCGCTGCATCAGGATGTCCTTTGCCTCGGTCAGCGCTTGCGAGGAATCGCGCCCGTTGTGCGGATGCCCGACCCCCAGCACTACAGCCCGCACGCCTCCGGCTTCATCAGGCACCTCGGCCGACGAGGCTGGCGCGACTTGCCGGGTGTCAAAGTGCCCCCTGTCTGCGAGACCGTTCACATATTTGCCGAGCTCCGAGTCGATCGTCACGTCGACCAACGCCGCCTCGAGCTGCGCCGCGCGGTCGGCCGCGATGCGGTTGAGGCTAGCCGACATGGAGTACCAGTAGCGGCCAAGATCGGCGTGCATGAACTTGGCCTGGTTGGTCAGCCGCCGGAGCGCGTCGCCGAAGATCGACGGCCGTTCGCCGGGCTGCACGACGCCAAGATTGATCTGCTTGTCGTCCAGGCCGGTGTTTTGCTGCTGATGTGTCGGAGCAGTGCCCATGAAGATCGCGCGGGCGACCCGCCTGGTCGCCGAGTAGCGGTTCAAGTTGGGCGCGGACTGATCGATCTTGTAGGGCGTGGACGTCGTGCCATCGACATCGCCGGCGATAATCGACTGCCAGCTCACGTCGAGATAGTGCAGCAACTCCGGTTCGACGCGCGGAGAGCTAACCGCGACGCTGCCCGGCATGATCATCACCGAGGGATCGCCATTCATCCACAGCTCGTGGATGGCCTGCGCCATCAAGCGCAACACGCCGCGCGTCCGCTGGAATTTTTCGAGCGATCCCCAACTCGTGTAAAGTTGGTCGAACAGCTCGGGATGGATCGGGTAGGCTTTCTCCAGCTTGCGCCGATAGTCCTCGTCCGCGCAGCCCTGCGGGAAGTCGTTGGCGTTCTCGCGGTAGAGCTTCGCGAACTGCTTCAGCGTGTTGTCCCGATGATGGAACTTGTCGCCTGAGATTTCCTTGAACAACCGCCGCCGGACGATCTCATAGCTCTCCTCCTGGCTCGCCGGCCGCCACGAGGACTCGACCCGACTGAAGGTCTGCTTGAGGCGAGCCAACGCCTCCTGGCCGCCTTCGCCGCCGACTTCGATCTGAGATGCCGGCAAGGAGGCGACCAGCAGCGTGCGCGGGCTTGCTTTCACCGCTTCCGTGAGCGACTGCACGAAGGAGAGATTCGCGTCGAACGAGCCGGACGGCAGCCCATCGACCCTATAGATCTGGCGCAGATAGGCGACCCACTCATCGATCAGGATCAGGCAAGGCGCGTATTTCTTGAAGATCGCCTCGAGCAGATTGGACCCCGGCGCAATACCATTGGCGTCGTTCTCGGCGATCATGTCGAAGGCTTCGGCGCCACCGAGCTGCCAGGCCAGTTCGCCCCAGGTCGTGCGAATCTTTCGGCCACCCTCGGCGTTGAGGACGTCCTGCGGCCCGCGCGAAGTGCCGACCAGTACGGCACGATTGATGCCCTCCGGCACGCTGAACCCCTGCTTCTCGAGCAACTGATCCAGCCCGGAGAGGTCCTGGACCGGCGTCGGTCCCGCCATGTGATAGAGGGCGAGCATCGAGTGGGTCTTGCCGCCGCCGAAATTGGTTTGCAGTTCGACCACTGGATCGCCGCCGCTGCCCGACAGCCGCTTGGCCGCGCCGATCAAGACCGCGCTCAGCCCCTCGGTGAGATAGGTGCGGCTGAAAAACTGGCGCGGGTCGCGATATTCGGCAGGTGCGCTGCCCGAATGCACCTTGGCGAGATCGGCCGCGAACTCGGCCTGCTGGAATTCGCCGGTAGCAACGTCCTGGTGCGGCTCGACCACCTCACGCCACGGAAGCAGGCCCGCCACGGTCTCGACGGAGATTTCCAGGCGCTGGGTCTTCCGCCGCTCCTCATTGCGCTGAAGCTCGGTAAACTTCGTGCGCAGGATGGTGTCGCGCATCTTCGAAAGCTGCTCGGCAGTCTCCCCCGCGCTGATCGCCTCCATCAGGCGACGCATGGAGTCGAGCGCGCGCTCGGCGTCGTCATAGGTGAAGGTCTCATTGTGCGAGAGCTTGTTGCGGACATCACCAAGCTCGTTCACCCACGAGCGCTCAGCACGACCGAGGACGGCCTTGAACGACTCGGACCAGAAGCGGTCCATCGCGTTGAACAAGGCCGCCTGATCCCAGCCGACAGCGCCATCGCCGTTGGGGCGCAGGCTCGGCAGCTTCTCCAGAACCTGGACCTGCCAGTGCCCCTTGAGCGAGCTTTCCAGCCGCTTCTCGACGAAGGGAATCAGGGCTGCGGGCAGCAGCTCCATGCCCTCGAAAACATATTGGCGCGTGCTTTTAGCCATGTCCCGTACCCCCTCAGATATCCAGCCGGATCTGACGATCCCCGCTCGTGTCGTGGATCGCCGCCGCCTGCCGCGTCAGCTCCGTCCAGTCGGCTATCAATGCGTTGTAGGCCGTGGCCTCCTTCGCATCCTTCCGCTTGTTGGCGCTGATGTCATACAGGCAGTAGGCAAGGTCCTTCACAGCCCCGGCCTTAGAGTCGAGCTTCTTCAGCAAGACGGCAGTGTCGTGCGAGATGCCGTCCTCCTCATGCTTCCGGACCAAGTGTTGAAGGCACTCCCACACTGTCAGATGGCCATCGCTTTCCGGCTCCCAATCGTCGTCCAGTTCATCGCGCGCAAGGATGCGGACCTTGCCGGCAGCACTCTCGATGATCCCAGCATGCTTCACGCTTTCGACTGAAATACCTCGGGCGCGCGCAAGATTATCCGCGGCGCCATATTCGCCCTTCGCCATGCCGTGCTGCTCGAACCAGGTGATCGCAAAGCGGGTATCGCCATCGAACTCTCCCTGGATGCCACCCAGATACTCATCAAGCTCTCGGTTGATGAGCTGAAGTGCCGCCTTCACACTCATCGGGCTGTCGTCGGATTCCAACACGGCCTTGTAGCGGGAAAAGACACCCATGCCAGGCCCGATCGCCGATTGCGGCATGTCTGCCGGGGCGATGTTGGCAGCCTGAAGCTCGGCAATCGCCGGGGGGAGTTCGCGTTTCAAAGCTCTGATGAACTCGGCGCGTGTAATGACCTCTGCGGTCGCTTCCTTCTTGCGACAGACGAGGACGACTGAGTTGGCGAGCGCGTTAGTGCCCGAAGCAACCATGCGGTTGGACATCTCAGTCCGCGTCGGCCAAGTTCCCACAACAGAGAAGCCCGCTCCAACCACGGCTTGGAGAAAGGTTGCCCAACCCGTCGAGCTTATTCCCTCGTTTTCAACCTCGCTCTGCTTGAAGGCATAGTAGATCGTCGCTGGATATTCATTACCTATTTGAAGCGCTATCCTCTCAATAGCCTTTGTCATTCCATCGAGAAAGAACTGATCAGCCTGCTCTTGACCGCCATGGCGATATCGTGTGGCCACAAGCTCTTCGCGCTTTGGCGTCGACAAAAATCCAAAAATCTCTGGAAATACTTTCCCGCAGTTTCTCTTCATCCATACGTAGAAGAAGTCTGAAAGGTCCGAATATTCGATGTTATCATAGTAAGGTGGATCGGTTGATATTACAGCGTGATCAGGATAGGTAACGGTCTGAGCATCATGTTGATTTACACAACCGCTCGCGGCCGGCACAAGAAGCTCGATAACACGAGCTACCCAGTCCACGTTACTGAGAAAATTCCCGCTTGAATCCGAGAATGGATTACCTTCAGCAAAGTCCCATGTCATGGGAATCGCCTGACGTGCAAATGTGTTTCGGAGCGCCTCCATCTTTGGAGATGAATCCCAAGAGCATATAGTCGAACCACGATCAGCAGAGCGGTCAATTGCGAATGCTAATAGCACTCTGATCGCCTCAGCATATGCATGCGGACCCGCACCGCCCGTTGCCAACTGTTCTTGGTCACCTAGCCAAGCGGTTTGAGCGCAATCTGAAACTATTTGTTCCTGAAGTTCTTCAAGAATGGTGGATAGTGTCGTTAAGGCAGCCAGCTGACGAGGGAGGAAGTAATCCTCGAAATTTTCGAAGCCATATCGCCTGCCCTGAGCGTTGCTTGCAAATGTTCCCCGGCACGGAACATTGAGAAAATTCGTTTCTAGTTTGCCGATTTCTCGATCGGCCAGAGCAACTGCTTCGACTTGAACGGTGGATGGACTGAGGTAAACACGCCCCCGCTGTCCCTCTGCCGCCACCGCAAGCAAGACACGCCCCATCTCGCCGCGTGATGCGGCGGCATCCACATAAGCGCCGGATATTGGAGCATCCGACAGAAGGCACCGAAAGTTCGCTTGTCCTGATTTAGTCCCTTTCTTAGCAGTCGTTATTTCATCCTTCGAGCCACGCCTCTTCACTTCATAAGAAATGGTTTTGGTTTTGCGATCTGGCGAAGCTTCGATCCACGCCTCGCGCCCTGGCTTTGTGCCAAGTGCAAAGCTCGACGCCACCGGCACTTGCACGCCACCGAACGCCGGATCGGGGCTCGGTACCGTGCGCGCCCAGATCCAAGCGATTACCGTGGCTTTGCCACCGCCATACTCCTTCGGCAGGTCGACCTGCGGGTAAAGATGGCCGATGCGCCCCCACGCCTTCTCCCGCATCAATTGGCCGTAATATTTTACATCTTCAGCCAGTCCCTCAGAATTGCGATAAAATGACCGATCCTTGATGCCGGGGTGGATGGGTGGCTTGTCCTTGAACTTAGGCGGGATCTCGATCATCGCCTTGCCGATCATCACCGCCACTGGATTCAGGTCGGACCCATAGGCAGGCAGGCCCAGCCGCTGCGCCTCCAGCGGGATCGACCCACCGCCTGAGAACGGGTCATAAACGGGTGGCAGCACTTCGCCGCAGCTGCGCCGGATTTCCGCGCGCGCGTGCTCCAGCACTTCCTCGTTCGTCGAGTTCTCCCACTTCACAAGCTCTTCGATAATCTTGAACAACCTTTTGCGCTCGATGTCGGCCGCGCAATCCTCAAGCGTCGGCTCAGGCGTGTCAGGAACAATGCCCTGCGCGTCGGCCTTCCTGTCACGCCACGCCTTGAGGCGCACAATCAGGTCTGCCTCCGCCTGCTTGCGGATTTTCGGGTCATCCAACAGCTTGTCCGCATAGCCCGATGGGTCATCGACAAGCTGCGCGAACAGCACCGCCCGGCACGCCGCCAGCGGCCGCCGCGCCCACCACAGATGCATCGTGGACGGATGCCCGTGCCGGATCGACTTCTCCCGGGCCGACGCCGCGTTGATCGCTTCTAGCGGAATAGCGACTTCAATCAGTTTCTTTTTATAGGTCATGTTGCCCTACGTGATGTCGTTTTTCAGATGGCCTGGCAAATACCCGACGACGACACGCGCGGTCTCAGCATCCCAGAAGTAGTATAGGCGGAATCCTAGCCGCCCATCGCGACTGTTACTTCCCTTCAGGTGCCAGTCCAATTCTCGGCTGGACTCCTGATAACGGACGAAATACGACCCGCCGAACTGTTTTGCTTTATTCTCTTGCGCAAAGCATGGTGTGTTTTCCAAACCCAACTCGGCTAACCTTTGGTCGAAAGCGTTCTTATGTGCGATGCCGCCAATACGCCGCATCGGCACATAGAGGTCCCTCATCATGAGAAGTGCGTTGTAGACAAGCGCGATATCCTGAAAATCTGAGTCACGCGCAGCCTTGATGGCCCTCGGGTGAAGTTCGATCTGACCGCTTAGGTGAACCCGCACCCAACTCTCGATTTCCTCTAGGCCCCTGGGTATTACCGGACCAGCGCCTGCCGGTCTCTCTGAGAGGATACCGTCAAGACGCGCTTGCAGTGCCGTGTAGCTGGCTCTGATCTGACGGAGTTCTGAAAGAGCCTGCTGTCGCTCCGCATCGGCGTTGATAGCTAGCTCAAGGCTCGTTTCGGCTTCCTGCTTAGCGGCGCGTAGTTCCTCATCAGCCAGTTTCAGCAGTTCCGTATCGTCCTGTCCGGCAACTGAGGCGCTCTCGCGTGCCTGCTGCGCCGCTATGCGCTTGACGTGCTGAAACGACGGTTGCTCCCGTTCGAGAACGTCGCGCGGACGTGTGATACGCAGCACCTGCTCAACAAGGAAGTCCGTGAAGGTTGATCCAGCGTTGTCACCCCAGTCGGCAATGCGCGCCGCCGTAGCGACCGGATGATCAGTGGATAGATGGGCGCCAGGGTTGAAGCCTGGGTTGTAGGTTCTAATCGCTTGACGGTACACCGAGAACTCCCGACCCAGGCGATCGGTTAATGCGAAGGCGGCGCTGGACGTGACAACGACAGTATGGACAAACCCAACCGTTCTTCGAATAAAGGGTTGGACGGGAATTGCCGTTTCCTCGGGGTTGTGACTTCCCTCCGGGAGAGAGAAAGCGACCACAGGGTGATGACGATGTGGCGCCTCCAAAAAAGCAACAAGCGCGTCTACTTCCTCATCGGAATCCACTAACCAGGGATCAGCCGATGTTGGACGACCGTCGAGATAGGCGTCCTGTGTGAATGCGATACCACGGACAAAATTGGGAATGGATCGCGGAATCGGCTCGGCGTTCCCTCTCTGTGCGCAGATAAGGCGGACGCCGAAGACCGCCTCCGTCGGACTGCGCTCGCCTATTCCGACCTCGGTTGTCCAAATGCGCGACGTATCCTTGAGGCGCTCCCGCAGACGAAACGCCCAGTAGCGCGGCTCCTCTAGCTTGACCGCTTCGGCCTGCTCGGAATTATCCTGATCGATCTCGAACGAATCGCCCTTCCAGGCGCTGTCCGGAATGTTCCTGAGGTTTCGACCAGGATCAAATCCCCACTTCAGAACGCGTTCTTGCAACTCGCGAAAGATATTGTCGCCACGAACGATAAGCGCCACCTGCGAGGCGACTTGAACGAAGATGCGCCGCTCGGCGTCCTGGACAGAGATGTTCTCAGCGGTCTGCCTCATGCGATCCCCGCCTGACACAGCTTAAGCATCTTCTCGTGGATGAGGCTGGCGCGTTTTTCGAGGAAAGTGGGATAGCCGCCGGCGACCATCTCGTCATAAGGAATGAGATGGCTGGAGAGCCGCTGGCGTACTTCGGCCTCGCCCAGAGGTGTGCCCTCCAGTCGCTCGGCCAAATACCGTTCGGGCTCCTTGTCAGAGATGTTTCGATTGGTCTGCCAGGTCACCACCGCGCAATTCAGCGACCGATAGATTTCCGTGTCGCCGAAGCCGAGGCGGCCGAGATGCGCGTCCGGGAACAAATGGTGATATTCCCGCTTGGGCAGGTTGGCGCGGCTCACGGTGCTGCCGTCCGCGAGGTCCAGACCGCCCTGGTGCAGCGCGAGCGCAAGAATGGCGCGGCCCAGGCGATCCTTGTTCGTGGGCCAGCGCGCCGCAATCAGCTCATCGGTATGCGGGAGGGGGTATTGCGCGTCGTCGAAGATGGCCGGGTGCGGCGCATTCGCTTGAGCAATCAGCGCCCGAAGTTCGAAAAAATCCGCGAGCGCCCGGGAGTTCGTCGACTTCTCATAGCGATTGGAGAAGAACGCGCGCCATAGATACTTGCGCAAGATTGTTCGCGCGCGCCCTTCGGCATCGAGCCCCTGCGGCGCGCGCGCCCACAGGGCCGTCAGCACGGGCACCACAACATCCGACGGTAGCCGCTTCGCGTCGAAGACCCGCTCTTCCTCAAGGAACGTCACCATCCGCTGAACGCCGCGGACAAGTTCGTCCCAGTGCGCCAGCAGAGTCTCTCCGAAGCTCTTTGCGAGATAGGTCGCGTTGGTGGGTGGTTTGTCCTGGAGGAGCGCGCTCGCATAGAGCACCAGCTCCTCGGGCTCATAATAGGCCACAACACCAGGGCAGGCCTCGCGGCAAGCGCCGACCAGCTCATGTAGCGACTGGCCCATGACCGCCTCAACTTGCGCGACGACAATGTCGTAGGTCGAAAGCGGCGCCGCTGATGTGTTCATCTTGATGAAGACATCGAGCGCCGTGTCCTTGTTGGTGGTTACCGGCAGCGAGAGATAGGGCATGTTGAACGTGGCGAAGATTTCGCGAACCTTCGATCGGATTTCGCCAACGGTTTCCCGCTCATCGCTGTCTTCGATCGCAGCCTTCGCCCACAACTTGTACCCGTCGTTAGCGGCATCGCCCGGCGCGCACAGGTGGAGCGGAATCATCTTCCGCTTCCACAGTTCCTTCGGTTCATTCGCCCAGAAGGGGCGGACTGCCTTGTCACCTGGCTTCTTCCAGCGCCCGATTGAATCCACATAGAAAGGCGCCCCGGTCTCCTCGTCTTCATTGCAGTAGAGGAAGTAGGTCCGGTCCTCGTAATTGTTATGCAGCCCCCGCCACAGCCCGGTCAGCCTTTGCTGGCCATCGAGCAGATGCTCGGTGATCCGTTCCCCATCGGTAGGCGCACCCACAATGGGCCTGCTGACAAACGGCTCCTCATTGCCGATCTCCAGGATCAACACCGCACCAAGCGGCAGCCGACGCAGAATGGTGTTGAACATCTGGGTGACGTTGGCATGCCCCCAAGCCTCAAACCGCTGGAAGCGCGGCAAGACGGTCTGGCGGGTGCGCACGCGGGCGAACCAGTCCGGCAACAATCTATTTTGAGCATTGATCGTCATTGTCCCCCCTATCCCGGTTTATCCGCCCGTTCGATCAGGCGTCGAAGATCGAATTGGATCGCGGTCTCGAGGAAGGATGGCTCCCTGTCGACGAGCGGCCCGCGCACATAGCGGGGCTCATGCGCGAAGCCGCCGGTGACTGAGACGATCGCCAAAATGAATTTCTCCGGCTCGTGCAGGGAAGTGATGACCTCCTGCCGGGTGACCATCACGGAGTCCGCGCCGTCGATGCGGCCCTTCACCTCGATAAAGCGAAGATGCCCGGACTTCGGATTGTGGGAGGCAATGTCGTAGCCGATCCTCTGAGCGGAGACATCGACAGGCTCATGCCCCAGCGCGCGTTCGGCAGCCATGACTGCCGCCATTGCGGCGAGTTCGATCTCTCGCCGCGCAGCCGGATCCTCTGCGAAATGATTCGGCACGGTCGAAGCCTGGCGGGCGTCCAGCAGACCACGCGGAATGACCACCATGCCGCCGCGTACCCGCGGCGGCTGCGATGAGATGAAACGTTCGCGTTCGAGCTGGTCTATCCGGCGCTTCTGACGCTCGGCGAGATCCTCAGCCCGGCGTTGGGCGTTCTGCCAGTTGAGTCGCGTCTTTTTGCCGGCCTTCTCCTCCTCCTTCAGTTCGAAAGCCCGTGAGTCCCAGTAATTGATTTCCTTCTTTAGGCGCGAGCGCACCTCGCGCTCGACCTTCTCGATTTCAGGCAGCCGACGCGCCTTGACCTCCGCGATATGCCGCTGCGCCAGCTCTACCGTGGAGAAGCGAATGGCCGTCTTTTCCAACTCGGTCGTAAGCCAGTCCTCGTCGAGGAGGTTGCGCACGCTCTCAATCTCTTCCGCCGTGGCGGGCCGAAGATTGAGATGTGGGGCGATACCTGCGTTGGTGGCGCGCCCTGCTTTGTCGATCGCGGCGAACTGGAGCCGCTGCGAAATTACATGCGGCTTGCCGGCGCTCGTCGTGCGGCCGTCCTGGACGCTGTGCTCGAGAAGGAAAATCGCGGACAGCGCATCGCCCGGATCGGTTTCGTCGACCAGGATCGCGCCCTGGCGCATGATCTGCTCATATTGCTCTCGGGTGAGGCTGATCACCGCCTCCAGCAGCGGGTGCCCCGGACAGACGAAGGCCGCGACTGGCTGCTGATTGATCTGGCTCTTCTCGAAGCAGATCCGCTCATATTGCTTCTGGATCGGCGCGCCGGTGCCGATCTGGCGATCGCGCTCGCGGATGCGCACCGGCACATGAGTGATCTCCCAACGGCCATCCTCGCGGCGCTTGAGGCGGCCGCCGAGATGCTGGAACGCTTCGACGAAGAAGCTCTGGATGTGATACGGCTGAAGGCGCAGCGCCTCGGCCCGCTCCATCTCGAGCCGCAGTTCCTCGACCTTCGCCTCGGGCATGGTGTCATTGGTGAGCGCCCGGCGGCGAAGCAATTCCAGCAGATGGGTCTGGTCGACCGCGCCATCGACCTGTCGGAAGAGACGCGCCTTCACATCCTCCTGCTCGCCATACTGGATGGCCTCGAAGAGAAGGTCTTTCAGCGCGGTGCCTTCGAACAACTCGCCGAGCACATCATAGACGCGCCCGCCCAATGCCTCGCGCGCGGCCTCCAGTTTTTCGAGGAGGCGCCCATAGACCTCGCCTTCTCGCGTGTCGGCCGCCACGAGGTTCCAGAGATGACAAACTTCGGTCTGGCCGATGCGGTGGATGCGGCCGAACCGCTGCTCAATCTTATTCGGGTTCCAGGGCAGGTCGTAATTGACCATCAGGTGGCCGCGCTGGAGGTTCACGCCTTCACCAGCGGCATCGTTGGCGATCAGTACGAGCAGATCCTTGTCCTGCATGAAACGCTCGATCACCTTGCGGCGCTCTTCGCGCGACACGCCGCCGTGGATCACGTCGACCGCGTCGGGGTTACCGAGACGCGCGCGCACTTTGTCGAGCAGGTAGTGGAGCGTGTCCTTGGGCTCGGTGAAGATGATCAGCTTGCGACGATTGCCGGCGGCGTCGACCATCAGATCATCGTCGAGGATGCGATTGAGCTGGGTCCATTTGGTATCGACCCCGGAGCGCAGCACGCCTAGGGCCATCGACTCCAGGCCCTTCAGCGTCTCGACCTCAAGCGCGAGCTGTTCGACCGTCTCAGCCGTGGTCGCGCCCGTCGAGATCAGCTCTTCAAGCTCGTCGATCTCCTCCTGCCCATATTCCTCTATGTTACCCAGCACGTCGGAGCCTATCGACGGCTCTCCGATGCCGACCCGTCGCCCCTTTGCGGCGAGGCGTGCCTCGCCCAGCTCGGTCTCCAGCCGCTCGCGGCGGCGCTTCAGCGACTGATAGATCGCGGCCGGTGACGAGGCGAGACGCCGCTGGAGGACCTGCAAGGCGAAGCCGACATTGTTGCGCTTCTTGCCGTCCCCCTCCGCGAAACGCTGCACGCGATTCATCTCGGTGCGGACATATTCGGTGACGGCGGCATAGAGCGCGGCCTCGCCTTCCGAGAGCGGATATTTGACCGTGCGGGCACGACGCTCGGGAAAGAGCGGCCGGCCGTCGAATTTGAGCAGTTCCTCCTTGGTCAGCCGCCGCATCATGTCTTCGGTGTCAGCATAGTGGACGCCGTCGCGAAACCGCCCCTCGAAGCGGTCGCCATCGAGCAGCGCCATGAAGAGCTGGAAGTCCTCCTCCTTGCCGTTGTGCGGCGTCGCCGACATGAGCAGCAGGTGGCGGCAGACCTGACCGAGCTTCTGACCGACCTGATAGCGCCGCGTATATTTGACCTCGCCGCCGAAATAGGTCGCCGACATGCGATGGGCTTCATCGCAGATGATGAGATCCCATTCGCGCGCGCTCATGAGCTTGTCCTGCAGCTCTTCATTGCGCGCCAGAACGTCGAGGCGGACGATCAGCCGGTCGCGATCGGAGAAGGGATTGCCCGACCGCGAGGTCTCGATCATGTCGCGGGTGAGGATATCGAACTCGAGGCCGAACTTCTGGCCGAGTTCATCCTGCCACTGTTCGACCAAGCTGCCCGGCGCGACGACGAGGCAACGCTCAAGATCGCTGCGTGCGATCAGCTCCTTGATGAGCAGGCCGGCCATGATCGTCTTGCCGGCGCCAGGATCGTCCGCGAGGAGGAAACGCAGAGGTTGCCGCGGGAGCATCTCGCCATAAACCGCCGAAATCTGGTGCGGCAGCGGATCGACAAGGCTGGTGTGGATCGCAAGATAGGGGTCGAAATAGTGCGCGAGCTTGATGCGATTGGCCTCAGTCACCAAACGCAGCAGCGCACCATCGGCATCGAACGACCATGGCCGCCCATTCCGCTCAACCTCCAGGCGATGCTCATCGTCCCGGTAGAGAACCGCTTCGGCGACGGTCCCGTTGTGATCGCGGTAAACGACATTGATCGCCTGGTCGCCGATCCAATCGATCGAAACGACATGAACGGGCTGCGCGGACGCGATGCCGCGAACCGACGCGCCGTTCTTTACGTCTTCAAGTCTTGCCCCCATCAGCCGGTGCTTCCCCCAAATATCTTCACAGCTGAAGCTCCGCTTTTTCAAGCGCGGCCTCAGTCTCTTTGCGGTTTATTGTCACAATATGCTGCGTGCGAGCGCTTTGCTTTGCTGCATCGCCGAGCAGGCCAAGTCGTTTGAGAACGTAGAATAGCATGGCGTAGCGGACCGAGAGGATGGCGTTGCCGTGGTCGAAACCGTAATCCTTGGCGACGACCTTCTTCTGGCTCTCGGTTAGATCTGGGTGCGGGCCGATGACGACGTCGAAGTAATTGTTCCAGAGCCAGTCCTCTTGGCCGGTCACCCCAGCGGCCCCCTTTTCGCCAACCTCCAAGATTCGCGGAAGTAGAAAATCCTTGAACTTGTGATCGAGGTGGCAATAGGCCCGGACATGCCAGCGGAGGCCGTCATAGCCAAAGGCGTGCGGCGTAATCCTGCGCCAGATCGGATCTGGACGCACCTTGTTCATCGATTGGTAAAAAACCTCCACGGACACGCCTTCGCGCGCTGCGTCGAGAATTCTGCGCAAGACCGTTATGTCGATGTCCCGCTTGGGGGTTAGCGCGACATCGGCCCTGGGAAGCACCGCGATCGAGGAATCTTGGGAAGGAACCGTGCCTTCGGCCACGGCGCGGAGCTGCGCGAGATAAAGGTAGGGGTCAGGATTGAGAAAGCGCAGCACGAACTTTTCGGCGGCGACATAGCGCTTGGCGCGCGTGTCGTATTCCACGTTTCCAGGGGCCCGTTCCTGATAGAGCGTTAGGTCCTTTGACGCCTGCGGGACAGAGACACCGAAAAATTCCACAATGTCGGCGCGGTTGATCGAGCCCTCCCAAAACAGGCGAAACTCAATGAATTCAAGTCTTTGCTCGACACCCCAGCGCACTCTTTCCACCTCATGCGTTTATAAATTATACTGACTAAAGTATAAGTCAGCATAAAAACTATCTGGACAAAGCAAAAAGTCCGTGTATTTTTTATTCGTATTAAGACTGCCCGTCAATGGTGGCGAGCGGTCATCCTAGGCAATATTCAGGAGAACCGCGGTGACCGCCACCTTGACTTTCCACCCGCTTGGCAACGCCGATTGCACCCGCTTCGACCTCGCTGACGGCAAAAAGCTGCTTATCGACTACGCCGACATGAAGAACCGCGACGATCCCTGGGACCGGCGCATCGACCTGCCCGCCGAGCTCAAGGCCGACCTGCGCGCCGCGCAGCGCGATTATTATAATGTGGTGTGCTTCACCCACCTCGATGACGACCATTGCCGCGGGTCTGGCGACTTCTTCTGGTGGGACCATGCGCTGAAGTACCAGGGCGAGGGCCGCATCAGGATTCGCGAGCTGTGGGTGCCGGCGGCCGCTATCCTCGAAGACGGACTGGACGAATGCGCCCGCGTCATCCGTCAGGAAGCGCGCTACCGCCTGAAGAAGGGCTCCGGCATCCGGGTCTTCTCCCGCCCTGCCAAGCTCAAGGAGTGGCTGGAAGCCAACGGCCTGACCCTCGAATCGCGCGCGCATCTGATCACCGACGCCGGGCAGCTCGTGCCCGGTTTCTCGCTCCTCGGAACGGAGCGGGTGCAGTTCTTCATTCACAGCCCCTTCGGCTGGCGGCAGAACGACAACGAGATCGTCGATCGCAACCAGGACAGCGTCGTGTTTCAGGCGACTTTTCTCGAAGGCAGCCGCCAGACCCATGCGCTCTTCATGTCTGACATCGACCATGAGTCGATCGAGCAGATCGTGAAGACCAGCAAGCGGCACAAGAACGAGGACCGCTTGCTGTGGGACATCTTCAAGGTCCCGCACCATTGCTCCTACACCGCCATCGGCCCCGAGAAGGGCGTCGACGAGACCAAGCCGACCGACGAGGTCAAGTGGCTCTGCGAGACCCAGGGGCAGGAGCGCCACACCATGATGTCCACCAGCAAGTCGATGCCGATCAAGGGCAGCGACGAGGACAAGGACGTCCAGCCGCCGCACCGGCAGGCCGGCGCCTACTACAAGCGGGTCGCCAACGCCAAGGACGGGCAGTTCAAGGTGACGATGGACCTGCCGTCCGCCCACAAGCCGAAGCCGACCAAGATCGAAATCACAGATCGCGGCGCCCGGCTGTTGACGGTGTCGGCCACCGTCGGCACGGCCAGCATCGTGTCGACCCCGGCGCGCGCGGGGTAGCATGGGACTTCACGGCTGGTGGTCCGAGTTCGGGCAGACGGTTGAAGCGGCGGACGACCTTGTTTCCGTGCCGGCGCGGGAACTGGCCGCTGCCATAGGCGGTGGCATTCCGGGCGTCACCGTCACCGGCTTCAAGGAGTGCGCCACGACTGGCCACACCGCCGTCGCTATTGAGGTCGAAGTCGAGCGGCCGCAGGACCTTGCGCATACCATCCGCGCGACCGAACCCGTTGCCGTGGTGCTCGCTGCGCAGGGTGGCCAACCGCGCGTTCTCGCGCTGCGCGACGACTTTCCCGACACGCCGCACCAGAACTGGACGCCCCAGGGCGCACCTTGTTCGCTCTGCATCGACGACCGGCCCTGGTCGGAGGCGAAGCTCACCTATCGGCCTGCCGACCTGATTCGGCGGATTCAATTGTGGCTTGCCAAAGCCGCACGCGGCGAGCTGCACGACACCGCGCAACCGCCCGACCCGCTCTTCTTCATCTCGCAGCTTGCCATCATCGTTCCGCGCAAAGCCTTGCAGCCGGCCGCGGAACCCGTCGAGCTCATTGGCTTCGTGCGACAGGATAATCCCGCCCTTATCATCACCCGCGTCGTCGCCGACACCGAGCCCCGCCGCAACGGCCTGCCCGGGATCGTGGTGGTGGCGCTCCGTGCACAGGCGCAGTCGATGACGCGCTTGCGGCACGCGCCGGTGACGCTGGCTGCGCTCAATGACGAACTGCAACAGGCCGGCATCCGTCTCGACGATGAAATCAGAACCCGCCTGAAGGCGTGGGCTGGCATCGCCAACGACAGCGTTCGCCGTCTTTCTTCCCGGATCGCCATCGTCGTCACGTTTCCGGTCACCGCTCCGGACAGCACGGTCACCGACGATGTCCGCGCCTTCATATCGCTCGATACGGCCGGCCAGATCGGCGTCAAATGGGGACTGCTGGCGAATTCCAAGGCCGCCGGTGTTGCCGGCGCCGATAACGTCTTCGTCCGCGCCGTGCCCGAAGGCACGCCCAGCACGGATGAAATCAAGATCGAACCGGCCCAGGTGCATCTCGCCTTCGACCGCGAACTTGCCGCCACGGTGGCCGGCCAGGCAACGCCTGACCGGCGCCGTGCGGTCCTCGTTGGAGGCGGCGCGCTCGGCTCGCAGATCGGCGTCAACTTGGCGCGCGAGGGCCGTTTTTCATGGACCGTCGTCGACAACGACCATTTGCTTCCACACAACATGGCGCGCCATGCGTTGCTGGCCGATGAGATCGGGGCTCCCAAGGCTTTGGCGCTCGCGCGGCAAATGGGATGGCTAATCAATGAATCTTTCACCGCCGTGGCAGGCGACGTCACCAAGCCCGACGCGGAACTGGTTAAGGAATTCGCCGAGGCGGAGGTCATCATCGACGCCTCCGCTTCTGTCGCTGTATCGCGATATCTCGCCGATCTGGGAGATGCCCACGGGCGTCGGCTCTGCGTCTTCTTCAATCCGGCGGGAACGGCCGTAGTGCTTCTCGCCGAGAGCACCGACCGCTCGATCACCCTGCGGGATCTGGAGGCGCAATATCATCGCCTTGTTCAGACGGACCCCGCACTTGACGGCCACCTCCGGGCCGAACCCGGCGTTCGCTACAGCGGCTCGTGCCGCGCTCTGACCAACCGCATCCCCGCCACCAACGCGGCGCTGCTTTCCGCCTTGGGGGCGCGCGGGCTTGTCGAAGCGCTCAAGGGCGACGAGGCCGCCGTTCGTATCTGGAAGGTCGCCGATACCGGCGCCGTCCAGTTCATCGAGCAGCGCGGCGCCCCGGCGCATCGCGCCTCCCTCGGTGACTGGACGATCGTCTACGACGACGATCTCCTGGCGGAACTCGGCCGACTTCGGGACGGCCGGCTGCCGCATGAAACCGGAGGCGTGCTGCTCGGCATCGCCGACATGAGCTGCAAATCCATTCATGTCGTGCATGCTTTGCCCGAACCGGAGGACAGCCGCGGGAGCGCGGAAGGATTCGAGCGCGGCGTCGTCGGGCTCCGGACCGCCGTCGGCCGCGCGGTCGAAAGCTCGCTGCATCAACTCAGCTATGTCGGCGAATGGCATTCGCATCCGCGGAAATCGTCGCCGCTCCCGAGCGCGATCGATCTGGCGCAGATCGCCTGGCTGGGAGGCGAACTCGAACACGAAGGCCTGCCCGGGCTCATGGCGATTGCCGCCGACGACGGCGTCTTCGCTTTTGTCATGCCCAGGCCAAGGTCCCGCACGTCATGAACGAATCAGCGGAACCCAAAATCGGTTTGGCGCTTTCGGGCGGCGGCGCCCGCGCCATCGCGTTTCATCTCGGTTGCCTGCGCGCCCTTCACCGGCTCGGGCTTCTCGATCGCGTTGTGGTTCTGTCGACCGTGTCGGGCGGCAGCGTGATCGGCGCGTATTTCCACGCGCAGGTCAACGCCAAGGGTGGCGACTTCGCCGCGTTCGAGGCGAACATCCGCGCCTTGCTGGCGCGAGGCCTGGCCCGACCGATGTGCCGCAAGCTGTTCAGTTGGCTCGGCATCAAGGTCGCAGCCGCCTTTGCCATGATCGGCATCGTCGCGCTTGGCATCACCTTGATCAAGATGCTGATGAAGATCGCGCGCTGGATCATGCCTCGCGCGCTGGCGGCGCATTTCGAGCAGTTCGAGATACGATCGCCGCTTCATCGTTTTGCAAGCCGTACGACTTTGCTTGAGGCGGTTCTCAACGACCTGCTATTCAAGGAAGCCTCCCTGAACAGCTTGCCGTCCCAGCCGCATCTCGTCATCAACGCCACGGAGCTCAGGACCGGTTCGGCATTTCGCTTCGGCACCAAGGAGTCTGGTTCCTGGCGCTGGGGCAAGCTTCATCGTAATGACGCATCGGTCGCCCACGCGGTCGCTGCCTCGGCGGCCTATCCGCTCTTTCTGCCGGCGTTCGACGAGACGCTGACGTTCAAGAAGGGCGGTGAACTCAAGCCGAGCCGCGTCATCCTCACCGACGGCGGCGTTTACGACAATCTCGGCCTTGGCTGCCTCTGGCCGGACCGTTCGCCCGATGTCAGCCTCAACGTCGTTCCGATCGATGTGATCGTCTGCTGTTCCGCCGGCTACGGCCTGCGTCAGGACCCGCCGAGCCAGTTCATCGGCGCGCGCATGCTGAGCGTCTTCAGCACCATCTTCGACCGCGCGCAGAACGCAGCGATCCACCGACTCCACGAGGCGCAACGCACCGGCCAGATCAAGAGCTTCCTTTTCCCCTATCTGGGCCAACTTGACCGCAACCTTCCGAACCCGCCCGCCGACCTCGTGCGCCGCGAAGAGGCGCGTGCTTATCCCACCGATTTCAACGCGATGTCCAATGAATGGATCGAGCGTTTAAGCCTGCGCGGCGAGCAACTGACCCTGTGTCTGGCGCTCGCCTACATCCCGCATCTGATCAACGAAACGTCAGTGGCTCCTGCTTAGATCGCCTCGTCGGTCATACCAGTGGTGGCTCGCAGCCAGACGTCGGACGTTTACGGACTTGATTGGTTATCGCCACCGATCACAATCGTTTTGGCCTTCCAACAAGCCGCGCCCTGGATGCCATAGCTTCGAAATCCAAGCCATTAAACATCGACCAATCGATCTCCTTCGGTAGCTCGAAATGAGCCAACTCCTGGCACTGCTTGCGTCGCAGCGCGGACTGCTGGCCGTAGTTGCCATGAACATCGTTTGCCTCATGGCCCATCTGCAGCCTCGTGGCCTCGTCGTCGAGATCCTCCTCAATGAACATGTCCTTGGCGCCGTGCCGAAGGGAATGGGCCACCTCGATGTTCATGCCGATAGCGCCGGCCTTCTTCAGGAGCCGGTTCACCCGCTTCGATGCAACATCACCAGGATCGGACGTAGATGCGAGCAGGCGGAAGATAAAGTTATCGCCCTGCTCGGTCGCCCAATCGACAAAGCCGATACGGCGAAAAAAGTCATGCAGTACAAAGAAGCGGAGGCTCCCCTCGGTCTTGTAGCCAATCCGCTTATACGTGCCCTTTTCTTTGTCATAGACGATGCCGTTCACGCGAACGATGTCGACGCTGTGCTTGCGGTCGAAATCGCTACCCCGGATAAAAGGAAGGATACCGATCCGGCGCGAGGAGAGGAGGCACAGGGGCCCCAACATCGCGTCGTCCAAATAGCCGCTGTCGACACCCAGTCTGAAGACCTTGTCGACTTTTTCGTAATCGAGCGCCTCGCGCTTTACTGAGGGTTTGGCGTTGTCCGGCCATCGCACCCTATAGCCTTCGAATGGGTTACGAAGGCGATGCAATCCTACCGCGTTATTGATAATAGCTCGAACCGTCTGCACGTATCCGTCTTGGATAGTTTTCAACGCGAGCGGCTCGTAGCAGCTTTCGGCCTTATTCTTTGCGATCGCCGCATGGATCCCCATCTGTCGCAGCTCTTCGGTATGTTCGCCCTCACGCGAAAGCTCAAGCGGGACATACTGAAGCTCGTTGACGAAGTTCTGGAGATCAATTGGCAAGTAGCAATCGATCGGTCGATCTCCGACAAGTGCTTTGAAGGTCGCCGCACGCATCCGACCAGTGCTTATTGCGCTCTCAGATGCTCCCCCTGCCCTTCGAAGTTCGAAATATTCATCTTCCAACTCGCCGAATTTCGGCGCGGACGATGTGTCGACGGTAGGCAGAGCGTCTGCCGGCGGCTGTTCAGGTGATTGACGCGGCGGCTTCGCCGCCCTGAGGTCGCGCGAGGTGGCAGAGCGGCCAGCCGGCGCCGCCGAGGTCCGTTCCAGAATTGCAAGTTGCCGATCGGCGACTTCGGTGAGCTTGCCGAGCACGTCCGACAATGGCTCACTACCAGGCGCTAGGCCCGCACCGGCTCGCCAGCGATTCCAGACGTCTCGACGCAACAGATCGGCGCGGGCCACGATCGTCGGATTTCCCGCTTTACCTTTGCTGACCTCCTTTTCGATCAGCACCGCCTCTTGGATCGAGGCGATATCGCGCAGTACGTCAGGCGAAAAATCCGGCCACGGAGGGGGATTGGCGATCTTGCCCGCTGCAGTTTCGAGGAAGGCGAGCATGTTCGCGAGGAATTCCTCTGGGCTATCGCCCTTCGGAAACCCGACATCGCTGCACGGAATCTCTTCCCCGGTGTGAATATTCACCCCGCATCTCCACTGGCTAAAGCCGGTTTGCGCCAGCGCGCCCAGCCAGGAGGCCCGCCGCTGCGCCTCGCGATGCGGAAGCACCCCAAGTCGCACCCGAATAGGAGCGCATGACGGCAGACTGGCTGCAAGGTTTGAGGGGGGTCGGATCTGGAAGAAATACGTGGAAAGCCGACGCACCAGATAGGTTGGTGCCCGCCCCGGCCCTCTGGGCCGGCGCGCCGGGCGCTCGGATGCACTTTTCTGTCCGACTACTTTGCGGACTACATTGCGGGATACACGCTTCGACACTTGCACACTCGGGCAGGCCGGAAACGTTGTTTTCCGAGGCTTTTTGCAGTTCCAAAAAGTGGCGGATGGGCGAATTAACTGGCGGAGAGGGAGGGATTCGAACCCCCGATAGGCTTGCACCTATGCCGCATTTCGAGTGCGGTGCATTCAACCACTCTGCCACCTCTCCTGAAGGCGCCAAGTAAGGAGCAGGGCCCCTGTGGTTGGGGGCGTTAATAGGCGAGGATGGCGGGCCAGACAAGGCGCGAAAGGGGAAAATCCGCTGCCTCTTTCGCCCCCGCCTGGAGCCGTTTCCGTTCCGATCAATCGGAAACGGGGCCCTGATTCTTGTTTTGACGCGTTTTCTTGAGGCGAACCGGTGTCCGCTTCGCTCGAAAACGCTCTGATCGCCGGGAGGAACTGCCGTGGAGCATCTCACGATCAACGCCAACGGCGCCGATTTCCACCTGGTCCGCGCTGGCAGCGGCAAACCGCTGCTTTTGCTGCATGGTTGGCCGGAATTCTGGCTGACCTGGGAGCCGGTGATATCAAGGCTTTCGGACCGTTTCATGCTGATCGCGCCCGATCTGCGCGGCTTCGGCGACAGCGACAAGCCGGACGGGCCTTATGGGCCGGACGGCCATGCGGCCGACATGCTGGCGCTGATGGAGGGGCTCGGCATCGAGCGATTCGCCGTGGTCGGCCATGATGTCGGCGGCGCCGTGATGCAGCCGCTGGCCCGGCAGGCGCCCGAGCGGCTCGCGGGGCTGTTCTTCTTCGACTTCGTCTATCCCGGCATCGGGCCGCGGATGGCGGCGCCGGATAGGCTCAACCACATCTGGTATCAATCTTTCCACCAGATGGAGATGGCGCCCGCGCTGGTCGGGGCGAGCCGCGAGAGCTGCCGGCTCTATATCAGTCACTTCCTGAAGGGTTGGGCGCATCGGAAGAACGCCTTCGACGATGTTCTCGACGCCTTCGCCGACAATTTCTGCAAGGCGGGCAATCTCGCCGGCGGCTTTGCGCATTATCGCGCGTCGCATGCCGGGCGGGTCGCGATGATGAAGGGCGAAGCCCCGCAGCTGGCACCGATCAATGTGCCGACCTGCGTGCGCTGGGCCGAGCACGACCCGCTGTTTCCCTATGCCTGGACCGATCGTCTCGGCGAGACGTTTGGCGAGCTCGATCTCGCGATGTTTCCGGGCGTCGGCCACTTCCCGCATCGGGAAGATCCGGATCGCGCGGCGGCGGAGATCGCGGCGTTTTTTCAGCGGATCGGCTGGAGCTGAAGACAGGGGTGGGACCGCCAGACGCGGTAAACACTGGCGGTCCCGTGCCGCTCATTGAAATACTGGCTGGGAAGGGCGGCTTCGCCGGCCAGGGTGAGGCGACGATTCGACCCTAGCGAGTGTCCTGTGCGCCGCAACGCAATCCGTCCCTTAACCTAACCAGTCAAGGTTACTCCTTGTCCGCCTTACTCTTTTTCTTGCCGTTCTCAGTCAAATCCCGGTCTTTTCCGTTGCCGTTCTCCTTGCGGCGGTTGGTGAAGCGGGCATTGCCGAGCCCGGTGCCGATGGTGAGCACACCCCAGCGATCGACGTCCTGCATGAATGGCACCTCGGAGAGGCCCTGAACCACGCCGTCATTGTGCATCAGGATCGCGGTGTCGTGCTCGCCGATCTCGGGGATACCCTCGATCAGGCTCGCCGGCAGGTTGAACTTGCTGCTCTCCCAATTGCCCGGCAGGTTCTGTGCGCCCTTCTCGATCGAGCCATCCGCGTTGATCACGCCGGGACAGGCGATGCCGATGAAGGGAGCGAGCTTGTAGCCATCTTTCTCGGCCTCGGTGATCAGCCCCTTCAGCATCTTGATGAGCCGCTTCACCGCGCCCTCGCGGGTCGGCTCGTCATCGGCATGACGCCACAGCTCGGATTTCACGACCTTGGCCTTCGAGAGGTCCTTGGCCTTCTTCCAGCTGGTCTCCACCAGGCCGCAGCGGATGTTGGTGCCGCCAATATCCACCGCGAGGATGCTGTCATGGGCTTCAAAAATCCATGATGGCGCCAGATGCAGCGCGCCTATCAGGCCTGCTTCATCGGGATGGGCGCGGATCGGCACCATGTCGATCTTGAAATCCTCGGCCTTGAGGATGATCCCGGTGCGCGCGATCGCAAGCTCGCCGAGCCGTGAATCGCGGAAGCCGCCGCCGACAACGATGCGCTCGGTCTTCGCCCAGGCCTTGCTCTTGAGGAAGCGACGGGTGACGTAAGCGAGCTCCTGGGCAAAGTCCTCGATGGCGCTATGCACCACGGCCCAGGCCTCGGTGTCATCGCCGATCAGGATGGCGTCCAGCGTCTTCTTGCTGATCTCATCCGATGGCTCCTTGCCGAACGGGTCCTCGCCGGACTTGCGCAGCGGCTTGCGCCAGCGCTCGAGGATGTCGCGGAACGCGCCCTTGCTGGCGCGGTCGCCGAGGAAACCGTCCTCGTCCTTCATCTCGATGTTGAAGCTGTCGATGTCCACCGACGGCAGCCGTGCCGCGCCGTGGGCGGCGATGCCCGTCGTCGTCTTGACCAGTTCGTCCGTTGCCATGAAAGCCCTGCCCGGTTACCTGTTCCGGCCGGGACAACGGCGCGGGAACCCGGAAGTTGCAAACCGGCTGCAGATTCGCCTGAGGGCCGGCCGACGGCCCAAATCCTTCAAATCCGGGCTGTTTCCGGTGGTTTTCCTTGACTTGCGGCGTCCGGCGGCTATAAGTCCCGCAACCGGCGCGGGGCGTTTCTCGCGCTGTTTGTTTTTGCGTGGGTTTTCAAAGGGATAACTCCCGCCCGCACAAAACGCGCATAAACCCATAGCGACTGACAAAAAGCCGGCCCGGACGATTCTCGTCGCGAGGCCGGGATTTGAACACGGAGAAAAAACGATGTTCGCAGTCATCAAAACCGGCGGCAAGCAATACCGCGTCGTGCCGGATGATGTTCTCGAAGTAGGCAAGATCGAAGGCGAAGTCGGCTCGATCATACAGCTGAATGAAGTGCTGGTGCTCGGCGGTGACACGCCGGTCCTGGGCGTCCCGACGGTCGCAGGCGCGTCCGTTGCGGTCGAGGTGCTCGACCACAAGCGCGGGCCGAAGGTCATCGCGTTCAAGAAGCGCCGCCGCAAGAATTCGCGCCGCAAGCGCGGCTATCGCGACGAGATCACGGTCCTCCGTATCTCCGAGATCCTGACGGACGGCGCCAAGCCCACCAAGGGCCCGCGTCCGAAGCGGGAGAAGGTCGCCAAGGAAGAGGCGAAGGAAGAAGCCGCCGCATAATTTGATCACGCGCAATCACGAATTGATGCGTGAGAAATTGTGAAATGATTCCGTCAAGGAATTGATCTAGAAATACGCAGGATTTTGGAGACGAGCCATGGCTCACAAAAAAGCAGGCGGATCATCGCGCAACGGTCGCGATTCGAAGGGCAAGCGCCTCGGCATCAAGGCGTTCGGCGGCGAAGTCGTGATTCCCGGCAACATCATTGCGCGTCAGCGCGGCACCACCTGGCATCCCGGCCTTAATGTCGGCATGGGCACGGACCACACTCTGTTCGCCAAGATCGAGGGTCGCGTCACGTTCCAAGCCAAAGCCAACGGCCGCACATTCGTATCGGTACTCCCGATCGCCGAGGCGGCTGAATAGACGGTGGACCAAATTTGGAGTCCGCCGGGTCCTTGACCGAACCGGCGGAGTCCACGAGACGGCTCCAGGGGAGGCAGGGAAACCGGCCTCCCCTTTCGTTTGACTTGCTCACTTTTCACTTAGTGACTTTGACGGAGCCGGACATGTTGCAGGATTTCTCGAGCGTGACCTTGCGGGAGGCGAGACCGAGCGTCGTCGCCACCGAGCGGCTGACGTTGCGGCGCCCGACTCTCGCCGACGTCAGGACCATCGCCCACCTCGCCAACGACCGCCGTGTCGCGGAAAACACCCGTCGCCTTCCACACCCCTATTCGCAGGACGACGCCGTCGAATTCGTCCGCGCCACCGCCGCGCTCGGCAGCGAGACCGTATTCCTGATCGAGCACGACACCGGGCCGGTCGGCATGGTCGGCATCGACCGCTCCACGCCCGACAATGCCGAGCTCGGCTACTGGCTCGGCGTCGAGCATTGGGGCCAGGGCTTTGCCACCGAGGCCGCGCGCGGCGCGATCGACTTCTTCTTCGAGGAATTCGAGGACGATCATCTCTATGCGGGCGCGCGCGTCACCAATCCGGCCTCGCGCAACGTGCTGGAGAAGTGCGGCTTCCAGTGGAGCGGCGTCCAGCTGCATCGCTTCCTCGCGCTGGGCTCGTCCACGCCGGTCGATTGCTTCCGCCTGTCGCGCGGCGTGTGGTCGTCGCTGAAGAACTGGAGCAGTGCGAGACGGATGAGGTAGGGCGCGCGGCCACATACACTGCTGTCGTCCCGGGGCGCGACAAAGTCGCGAGCCCGGGACCCATAACCCCAGGGAGAAGTGTGACGCGAGGCTCCCACTCCGAGTCTTCGCAACACTACTGCCTGTGGGTATGGGTCCCGGATCTGCGCTTCGCTTGTCCGGGACGACAGTGTGACCGCGGCTACGCCGGCGGATTGACCTCGTTGCTCGGGCGGCCGAGATCCCGCTCCCGCAAGTAGATGTAGAACCCGGCGCCGATGATGATGGCGGCGCCGATGATGGTGGCAATCGACGGCACGTCGCCGAACACGACGAAGCCGAAGATCACGGCCCAGACGATCATCGAATATTGATAGGGCACCACGACGCTCGCCGGCGCCAGCTTGAGCGAGCGGTTGACGCAGAACAGCGCCGTCACCGAGACGCACCCCGCCAGTGCGAAGATCGCGAGGCTGCCTGATGTGGGCGGCACCCAATGGAACGCCGACAGCACCGCACCCAGCGAGAACGTGCCGATGAATTGCGACGACGCCATCACGATGTCGGGCGTCTTGCGCAGGCTGCGCGTGATCAGCATCAGCGTCGCAAACGACAGACTGCCGCCGAGCGCGATCAGCGCCGGCAGGCTGACCGTCTGCGCCGACGGCCGTAACGCGATCAGCACGCCGCAGAAGCCGATCAGGATCGCCGTCCAGCGCCGCCAGCCGACCTTCTCGCCCAGAAAGATCGCCGACATCGCGGTGACGAAGATGGGGCCGGCGAGATAATAGGTGATGACGTCGGCGAGCGGCAGATAGACCGTCGCGAGGAAGAAGGCGGCGACCTCCAGCGTCGACAGCACGACGCGGAACAGCTGGAGCCATGGCCGCTCCAGATGCAGGAACTGGTGGCGCTGCCGCCACACCAGCGGCGACAGCAGCAGCAGCGCCGCGCAGGCGCGCAGGAACAAGAGCTGCCCCACCGAATAAGTCCCGACCAGGAACTTGCCCATGGCGTCGCCGAACGAGAACATGAAGATCGACAGCACCATCAGCGCAATGCCGGCCAGGCGTGCGGAGCGGTCGTCATAGGCGGAGAGATTCTTGAAGAAGGGCATTGGCGCCGTTTTAATCACGTGGGCGCGCCGGACAAGCCCGCATCTGCCGATTGAACGGATTGTCGCACTCTTCGCGGCGCGATAGCGATAGATGCCTCCCCAACGAAAGAGCATGGACATGACCGACTTCGACCCGACCCGGCATCGCATGATCCCCGCGCAACGCTGGTTTGAGGATTTCGTGGTCGGCGAGCGCTTCGTGCTGCCGAGCCGCACCCAGACCTCGGCGGTGTTCGCCGCCTTCCAGACCGCGAGCGGCGACACCCATCCCGTGCATTACGACGTGGAATATTGCCGCAGCCGCGGCATGCCGCACCTGCTCGCCCACGGCTTTCAGACCTTGATCCACACGGCGCCCGGCGCGGGCCTGTTTCCGTTCATGGTCGAGGACTCCCTGGTCGGCTTCCTCGAGCAATCGAGCCGGTTCCTCAAACCGGTGTTCGCCGACGACACCATCTATCCCGCGCTCGAGGTCACGGAGCTGGTGCCGGGTCGCACGACCGGCGCGGTGACGCTCAAAAGCACCGTATTCAACCAGCGCAAGGAGCTGGTGCTGGAGGGGATGCAGAAATTCCTGATTCGGAGACGGCCTGCGGGTTAAGCACGGGGCCAAATTCGCCGAAATTCGGCCGATTCAGGGATAAGTCCGGGTTGCCGCGCGGGACCGCCTGCCCTACCTATGGCCCATGAAATTCCTCGACGAAGCAAAGGTCTATATCCGCTCCGGTGACGGCGGGAACGGCTGCGTGGCGTTCCGCCGCGAGAAGTTCATCGAATTCGGCGGTCCTTCCGGCGGCAATGGCGGCCGCGGCGGCAATGTGGTCATCGAGGTCGCCGACGGCCTCAACACGCTGATCGACTACCGCTACCAGCAGCATTTCAAGGCCCAGAAGGGCGAGAACGGCTCGGGCTCGGACCGTCATGGCGCCAACGGCAAGGCGATCGTGCTGAAGGTCCCTGTGGGCACGCAGATCTTCGACGAGGATCGCGAGACCCTGATCCACGACTTCACTGATGTCGGCGAGAAGTTCGTGCTGGCCGAGGGCGGCAATGGCGGTTTCGGCAACGCGCATTTCAAGTCCTCGACCAACCGCGCGCCGCGCAACGCCAATCCCGGCCAGCCCGGCGAGGAGCGCTGGATCTGGCTGCGGCTGAAACTGATCGCGGATGCCGGCCTGGTCGGCCTGCCCAATGCCGGCAAGTCGACTTTCCTCTCCAAGGTCAGCGCGGCCAAGCCGAAGATCGCCGATTATCCCTTCACCACGCTGCATCCGCAGCTCGGCGTCGTGAATTCCGACGGCCGCGAATTCGTGCTGGCGGACATTCCCGGTCTGATCGAAGGCGCGCATGAAGGCGCCGGCCTCGGCGACCGCTTCCTCGGCCATGTCGAGCGCTGCCGCGTGCTGCTGCATCTGGTCGATGCGACCTGCGAGCACGCAGGCAAGGCGTATAAGACGGTTCGCAACGAACTCAATGCCTATGGCGGGCTGCTCACCGACAAGATCGAGATCGTCGCGCTGAACAAGATCGACGCGGTCGGGCCGGACGAATTGAAGAAGCAGAAAGACCGGCTGAAGCGCGCGGCCAAGAAGACACCGCTGCTGCTCTCCGGCATCACCGGCGACGGCGTGAAGGAAGCGTTGCGCGCGCTTGTCGAAGTGATCGGCGAGGCCCCGGTATCGGCCAAGGCGAAGAGCGCGGCCGAAGCGGAGCCGTGGTCGGCCTGATCTCTCTCCCCACGGTCGTCCCCGCCTAGTGCGCAATTGCGCACGGGGAGCGGGGACCCATACCGCGTGATCTCTAGATTGCGGATGGTTGTAGTACCGAACAACGAGCCTTCGCAAAACTACGTCTTGGGGTTATGGGTCCCTGCTTTCGCAGGGACGACAGCGGAGTGCGCGGCCGCGGGCACGCGCATCGCGGCTTGTCATCACGACCGCGATAGCGCAGCATCAAAAAATCAAGAAACGGCAGGGGCGAAGCATGGCGCGTGCGAAGAACGTTCTCTGGATCATGTGCGACCAGCTTCGCTACGACTATCTCGGCTGCACCGGCCATCCCACGCTGAAAACGCCCAACATCGACGCCATGGCCAAGCGTGGCGTGCTCTTCAGCAAGGCGTATGTGCAGTCGCCGATCTGCGGCCCGTCGCGGATGTCGTTCTACACCGGACGCTACATGCGCTCGCACGGCTCGCACTGGAACGGCTGGCCGCTGCGCGTCGGCGAGCCCACGCTCGGCGACCACCTCAAAAAGATCGGCGTGCGCAACGTGCTGGTCGGCAAGACCCACATGGCGCCCGATCTCGAGGGCATGAAGGCGCTCGGCATCCCGCCGGAATCGATGATCGGCGTGCACGTCGCCGAATGCGGGTTCGAGCCTTATGAGCGAGACGACGGCCTGCATCCGACGGGACGGCCGCGCCCGAAATACGATGAGTACCTGCGCAGCCAGGGATTCGAGGCCACCAATCCCTGGGAGCATTGGGCGAATTCCGGCGAAGCTGGCGACGGCTCCCTGCAGAATGGCTGGCTGCTGGTGCATGCCGACAAGGCCGCGCGCGTGCCGGACGAGCACTCCGAGACGCCCTACATGACGCGGCGCGCGATGGACTTCATCAGCGAGGCCGAGACCGACGGCAGGCCGTGGTGCCTGCATCTGTCCTACATCAAGCCGCACTGGCCCTATATCGCGCCCGAGCCCTATGCGAGCATGTATTCGACCGATGACATGATCCCGGCGATCCGCTCCGAGCGCGAACGCCAGAATCCGCATCCGGTGTTCGGCGCCTACATGGACATGCGCTACTCCCGCAACATGGCGCGCGACGAGGCCCGCGAGAAGGTGATCCCGACCTATATGGGCCTGATTACCCAGATCGACGACCAGATGGGCGTGCTGATGAAGTTTTTGGAGGCGCGCGGCCTGCTGGACACCACCATGATCGTGTTCACCTCCGATCATGGCGATTATCTCGGCGATCACTGGATGGGCGAGAAGGATCTGTTCCACGAACAGTCGGCGAAGATTCCGTTGATCATCATCGATCCGTCGAAGGAAGCCGACGCCACGCGTGGCACGCGCAGCGACGCGCTGGTCGAAGGCATCGATCTCGCGCCGACCTTCGTCGATTATTTCGGCGGCAAGGTGCCGGGCCACATCCTCGAAGGACGCTCGCTGCTGCCGCTGCTGCGCGGCGAGAGGCCGTCCGACTGGCGCAAGGTGGCGTTCTCCGAATATGACTACGCCATGCAGGATGTGCGGCTGAAGCTGAACCAGCCGATCGAGCGCTGCCGCCTGTTCATGGTGTTCGACGGCCGCTGGAAGTACATCCACGCCTCCGGCTTCCGCCCGATGCTGTATGATCTCGAAACCGATCCGGACGAGTTTCTGGATCGCGGCGACGATCCGGAGTGTGCCGGCATCATCGCTCGCCTTCAGGCCGAGCTGTTCGACTGGGCCCTGCATCCCAACGACCACATCACCACGCCGCGCGAGAAGATCGCGAACTATGCTGACAATCAGCTTCAGGTGAAGGGCGGGATTTTGATCGGTGTCTGGGATGAGGCGGAGCTTGCGTCGATCAAGGACGGCATCGCGCAGCGCGCGAAGCTCTAAAACCCTCATGGTGAGGAGGCGCGAAGCGCCGTCTCGAACTATGCAGGCCCCCGCTGCTACAGCCGGGCCTTTCATCCTTCGAGACGCCGCTCCGCGGCTCCTCAGGATGAGGGGATAGAGTAGCGCGCGGCATTCAATTCTCGATCTTGTACCCCGTCGCCTTCACGATCGGCTGCCAGAACGCCGTGTTGGCGGCGAGCTCCTTGGTCAGGCCATCCGCGGTGCTGCCGACCGGGATCAGCCCGATCGCGGTGAGCTTTTCCTTCACCTCGGGCCTGGCGAGCGCCGCACTCGCGGCGGCGCCGAGCTTGCTGGCGAAGTCCGGCGGGCTGCCGGCGGGAAGCCACATGCCGTACCAGGCATCCGCGACGAGATCGATGCCGCTCTCCTTCAGCGTCGGAACCTCAGGTGCGAACGGCGAACGTTCCGCGCTCGCGACCGCGATGATCTTCACGCCCTTGGCGCGGTGCTGCGGCAGCGCATCGGCCAATGTCACGATGCCGAACGACAGATGGCCGCCGATGAGATCGTTGAGGATAGGCGCGCTCCCGCGATAGGGCACGCGGGTCAAGGGAATGCCGAGATCCTTCTCGAGCTTGGAGCCCATGAAATGCGGAATGGTGCCGTTGCTCGGCACCCCGAACGACGTCTTGTCCGGATGCGCCTTCAGCCACGCCACGAATGACTTGAAATCGGCAGCGTCAATCGCCGGGCCGATCACGACTGCGAATTCGAACCGCGCCAACAGCGACACCGGCATGAAATCCTTCGCCGTGTCGAAGCTCGGCGTCGTCTCCACCATCGGCAGCAGGTACATGGTGGGGCCCGTCGTCACCAGCACCATGCTGCCGTCGGCACTCGCGCCCTTCACCGCCTTGATGCCGATCAGGCCGTCGCCGCCGGTACGGTTCTCGACCACGATGGTCCGTTGCAGCACCGGCGCCATCTCCTGCGCGATCAGCCGGCACAGCGTGTCGCCGCCCGCTCCCGCCGCGAACGGGAAGATCATTTTTGTCAGCCCGGCCTGCGCTTGCGATCCGCCCGCCTGCGCCAACAGCGGCAACCCGAGACATCCGGCGATGAAGTTGCGGCGATCCATCAGTTTCCTCTTCGAGCCCGTTATGGTTGGCGACAGTTAGAGCCAGGCGAGCGTCCCGGACAAGCGCCGTTTACCATTCCGACCGCCTTGCGCCGGCCATCGTCCTGCTGCAAAAGCAGGCCTTAACCGGCGCCGCCTGTCGCTCCGCCGTTTCCGATGCAGAGCAATTCGTCACACGCGCCAACACATACACACATGGCCAGCCCCGAACTCAGTCAATTCCGCCGCATCGTCGTCAAGGTCGGCTCCGCCCTGCTAGTCGATTCCGACAAGGGCGAGGTGCGCGCCTCCTGGCTCGCCGCGCTCGCCGACGACATGGCCAAGCTGCATCGCGAGGGACGCGACGTGCTCGTCGTCTCCTCCGGCTCGATCGCACTCGGCCGCAGCCGCCTCAAGCTGCCGCGCGGCCCGCTGAAGCTGGAGGAGAGCCAGGCGGCGGCCGCCGTCGGCCAGATCGCGCTGGCGCGGATCTGGTCGGAGGTGCTCGGCGCCCACGGCATCGGCGCGGGGCAGATCCTGGTCACGCTCCAGGACACCGAGGAGCGCCGCCGCTATCTCAACGCGCGCTCCACCATCGGCAAGCTGCTGGAATGGCGCGCGATCCCCGTCATCAACGAGAACGACACGGTCGCCACCAACGAGATCCGCTACGGCGACAATGACCGCCTCGCCGCGCGCGTCGCCACCATGGCGAGCGCCGATCTGCTGGTGCTGCTGTCCGACATCGACGGGCTCTACGACGCCCCGCCGAAGAACAATCCGAACGCAAAACTCATTCCCGTGGTCGACAGCATTTCCTCGGAGATCGAGGCCGTGGCAGGCGACGCCGAGTCCGAGCTGTCGCGCGGCGGCATGCGCACCAAGGTCGAGGCAGCCAAGATCGCGACCACAGGCGGCACGCATATGCTGATCGCCTCGGGCAAGATCGAGCATCCCCTGCAGGCGATCGCCGACGGCGGCCGCTGCACCTGGTTCCTGACGCCGGCCAACCCCATCACCTCGCGCAAGCGGTGGATCGCGGGTACGCTGGAGCCGAAGGGCACGCTGACCATCGATGCCGGTGCCGTGACGGCGCTGCGCGCCGGCGCCAGCCTGCTGCCGGCCGGCGTGATCAAGGTGGAAGGCCAGTTCGCCCGCGGCGATGCCGTGATCGTACGCGGCCCTGATACCAGCGAGGTCGGCCGCGGCCTGATCGCCTACGATGCCGAGGTCGCCGAGCGGATCAAGGGCCGCTCGTCCCCGGACGTGATGGCCATCCTGGGCATCAGCGGGAGGTCCGAGATGATCCACCGCGACGATCTGGTGGTGGGCGGGTAAGGGCCGCGACGGCCCTTTTCACTGAATTTGCTGGGCCAATGACCTAGCCGGCGCCTCGCCGGAGAGACCAGCCATACCCTCCCGACCCTTCGCAGACGCGGGATTTCCATGCTAGGACACCGCCTTAGCAGAAGGTTGAAGCTCCAATGGCCGCCCCCCTCAAAGCCGTCGACGGCAATGCCGATCTCCAGGCGCTGATGTCCGATCTCGCCGCCCGTGCCCGCGCTGCCGCGCGCGTGCTGGCGCTGGCGCCGCCGGAGCAGAAGAACCGGGCGCTCGAGGCCATGGAGCGGGCGATCCGCGCGAACTCTGCCGCGATCCTTGCCGCCAATGCCGAGGACGTCGCGGAGGCCCGCGCCTCGGGCACCATGATCGCCTCCTTCATCGACCGCCTGACACTGACACCTGCGCGCGTCGAGTCGATGGCCGAGGGCATCGGTATCGTGCGCGGCATCGCCGATCCGATCGGCATCGTCACCGAGAGCTGGCAGCGGCCGAACGGCATGACCATCGAGCGCGTGCGCGTTCCGCTCGGCGTCGTCGGCGTGATCTTCGAGAGCCGGCCGAACGTTGCGGCGGATGCCGGCGTGCTGTGCCTGAAATCCGGCAATGCCGTGATCCTGCGCGGCGGCTCCGACAGTTTTCGTTCGTGCCGCGCGGTCCATGAATGTCTCGTCCAGGGCCTGCGTGACGCCGGGCTCCCCGAAGCGGCGATCACGCTGGTGCCGACGCGCGACCGCGCGGCGGTCGGCATGATGCTGTCAGGGTTGAGCGGCGCCATCGACGTGATCGTTCCGCGCGGAGGCAAGAGCCTCGTCGCGCGCGTCGAGCAGGAGGCCCGCGTGCCCGTGTTCGCGCATCTCGAAGGCGTCAACCACGTCTATATCGATGCCAGCGCCGACCTCGCCATGGCGAAGTCGATCGTGCTCAACGCCAAGATGCGCCGCACCGGCGTCTGCGGCGCGGCCGAGACGCTGCTGGTCGATCGCGCCGCGGCCGCCAAGAACCTGAGGCCGCTGGTCGAGATGCTGATCGAGGCCGGCTGCGAAGTGCGCGGCGACGACGCCGTGCAGAAGACCGATGCGCGCGTCAAGCCTGCCAGCGAAGACGATTGGGACACCGAATATCTCGACGCGATCATCGCGGCGAAGGTGGTGGACGGTGTCGACGGCGCGATCACGCATATCCAGAACCACGGCTCGCATCACACCGACGCGATCGTGAGCGCGGACGAGGCTGCTGCGAGGAAATTCCTGAGCGAGGTCGATTCCGCGATCGTGCTGCACAATGCCTCGACGCAGTTCGCCGATGGCGGCGAGTTCGGTTTCGGCGCCGAGATCGGCATCGCCACTGGCCGATTCCACGCCCGTGGTCCTGTCGGCGCCGAGCAGCTCACGAGCTTCAAATATCGCGTCCACGGCACAGGTCAGACGCGGCCGTAAGTCATGTCGCGAGGCGTGGGGCATTGAGTAACAATTTCGTCGCGCCACGTTTCTTCGCGCAGGCCATTCCGCCCTACACCGAAGGCATGCGCGTCGGCCTGCTCGGCGGCTCGTTCAATCCACCGCACGAGGCCCATCGCGCCATCAGCCAGTTCGCGCTGAAACGCCTCCGACTCGACCGCGTGTGGTGGCTGGTGACGCCGGGCAATCCGCTCAAGGAGAACGGCACGCTGCATGAGCTCGGCGCGCGCATGCAAGCCGCGCGCGACGTCGCCGACGATCCCAGGATCGAGGTGAGCTGTCTCGAATCCGTCATTCGTACCCGCTATACTATCGACACGATCAACACCTTGCGCCGCCGCCTCAGCGGCCTGCGCTTTGTCTGGATCATGGGCGCCGACAATCTCGCTCAATTCCATCGTTGGCAGCACTGGCGGCGCATCGCCGACCAGGTGCCGATTGCGGTCATCGATCGCCCGCCGCAGAGTTTTCGCGCCCTCGCCTCGCCCGCTGCCCAGGCCCTTGCACGCTACCGCGTGCCCGAGACGGACGCGGCATTGCTTCCGGATCGGCCGGCGCCGGCCTGGGTCTTTCTGACGGGGTTGAAACTGAACCTGTCCTCGACCGGCTTGCGGAACCCGGACGGGAGCTGGAAAGGTCCGAAGTGAGACGGAGTGTGTGGACGTTGTGGGGATTTCGGACTCTCTGGCATATTGAAACCCTTAACCCCACATGATGTAGTGTAACCAGTGAGCGTCGGATTCGGCGTTCGCGATACAGTGAAAGGAATGGTCCCTGACCACATCTGTATTGTCCAAGTCTGTTTTACCCAAGGTAGCGAAACCGGCGCGTAAAACATCGACCAAAGCTGCGGCCTTGAAGGCGCAACCCGACGCCGACAAGACGCTGAGCCTGATCCTCTCCCGCCTCGACGACATGAAGGCGGAAGAGACGGTCACCATCGACCTTCGCGGCAAATCGGCGTACTCCGACTACATGATCGTTACCACCGGCCGGGTGAACCGGCATGTCGGCGCGATCGCGGACAACGTCGCCAAGGGCCTCAAGGAAAACGGCATCAGGAACATCCACGTCGAGGGCTTGCCCAATTGCGACTGGGTGCTGATCGATTCCGGCGATGTGATCGTGCACGTGTTCAGACCCGAGGTCCGTGAGTTCTACAATCTCGAGAGATTGTACACGCAGGGCCCAGGGGCGGCGAAGGCGATCTAGGCTCATCGAGCCGATTTCGAATCGGCTGACGCGCATGCTAGCGTCGTGCGCGCGCATATTGCGCGCGGTCTCGAAACACGACCTGAAGATATCATGCGCGTTGCTGTCATTGCGGTGGGCCGGCTGAAGCAGGGCCCCGAACGGGAGCTTGCCGACCGCTATTTCGAGCGGTTCGACGAAGCCGGCCGCAAGCTCGGATTCCGCGAGCTCACCATCCACGAAATCCCCGAAAGCCGCGCGCGCGACACCGCGACACGGATGGCCGAAGAGGCCGCGGCGATCGGTGCGCACATCCCGGAAAAATCGATCCTGGTGGCGCTGGACGAGCGCGGCCAGAATCTCGACTCCACCGTATTCGCACGGCACCTCGGTCGCTGGCGCGACGAGGGTGCCGGACATACTGTCTTCGTGATCGGAGGGGCGGACGGACTTTCGCCCGAATTGCGCCGTAAGGCCAAGCTCGCTATCGCGTTCGGCTCTGCGACCTGGCCGCACCAAATGGTCCGCGTCATGCTTCTGGAACAGCTTTATCGGGCCGCCACCATTCTGGCCGGCCACCCCTATCACCGCGCGTGATGCGCGCACAACGAGCACCTTTGCGTAAAGCGATGCGAGCGCCGATCCTCAACCTGCTGCTGATCGCCGGCGTCACGGGCGCAAGCCTCGCGCAAGCTCAGACGCAAGGTCCGACAATTGCGCCCGCGCCACAGACGGCGGCCGCCTCGCCCGATGCGATCAAGCAGCGCGAGCAGGAGCTCGAGGCCGCCCGCGCGAGGCAGAAGAGCGCCGAGGAAGCGCAGGCCAAGCTCAAGGCCGAAATCACCTCGCTCGGCCAGGACCGCACCCAGCTCAATCAGCAGCTGATCGATACCGCAGCCAATGTGCGGGCCGTCGAGACCAAGATCGACGAAGCCGAAGCGCGGCTGCGCTCGCTCAACGGCCGCGAGCAGCAGATGCGCACCTCGCTGGAGTCGCGCCGCGCCGACATCGTCGAGGTGCTGGCGGCCCTGCAGCGCGCCGGCCGGCGCACGCCGCCGGCGCTGTTGGTGCGGCCCGAAGACGCGCTGCAGTCACTGCGCACCGCCATGCTGCTCGGCGCCGTGGTGCCGGAATTGCGCGGCCGCGCCGAGAAGCTCGCGGGCGACCTCGGCGAGCTCGTGGCCTTGCGCAAGAACATCGCCGCCGAACGCGACCAGCTTGCCACCGACCGCGACAAGGTCCGCAACGACCAGACCCGGCTCACCGCCCTGGTCGACGAGCGGCAGCGTCAGCAGGCGTCGCGCGAAAAAGACCTCGACGCCGAGAACTCGCGCGCCATCGCGCTCTCCAGGCAGGTCGGCGATCTCCAGGGGCTGATCACCAAGATGGAGCAGGATCTGCAGAGCGCCGCCAAGGCCGCCGAGAAGGCGGCTGAGGCCGCCAAGCAGGCCGAGGCCAAGGCGGCCGCCAGCGCCAAGCCCGGTCCGGGCACTTTCAAGGACCGGTCCCGGACCACCCCGGCGATCGCCTTCGCGGCGGCCAAGGGGCTCCTGCCTCTCCCGGTTAACGGTAACAAGATCAGGGATTTTGGCGGTTCCGACGGGGTCGGCGGTGTCCAGAAGGGCATTTCGCTGGCAACCAGGCCCGGCTCCCAGGTCACGACGCCGTGTGATGGCTGGGTTGTCTATTCCGGCCCGTTCCGCAGCTATGGACAACTCTTGATCCTCAACGCCGGGGGCGGGTATCATGTCCTGATCGCCGGGATGGAGCGCATTTCGGTTAACATCGGTCAGTTTGTGCTCACGGGGGAGCCGGTCGCGACCATGGGATCGACCTCACAAGTCGCCTCCATTCTCGCCACGAACGCGAGTCAACCTGTGCTGTATGTCGAGTTCCGTAAGGACGGCACTCCAATCGATCCAGGCCCATGGTGGGCCGCAAATGAAGGCGAGAAGGTTCGCGGATGATGCGCAAGACTTCAGTTATCCTCCTCAGCGCGGCCACCGGTGCTGCGCTGACGCTGTTCGTGACCCAGCCGCGCGCGGTCTTCATGGGCTCCAGCGCGCGAGCCGCCACCGCAGACACCTATCGCCAGCTCAATCTGTTCGGCGACGTGTTCGAGCGCGTGCGCTCAGACTATGTCGAGAAGCCCGATGACACCAAGCTGATCGAATCCGCCATCAGCGGCATGCTCACCGGCCTCGATCCGCATTCGAGCTACATGGACGCCAAGAGCTTCCGCGACATGCAGGTGCAGACCCGCGGTGAGTTCGGCGGGCTCGGCATCGAAGTCACGATGGAGGACGGCCTGATCAAGGTGGTCTCGCCGATCGACGACACCCCCGCTTCGCGCGCCGGCGTCATGGCCAACGACATCATCACCAATCTCGACGACGAAGCCGTGCAGGGCCTGACCCTGAACCAGGCGGTCGAGAAGATGCGCGGTCCGGTCAACACCAAGATCAAGCTCAAGATCATCCGCAAGGGCCAGGACAATCCGATCGACGTCACCCTGGTGCGCGACAACATTCGCGTCCGCTCGGTGCGCGCGCGCATCGAGGCCGACGACATCGCCTATATCCGCATCACCACCTTCAACGAGCAGACCACCGAAGGCCTGAAGCGCGAGGTCGCCAACCTCTCGAATCAGATCGGCGACAAGCTGAAGGGCTACATCATCGACCTCCGCAACAACCCGGGCGGCCTGCTCGAGGAAGCGGTCACCGTCTCCGACTCGTTCCTGGAGAAGGGCGAGATCGTCTCGACCCGCGGCCGCAATGCCGAGGAGACCCAGCGCCGCACCGCGCATGCGGGCGACCTCACCAAGGGCAAGCCTGTTATCGTGCTGGTCAACGGCGGTTCGGCCTCCGCGTCGGAAATCGTCGCCGGCGCGCTCCAGGACCACAAGCGCGCGACCATCGTCGGCACGCGCTCGTTCGGCAAGGGCTCGGTGCAGACCATCATTCCGCTCGGCTCGGGCAACGGCGCACTGCGCCTGACCACGGCGCGCTACTACACGCCGTCGGGCAAGTCGATCCAGGCCAAGGGCATCGTGCCCGACATCGAAGTGCTCCAGGACGTGCCGGACGAGCTGAAGTCGCGCACCGACACCAAGGGCGAGGCTTCGCTGCGCGGCCATCTCAAGAACGACGGCGACGAGAAGACCGGCTCGCAGTCCTACGTCCCGCCGGACGCCAAGGACGACAAGGCGCTCAAGCTCGCGGACGACCTGCTCCACGGCATCAAGAACAGCGCCTCCGCGGCGCCGACGCCGGGCGACAATAAGGCCACGACCGACAAGCCCAAAGCGGCGAACTAAGTCGGCGCGTCACCTCATCTCTCGAAAAGGGCGGCTCCGGGAGCCGCCCTTTTTGCTTGGGGCTCCTGCTACCCCCGGCCTATCCCGGCCTGACGCCGCTTGACCTCGGCGTGGTATCGTCGGCGGGAGTGATTCGGGATCTCGCATGACTGAAACGGCCGATGATCTGAGCGCCCCGCTCGGACAGGACAAGCCGCGCCGGAAACGGCGGCTGCGGCTGCCGTTCACAGCCATGCAGGCCCTCGCGGTCATGCTCGGCCTGTTCCTGGTCGCCTTCGCCGGCTTCGCCATCTTCAATAAGGATCCGCTCGGCGGCGAGCCGATGACGCGGATTGCGATCCGCGAGCCCAGGGCCACCGACGAGAAGCCGGCCGCCGCGAGCCTTGGCCAGGAGAGCAAGCCAGAGAGCAAGCACGAGGCCAAGGAGGCGCCGAAGCAGGCGGGCGAGCAGAAGACCGTCACCATGATCGACGGTTCCACCGGCACGCGCCATGACGTGGTGATCGGTGGCGGCGACGCCGCCGACAAGGGCGACGCGGCGGCCGCCTCCGCCCCTCCACCCGTCATGGCCGGGATCGACCCGAAACTGCTGGAAAAATCGCGCTACGGCATGATCCCCGTGACGGCCGAGGGCGCGAAGCCGTTCAACGTCTACGCGGCGGATGCCGACCGCGCCAAGGCGGCAAAGATGCCTGTCGTCGCGATCCTGATCGGCGGCCTCGGCGTCGGTGCGGCCAAGACCACCGACGCGATCATGCGGCTGCCGCCGGCGGTGACGCTGGCCTTCACGCCCTATGGCGCCGACCCGGGCAAGCTCGCCGAGCGGGCCCGTGCCCAGCGCCACGAGATCTTCCTCCAGATCCCGATGGAGCCCTACGACTTCCCGGACAACGACCCGGGCCCGCAGACGCTGCTGACCTCGCTCACCACCGACCAGAACATGGACCGCCTGTACTGGCACCTGAGCCGGATGCAGGGCTATGCCGGCCTCACCAATTTCATGGGCGCCCGCTTCGTGGCGACCGACGCCGCGATGCAGCCGATCATTCGCGAGGCGGCCAAGCGCGGCCTCGGTTTCTTCGACGACGGCTCCTCGCCGCGCAGCATCGCGCCCCAGGCCGCGGGCAGCCAGGCGATGCCGTTCGGCAAGGGCGATATCGCGATCGACGTGGTGCCGACCCCGGCGGAGATCGACCGCGCCCTGAACAAGCTCGAATCAACGGCGCGCGAGCGCGGCGTCGCAATCGGCACCGCCTCCGCCCTGCCGGTCTCGATCGAGCGCATCAGCAGCTGGACCAAGACATTGAGCGACCGTGGTATCCTTTTGGTGCCGTTGACAACCGCGATGCTGAAATCAAAATCTAGCTAAATCAACGGATTGGTACGTTACGGGCCCTCGGGACCGGCATACCCACCAAAAGCACGCGAGAGGTCTGGCGGAATGGCACGTTACGAGGATCTGCCCTACCGTACCTGCGTCGGTGTGATGCTGATCAACATGAAGGGTCTGGTGTTCATCGGCCGCCGCGCCGGTGGCATCGAGCATGTCGACGACGCCCATGTCTGGCAGATGCCGCAGGGCGGCGTCGATCCCGGTGAGGACACCTGGGATGCCGCCAAGCGCGAGCTCTATGAGGAGACCAGCGTGCGCTCGGTCGAGCGGCTCGGCGAGGTCCCGGACTGGCTCGTCTACGACATCCCGCGCACGGTTGCCGGGCGCGCCTGGAAGGGCCGCTATCGCGGCCAGCGCCAGAAATGGTTCGCGGTCCGGTTCACCGGCAAGGACAGCGAGATCAATGTCGAAAAGCCCGGCGGCGGCCACAAGGCCGAGTTCGTGAGCTGGCGCTGGGAGCCGATGAAGAACCTGACCGGTTTGATCATCCCGTTCAAGCGCCCGGTCTATGAGCGCGTGGTGAAGGAATTTTCCGCGCTGGCGGATGAATAAATCAAATCGTCATCCCGGGTTCGGTGCTAATGCATCGCCGGAATGACGATGAAAGACGCGCGCGTGACCAATCAAAAACCCTACCGTCCCAACGTGGGGATCGCCCTCTTCAATGCCGATGGCCGCGTGCTGATCGGCCACCGCTTCAAGGGCGACGGCCCCGAGATCATCCTGCCGGGCCTCGACTGGCAGATGCCGCAAGGCGGTGTCGATGAGGGCGAGAACCTGCGCGATGCGGCGCTGCGCGAGCTTTGGGAAGAGACCAGCGTCAAGAGTGCGGACTATCTCGGCGAGACAGACTGGCTGACTTACGAGTTCCCTCCCTACGACGGGCCGCAGACGCACCGGCTGGCGAAGTTCCGCGGGCAGCGCCAGAAATGGTTCGCGCTGCGCTTCACCGGTCGCGACGACGAGATCGATCCGCTGACGCCGCGCAACGAACAGCCTGCGGAGTTCGACGCCTGGCGCTGGGAGCGGCTCGACCGCGTCACCGAGTTCGTGGTGCCGTTCCGTCGCGACGTCTACCGCGCGGTCGCGCAGCAGTTTGCGCCCTTCGCAAACTAAAACCGCGAAAACAACCCCATGCACAGTAGCCGGCGATTGCCGGCGCGATGCGCGGTGGTTGTGGCGAAGTTTTTGAAGCGTCAAAGAGAATCGGCCGCGGGGCACAAGCGGCGTGGCGGCCTACGTCCAGCAAGCTCTAATTCGTCGGTCCGACCGTGAACGGGCCGATCGCGATGACGTGGCAATCGCTGTCGCGCTTGGCGCAGTCGGCGAGCGCGGAGTTGACGGCGGTCTGCTCGTCCGCCGCCTTCAGGCCGAGGCCCGGCCGGCCCGCGGTTCCGACCGCGACCGCGTTCCAGCCCATGCCATCGGCGAGCTTGCGTACGACGTCGGCCCGCGCGTCGGTGGCGATCGAGGCGTTGGAAGCGGCATGGAAGAAGCCGGTGATCCTGAGCAGGGTCGGGATCGGCACGACGAAATTGTCGTCGACCGCGACGATCAGACAGGCCATGCCGGCGATGGCGCCGCACGATTCCAGCGAACGCCGCGCCGAATCGTCGACGGATGACGCGCCCAGTACCATGAAATATTGACCGCCCGGGCCGAGCGCGATCGCGCGGGATTTCGCCGCCGGCACGAACATGTTCTCGAGCCGGACCTTTGCCGGGTCGCGCACCATCGGAAAATCCTTCGGCGCGAAGGCCCGCTCGGTCATGGCGTCGTGGCGCACCCAAGGCTGCGGCGGCATCGGCGGCTTGCCGTGCGTGTAGACGACGTCGTTGCCGACCGCATAGAGCTCGCAGCGCCGCGGCGATTGCGCGGCATCCGCGCGCTTCTGGCACTGCTCGAGCGCCATGTTGCGCGCAGCTTCCTCGGTCTGCTGGTTCAACGCTGCGCCTGTGAAGCCGCCGATATTGAGCGCGAAGGCCTTGTAGTCGCCGGAGGCGGAATAGTCGCCTGCCAGATAGTTGCGGATGCGCTCGTTGATGAAGGGCACGCTGTCGACGGCCAGCTTGCCTGATAGCGGCGCGGCGGATGGCGAGGGCGCGGGCATCGGTGCCATCGCAGCGCCGGCATTCGTCGGGCTCATCGGGGCCATCGGCGTTTTTGCCATCTGGGTCGGCATCGGGCTCGGCGCCACGGCATCTGCCGCTGGCGCTGCACTTGGCATTGCAGCACTTGGCGTCGCGGCCGGCGCGACTGCGGCGGTGACCGTCTGCTTGAGCTTGGTGTTGTAGAGGAAGCCGGTGACAAGGATGGCGACGACCGAGACGACGGCGACCACCAGCGGCCACATCCAGACGGGTGCCGCGGCCAGCTTGGAGGCGGGCTTCTTCAGTTTGGGTGTGGCGTAGGTGCCGTCCTCGCGCCGCATCGCCACCATGTAGGCGTGCACCGGCGTCGGGATGTTCTTGACCTCCTGCGCGCCGATGTCGGCGAACTGCACCGACAGCTTGTTGGCGACCTGCTCGTGCACGGCGCGGGAGACGCAGATGCCGCCGACCTCGGCGAGGCCTTCGAGCCGGGCGGCGATATTGACGCCGTCACCGAGCAGATCGCCGTTGCGCTCGACCACGTCACCGATGGTGATGCCGATGCGGAACGACATCTGCCGGCTCGGCGGATAGGCCATGTTGCGGGTTCGCAGGGATTCCTGGATGTCGATCGCGCAGCGCACCGCATCGACCGCGCTCGGAAATTCCGCGAGCACGGCGTCGCCCGCCGTGTTGAAGATGCGTCCGTTGGCTTTCGCGATGAAGTCGTCGATGACCTCGCGATAGGAGGCGAGACGCCGCAGCGTCTCCTCTTCGTCTTCCGCGACCAGTCTTGAGTAACCGGCAATATCGGCCGCGAAAATCGCTGCGATCTTGCGTTTCATCTGCTGCCAGCCCCGAAACAAATTCGCGGGCGCAGAATGCCGCTATCGGCGGCGCGGTGCAACAAAGTTTCAGCGCCCGCCACTTCCGTGACGAGCGCTGAACCTGTTCAGGAACTTGTAGCTTGAGCCCCGGAGCAGTGCACCGGGGCTTAGTGCATAGCCGTGCTACTGAGCTGCTGCTGGATGCTCTTGAAGTGGTCGAGCCGCTCGATGGCCTGATCGAGCTCGCCGCCTTCGTGCTCCTTCAGGCCGTCTTCCATCTCGGAGATGGTCGCGGCGAACTGGGCACGGTCGAGTTCGTCGAGCGACGTCGCGACGTCGGCGAGCACGGTGAGGCCCTTCTCGGAGACTTCGGCGATACCGCCGAGCACGATGATCTTCACGTGCCTGCCGCCCGTGGTCACGGTGAGGATGCCGGGCCGGATCGCAGCCACGACCGGCGCATGTCCCGCCAGCACGCCGAAGTCACCCTCGACGCCGGGGATATCGACCTGATCGACCTGGCCCGAGAATGCGAGCTTTTCTGGCGAGACGAGATCGAAGTGGATGGTGGCCATTGGAAACCTGCGAATGGTGAGTAGCGAACGCGCGAGTGGCGAGCAGCGAATGGCGAATAGATTCTACTCGCCACTCCCTACTCGCTATTCGCCAGCTTAGGCGGCTTCCGCCGCCAGCTTCTTGCCCTTCTCGACTGCCTCTTCGATGGTGCCGACCATATAGAAGGCGGCTTCCGGCAGGTGGTCATACTTGCCTTCGCAGAGGCCGCGGAAGCCCTTGATGGTGTCCGCGAGGTCGACGAACTTGCCGGGCGAGCCGGTGAAGATTTCGGCGACGTGGAACGGCTGCGACAGGAAGCGCTCGATCTTGCGGGCGCGGGCCACCGTCAGCTTGTCCTCTTCCGAAAGCTCGTCCATGCCGAGAATGGCGATGATGTCCTGGAGCGACTTGTAGCGCTGCAGCACCTGCTGGACCTGACGCGCGGTGTCGTAGTGCTCTTGGCCGACGACGAGCGGCGAGAGCATGCGCGAGGTCGAGTCGAGCGGGTCCACCGCGGGGTAGATGCCCTTTTCCGAGATCGCGCGGTTCAACACCGTGGTCGCGTCCAGATGCGCGAACGAGGTCGCGGGCGCCGGGTCGGTCAAGTCGTCGGCCGGAACGTAGATGGCCTGCACCGAGGTGATCGAGCCCTTCTGCGTGGTGGTGATGCGCTCCTGGAGCGCGCCCATGTCGGTGGCGAGCGTCGGCTGATAACCCACCGCCGAAGGAATACGGCCGAGCAGCGCCGACACTTCCGAGCCGGCCTGGGTGAAGCGGAAGATGTTGTCGACGAAGAACAGCACGTCCTGGCCCTGGTCGCGGAAGTGCTCGGCGACGGTGAGACCGGTGAGGCCGACGCGGGCGCGGGCGCCCGGCGGCTCGTTCATCTGGCCGAACACCAGTGCGCACTTCGATTTCACGCTCGGATCCGGATTGTGCGGATCGGCGTTGACCTTGGACTCGATGAACTCGTGATAGAGGTCGTTGCCTTCGCGGGTGCGCTCGCCGACGCCGGCGAACACCGAGTAACCACCGTGCGCCTTCGCGACGTTGTTGATCAGCTCCTGAATCAGCACGGTCTTGCCGACGCCGGCGCCGCCGAACAGGCCGATCTTGCCGCCCTTCGCATACGGAGCAAGAAGATCGACGACCTTGATGCCGGTGACGAGAATTTCAGCTTCGGTCGACTGGTCGGTGTAGCTCGGCGCTTCCTGGTGGATGGCGCGGAGACCTTCGGACTTGATCGGGCCGGCTTCGTCGATCGGCTCGCCGATCACGTTCATGATGCGGCCGAGCGTGCCGTCGCCCACCGGAACCGCGATCGGCTGGCCGGTGTCGGTCACTTCCTGGCCGCGCACCAGACCTTCGGTCACGTCCATCGCGATCGTGCGGACGGTGGACTCACCGAGATGCTGCGCAACTTCCAGCACGAGGCGGATGTTGCCGTTCCGGGTTTCCAGCGAATTGAGAATGGCGGGCAGGTGGCCCTCGAACTGCACGTCGACGACGGCGCCCATGACCTGGGTGACGCGACCGACCTGGTTAGCTGCTGTAGCCATGAATAGCTCTCCTTCGAAATTCTGGACTTGAACGACCGTCGTTTGGTTCGTGCGTCAGACCGCCTCGGCGCCGGAGATGATCTCGATCAGCTCCTTGGTGATCTGGGCTTGACGGGTTCGGTTGTAGATCTGGGTTTGCTTGCGGATCATTTCGCCGGCATTGCGGGTGGCGTTGTCCATCGAGCTCATCTGCGCGCCATAGAACGAAGCGTTGTTTTCCAGCAGCGCGCGGAAGATCTGCACCGCGATGTTGCGCGGCAACAGGCCGGACAGCAGTTCGTCCTCCTCCGGCTCGTAATCGTAGGACGTCGTCGGCGCGTTCGCCGCCTTTTCCTCGACGACCAGCGGGATGATCTGCTGCGCGGTCGGGATCTGGGCGATCACCGACTTGAACTGCGCGTAGAACAGCGTGCAGACGTCGAACTCACCGTTGTCGAAACGGGCCAGCACCTTCTTGGCGATGTCCTCGGCGTTGACGAAGCCGAGCTGACGAACGCTACGCAGGTCGAGGTGCTCGACGATCTGCTTGTCGAACAGGCGGCGGAGTTGCTCATAGCCCTTGCGGCCGACACAGAAGAATTTGACTTCCTTGCCCTGCGCGATCAGCGCCTGGGCGCGCTCGCGGGCGAGGCGCACGATCGAGGAGTTGAAGGCGCCGGACAGACCGCGCTCGCCGGTGCAGACCAGCAGCAGGTGGACCTGGTCCCTGCCGGTGCCGGCCAGCAGCGCCGGCGCGCCGGGCGAACCCGCAGCGGCGCTGGCGATGTTGGAGATCACCGCGCTCATCTTGTCGGCATAGGGCCGCGCCGCCTCGGCCGCTTGCTGGGCACGGCGCAACCTCGACGCCGCGACCATCTGCATCGCCTTGGTGATCTTCTGCGTCGCCTTGGTGGAGGCGATGCGGACGCGCATGTCTTTAAGTGACGCCATTCTTCGTCCCCGACGATCCGACCCTTTGGCCTGATCGCAAACCTATCCAGTCGTCATGCCCGGGCTCGCCCCGGGCATCCACGCGGTGCCTCACACGCCGTTAGACGTGGATGGCCGGGACAAGCCCGGCCATGACGGCGTTTACGCGAAGCTCTTCGCGAAGCCTTCGACCACCGACTTCAGCTTGGCGGCGGTGTCGTCGGAGAGATCGCGGCTGTCGCGGATCGCGTTGAGGATCTCGGCGTTCTTGCCGCGCAGCAGCGACAGCAGACCGTCCTCGAACGCGCGCACCTTGTTGAGCGGGAGCGGATCGAGATAGCCGTTGGTGCCGGCCCAGATCACGCAGACCTGCTCTTCCATCTTCAGCGGCGCGAACTGCGGCTGCTTGAGCAGCTCGGTCAGGCGCGAACCGCGGTTGAGCAGGCGCTGGGTCGAGGCGTCGAGATCGGAGCCGAACTGCGCGAACGCCGCCATTTCGCGGTACTGCGCGAGCTCGCCCTTGATCTTGCCGGCGACCTTCTTGGTGGCCTTGGTCTGCGCGGACGAACCGACGCGCGACACCGACAGACCGACGTTCACCGCGGGACGGATGCCCTGGAAGAACAGGTCGGTTTCCAGGAAGATCTGGCCGTCGGTGATCGAGATGACGTTGGTCGGAATGTAGGCCGACACGTCGTTGGCCTGGGTTTCGATGACCGGCAGCGCCGTCAGCGAGCCCGAGCCCTGGTCCTTGTTCAGCTTCGCCGCGCGCTCGAGCAGGCGGGAGTGCAGATAGAACACGTCGCCCGGATAGGCTTCGCGGCCCGGCGGGCGGCGCAGCAGCAGCGACATCTGGCGGTAGGCGACGGCCTGCTTGGACAGATCGTCATAGATGATGACGGCGTGCATGCCGTTATCGCGGAAGTACTCGCCCATGGTGCAGCCGGTGAACGGCGCGATGTACTGCATCGGAGCCGGATCCGAAGCGGTGGCGGCGACGATGATCGAATATTCCAGCGCGCCCTGCTCTTCCAGCACCTTCACGAACTGGGCGACGGTCGAACGCTTCTGGCCGATCGCGACATAGACGCAATACAGCTTGATGTTCTCGTCCGGCTGCGCGTTGAGCGGCTTCTGGTTCAGGATGGTGTCGAGCGCGATCGCGGTCTTGCCGGTCTGACGGTCGCCGATGATCAGCTCGCGCTGGCCACGGCCGATCGGGATCAGGGCGTCGATCGCCTTGAGGCCGGTCGCCATCGGCTCGCTCACCGACTTGCGCGGAATGATGCCGGGCGCCTTGACGTCGACGCGCATGCGCTTGTCGGCCACGATCGGGCCCTTGCCGTCGATCGGGTTGCCGAGCGCGTCGACGACGCGGCCGAGCAGGCCCTTGCCGACCGGCGCGTCCACGATGGCGCGGGTGCGCTTGACGGTCTGGCCTTCCTTGATCTCGCGGTCGGCGCCGAAAATAACGATACCGACGTTGTCGGTTTCGAGGTTCAGCGCCATGCCGCGGGTGCCGTTCTCGAATTCGACCATTTCGCCGGCCTGGACGTTGTCCAGACCATAGACGCGGGCAATACCGTCGCCGACGGACAGCACCTGTCCGACTTCGGAGACTTCAGCTTCCTGGCCGAAATTCTTGATCTGGTCCTTCAGGATCGCGGAAATTTCCGCGGCGCGGATGTCCATCAGCCTGCCTCTTTCATCGCGTGCTTGATCGAATTGAGTTTGGTGCGAAGCGAACTATCGATCATGCGGCTGCCGAGCTTGACGACGAGGCCACCGATGATCGAGGGATCGACATTCACGTTGAGCGCGACGTCCTTGCCGGTCACCGACTTCAGGGCGACCTTGAGGGCGTCGAGATTCTTGTCCGAAAGCGCTTCCGCCACGGTGACGTCGGCCGTCACCTCGCCCTTGAACCTGGCGACGAGGGCGCGATAGGCGCGAATGACGTCAACCACCGCGAACAGGCGGCGGTTGGCGGTCAGGACCTTCAGGAAATTGGCGGAGATGCCGGCGATGCCCGCCTTGTCCAGCACGGCCGAGAGGGCCCTGGACTGGGTATCGGCTGCGAACACAGGGCTGCGGACGAGGCGCTTCAGATCGGCGCTTTCGTTCAGCAAGCCCTCGAATTTGTCGAGATCGGCTTTGACCTCGTCGACCACATTCTGGTCGCGGGCCAGTTCAAACAAGGCCGTTGCATAACGGCCGGACACACCGGAAACGGACGTATCTTCTGCAGCCACAGACGCGCTCTTTTTGCTGTCAAACTCGCAAGGGAAAAACCGTCGCCAGGAAGCGGCGCCAAGCGATCCAAGCCCTTGGAATTCAAGCGGGACTTCGATTTTCGGCCGACACGGGAGGTGCCGGGTCCGTTAAAATCGCGGCTTTGCTAACATAGCAGGCGCGCACGTGCAACATGACGCCAAATTAAAGGCACGACGTTCTGTCGCCAGTTCGTCGCAGCCGACGGCGCCGCGACAGCGGCCTGCCACGTCGCGGAATGACGCACCCCCTCGGCGGCATCGCGACCATTGGTTCCTGCCCTCAGCGCATAGCGGCCATGAACACGGATCGCTGAGGCGTGAGTCGGACGTGACGAGCGGCCTCCCCTGAATACTTTCCTAATTCTAAACATGAAGTATAACGACCCCGTTTTACAGTATTAATGAGTAATAAAATAGTTAAAGAATTGTTAAAGCGAAAGATTCCAGAACATTGGCTGCAACATTGATGCCAATCACAGAATATTTCATGACGACACAGAACGGATTTACTGCCCAATTCACGCCTCATTAGGAATCGAAACGCGATCCCGCTCACAGACTTACGGGGGCTCCACTTGCCACATATGTGGCAATACTAGATTAGGGACCACTAAATGCTGTCTTTGAAGACGCTGGGCTCCGTGCCCCGGCCGCGCACGGCGATCGCTTTCGTTGCCGCCACTCTCCTCGTCGGCGGAACCGCCACCGAAGCTTCTGCCAAATCCCGGCATCACCACCGGTACTCTCACCATCATCACCGCCACCACGCCCAGAGCGATGCCAACACGACCTCCGATTGGCGCAACGCCAACGCGTCGATGACGCCGTCGTCGGGCACGGGCCGCAGCTTCTCCGGCATGGCCTCCTATTATGGCAACGAGTCCGGCAGCCGGACTGCGTCGGGCCAGCGCTTCAACCAGAACGCCATGACCGCAGCGCACCGTTCGCTGCCGTTCGGCACCAAGCTGCGCGTCACCCATGGCGGCTCGAGCGTCATCGTCACCATCAATGACCGTGGCCCGTTCATTCGCGGCCGTGTCCTCGACCTCTCCACGGGCGCTGCCCGCGCCATCGGCCTCACCGGCGCCGGCGTCGGCCGCGTCACCGCGGAAGTCGTCTCCTAAGGCGCCACCAGCGCCTCACCGACAAAGCGCAAATCTCGCCATCGTCCGCGGACGTGTGAGCGGCGAGACCAGTTCGGGCGAAACAAGCCCGCCGTCTTGGGGGACGGCGGGCTTTTTGTTTGCCCCGTCATTGCGAGGCATGATCCGTAACCCGGATGGAGCGTAGCGAAATCCGGGGTCTTTGTAGGCGGATCGACTTGTCCCGGATTACGCTGCGCTCCATCCGGGCTACAGGCGCTTGTCATTTACTCCGTCATTGCGAGGAGCCACCCGGTCCCGCCTTTGGCGGGCCGGATGACAGGCTCCACGACGAAGCAATCCAGACTGCCTCCGCGGAGGGTTTCTGGATTGCTTCGCTGCGCTCGCAATGACGGGGATGGATCTCAACCTTACAAGAAGCTCTGCGGGTCGACGTCCACTTCGAGCTTTTGGTTGCCCTTCGGCTTCGGACACACCGCCAGCCAGTTGCGCAAATAGTCCGACAGATCGAAACCGCGCGCCGATTTCACCAGGATGCGGAAACGGTAGCGGCCCTTGATCACGGCGAGCGGGGCCTCCGCCGGTCCCAGCACCACGACGCGCTCGTCGCGCGGTGCGAGCGCAACGAGGCGGCGGCCCAAACCTTCGGCGCTCGGACGGTCGCCCGCCGAAATGATCAGGCTCGCGAGCCGGCCGAACGGCGGATAGAGCGTGCGCTCGCGCAGATCGATCTCGCTGTCGTAGAAGGCCTCGCGGTCGCAGGCGATCAGCGCCTTCATCACGGGATGATCGGGCTGGTGGGTCTGGAGATAGCCGACGCCGCGGCCCTGCTCGCGCCCGGCGCGGCCGATCACCTGGTTGAGCAACTGCCAGGTGCGTTCCGAGGCGCGCGGATCGCCGTTGGACAGGCCCAGATCCGCATCGACCACGCCGACGAGATTGAGCCGCGGAAAGTTGTGGCCCTTGGCGACGAGCTGCGTGCCGATGATGATGTCGACGCGGCCCTCAGCGATCTCGGTAAGCTCGGAGCGCATCGTCTCGATCGAGGTGATCAGATCGCTCGACAGCACCATGGTGCGCGCCTCGGGGAACAGCGCGGCCGCCTCCTCCTGCAAGCGCTCGACGCCCGGCCCGACCGCGACCAGCGATTCCTCCGCCGCGCAATGCGGGCAGGTCTGCGGGCGCGGCATCGAGAAGCCGCAATGGTGACAGACCAGGCGCTGGCGAAAGCGGTGATCGACCAGCCAGGCATCGCAGATGGTGCAGGCGAAGCGATGGCCGCAGGCACGGCACAGCGTCAGCGGCGCATAGCCGCGGCGATTGAGGAACAGCAGCGCCTGCTCGCGCTTTTCAATCGCTTTTCTGATCTCGGAGGCCAAGCGCGGCGAGATGAAGCGGCCGCGCGCCGCCGGCTCGCGGCGCATGTCGATGGCCTCGATATGCGGCATGTGCTGGCCGCCGAAGCGCGAGGGCAGCGCGATGCGCTGATAGCGGCTCTTGCGCGCATTGACCTCGGATTCGACCGACGGCGTGGCGGAGGCCAGCACGATCGGGATCTTTGCGATATGCGCGCGGACCACCGCCATGTCGCGGGCGTGATAATGCACGCCCTCGTCCTGCTTGTAGGCCTGGTCGTGCTCTTCATCGACCACGATGAGGCCGAGATTGGCGTAGGGCAGAAACAGCGCCGAGCGCGCGCCGACCACGACCGGCGCACTGCCATCGGAGATCGCGGCCCAATTGCGCGCGCGGGTGCGCGGCGTCAGCTCGGAGTGCCATTCGATCGGCCGCACGCCAAAACGCTGCGCGAAGCGGTCGAGGAACTGGCCGGTCAGCGCGATCTCCGGCATCAGGATCAGAGTCTGCTTGCCGCGGCGGACGGTCTCTGCAATCGCCTCGAAATAGACCTCGGTTTTGCCCGAGCCAGTGACGCCGTCGAGCAGCGCAACGTGAAAGGTGCCGTTGGCGGCGAGCGCGCGCATTGCATCCACCCCGGCGCGCTGGAGCGGTGAAAAATCCGGCTGGCCGAAATCCGGATCGGGTGCCGGCGGCGGCGGAGGCGGCGGCATCGGCTCGACCGTGAGCGTGCCTTCGTCGACGAGGCCGTCGATCACGCCGGCCGAGACGCCGGCTTCCTTCGCCGCTTCGGACTTGCCATGCAGCAGCCGGTCCGACAGCAGCTCGATCACGCGCTGCCGCGCCGGCGTCAGCCGCCGCGGCGGATCGCCGACCAGGCGCACACCGGCGCGCACCCGCTCCGGGCCGAGATTCTCGCCCATGCGCAGGCACATCCGCAGCACCATGCCGCGCGGGCTCAGCGTGTAATTGGCGACCCAGTCGACGACCGAGCGCAGCTCAGGCTTCAGCGGAGGAAGATCGAGCTTTTCGCTGACCTCCTTGAGCCGGTTGTGCAGGCGCGGGTCGGGATTGGCGTTCTCCGCCCAGACCACGGCCAGCACCTCGCGGGGCCCGAGCGGCACGCCGACGAGATCGCCCGCCTTCAGCTCCATCCCGCGCGGCACCTTGTAGGAATAGGTCTGGTCGAGCGCGACCGGCACCAGCACGTCGACCATGCGGGTCGCGTTGGCGGGGGTGGTCGTGCTGCGCGACGAATGATCCATCAAAGGTCTTTGGAGGGAGAATCGGAACCTTGGGGCCTTGAGGCTAGCGCCCAGGGGCGGCCTTAGCGAACAGTAAACGGGTGTGATGCGATATACTGAGTGGAATCATTACGTCCAGAGCGCATGAGCAAAGCCGCGGCCCCATTAATCGAGCTCGCCAGCGCCGATCCCTCGATCGCGCAGGAGATGACGCGCTGGCTGTCGCATCTCGGCGCCGAGCGGCGGCTGTCGCCGAAGACGCTGGAGGCCTATGGCCGCGACCTGCGGCAATGCCTGGATTTCCTTTGCAATCATTGGGGCGAGCGCGTGACGCTGGCGCGCTTTGCCGCGCTGGAAGCCACCGACATCCGCGCCTTCATGGCGATGCGCCGCGCCGACGATATTGCCGGCCGCTCGCTGATGCGCGCGCTGGCGGGCCTGCGCTCGTTCGGCCGTTTCCTGGAACGCGAAGGCAAGGGCAAGGTCGGCGCACTCTCGGCTATCCGCGCGCCCAAGGTGGCCAAGACTTTGCCGAAGCCGCTGCCGATGGCATCCGCAAAACGTCTCGCCGATGCCGACGAGCGCGCCGGCGAGGAACGCGAGACGTGGGTTCTGGCCCGCGATGCCGCGGTGATGGCGCTGCTGTATGGCTCGGGCCTGCGCATCTCCGAAGCGTTGGGGTTGAAGCGCCGCGAGGTGCCGCGTCCAGGCGAGGGCGACGTGCTGATTGTGACAGGCAAAGGCAACAAGACCCGCATGGTGCCGGTGCTGCAGAACGTGCTCGCGCTCGTGCAGGAATACGTTGCGATGTGCCCCTATCCGCTGCCGGCGGAAGGCCCGATCTTCCTCGGCGCGCGCGGCGGTCCCTTGAGTCCGCGCATCATCCAGCTTGCGATGGAGCGGCTGCGCGGCGCGCTCGGCCTGCCCGACAGCGCGACGCCGCATGCGCTGCGACACTCCTTCGCCACGCATCTGCTCTCGCGTGGCGGGGATTTGCGCGCAATCCAGGAGCTGCTGGGTCACTCCTCGCTCTCGACCACGCAGATCTACACCGGTATCGATTCGGAGCGGCTGCTCGAAGTCTATGCGAGCACGCATCCGCGACGATGAACCTGACATGAAGCTGTCATAGCGCGCGTGCCTCTTGCGCGGCGCCCGCGGTTCGGTCAATCGTGGGGAACCGCGACTGGAGGGAATCATGAGCGCACACGAAAGCATGGAGCATGCCGAGCACGCCGAGCACGCGTCCGGCTCGAACAAGAAGATCGCCCTTCTGATCGCCGTGCTGGCGCTGTTCCTGGCGATCTCCGAGACGCTCGGCAAGGGCGCCCAGACCGAATCGATCAGCAAGAACGTCGAGTCCGCCAATCTCTGGGCATTCTTCCAGGCCAAGACCATCCGCCGCACCGTGGTGCTGACCGCATCCGAGCAGGGCAAGCTCACGCTCGCCGCCGCCGACGAGGCTCAGAAGCCGGCGGTGCAGAAGCAGGTCGACGACTGGACCAAGACCGCGCAGCGCTATCGCTCAGAGCCCGAGACCGGCGAAGGCACCGAGCAGCTCGCCGAGAAGGCCAAGCACGCCGAGCACGAGCGCGACGAGGCGACCGCGAAATATCATCACTTCGAGCTGGCCTCCGCCGCCTTCCAGATCGGCATCGTTCTGGCCTCGGCCACCATCATCACCGGCATGATCGCGCTCGCCTATGTCGCCGGCGTCCTGACCTTGGCCGGCCTCCTCATGACCGCGCTCGGCCTGTGGTGGCCGCATCTGGTGCATTTGCATTGAGGGGCTGATGCGGGGCGCATAAGGCCAACAACATCGACGCTGTCATGCCCCGGCTTGCCGCCTTCGCTGAAGCTTCGGCGGCCGGGCGAGCTTGTGGCCCGGCGTAGCCTTGGCGGAGCCGGGACCGGGGCATCCAGTACGCCGCGGCTCCTCCGTATTCGATTGACGTCTCTGGAATACTGGATCGCCCGGTCAAGCCGGGCGATGACACCGAGTGTGCGGCAATGACAGTGAGTCTATAGCGGGCAGCTCACCGCGCCTGGTGCACGCTCTTGCGAAAGCGCTGGATCAGGCGGAGCGTACGGGAGGACCAGCCTTCGCCGTTGCCGGCGATCAGCTCGCGGATGCGCTGCTTGATCGGGTCGACCAGCTCGGCGGCCTTGGCGCGCAGCTTCATCACGAGATCGTAGAGCCGCTCGAACCAGCGCATCTCCATCAGCTTGTCGCGCGTCACGTCGAACACGAAGGCGGTGACGCCGACGCCGAGCAGCTTTGCGAACAGAAACGTGGATACACCGCTCAGCCAGTATTCATGCGTGAGCAGATACAGGCCCATCAGCTTGAGCGGAAACAGCGGGATGATCGGCACCGCGAACACGATCAGCGTCATAGCCGGCGGCAGCGCGTCGACGCGCTCGGTCAACCATTGCTTGAAACGTGCGAGCGGGATGGCTGCGACAACCCGCGCGACGATCGGCTCGAGATGGTCCCACAGCCAAGCTTCGATCAGGAAGATGATCGCCAGCAGGACCCAGACCGGTTGAAGTAGGCGGCGCAGCATATGTTTCCCGCCCGATTCGACGCTAGGCGCGTCGCCTACATATGGATGGCCCGCTTGCCCACCGCAAGCGCGGCTTCCTTGATGGCCTCTGAACGGGTCGGATGCGCGTGGCAGGTGCGGGCGAGATCTTCCGCGCTGCCGCCAAACTCCATGAGAACGCAGGCCTCATGGATCATTTCGCCGGCTTCACGGCCGATAATGTGCACGCCGAGCACGCGATCGGTCTTCGCATCTGCGAGAATCTTCACGAAGCCGTCGGTGGTCTGGTTGACCTTGGAGCGGCCGTTGGCGGTAAAGGGAAACTTCCCGACGGTATACGCCTGACCCGCCTGCTTCAGCTCTTCCTCGGTCTTGCCGACGGAGGACACTTCCGGCGTGGTATACACGACACCTGGGATAACGTCGTAGTTCACGTGGCCGGCCTGCCCTGCGATGATTTCCGCAACGGCTACGCCTTCATCCTCGGCCTTGTGCGCGAGCATCGGGCCCGCGACGACGTCGCCGATGGCATAGACGCCCTTCACGCTGGTGGCGAAATGCGGATCGATCTGCACGCGGCCGCGATTGTCCAGCACCACACCGGCTTCCTTCAGGCCGAGCCCATCGGTGTACGGCACGCGGCCGATGCAGACGAGAACGACGTCGGCTTCCAGTGTCTCCGCGCCGCCGCCGGCTGCGGGCTCGATGGTCGCCTTCAGCGACTTGCCGGAGGTGTCGACAGCCGTGACCTTGGCGCCGAGCTTGAATGCAAAACCCTGCTTTTCCAGGATGCGCTGGAATTGCTTGGCGATTTCGCCGTCCATGCCGGGCAGGATGCGATCGAGGAATTCGACGACGACGACTTCAGCGCCGAGCCGCTTCCACACCGAGCCGAGCTCGAGGCCGATCACGCCGGCGCCGACGATCAAGAGCTTGCCGGGGACCTTGTCCAGCGACAGCGCGCCGGTGGACGATACGATGCGCTTCTCGTCGATCTCGATGCCCTTGAGACGCGCGATGTCGGAGCCGGTCGCGATGACGATGTTCTTGGTTTCGATCGTCTGCGTCTTGCCGTCGGCGGACACTTCGACCTTGCCTGTCCCTAAGATCTTGCCGGTGCCCTTGAGCACGTCGATCTTGTTCTTCTTCATCAGGAATTCGACGCCCTTGACGTTGCCGTCGATGCCCTGCTGCTTGAAGTTCATCATCGCCGGCAATTCGAGCTTCGGCGCGGAAACAGAAACGCCCATCTTGGCGAAGGAGTGCGCGGCTTCCTCGAACATTTCGGACGCGTGCAGCAGCGCCTTCGACGGCATGCAGCCGACGTTCAGGCAGGTGCCGCCGAGCGTGGCGTCCTTTTCGACCACGGCGACTTTCATGCCGAGCTGGGCTGCGCGCACCGCGCAGACATAACCGCCCGGTCCGGTGCCGATGACGACGAGATCGTAGGTAGCCATGAGAGAAAGTCCCGTGAGTTTAGCGTGATGAGGATGTGTCAGCGTCCGCGCGGCGTGTCAGCGTCCGCCGGACACATCGAGAATGGCCGAGGTGACGTAGGAGGCTTCGTCCGACATCAGCCAGACGATGGCGTTGGCGATTTCGTCGGCGGTGCCGACGCGCTTCATCGGCACCATATGGGCCAGACGATGGGCGCGGTCGGGCTCGCCGCCGGCGGCGTGGATTTCGGTGTCGATCAGGCCGGGGCGGATGCCCGCGACACGAATGCCTTCGCCTGCGACCTCATAGCCGAGACCGACGGTGAAGGAATCGATCGCGCCCTTGGACGCGGCATAGTCGACATAGGTATTCGGCGCACCAAGTCTGGCAGCGACCGATGACAGATTGACGATGACGCCGCCCTGGCCGCCGTGCTTGGTCGACATCCGCTTCACCGCTTCGCGCGCGCAGAGGATCGAGCCGGTGACGTTGACCGCCATCACGCGCCGGATGCGCTCCGCCGACATCTCGTCGACGCGCACGCCGCTCTGGCCGACGATGCCGCCATTGTTGACGAGTGCACCGAGCGTGCCGAACTTGTCGGCAGCCTTGAACAGCTCGATGATGTCGCTTTCCTCGGCGACATCGCATTTCACCGCGATGGCCTTGCCGTTGCTGGCCGCGATCTGGGCAACCACCTCGTCAGCGGCCGTTTTGTTGCTGGCGTAGCCGACGACGACACGGAAGCCGCGCGCGGCCGCCGCAATCGCGGTCGCCCGCCCGATTCCGCGGCTGCCGCCGGTGATGACAACGACTTTATCGGTCACATCAATCCCCACGAGTTGGAGCGCACTACGACGTCTTGCCCTCGAGAGCTGCCAACCGATCCAGCACGGACTTATCCGTCAGGCTGACCAAATGGAACAGAATGAAGGGCGTGAGAAACGGAATCAGGCACCAGGCCGCGAAGCCGCCCCCCTTACCCTTCCTGCGACTGATCGGAATCGCAAAGAAGAAGAAAATAAGGGTGGTCAGCAGGAACGGCACCATGGAGATGAGCGCATGCGCAAGCGACGGCTCCCCCATCGTCGCCTCCCTCAGAGGTCCAGCACCAGGCGCGCCGGATCTTCCAGGCTCTCCTTGACGCGGACCAGGAAGGTGACGGCTTCCTTGCCGTCGATGACGCGGTGATCGTAGGACAGCGCCAGGTACATCATCGGGCGGACCTCGATCTTGCCGGCGACGACCATCGGCCGCTCCTGGATCTTGTGCATGCCGAGGATGCCGGACTGCGGCGCGTTCAGGATCGGGGTCGACATCAGCGAGCCGTAGATGCCGCCATTGGTGATGGTGAAGGTGCCGCCCTGCATCTCGTCGATCTTGAGCTGGCCGTCACGGGCGCGGCGACCGAAATCGGCGATACCCTTCTCGATGTCGGCGATCGACTTGTTGTCGCAGTCGCGCACGACGGGCACGACCAGACCCTTGTCGGTGCCGACGGCGACGCCGATGTGGTAATAGTTCTTGTAGATCAGATCGGTGCCGTCGATCTCGGCGTTGACGGCCGGGATGTCCTTCAGCGCCTGCACGACGGCCTTGGTGAAGAAGCCCATGAAGCCGAGCTTGCTGCCGTGCTTCTTTTCGAACGCATCCTTGTAGTGGGCGCGCAGCGCCATCACGTTGGTCATGTCGACCTCGTTGAAGGTCGTGAGCATGGCCGCGGTGTTCTGCACGTCCTTGAGGCGGCGCGCGATGGTCTGGCGCAGGCGGGTCATCTTGACGCGCTCTTCGCGGGCGGCGTCATCGGCCGGTGACGGCGCACGGACCTGGACGGCGGCCGCGGGCTGGTTGACCGGGGTCGGCGCCGAGGCCGCGCGCTCGATCGCGGCAAGCATGTCGCCCTTGGTGACGCGGCCGTCCTTGCCGGAGCCCGGAACGGTCGAAGCATCGATGCCGGTCTCGGCGGAGAGCTTGCGGACGGACGGGGCGAGCGGCGCATCGGCCGGCGGCGCCTTCGCGGCCGGAGCCGGCGCAGGAGCAGCAGCCACGGCGGCCGGAGCGGCGGCGGCGGGCTTCGCGGGAGCAGCGGCGGGCTTCGCAGCACCGGCACCGTCGGTGATCTGGCCGAGCAACGCGCCGACCGCGACGGTCGCGCCATCGGCGGCGACGATCTCGCTCAGCGTGCCGGCGGAGGGCGCCGGGACTTCGATGGTGACCTTGTCGGTCTCGAGCTCCACCAAGGGCTCGTCGACGGCGACGGGATCGCCGGCCTTCTTGAACCAGCGGCCGATGGTGGCCTCGGTGACGGATTCGCCGAGCGTCGGCACACGAATTTCAGTCATGGTCTTTTCCTTAAGGGATCGCCGGTGCGGTCAAAAATTCGGTCGTCAACGGCCCGCGAAAGGCAAGCCATCCAGCAAGCCGGACGTTCGTATTCTGCACGGACGCCGCGGCGTACTGGATGCCCTGCTCCAGTGCGCAATTGCACACTGGGCGAGGCATGACGCAGTTCAGAAAGATCAGCTCAGTGCTTCGTCCAGGAACGCCTTCAGCTGCGCCTGATGCTTGGACATCAGACCAGTGGCGGTCGCGGCGGAAGCGGCGCGGCCGACATAACGCGGACGCCGGCTCACACCGTTCACCTGGTTCAGCACCCATTCCAGATAGGGCTCGATGAAGTGCCAGGCACCCATGTTGCGGGGCTCTTCCTGGCACCACACCACTTCAGCCTTCTTGAAGCGCGACAGCTCGGCCACCAGCGCCTTCAGCGGCACCGGATAAAGCTGCTCGACGCGCATCAGGTAGATGTCGTCGATGCCGCGCTTCTCGCGCTCCTCGTAGAGGTCGTAATAGACCTTGCCGGAGCAGAGCACGATGCGGCGGACCTTCTCGTCGGGGACGAGCTTGATCGCCTCGTTCGGCAGCATCTGGGCGTCATCATAGAGGATGCGGTGGAAGGTCGTTCCCTTCGCGAGCTCCTCGAGACGCGACACCGCCCGCTTGTGGCGCAGCAGCGACTTCGGCGTCATCAGGATCAGCGGCTTGCGGATCTCGCGATGAAGCTGGCGCCGCAGCACGTGGAAGTAGTTCGCCGGCGTGGTCGGGTAGACCACCTGCATGTTGTCTTCGGCGCACATCTGCAGATAACGCTCCAGACGGGCCGAGGAGTGCTCCGGTCCCTGGCCCTCATAGCCGTGCGGCAAGAGGCAGACGAGGCCGGACATGCGCAGCCATTTGCGCTCGCCCGAGGAGATGAACTGGTCGAACACGACCTGCGCACCGTTGGCGAAATCGCCAAACTGGGCTTCCCACAGCGTCAGCGTGTTCGGCTCGGCGAGCGAGTAGCCGTATTCGAAGCCGAGCACGGCTTCTTCCGACAGCAGCGAGTTGATGACCTCGTAATGGCCCTGCTCGTGGCCGAGATGGTTGAATGGCGTGTAGCGGCTCTCGTCTTCCTGGTCGATCAGGACCGAATGGCGCTGCGAGAAGGTGCCACGCTCGGAATCCTGGCCCGACAGGCGGACATGATGGTTCTCGTTGAGCAGCGTGCAGAACGCCAATGCCTCGCCGGTCGCCCAATCGATGCCGGCGCCGGTGTCGATTGCCTTGGCGCGATTGTCGAGGAAGCGCTGGATGGTGCGGTGGACGCGGAAGCCATCCGGCACCTTGGTGATCTTGCGACCGATTTCCTTCAGCTCGGCGGTGTCGACGCCGGTGACGCCGCGGCGCGCATCCTCTTCCTGATCGGCGATCTTGAAGCCGGACCACTTGCCGTCGAGCCAGTCGGCCTTGTTCGGCTTGTAGGAGGTGCCGGCCTCGAACTCGGCGTCGAGCCGCGCGCGCCAGTCGGCCTTGGCCTTGTCGACCTCGCCCTCGGTCATCACGCCTTCGCTGATCAGGCGGCGGGCGTAGAGCTCGAGCGTCGACGGATGGGCCGCGATCCTCTTGTACATCACCGGCTGGGTGAAAGCCGGCTCGTCGCCTTCGTTATGGCCATGCCTGCGGTAGCAGAACATGTCGATGACGACGGGCTTGTGGAATTTCTGCCGGAATTCGGTCGCGACCTTGGCCGCGAACACGACGGCTTCCGGATCGTCGCCGTTCACGTGGAAGATCGGCGCGTCGATCATCTTCGCCACGTCAGACGGATAGGGCGAGGAGCGCGAGTAGCGCGGATAGGTGGTGAAGCCGATCTGGTTGTTGACGATGAAGTGCACGGAGCCGCCGGTGCGGTAGCCCTTCAGGTCAGACAGGCCGAAGCATTCCGCGACCACACCCTGGCCGGCGAACGCAGCGTCGCCATGCATCAGCAGCGGCATCACCGAGATGCGCTGGTCCGGCGGATCACCGTGCTGGTCCTGCTTGGCGCGGACCTTGCCGAGCACCACGGGATCGACGATCTCGAGATGCGAGGGGTTGGCGGTCAGCGACAGATGGATGCGATTGCCGTCGAACTCGCGGTCCGAGGAGGCGCCGAGGTGATATTTGACGTCGCCGGAGCCTTCGACCGCATCGGGGTTGGCCGAGCCGCCCTTGAATTCATGGAACAGGGCGCGGTGCGCCTTGCCCATCACCTGGGTCAGCACGTTGAGGCGGCCGCGATGCGGCATGCCGAGCACGACCTCCTTCACGCCGAGATTGCCGCCGCGCTTGATGATCTGCTCGAGCGCGGGAATCAGCGATTCACCGCCGTCGAGGCCGAAGCGCTTGGTGCCGGTGAACTTGGTGTCGCAGAACTTCTCGAAGCCTTCGGCTTCGACCAGCTTCGTCAGGATCGCGCGCCGGCCTTCGCGGGTGAACGAGATTTCCTTGTCCGGCCCCTCGATGCGCTCCTGGATCCACGCCTTCTGCGCGGCGTTGCTGATGTGCATGAACTCGACGCCGAGCGTCTGGCAGTAGGTGCGCTCGCAGATCGCGGTGATCTCGCGCAGCGTGGCGTATTCGAGACCGAGCACGTGATCGAGGAAGATCTTGCGGTCGAAATCGGCTTCGCTGAAGCCGTAGGTGCGCGGGTCGAGCTCTTCGCGGTTGCGCGGGGCTTCGATGCCGAGCGGATCGAGCTTGGCGTGGAAGTGGCCGCGCATGCGGTAGGAGCGGATCAGCATCAGCGCGCGGACCGAGTCGCGCGTGGCCTGGAGCACGTCGGCGGACGAGAAATCAGCGCCCTTGTTGCCCGCCTGGGCCTGCGCCTTGGCGGCGATCTTGGCACCGACCGCCTTCTCGACCTGGGCCCAGTTGCCGTCGAGGGCGGAGGTGAGGTCGTCCTGCGGGGTCAGCGGCCAGTTGGCGCGCTCCCAGGACGGGCCTTCGGCGTTCTTGCTGATATCGCCGGGCTGGTCGTTGAGGCTCTTGAAGAACTCCTGCCACTCGGCGTCAACCGAGGACGGGTCCTTCTCGTAGCGGGCGTAGATTTCGTCGATGTAGGTGGCGTTGGTGCCCTGCAAAAAGGAAGAGAGGGCAAAGGCTGCGTTCGCGTCTTGGCGAGACATGCTTGAGTTCCTGGCGATTTCGGTTCGCGCATAACAAACGGCGCTGGCGCTGGGCTCCCCGGCAGAGGCCCAGCGCGACAGGCACCATTTATCCTATTTGCTACGAAACTTCGCCCGGAAAAGTACGAAGAAGTGAATTAGCCTTTCAACTTTTCGGCAAGCGTGTGACCGAGGCGGGCGGGAGACGGAGACACTGTAATCCCAGCCGATTTCATCGCGTCGGTCTTGGAACCGGCGTCGCCCTTGCCGCCTGAGATGATCGCACCGGCATGGCCCATGCGGCGGCCGGGAGGCGCTGTGACGCCAGCAATGAAACCGACCATCGGCTTCTTGCGGCCGCGCTTGGCCTCGTCCTTGAGGAACTGGGCGGCGTCCTCCTCGGCGGAACCGCCGATCTCGCCGATCATGATGATCGATTCGGTCTTGGGGTCGGCGAGCAGCATTTCCAGCACGTCGATGAACTCGGTGCCCTTGACCGGGTCGCCGCCGATGCCGACCGCGGTGGTCTGGCCGAGGCCTTCCTGCGAGGTCTGGAACACGGCTTCATAGGTCAGCGTGCCGGAACGGGAGACGATGCCGACGCTGCCGGTCTTGAAGATGTTGGCGGGCATGATGCCGATCTTGCACTCGCCGGCGGTCATGACGCCCGGGCAGTTCGGCCCGATCAGGCGCGACTTGGAACCGGCCAGCGAGCGCTTCACGCGCACCATGTCGATAACAGGAATGCCTTCGGTGATGCAGACGATCAACGGGATCTCCGCGTCGATGGCTTCGCAGATCGCATCCGCCGCGCCCGGCGGCGGCACGTAGATCACCGACGCATCGGCACCGGTCTTCTCACGCGCCTCGCGCACCGTGTCGAACACCGGCAGGCCCAGATGGGTGGCGCCGCCTTTGCCCGGCGAAGTGCCGCCGACCATCTTGGTGCCGTAGGCAAGCGCGGCCTCCGAGTGGAAGGTGCCGTTCTTGCCGGTAAAGCCCTGGCAGATGACCTTGGTGTTCTTGTCGATCAGGATGGACATGAGGTCTGCTTTCGCGAACTAACGAGTGAGAGGTCAGTGGATGCGGCGGTAGATGCCGGTGAGCACATCGGCCCAGCCTTCCGCGTCCGGCGAGAACTGGATCTTCAACGAGTAGGAATCGTCGTCGATGATTTCGTAGACGTGGCGCGCATTGCCGCGGAGCGAGCCGCGCACCAGCGTCAGGGTCTTGCCGACCCAGCCGCCGGAGGCGGGCGAGGGCGGCGTATAGCCGAGCGAGTCGTACCAGAACAATTTGTAGGTCCGGTCCTCACGATCGTAGGTGAAGAGGCCGTGGGTGGCGAAGACCTGCTTGCCGTCGCGGATCTGGACAGCATCCTGGATCAGGTAGAATCCGTTCAGGTCCATGCGCGCGACGACATGCGAAGTTGCCGGCCCACCCTCCGTCCAGCGTGACGGGAAGACCACCTCTTCGCCATTCCATTCGCCGGCGAACGCGGCGAGGCGCGTGTGCTCTGCAAGCGGAGATGATGCGGCGAGATGGTCCTGGGTCATGGCCTCAGCCTCCCTTGACGGCCTTCACGATCTTCTGCGCGGCGTCGTCGAGATTGTCGGCCGGCACCACGTTCAGGCCGGATTCGCGGATGATCTTCTTGCCGAGCTCGACATTGGTGCCTTCGAGGCGGACCACCAGCGGCACGCTGAGGCCGACCTCGCGCACGGCGGCCGTGACGCCTTCGGCGATCACGTCGCACTTCATGATGCCACCGAAGATGTTGACCAGGATGCCCTTCACGTTGGGATCGGCGGTGATGATCTTGAAGGCGGCCGCAACCTTCTCCTTGCTGGCGCTGCCGCCGACGTCGAGGAAGTTCGCCGGCGCCATGCCGTAGAGCTTGATGATGTCCATCGTCGCCATGGCGAGGCCGGCGCCGTTGACCATGCAGCCGATGTTGCCGTCGAGGGTGACGTAGTTGAGATCGTATTTCGACGCCTCGATTTCCTTGGCGTCTTCCTCGGTCTCGTCGCGCAGCGCGAGCACCTCGGGGTGACGGAACAGCGCGTTGTCGTCGAACGACACCTTGGCGTCGAGCACGCGGAGCTGGCCCTGCTTGGTCACGACCAGCGGGTTGATCTCCAGCATCGACATGTCCTTGGCGACGAAGGCGGTGTAGAGCTGCGCGGTGAGCTTTTCGGCCTGCTTGGCGAGATCGCCGGACAGCTTCAGCGCGTTCGCAACGGTGCGGCCGTGATGGCCCATGATGCCGGTCGCGGGATCGACCGAGAAGGTGACGATCTTCTCAGGGGTGTTGTGCGCGACGTCCTCGATGTTGACGCCGCCTTCGGTCGAGACGACGAAGGAGACGCGCGAGGTTTCGCGGTCGACCAGGAGCGAGAGATAGAACTCCTTGTCGATGTCCGAGCCGTCCTCGATGTAGAGGCGGTTGACCTGCTTGCCAGCGGGGCCGGTCTGGATCGTCACGAGGGTCGCGCCCAGCATCTGCTTGGCGAATTCGGTGACCTCAGCGGCCGACTTGGCGATGCGGACGCCGCCCTTGTCGCCGGCCGAGGCTTCCTTGAACTTGCCCTTGCCGCGGCCACCAGCGTGGATCTGGCTCTTCACCACCCAGACCGGGCCCGGGAGGGCCTTGGCGGCGGCTTCCGCGTCCGCGGGCTTCAGGACGGGGACGCCCTTTGAGATCGCGACGCCGAACTCGTTCAGCAGCGCTTTGGCCTGATATTCATGGATATTCATATGGTCGCTCCCTGAACCCGCGGGCGGTGACCTCTAGGGCCCACCTCAGTCTTGTGGCTGGCATACCATATACCACAGGAACTGCAACCCGGATTCTTTGACATCGAGATCTCTGGACTGCGGACCCGGAACCCGCCCGACGCGGGGCCCGGAAATGAAACCGCCGAAGACCGGTTTTTCGATCTTCGGCGGGGATTGCTCTCGCTTAGCGGCCGAGAAGATCGGGTGCGATCTTCTTGCAGGCATCGACCAGGCCCTGTACGGCGCCGACCGACTTGTCGAACGCCTCGCGGTCCTTGCCGGTGAGCTCGATCTCGACAACGCGCTCGACACCCTTGGCGCCGATCACGACGGGCACGCCGACATACATGTCCTTCACGCCGTATTCGCCGTTGAGGTAGGCGGCGCTGGCCAGCACGCGCTTCTTGTCCCGCAGATAGCTCTCGGCCATCGCGATCGCGGAAGCAGCAGGCGCGTAGAAGGCCGAGCCGGTCTTGAGCAGATTGACGATCTCGGCGCCGCCGTTGCGGGTGCGGTCGACGATCTCGTCGAGGCGCGCCTGCGAGGTCCAGCCCATCTTGACGAGGTCGGGCAGCGGAATGCCGGCGACGGTGGAGTACTTCACCAGCGGCACCATGGTGTCGCCATGACCGCCGAGCACGAAGGCGGTGACGTCCTCGACCGAGACGTTGAACTCGTCGGCCAGGAAGTAACGGAAGCGCGAGGAATCCAGCACGCCGGCCATGCCGACGACCTTCTTGTGCGGCAGGCCCGAAGCCTTCTGCAGCGCCCACACCATCGCGTCGAGCGGGTTGGTGATGCAGATGACGAAGGCGTCGGGGGCGTATTTCTTGATGCCGGCGCCGACCTGCTCCATGACCTTCAGGTTGATGGAGAGGAGATCGTCGCGGCTCATGCCGGGCTTGCGCGGCACGCCGGCGGTGACGATGCAGACTTTGGCGTTGTCGAGGGCTTCGTACGAATTGGCGCCGGTGTAGTGCGCGTCAAAACCGTCGACCGGCGAGGACTGGGCGATGTCGAGCGCCTTGCCCTGCGGCACGCCCTCGGCGATGTCGAACATCACCACGTCGCCCAGTTCTTTCAGGCCGATGAGATGAGCCAGCGTTCCGCCGATCTGACCGGAGCCAATCAAAGCAATCTTGTCGCGCGCCATGTGAACCTGTCCTTTAGACACGTTAAGGAGGGGAAAACTGAGACGGGTGGTTATCCCTTTCGCTCCCCCCGTTCAAGTCGGTGGATGCCCAATTGTCGGGCTTGGCGAACATTGAAGCGCATCCCTGTCATTCCGGGGCGCGACGAAAGTCGCGAGCTACGATGCGCAATTGCGCATCTGAGAATCCATAACACCAGCGGGAGTATCGATTCCGGGCTCGTCGCTTCGCGACGCCCCGGAATGACAGCGCTGGCAAATAGGACTTAAGTCTCCACCAGGCCCTTGGTGGAGCCGCTGGCGGTGGAATCCTTGCGGCCGTGAGGCAGCGCCAAATAGGATTCCGAGCTCATCTCGATCAGGCGCGAGGCCGTCCGCTTGAACTCCATGGCCTCGTTGCCCTCGTGGGCGAGGTAGAGCGAGATCGGATTGGCATCGGCCGAGGCCATCAGCTTCACGGCATTGTCATAGAGCGTATCGATCAGCGTGATGAAACGCTTGGCGGCGTTGCGCTGGGAAAAATCCATCACTGGAATATGGTCGACCAGGATGGTGTGATAGTCGTGCGCGAGGCGGAGGTAGTCGGACGCGCCGAGCGGTTTTTCGCAGAGATCCGCAAATCCGAACCGCGCCACGCCATGGGCCGAGCACGGCACGTGCAGGATGCGGCCCTTGAACGAAATATCGCGCGACTTGCATTTGGCGCCGCCGGTCATTTTCGACCAGGCGCGGTCGAGGGCCGCGCCGGCGTCGCCGTCGGCCGGCGTCAGCCACATCGGCACGCCCTGAAGCTTTTCCAGGCGGAAATCCGTGCGCGCATCGAGCCGCAGCACGTCCATGTGGTCGGTGATCTGCTTGATGAAGGGCAGGAACAGCGAACGGTTCAGGCCGCCCTTGTAGAGATCGTCGGGCGCGACGTTGGAGGTCGCGACCACCACGGTGCCGAGCTCGAACAGCTTTGCGAACAGGCGGCCGAGGATCATCGCGTCCGCGATGTCGGTGACGTGGAATTCGTCGAAGCAAAGCAGCCAGCTTTCCTCGAAGATCGCGTTCGCGGTCAGCGTGATGACGTCGCCATCGGCGATCTCGCCGCGCGAGATGCCCTGGCGATAATCGTAGATGCGCTCATGCGCTTCCGCCATGAACTCGTGGAAATGCGCGCGGCGCTTGTGCTCGACGGTACTGTGCTGGAAGAACAGATCCATCAGCATGGTCTTGCCGCGGCCGACCTCGCCATGGACGTAGAGCCCGCGCGGCGCCTCGTCCTTGTCGCCGCTGAACAAACGACTGAGCAGGCCCTGCTTGCGCTGCGGCTTGTAATTCGCGAGCCGCTGATCGAGCGCCGCATAGGCTTCGGCGATTTCGGCCTGCGCAGCATCGGGCTCGATCGCGCCGGACGCGATCTGGGCCTGGTATGCCTCGCGGAATGAGGAACTGGGAGTGGAGAGCATAGCTCTTTACCGCCAGAGATGCGCGGAAATTGCAAGCCGTGAATTGGTGGGCGGGGTATGCGTTCCGCGTCCCGGACGCGCTACGGGAAGCAGTGACGCTGCGCAGAGCGGGGACCCACTATTTCGTACATCCATCGTGGAGCGATGGGCCCCGGCCCAGCAGCGCACCGCCGTAGCGTGTCGAAGACGCGCGTAAACGCGCTGATGGCGCTGCGCCGCGTCCGGGGCACGAGAGCGGTGCTACTCACACAGCTCGTAGGCGTCCTCGACCACATAGGGGCCGCCACCGGTCGATGCGCGGGACGAGAACAAGACAAACCGTTCGGCCATGAACGCCTTGCTCGGGAAGTAACCGCGCAGCGAGAGATAGTCGGCGACGTCGCGGTCGGACGCGTCGTGCAGCCGGGCCAGCGTGACATGCGGGGTGAACTTGCGCCCCTCAGGGTCGAGGCCGATCCGCTGCATCATGCGTTCGAGCTCGGCCTGCAATTCCATCAGCGGCTTGCTCGGCGCGATGGTTGCGACCACCGCGCGCGGCTTGCGGCCGCCGAAGCTCATGAGCCCCTGCACCTTCACCTCGAAGGGCTTGCGATCAACGCGAAACAGCATCGATGCGATCTCGTTGGCGGACATGCCGTCGATATCGCCGATGAAGCGCAGGGTAACGTGATAATTTTCGGGATCGATCCAGCGGGCGCCGGGAAGGCCGCCCCGCAAATTGGAAAGCGTCTGGCCGATCTCGGCCGGAATTTCCAGACCTGTGAACAAACGCGGCATCGTTTCGCACTCCCGATGCTTGGGCATGATCCCTGGGAAGGATCATATCCAAATTGTAGAGCCGGCGACGAATCACCGGTACCCTGATTCCTATCGCAGTTGTGTGACTCTGCGAAGCATCGCGCGCCTCACTCCGGTAAAACCCTGGGAATTACGGTTAGCGCTGCCCGCTTTTCAGCGGCGCTGCTCGCTTATGTTGCGCAAAAATGCCTCCACGCTGGGCATGATGTTGTTAACGATGATGTCGACGCCGGCCGCGGTCGGATGAATGCCGTCGGCCTGGTTGAGCTTGGCGTCGGCCGCGACGCCGTCGAGGAAGAACGGATAGAGCGGCACGTCGAATTTTTTCGCAAGATCCGGATAAATCGAATTGAAGCGCGCGGCGTATTCCGCGCCGTAATTCGGCGGCGCCAGCATGCCGCACAGCATCACCGCGATCTTGCGTGTCTTCAATCGCTGGACAATGTCGGTCAACGCGGTCCGCGTCAAATCGGGGTCGATGCCGCGCAGCGCGTCGTTGGCGCCGAGCTCGATGATCACGCCGTCGGTTCCGTCCGGGACCGACCAGTCGAGCCGGTCACGGCCGCCGGACGAGGTGTCGCCGGACACGCCGGCATTGGTCATGTCGACCGCTATGCCTTTGGCTTGCAAGGCTTTTTGAAGTTTTGTGGGGAATGCGTCCTGGGCCGGGAGGCCGAGGCCGGCGCTCAGGGAATCGCCGAGAACGACAAGCTTGACCGGCTTTGCCGCTTCGGCCCACGCCGGATCCACCACCGTCATCAAAGCGATCATCAACACGGCTATGTGCATGAAGAATCCGTAACGCCTCTCGACCGCGTGTGCGGAGTTGCCATATGACCGGACCATGGATAGTCGCATCGAAACCTCTTCGCTCGCCGGCACCGCGCCGGACACCATCGCCATCTCCAACGTCAATCTCTCATTGGGTACGGGCGCGGCACGCGTTCACATCCTCAAGGATATCAGCCTGCGGGTCGCCTCGGGCGAGACGATCGGCCTGATCGGCCCGTCAGGCTCGGGCAAATCCACGCTGCTGATGGTGATGGCGGGGCTAGAGCGTCCTGATAGCGGAGAGGTGGTGGTGTCAGGCACGCCTTTCAATGCCCTCGACGAGGACGCGCTGGCCCGCTTCCGCGGCCGCCAGGTCGGCATCGTCTTCCAGTCCTTCCATCTGATTCCGACCATGACGGCGCTCGAGAACGTCGCCGTGCCGCTCGAACTCGCCGGCAACCCTGACGCTGCAAGACGCGCGGCGCAGGAGCTGCAATCGGTCGGGCTTGGCGATCGCCTGCATCACTATCCGACGCAGCTGTCCGGCGGCGAGCAGCAGCGCGTCGCGCTCGCCCGCGCGCTGGCGCCCGATCCCGCCATCCTCGTCGCGGACGAGCCGACCGGCAATCTCGACGAGGCCACCGGAAAACAGATCGTCGATCTTCTGTTCACCAAACATGCCGAGCGCGGCATGACGCTGGTGCTGGTCACGCACGATTCCTCGCTCGCGCAGCGCTGCGATCGCGTGATCCGGCTGCGCTCCGGCCGCATCGACACCCAGTCTGCGCCAGCATGAGCATCGCGGCCGAACCGTTCGCGAAACCCAACGGCGTCGCGCTGTCGCTGCGCTACGCGCTGCGCGAATTGCGCGGAGGCCTGCGCGGCTTCTATGTCTTCATCGCCTGCATCGCGCTCGGCGTGATGGCCATCGCCGGCGTCGGCTCGGTCTCGGCGAGCCTGAGCGACGGTCTCGCGCGCGAGGGCCGTACGTTGCTCGGCGGCGACGTCTCCTTCGTGCTGTTCCAGCGCGAGGCGAAGCCCGAGGAGGTCTCCTTCCTGCGCTCGCGCGGCACGGTCTCGACAGCCGCGACCTTACGCGGCATGGCGCGCGCCGCCGACGGCCAGCTCGCGCTGGTCGAGATGAAGGCGGTCGACGACACCTATCCGATGCTGGGTCAGCTGACGCTGGCGCCGCCGCTGCCGATGTCCGACCTGCTCGCGGAGCGCGACGGCGCGTTCGGTGCCGCCGCCGATCCGACGCTGCTGGCGCGGCTGTCGCTGAAGACCGGCGACCGCGTCACCATCGGGAGCGCAACGTTCCAGATCCGCAGCACCGTCGAAGCCGAGCCCGACAAGCTCGCCGGCGGCATCGGTTTCGGGCCGCGCTTCCTGATCAGCGAGGCGGGCCTGCGCGCCACCGGCCTGATCCAGCCCGGCAGCCTGGTGCGCTGGGTCTACCGGGTGAAGCTGCCTGATACCGGCAACAGCGAGCGCGCCACCGACGCCTTCATCGCGGACGCGCGCAACGCTGCGCCGCAGGCCGGCTGGGAGATCCGCAGCCGCTCCAATGCCTCGCCGCAGCTGGAGCGCAACATCAACCGCTTCACGCAATTCTTGACGCTGGTCGGCCTCGCCGCGCTCCTGGTCGGCGGCGTCGGCGTCGCCAATGCCGTCAAGAGCCATATCGACCGCCGGCTCGAGGTCATCGCGGCCTTCAAGGCGGTCGGCGCCACCGGCCGCGACGTGTTCGGCATCTATCTGGCGCAGGTCCTCCTGCTGGCGGGAATTGGCTCGGTGATCGGCCTTGCGCTCGGCGCCGCCATGCCGTTCGCCATCGTCGGCCTGTTCGGAAAACTGCTGCCGCTGCCGGTGGTGCCGGCCGTGCATGCCGACGAGCTCGCGCTGTCCTTCGTCTACGGCCTGCTCACGGCGCTCGCCTTCGGCCTGTGGCCGCTCGGGCGGGTGCACGACGTGCCCGTCGCCGCGCTGTTCCGCGACACCATCAGCTCCGAATGGCACCGGCCGCGCTGGAGCTATGTCGTGTTCATGGCCGTCGTGATCGCGCTGCTGATCGCGGTCGTGATCGGATTGTCCTTTGACAAGCGCATTGCCGCGGTGTTCGTGGCCTCCTCCGTCGTCGTGTTCGCCCTGCTCCGCGGCATCGCCGCCCTGCTGATGACGATCGCGCGCCGGCTGCCGCGCACGCGCCTGCCGATGCTGCGGCTGGCGATCGCCAACATCCACCGGCCGGGCGCGCTGACGCCCTCCGTCGTGCTGTCGCTCGGACTCGGGCTCGCCGTGCTCGTCACCATCACCCAGATCGACGGCAATCTGCGCCGGCAGTTCCTTGCGGCCCTCCCCGAACACGCGCCGTCGTTCTTCTTCATCGACATCCCGAGCACGCAGGCCGAGCAGTTCGACGGCTATCTGCGCAGGATCGCGCCGGGCGCAAAGGTCGAGGACGTGCCGATGCTGCGCGGGCGCATCGTCGCCGCGCGCGGGGTGCGTGCCGAGGACCTCAAGCCCACCACCGATTCCGAATGGGTGCTGCAAAGCGACCGCGGCCTGACCTATACCGCCGAGCTGCCGAAGGGTTCCAAGGTGGTCGAGGGCGAATGGTGGAGCGCCGACTATTCCGGCCCGCTGCTGGTCTCGATGGAGAAGAAGATCGCCGACGGGCTCGGTCTCAAGCTCGGCGACGAGATCGTGGTCAACGTGCTCGGCCGCGACATCCCGGCCAAAATCGGCAATCTGCGAACCATCGACTGGCAGGGCATGGGCATCAATTTCGTGCTGGTGTTCTCGCCCAACGCCTTCAAGGGCGCGCCCCACACCCATATCGCGACGCTGACTGAGGCCGGCGGCACTGCGGCCGGCGACGGCAAGATCATCAGGCAAGTCGCCGACACCTATCCGATGGTGACGAGCGTGCGCGTGCGCGAGGTGATGGAGACGGTCGGCTCGGTCGTGACCAATCTGGCGCTGGCGATCCGCGGCGCCAGCGCGGTGACCCTGATCTCGGCGATCCTGGTGCTGGGCGGCGCGCTCGCCGCCGGCCACCGCCACCGGGTCTATGATGCGGTGATCCTCAAGACCCTCGGCGCGACCCGGCTGCGGCTGCTCGGCGCCTATGCCCTCGAATACCTGCTGATCGGACTTGCCACCGCGGTGTTCGGCGTGATCGCCGGCAGCGTCGCGGCCTGGATGATCGTGACGCGGCTGATGACGCTGAGTTTCGTCTGGCAGGCCGGCAGCGCGGCCGGCGTGGTCGCGGCGGCCCTGGTCGTCACGGTCGGACTTGGGCTCGTTGGGACGCTGCTGGCATTGAACAAAAAGCCCGCCACGGTGTTGCGGAATTTGTGACAAATGGTAGCGGGCGACCCCGCGATGTCGGAATCGCACGATTCCAGCGATTAACCACGTCTGCTCGCCAGGATTGCGGGCGAGGGCGACATTCAGCCGCGCGTGGACGGTTGCAGCGAATGTGTTAGTTTCCCACATATCCAATGGGTTCGGACCCCCGATTATGAGCCAGAATTTAGTCGGCACCGATCGGTATCCGAGATAGAATTTGACGAACCGGCGGCATGGCGACCCTCATGCCGGACCGGGCTAACCAACGGGAATTCGACCATGTCGGACCTAGACCGTAACTACGCTTCTCCTTTCGGCAGGGCCGCCGGGCGTGTTGACGCCGCGACGGTCGATGCCGGCCTGCGCGCCTATATGCTGCGCATCTACAATTACATGAGCATCGGCCTCGCCATCACCGGCCTGGCCGCGCTCGGCGTCTATATGGCCGCCGTGACCGACGTTCCGACCCCGGAAGCCGTCCGTGTCGGCAAGCTGTTCCTGACGCCGTTCGGCTACGCGATGTTCGTCAGCCCCCTGAAGTGGCTGTTCATGCTCGCGCCGCTCGCGATGGTGTTCGTGATCTCGGCGGGCATCAACCGTCTCGCCCCCTCGACCGCGCAGATCCTGTTCTGGGTGTTCGCGGCGCTGATGGGCATCTCGCTGTCCTCGATCTTCCTGGTGTTCACGCACACCTCGATCGTGCGGGTGTTCTTTATCACCGCGGCCACGTTTGGCGCACTGAGCCTCTACGGCTACACCACCAAGCGTGATCTGACCGGGATGGGCTCGTTCCTGTTCATGGGCCTGATCGGCATCATCATCGCGAGCCTGGTCAACCTGTTCCTGGCCAGCACGATGCTGCAGTTCATCGTGTCCGTGGTCGGCGTGCTGGTGTTCGCCGGCCTCACCGCCTGGGACACCCAGCGGCTGAAGAACGACTACATCTACGGCTACGCCTCGGCCGGCGGTGACATCGCAGAGCGTGCGGCCATCACCGGCGCGCTGTCGCTGTACCTGAACTTCATCAACCTGTTCACGCTGCTCCTGCAGCTCCTCGGCCAGCGCGACTAAGCGCTTCGACGATGGAACGGATACGAACCCCGGCCGAGAGGCCGGGGTTTTTGTTTGGGCCGGGATGCGCGACGCCCCCCCGCTGTCATCGCCCGCCTTGTGCGCAATTGCGCACTGGGGCGGGCGATCCAGTACGCCGCAGCGGCTCGGTTCTAGCCGCGCTGTCTCGGAGTACTGGATGCCCCGCCTACGCGGGGCATGACAGCGGAGAAGATTGGAGGCCTGCTGCGCTGGCAATGACGGAGCATGGGGAAGCGGCGTTGCCCCTTCCAGTGACCGCGGGAAGGCTCTAATCTCGCCGCCATGTCCGCACCTGAGATCAGGCCCGCCATTGAGGCCGACCTTCCCGCCATCACCGCCATCTACAAGCAGGCCGTCCGCGAGGGCACCGCGACATTCGAGCTGGCGCCGCCGGATCTGGCCGAGATGACGCGCCGCTACCGCGCGCTGATCGACGGTGGCTATCCCTATTTCGTCGCCATCCTCGATCGTAGCGTCGCCGGCTATGCCTATGCCGGCGCCTACCGGCCGCGGCCGGCCTACCGCTTCACGGTCGAGAACTCGATCTATCTCGATCCCGCGTTCCACCGCCGCGGCATCGGCTCGTTGCTGCTGGACCGGCTGATCGCCGAATGCGAGGCGCGCGGCTTCCGCCAGATGATCGCGGTGATCGGCGATTCCGCCAATGCCGGCTCGATCGGCGTGCACACGCGCGGCGGTTTCAAGATGATCGGCACGCATCCCAATGTTGGCCTGAAATTCGGCCGCTGGCTCGACACGGTGATGATGCAGCGGGATCTGGGCGAGGGCGCGAGCACGGTGCCGAAATAGCCTCGTAGGGCGGGCAAAGCGACTTGTCCGCCGAAGCTCGGAGAGCGAAGGCGGAAGCGTACCCACCATGCCCGGCGATTGAGGAAAGGCGCGGTGCGCCTTTGCCCACCCTACGGCACCGTCCGTAAGGCTAAACCACCGCCAGCTTGCGATCGATCACCAGCAGCACGCGCTCGAGCTCGTGGCCGCGGCGCAGGATCAGGCCGGTCGCCGAGATCACACTGTACATGCCCTGCTTGCGCGCCAGCCGCGGGTCCTTCTCGATGCGATAGATCGGCACTTCCGAGGCGCGGCGGAAGACCGAGAACACCGCGCGGTCCTTCAGGAAGTCGATGGCATAGTCGCGCCACTCGCCGTCGGCGACCATGCGGCCGTAGAGGTTGAGGATGCGGTTCAGTTCCAGCCGGTTGAATGTCACCCGGTTGGGTTGGGCATTCGCAGCGGTGGGGCGCGCCACTGCGCGCTGCTCGCTCGGATCGGCATCCTCCGGCGTCAGACTCATCGAGCGCCTCCTCCTCTCGCGGCATGATCGCATCCGCGAAGGACCGTCCCCGGAACCGCGGATCATGACAATTGCATGATCGCGCCAACCGTTCCCCGCCGCAAGGGGCTCTTCACTCAACTGATTGAATCGGGTGCGAATCGGAGCACACGCAGGAGTGGAATTCTGTCGCGGCAAACCGTCACGGGATCGTTAGAAGGAATCTTGATATCGCCGCTTTTCCGCCAAGCGCCTGCCGCCCTGCATTGCGAAAAGACCTGTGTGCGTTGACCCGGTCCTTTCGGTTCCGGATTCCTCAGCCCCCAGCCCCCCGGGGCCGTCAGGATCGGGTCTGTACGCGCGACAAGGGGGGCCAACGCAAGTTGGTCCTTTTTGGTTTGTGCCGAGATGTTTCCGGCACGACCAACTTCTCCCTGATTAACGCGAAGACAACTCGCTCCCCTCATCCTGAGGAGCCGCGAAGCGGCGTCTCGCAGGATGGAAGGCCGCGCTGCATCAGCCGGGCCTGCATGGTTCTCGCGGCGATGCGTAGCATCGTCCGCCTCGCGCGCAAGGGCGCTCCTCACCATGAGGCGTGAGAGCGAGTGCGACGCTGGCGAGAGAAATCGGATCTAGTGCAGCGACGTGTAGGCTGCGCCGAGCATCGCACCCGGCTTCTCACGGCTGCCGTCCTGGACATAGACCACAGCGCCGTCGACGCCGTCGCGCGTGAGATTTTCCAACGGCACCGTCCAGCTTTCCGGACGCCCGTTCCAGTCGCCGACCTTGAGCAGGTTGCGCACGACGTTGTGATAGGTGATCTGCTGCCCGCGATTTTCACCACGGCTGATTGCGATCGGCACCGATTTCGTGATCGAGCAGATCCAGACCTCACCGTGCGAGACCGCCGACTCCTTGCTCGCCGCCACCGACACGTTGATCTGCTTGCCTGCAAGCGACATCGTCACCGGCACGCTCATTACGCCCGTGCCGTTGTCGGTCTTGCCGATCGCGCTCTCGATGCCGGCGCGATCGCTGCCGATGACATGCGTCGAACCGTTGACCACGACTTGCGGCGTATAGACCTCGCGGTCGCCGCGCATGCGCGAATAGGCGCGCTGCCGCGCCGAGAAGCGCGAATCCGCAAGCGTGTCCTTCCAGCCGAGATAATCCCAATAGTCGATCGGCATGCTCAGCGCGATGATCGACGGGTCGTTGGAGAGATCGCCGATGACCTGGTCGGCGGGCGGGCAGGAGGAGCAGCCCTGCGATGTGAAGAGCTCGACTACGGCGCGAGGATCAGCCTCGGCGGGACGGATGACGGCGACGATGGCGCAGATACCAAGTGCTCCCGACCAGAGTGCACCGGACCAGCGCGAAACCAGATTAGAAGCCATCATTGCAGTCATTTTGAACGTCACACCTCGCACGCGTGGGGGAAGATCCTATCGCCTGATGGTCACCGTAGTCTTACGGGCATCGTACACTCAACCGTCCGGGGCGAGGTTTTCCGCCGGGCGGGACCATCGGACGCGTGTTCTAACGCACGAAGGCGGCCTTGTGATAGGCCGCCCTCGTTTAACCTTCTACTCACGTCGCGGTGAGCCACCGTTCACAAATTCGCGCTTAGGCCGCGAGCTTGCGCAGCACGTAGTGCAGAATGCCGCCGTTCCGGTAGTAATCGAGCTCGTCCAGCGTATCGATGCGGCAAAGCAGCGAAACCCGCTGCAACGAACCGTCGCCGGAGACGATCTCCGCGGTCAGCTTCTGACGCGGCTTCAGGTCGCCGACCAGGCCGCGCAGCGTGACCTTCTCGTCGCCCTTCAGGCCGAGCGACGACCAGGAGGTGCCCTCTTCGAAGGTCAGCGGCAGCACGCCCATGCCGACCAGGTTGGAGCGGTGGATACGCTCGAAGCTCTGGCAGATCACGGCGCGGACGCCGAGCAGGCGCGTGCCCTTTGCAGCCCAGTCGCGCGAGGAACCGTTGCCGTATTCGGCACCGGCGAACACCACCAGCGGCACCTGCTCCTGCTGGTACTTCATCGCGGCGTCGTAGATCGACATCTGCTCGCCGTCGGGCCAGTGCTTGGTGAGACCGCCTTCCGGGATATTTCCGTCAGCGCCCTTCAGCATGAAGTTCTTGATGCGGATGTTGGCGAAGGTGCCGCGCATCATCACTTCATGATTGCCGCGGCGCGTGCCGTACTGGTTGAAGTCGGCCGGACGCACCTGGTGCTCGCTGAGATATTTGCCGGCGGGCGAGGTGAGCTTGATCGAACCGGCCGGCGAGATGTGGTCGGTGGTGATCTTGTCGCCGAACATGGCGAGGATGCGCGCCTCGATGATGTCGGTGACCGGCTCCGGCTCCTTCTTCATGCCGTCGAAATAGGGCGGGTTCTGCACATAGGTCGAGCTCATGTTCCAGCGATAGGTCTCGCTCTCGACCGTCTTGATCTTGCGCCAGTTGGTGTCGCCCTTGAACACGTCGGCATACTTCTTCTTGAAGATCGACGCGGTCACGAACTTCTTCATGAAGGCGTTGATCTCCTTCGTCGTCGGCCAGATGTCCTTGAGGTACACCGGCTTGCCGTCCTTGCCTTCACCGAGCGGCTCGACGGCGAGGTTCTTGGTGACGCTGCCCGCGAGCGCGTGGGCGACGACCAGCGGCGGCGAAGCCAGATAGTTCGCCTGCACGTCCGGCGAGACGCGGCCTTCGAAGTTGCGGTTGCCGGAGAGCACGGCGGCCGCGACGATGCCGTTGTCGTTGATCGACTTCGAGATCTCCTCGGGCAGCGGACCGGAATTGCCGATGCAGGTGGTGCAGCCGAAGCCGACCAGGTTGAAGCCGACCTTGTCGAGATCGGCCTGCAGACCGGAATCGGCGAGGTAGGCCGCGACCACCTGGCTGCCCGGCGCGAGCGACGTCTTCACCCACGGTTTTGCCTTGAGGCCCTTGGCGGCAGCGTTGCGCGCAAGCAGGCCGGCACCGATCAAGACGCTTGGATTCGAGGTGTTGGTGCAGGAGGTGATCGCAGCGATCACGACGTCGCCATGACCGATCTCGAAGTTCTTGCCGTCGACGGCAAAGCGCTTCCCGGGCTCGTCGGTCTTCTTGTACTCGGTGCCGAGCGCGAGCGAAAAGCCTTCGGCGACCGACGGCAGCGCGATGCGGCCTTCGGGACGCTTCGGACCGGCCATCGAGGGAACGACGTCGCCGAGGTCGAGGGTCAGCGTTTCCGTGAACACCGGATCGGCCGACTTGGCGGTGCGGAACAGGCCCTGCGCCTTGGCATAGGCCTGCACCAGCGCGACGCGCGCCGGAGCGCGGCCGGAGGTCTTGAGGTAATCGAGCGCAGCAGCGTCGACCGGGAAGAAGCCGCAGGTCGCGCCATATTCCGGCGCCATGTTGGCGATGGTCGCCTTGTCGGCGACGGACAGGTGATCAAGGCCGGGGCCGAAGAACTCGACGAACTTGCCGACCACGCCGAGCTTGCGCAGCATCTGCGTCACGGTCAGCACGAGGTCGGTCGCGGTGACGCCTTCCTTCATCGCGCCCTTCAGCTTGAAGCCGACGACGGTGGGCAGCAGCATCGACAGCGGCTGGCCGAGCATGCAGGCTTCCGCCTCGATGCCGCCGACGCCCCAGCCGAGCACGGCGAGACCGTTGACCATGGTGGTGTGGGAGTCGGTGCCGACCAGCGAGTCGGGATAGGCGACCTCGAAGGTGCCGGTCTTCTTGCCGACCGTCATCTTCTCCTTCTTGGTCCAGACCGTCTGGGAGAGATATTCGAGATTGACCTGATGGCAGATGCCGGTGCCGGGCGGCACGACGGAGAAGTTCGAGAACGCCTTCTGGCCCCACTTCAGGAACTCGTAGCGCTCCTGGTTCTGCTTGTATTCCTCGGTGACGTTCTTGCCGAAGGCCTTGTTGTCGCCGAAGAAATTCACGATCACGGAGTGGTCGATGACGAGGTCGACCGGCACCAGCGGATTGATCTTCTCGGCATCGCCGCCGAGCTTCTGCATCGCGTTGCGCATCGCGGCGAGATCGACCACGGCCGGCACGCCGGTGAAATCCTGCATCAGCACGCGGGCCGGGCGGAATGCGATCTCATGCTCCAGCGACTTCTTGCGCAGCCACTTCGACACCGCCACGATGTCTTCCTTCTTGACCGTGCGGCCGTCCTCGTTGCGCAGGAGGTTCTCGAGCAGAACCTTCATCGAATAGGGGAGTTTCGAAATTCCCTTCAGACCATTCTTCTCGGCCGTGGGCAGGCTGTAATAGACATAGGTCTTGGCGCCGACCTTGAGGGTCTTTTTGCATTTGAAGCTGTCGAGCGAGGTCATGTAGGAAATCCCAATTGTTAGTTATACCCGGCAAGGGGTATTTTAACACCGTCAGCGAGTCCGGCTGGGTCGCTTGCAGGGGCAGGTTAAGTTGCTGCATCAAGTAGTTCCGGGCTTATAGAAGCTTTCTAACCGCGCCGCCACAGCCACAAACGTGCCGCAGCAATCCGCGAGCCAAAAATTCCCATGCGCTACCCCAAGATTTCCTGAGGCCAGGCTTTGAGCGGATTGAACCAAGGCAAGATGCAGCTGTCCGGACGCGGGGTCGTCTGCGTGCGCGGCGGGCGCGAGGTGTTCTCCGGGCTCGATTTCGAGGCGGTCTCGGGTGAAGCCGTGGCGGTCGTGGGCCGCAACGGCTCGGGCAAGACCTCGCTGCTGCGGCTGATCGCGGGCCTGCTGATTCCGGCCGGCGGGACAATCGCGCTCGATGGCGGCGATGCCGAGCTGACGCTGCCGGAGCAGTGCCACTATCTCGGCCATCGCGACGCCCTGAAGCCGGCACTGAGCGTGGCGGAAAACCTGTCATTCTGGGCTGATTTTCTGGGCGGTGAGCGCAGTGATGCGGCCAAGAGCCTCGCCATCGTCGGGCTCGATCACGCCACCCATTTGCCGGCCGCCTTCCTGTCCGCCGGCCAGCGCCGCCGCCTGTCGCTGGCCCGGCTGCTGACGGTGCGCCGCCCGGTCTGGCTGCTGGACGAGCCGACCACGGCGCTGGACGTGGCCGGCCAGGCCATGTTCGAGGGCCTGATGCGGGAGCATCTGGCACGCGGCGGCCTGATCATCGCGGCGACGCATGCGCCGCTGGGCATCGATTCGCGGGAGCTTCGAATCGGGGGGATGGTATGAAGTGGGGGGACCCTCAGTTTTCCGAGCGGCTGGGTACCAGCCTCTCCGTTCCCTCCCCCCTTGCGGGGGAGGGTCAGGGAGAGGGGTGCGGCACGGTAGGGCGATTCGGTTCTAGCGCTGGGGAGGCGAGCGCTCTGTTGCTCGCCGTCAACGCTTCAAAAGCATCTCTCCCGGGGCTACCCCTCTCCCCGGCCCTCCCCCGCAAGGGGGGAGGGAGCGCAGTGTGCTTGGGGCTGGCAGACACGAATCTCGCCATCGAGGCCACCCCGTGACCGCCCTGTCCGCCCTCATCCGCCGGGACATCCGGATCGCGCTCCGCGTCGGCGGCGGGGCGCTAATCGGCGTGCTGTTCTTCCTGACCGTGGTCGTGCTGATGCCGTTCGCGGTGGGGCCGGATCTGGCGCTGCTGTCGCGGCTGGGGCCGGCGATCCTGTGGCTCGGCGCGCTGCTGGCGAGCCTGCTCACCCTGGACCGGCTGTTCATGGCCGACCACGAGGACGGCTCGCTCGACCTGATCACGATGAGCCGAACGCCGCTGGAACTCGCCTGCGCCGCCAAGGCGCTGGCGCATTGGCTGGCCGCGGGCCTGCCACTGATTGTCGCAACCCCGGTGCTCGGCCTGCTGCTCAACCTCGACATGGTCGCAACCGGGGCGGTGGCGCTGACGCTCCTGGCCGGTACGCCGGCGCTGACCTTCACCGGCATGATCGGCGCGGCGCTCGCGGTGACGCTGCACCGGGGTGGACTGTTGATGGCCGTGCTGGTGCTGCCGCTGTCGATCCCGGTGCTGATTTTCGGCGTCGCGGCCTCGCAAGCCGTGATCGTCGGTCCCATGACGTTCGGCGCGCCGTTCTCGATCCTGTGCGCGCTGTCGCTGGTCAGCCTCGTCATCGGCCCTTTCGCGGCGGCGGCGAGCCTGCGCCATGGTCTCGATTGAAATGGGCCGGATTGCCCTTGACCCCGATCAACTTTCGCTGCGCGCTTTTATGCTGATTGCGTGAGTGCTGACCTGTGATTATCAGAATACCATGACGCTGATCGATCTCGCCAATCCGACACGGTTCCTCGCGCTGACGGCGCGGGTGCTGCCGTGGCTTGCGGCCGCGACCGTCATCCTGCTCACCATCGGCCTCTACCAGTCCGCTCTCGCGCCCGACGACTACCAGCAGGGCGCGACGGTGAAGATCATGTTCATCCACGTGCCCAACGCCTGGCTCTCGATGTTCGTCTGGGGCGTGATGAGCATCGCCTCATTGGGCACGCTGGTGTGGCGGCATCCGCTCGCCGACGTCGCCGCCAAAGCCGCCGCGCCGATCGGCGCCGCCTTCACCTTCCTCGCGCTGCTCACGGGATCGCTGTGGGGCCGGCCGATGTGGGGCACCTATTGGGAATGGGACGCGCGGCTCACCTCGGTGCTGATCCTCTTCCTGATGTATCTCGGCCTGATGGCGCTGTGGCGCGCGGTCGAGGATCCCTCGCGCGCGGCGCGCGCCGCCGCGGTGCTGACGCTGGTGGGCGCGATCAACCTGCCGATCATCAAGTTCTCGGTCGACTGGTGGAACACGCTGCACCAGCCGGCGTCGGTGATGCGCATGGGCGGCTCGACGCTCGACAAATCGTTCCTGATCCCGCTGCTGCTGATGGCCATCGCGTTCACGCTGCTGTTCGTCACGTTGCACCTGGCGGCGATGCGCAACGAGATTTTGCGCCGCCGCGTCCGCTCCTTGCAGATGATGCAGGCGAGCCAGAGGGCCGCATGACGATGTCGCTTGGTCCCTACGCGTCCTTCATCGTGACGTCCTATGCCGCGGCCGCACTCGTCGTCGTGATCCTGATCGGCTGGATCGTGCTCGACTATCGCAGCCAGACCGAGCGCCTGCGCGAGCTCGACCGCAGCGGCGTCACCCGCCGCTCCGGACGTAGCGCAACGGACACGCCATGAGCGATCAATCATGAGCGATCAACCGACTTCCGCTCCGCCGCAGCGCCGCACCTTCCTGATGGTGCTGCCGCTGATCGCCTTCATCGCCCTGGCGCTGCTGTTCTGGTTCCGGCTCGGCAGCGGCGATCCCTCGCGGATTCCGTCCGCGCTGATCGGCCGGCCGGCGCCGCAGACCGCGCTGCCGCCGCTCGAGGGATTGCAGGCCGACAGCGCGCAGGTACCGGGCCTCGATCCCGCCGCGTTCAAAGGCAAGGTCAGCCTGGTCAATGTCTGGGCGTCCTGGTGCGTGCCTTGTCATGACGAAGCACCGCTCCTGACCGAACTGGCAAAAGACAAGCGCTTCCAGCTTGTCGGCATCAACTACAAGGACGCGGCCGACAATGCGCGCCGTTTCCTCGGCCGCTACGGCAACCCGTTCGGCCGCGTCGGTGTGGACGCCAACGGCCGCGCCTCGATCGAATGGGGCGTCTATGGCGTGCCGGAGACGTTCGTGGTCGGGCGCGAAGGCACCATCGTCTACAAGCTGGTCGGACCGATCACGCCAGACAATTTGCGCACGGTGTTGTTGCCGCAGATGGAGAAGGCGTTGAAGGCGGGGAGCTGAGCTCCGCTCTCGCGCGAGCGCAGGGGCCAGCACCACGCACCGCTGTCATGCCCCGGCTTGACCGGGGCATCCAGTACGCCGCGGCCTCACCGTATCTCACGACTGTCTCTGGAATACTGGATCGCCCGGTCAAGCCGGGCGATGACAGTTGAGTGTATGGCCGCATTTCAGCTCGCAATGACGAGCTGAGAGACCGTCACCCCTTCCTTACATCCCCTGCCTCGGCCTCGCTCGTTTCCAGCGACGCCGGCTCGATCCCGTAGCGCTTGGTCAGCGGCATCTGGGCGATGGCGAAGATCATCGTGATCGGGGTGACGCCGAACACCTTGAAGTTCACCCAGAAGTCCGTGCTCTGGGTGCGCCAGACGATCTCGTTCAGGATGGCCATGCCGGCGAAGAACAGCGCCCAGCGCAGCGTGAGGATGCGCCAGCCCTGCGGGGTCAGGTTGAACATCTGGTCGAACATGACGGCGATGAAGGAGCGGCCGAACAACAGGCCGCCGCCGAGGATCGCCGCGAACAGGCCGTAGATGATGGTCGGCTTGACCTTGATGAAGGTCTCGTCGTGCAGCACCAGCGTCAGCGTGCCGAACACCAGCACGATCACGCCTGTCACGATCGCCATGATCGGGATATGGCGCGTCACCACATAGGACGCGATCATCGCCGCCACGATCGCGACCATGAAGGCGCCGGTCGCGGCGAACAGATTGAACTTCGCATTCACGAAGAAGAACACGAGCAGCGGACCGAGCTCGGTCGCGAGCTTGAACAGCGGATGCGGCTGGGTCTTGTCCATTCTCAGCTTTCGATTCCGGCGATCGCACGGGCGAAATCGCGCGCGGTGAACGGCGCGAGATCGTCGACGCCTTCGCCGACGCCGATGAAATGCACCGGCAGTTTGAATTTCTCCGCGAGCGCCACCAGGATGCCGCCGCGCGCGGTGCCGTCGAGCTTCGTCATCACGAGGCCGGTGACCCCCGCCGTGCGATGGAAGGCCTCGACCTGCGACAGCGCGTTCTGGCCGACCGTAGCATCAAGCACCAGCAAGACGGCATGCGGCGCAGTGTCGTCCACCTTGCGGATCACGCGCACGACCTTTTCGAGCTCGTTCATCAGCTCGGCCTTGTTCTGCAGGCGGCCGGCCGTGTCGATCAGGAGCACGTCGATGGCCTGCTCCTTCGCTGCCGTCAGCGCGTTGAAGGCGAGGCTTGCCGAATCCGAGCCCTGCGTGCCTGATATGACCGGCGTCCTGGTGCGCTCGCCCCAGACCTTGAGCTGCTCGATCGCGGCCGCGCGAAACGTGTCGCCGGCGGCCAGCATCACCTTGCGGCCTTCGGATGCGAATTTTTGCGAGAGCTTTCCGATGGTTGTGGTCTTGCCGGAGCCGTTGACGCCGACGACGAGGATGACGAACGGCTTCCTGCCCGCGTCGATCTCGAGCGGCTTTGCCACCGGCGCCAGCACCTTCTCGACCTCGGTGGCGACGACGTCCTTGACCTCGTCCGCCGAGATCGCCTTGTCGTAGCGGCCCGTGCCGACGGCGTCCGCGATCCGCACCGCGACCGACGTGCCGAGGTCGGCGCGCAGCAGCACGTCCTCGATGTCGTCGAGCATGGCGCGGTCGAGCTTCCGCTTGGTGACGAGGTCGGCAACCGCGGTCCCGAGCGAGGACGAGGTGCGCTTCAGCCCGTTGGACAGGCGGCGCCACCAGCTCAGCTTGGGGGGATCTGACGTGGTATCGTTCATGGTGGCGGTGTGTTAGCCGTTCCGGCTCCCAAACGAAAGTGTTGACCGAAAGTCTTGCAATTGCTCGATGTTCCCGAATTGACCGCAGACGAGATCCTGGCGCGCGTGCTCCATCGCGACGGGCTGATGCTGGTCATCGACAAGCCCGCCGGCCTGCCGGTGCATCGCGGCCCCAAGGGCGGGGCCAATCTGGAAACGTCGTTCGACGCGCTTCGTTTCGGCCTGCCGCGGCCGCCGGTGCTGGCCCACCGGCTGGACAAGGACACCTCCGGTTGCCTCGTGCTCGGCCGCCATCGCAAGGCGACCGCCTCACTCGGCCTCCTCTTCAAGCACGGCAAGATCGGCAAGACCTACTGGACCGTGGTCGAGGGCGGCCCTGCCGAAGACGAAGGCACGATCGACTTAGCCCTCGGCCGGCTCAATGCCGAGCGCGGCTGGTGGCAGAAACCCGATCCCGAGGGCCAGAAGGCGATCACGAACTGGAAGGTGATGGGCCGGGGCGACGGGCTGACCTGGCTCGCCATGGAACCGGTGACCGGCCGAACCCATCAATTGCGGGTGCATTCGGCCGCGACCGGCTGGCCGATTTTCGGCGATAACATTTACGGCAACGGCCCGCGCTTCGGCGAGCCGCGGCTGCATTTGCATTCCCGCGAGATCGTGGTGCCGATCTCCCGGAACAAGGAGCCGATCCGCGTGGTGGCGCCGGCCCCGCCCCACATGCACGAGAAGCTCCGCGCCTGCGGGTGGAATGGGGAATGACGTTGCCAGACCCTCATGGTGAGGAGGCCGCGTAGCGGCCGTCTCGAACCATGAAGGCCCGCTGGTTGCAGCCGGGCCTCGATCCTTCGAGACGCCCGCTTCGCGGGCTCCTCAGGATGAGGGTCATGGGCCGTGGTTTACGAAACGTTCAGTGCTCGTCTCTATTGATAGCGATTGCTTAGAACAAGCTTCCGTCATTCGCTCAGGACGAGCAACGCGTCATGTCCACGGCCGAGTTTTCGATCATCGATGAAGTCGAATCAGCGATTCGGCTCGGCTCGGCGGAAAAGGGCCTGGAAACGGCCCGCCGCGTCACCGACCTGTTCCTCTCCTCCGCCGGAAGTTTTGGCAACGAGCAGATCGCGCTGTTCGACGACGTGCTCGAGCGCCTGATCGGCACCATCGAGCTGCGCGCCATCGCCGACATGGGCGCACGAATTGCGCTGGCCGAGATCAGCGCGCAGCTTGCGCCGATCGCGCAGGCGCCGCCCTCCGTGATCCGCCGCCTCGCCAATAATGACGAAATTCGCATCGCCGGCCCCGTGCTCCAGGAATCCGCGCGCCTCGACGATGGCGAGCTGGTGAAGATCGCCTCCAGCAAGGGCGAATCGCATCTGCTCGCGGTCGCCGGTCGCTGGTGGCTCAAGGAGATCGTCACCGACGCGCTGCTGGCGCGGCGCTATCCCAGCGTCAGCCGGCGGCTTGCCGCCAATCCCGGCGCGCGCGTTTCCGGAAACGGATTTGCCGTCATCGTCGGGCAGGCGGAGGCCGATCCCGAGCTCGCCGTGAGCGTCGGCGTCCGCGTCGACCTGCCGTCCGATTTGCGCCGCCGGTTGCTGCGCTCGGCCACGGATGCCGTGCGCACCCGGCTGCTGTCGCGCGCACCGCCGCATCTGTTCGAGGAGATCCAGGGCGCGATCGCCGCCGTGACCGTCGGTGTCGAGCGCGAGATGTCGGTTGTGCGCGATTTCGAAGGCGCCAAGCGGGCCATCGCAAATCTCAAGGCGACTGGCCAGCTGACCGAAGCGACGCTGCTCGGCTTCGCCACGCAGCGGCGCTACGAGGAAACCGTGGCTGCATTAGCGGCCCTGTCCGGATCGACCATTGAGGTGATTCGCCCGTTGATGCAGAGCCTGCGCGAGGACGGCTTGCTGGTGCCGTGCAAGGCGGCCCAGCTCAGCTGGGAAACCACAGCCGCCGTGCTCGAGAGTCGCTTTGCCACCGGCGCGATGAAACCCGCTGATATCGCGAGGGCGAAAAGCAATTACGCGCGAATGACGTCGGAGAACGCGCGGCGGACGCTGCGATTCTGGCAGGTGCGGGCGTTGTAAGGCGCGCCGCGCGCTACACACACCGGCGTCATCACCTGCCTTGTGCGCAATTGCGCACTGGAGCGAGGTGATCCGGTATTCCAGAGAGTTAGTCGGATGCGGAGAGGCCGCGGCGTACTGGGTCGCCCGGTCAAGCCGGGCGACGACACCGACTATGTGGTCAACCGCTCGCCATCGCTGCCGGCGATCATCAGCGGCACCACACGGCCAATACGTTCACCCGCGATCGCCACCGGCAGATAATGCTCCGTGCGGCCCTGGCTGTCGCTCTCGATCAGCACATCGCGCGTCGTACCCACTTCCTCTTGCAGCCGCCGTCGTAATGCCACTTCGCCCGCCGCACGCAGCCGCTTCGCACGCTCCTTGATCGCACCGCCCGCGACCTGCGGCATCCGCGCGGCCGGCGTGCCGGGGCGTGGCGAATACGGGAAGACGTGCAGGAACGTCAGACCGCACTCCTCCACGAGATCCAGCGAGCGCGAAAACATCTCCTCGGTCTCGGTCGGAAAGCCCGCGATGATGTCGGCTCCGAACGCGATGTCCGGGCGCAGGCGGCGGACCTGGTCGCAGAACGCGATCGCGTCGTTGCGCGAATGCCGCCGTTTCATGCGCTTCAAAATCATGTCGTCGCCGGATTGCAGCGACAGGTGCAGATGCGGCATCAGGCGCGCATCGTCGCCGATGGCATCCAGCAGATCGGCATCGGCCTCGATCGAATCGATCGAGGAGATGCGCAGGCGCTTGAGCTCCGGCACGTGCCGCAAGATCTGCTTCGTCAGCATGCCGAGTCTTGGTGCACCCGGCAGGTCGGCGCCATAGCTGGTGAGGTCCACACCGGTCAGCACGATCTCGGCATGGCCGCGCGCAACCAGCGCCCGCACCTGATCGACCACCGCGCCCATCGGCACCGAGCGTGAATTGCCGCGGCCATAGGGGATGATGCAGAACGTGCAGCGATGGTCGCAGCCGTTCTGCACCTGCACGAACACGCGCGGCAGGCCGCTCGCAAAGCCGTCGATCAGATGCGGCGCCATCTCCTTCACCGCCATGATGTCGCTGACGGCGATTTTTTCGCTCGCACCGAGATCGAACGCGGCACGCGCATCGCGCCAGGCTTCGCTGCGCATCTTGTCGTCATTGCCGAGGACACGATCGACCTCGGCCATGTCTGCGAACATCCGGCTCTGCGTCTGCGCCGCACAGCCGGTGACGACGATGCGCGCACCCGGCCGTTCGCGCTTCAATTTACGGATCGACTGGCGCGCCTGCGCCACCGCTTCGTTGGTGACGGCGCAACTATTGATGACGATGGTGTCGGAAAGGCCTGCGCCCTCGGCCTCGCGGCGGATCAATTCGGCCTCGAAAGCATTGAGGCGGCAGCCGAAGGTGACGACGTCGACGGCCATCAGCCGACCGGCGCGAACAGCGCCGGATCGAAGGAGCCCTCATATTCGAAGGTCGCGGGGCCCGTCATCAGCACGTGGTCGTCGCTTTCACGCCATTCGATCCCGAGCTTGCCGCCGGGCAGCGTGATCTCGACATTGCGCTCGGTGCGCTTCAGCCGCGCGGCAGCGACCGCGGTCGCGCAGGCCGCCGAACCACAAGCCCTGGTCAGGCCCGCGCCACGCTCCCAGGTGCGGATCGTGATGTGCTGGGGATCGACGATATGGGCGAGCGTAATGTTGGCACGCTCGGGGAAGATCGGATGATTTTCCAGCAGCGGACCAAAACGCTCGAGATCGTAGGCGTTGACGTCCTCGACCCAGAAGATCGCGTGCGGATTGCCCATGCTCACCACCGAGGGCGAATGCAGGATCGGATTGTCGATCGGCCCGATCTGCAATTCGATGTAACGGGTGTCGCGAAACTCTTCCGCCAGCGGAATCTCCTGCCAGCCGAACTTCGGCGCGCCCATATCGACGGTGTAGAGATCGGGCGCCGGGCCCTGCCAGCAATTGAGCAGGCCCGCGGCGGTCTCGAACGTTGCCGTGGTCTGCCCGGTCTTCTCGAAGATGCGCCGCACCACGCAGCGCATGCCGTTGCCGCAGGCGCCGGCCTCGGAGCCGTCGTTGTTGTAGATGCTGATGAAGGCCTCGGTCCCGTCGAACCGCGGCTTCCGGAGCACCATGAGCTGGTCGTAGGGCACGCCGCCCGGCGCGGACGCGACCGCGCGGGCGTCGTCCGGCGTCACCGGCGCGGCGGAATCACGCATGTCGACAACGACGATCTCGTTGCCGATGCCGTTCATCTTGGCAAATGCGTGGTTGGCCAGAGCGCTCATGAAATGTCCCGAATTTCGCCTGCCTTATATGGCGATCCTTGGCGGCTTGGCCAGTGATTTGCCGCCATAGCCATGACGCATCTGTCATGGGACGAATTCGGCACTCGCGTGTTAGAACGGCGCGGTTCGCGCGATCCGGGACGCGCGGCCGGCTCAGGGCCTTGGGGACGTAAGGCCTTGGCGGATAAGCCCTTGGGGAGAATAGAATGAATCGTTTTTGTCGCCTCGCACTGCTCGCGCTGATCCCGGCAGCGACCATGTCGTTTGGCGTGCCCGGCGCTCTGGCGCAGACCCCCAGCCCGGCGCCCGCCGCGTCGGCCAGCCCTTCGCCGGCTCCGTCGGCCTCGCCCTCCCCGGCCGCAAGTGCCGCACCTGCGCCCGCGGCGGCGCCCTCTCCGGCGCCATCGCCTGCGGCCAGCGCTTCGCCCTCACCCGCTCCGGCGGCCCCACCGCCCGCTGCGGCCGCGACACCTGCCCCGGTGCAGACCGCCGATCCCTTTGGCCTGGAGACCACGCTCGAGCCGAAGAAGGTCGTGATGGTCAAGGGCACTGCCAATTGGGATTCGGCCTTCGACACGCTGATCGACGCTTTCAAGGCGCTGAACACGCTGCTGGACAAGCAGGGCATCAAGCCCGCCGGCAATTCGATGATCGTCTACACCTCGACCGACGACACCGGCTTCACCTTCCTGGCCGAGATCCCGGTCGAGCAGGACCCGAAGAACCTGCCCAAGGACATGAGCATCGGCAAATCGCCGGAAGGCAAGGCGTTGAAATTCGTCCATCGCGGCTCCTACGACAACATGGACAACACCTATGAGGCGATCACCAATCACCTCGACGACAAGAAGCTGGAAGCCAAGGACACCTTTATCGAGGAGTACCTCACCGATCCCCTGAAGACGGCCGAGGACAAGCTCGTGATCAACGTGTTCGTGCCCTTGAAGTGAGAGAGATGAAGAAGCCTGCCGTCCTTTTTACGTCTATTGCCGCCGCTGTCGCCGCCACGCTGCTGGCAGCGCCCGCACGCGCGGACGATTTTCCCTCCGCGATCTCGGTGAGCGGCGAAGCCACGATCTCCGCGGCGCCCGATCTCGCGCAGATCGACGCCGGCGTCGCCAACGACGCCAAGTCGGCGAAGGAAGCCTCCGACGCCAACAACGCCGCGATGGGCAAGGTACTGCTGGCGCTGAAGGGCGCCGGTATCGCCGAGAAGGACTATCAGACCTCGCGCCTGTCCTTGCAGCCGCAATACGGCCAGAACAAATCCACCGGCGCTTCGCCCGTGGTCGGCTTCCGCGCCTCTAACCGCGTTACCGTGAAGATCCGCGACGTGACCAAGGTCGCTGGCATCATCGACACGCTGGTCGGCGCCGGCGCCAACGACATCGGCAACATCTCCTTCGAGGTGACGCAGGCCTCAAAGCTGCTCGACGACGCCCGCGAACAGGCGGTCGTGGACGCCCGCCGCAAGGCTGAGATCTACGCCAAGGCCACCGGCGTCACGCTCGGCTCGCCGCTCAGCGTATCCGAGGGCGGCGCTCCGGTGCCGCTGTTCAAGGCAAGAATGGCGACCGCGCCGATGGCGGCGCCCGCGGCAGTCGCGCCGGGCGAGGAAACGCTGTCGGTGACGGTGAATGTGAGCTGGGCGATTATTCGCCCTGAGGGCAAGTAAGTCTCGTGTCCCGGACGCGCTGCAGCGTGAAACGCTGCTGCGCAGAGCCGGGACCCAGAAAGCCAACGGCACGTGCTGCTGCATGGGCCCCGGCTCTGCAACGCACTGTCGAAGAGACGCTGCGCTGCGTCCGGGGCACAGTTGTGTACGTGGATGGATTCAGATCTCCACCACCTGCCCCGGCTGCATCGCCACAAACCGCTCCTGCGGAATCATCGCGGCATCCAGCGCTTCGACCAGCGCCTTCGCCGGCGCGTCGATCGCTTCGTCCGTCAGCTGGAACGTGCCGTGATGATGCCCGAGCGCGGCTTGCGCGCCGCAATCGGCCAGCGCCTTCACGGCGTCTTCCGGGTTCATGTGCTGGTCGCGCATGAACCAGCGCGGCTCGTACGCGCCGATCGGGAGGATCGCCAGACGCAGCGGCCCGTGCCTCTCGGCGATGCGGCGGAAATGCCCGCCGTCGCCATAACCGGAATCGCAGACGACGTAGATTTTTCCCGCAGGCGTCTCCAGCACGAAACTCGCCCACAGCGCCTTGTTGCGATCGAACATGCCGCGCGCCGACCAGTGCCGGGTCGGCACCAGCGTCACGGCGATGCCGCCGCCGAGCTCGACGCGGTCGTGCCAATCGAACGCCTCCGCCTTGATCGACGAGTCGGCGCTGCGCATCGTCACGTCATTGCCGAGTGGCGTCACCACGCGCGGCGCAAAATTCTTCGCGAGCCGCGACAGCGTCGCAATATCCAGATGATCGTAATGACCGTGCGAGACCAACACGACGTCGATCTTCGGGAGCTTCTCGAACGCAATGCCGGGGTCGTTGTGCCGCTTCGGTCCGGCAAAGCTGACGGGCGAGACCCGCGAGGACCAGACGGGATCGACGAGGATGTTGAGGCCGCCGGCCTGGACCAGCCAGCTGACGTGGCCGACGAAGGAGAGCCGCACCTTGTCGCCCTCGACGCGCTGCGGCGGCGTGTCGGCATGGGGGTTGGGCACCCAGTCGGGCCAGTCCGCGCGCTGCCCCCGGCCACCTAATTGCCACCGCAGCACCTCGCCGAGCGATCTCGGCGGCGCCCCGTCGGGATCGAAGAAGGTCAGGCCGTCAAAATGGTCGGAGACCGGGCCGTCATAGGTTTTCATGCGGGACATCCAGAGGGGCGGAACACCAACCAGCGCGGCGCCACCGGCGAGCAATCCAAAGAGGCGGCGGGTGATCGGCACAAGCGGGCTTCAGGGATGGTAACGGAGGTAAGTCATCGTCTTCTATATGGGCGGAGCCCAGGCAAAAGGAACCGGCCGCCAAAAGTTCCGTATTCTCAGGGCCTTGCCCTGGCAAAGACACCCCGGCACCCTAACTTTCCTTGACTTTTGGGCGGGAGCGGCGTTTAACCCCGGCACTTTCTCGGAAAGGCTTTCTTTTCGACCCGCCCACTGGCCCTGGAGGCCAGAGGCCAACGCCCGACAGCGCTGTGCGCCCTCGGGCGCAAAGGTGTTTGGAAGATCGCTTGCTTAGGAAGTGGTCATCGCCCGACTTGATCGGGCGATCCAGTATCCCAGGGGCCGCTCGGCTGAACCGAGGGGCCGCGGCGTACTGGATGCCCCGGTCAAGCCGGGGCATGACAGTGGTGAACGCGGCAACCCTGCGCGAGCAGGACAAGGGACAACGGCATTGTTCGACAATCTGTCGGAACGGCTTGGTGGCATTCTCGATCGTCTGACGGGGCGCGGTGCGCTGACCGAAAAGGACGTCGACGCCGCGATGCGCGAGGTGCGCCGCGCGCTGCTGGAGGCCGACGTCGCGCTCGAAGTGGTCCGCAGCTTCACCGAGCGCGTCCGCGAGCAGGCGATCGGCGCCACCGTCGTCAAGTCGGTCACGCCCGGCCAGATGGTGGTCAAGATCGTCCATGACGAACTGATCAACACGCTCGGCGCCGAAAGCCAGACCATCGACATCAATTCCGTGCCGCCGGTTCCGATCATGATGGTCGGCCTGCAAGGCTCCGGTAAGACCACCACCACCGCAAAGCTCGCCCGCCGCATGGTCCAGCGCGACAAGCGCAAGGTGCTGATGGCTTCGCTCGACATCTATCGCCCGGCGGCGATGGAGCAGCTGGCCGTGCTCGGGCGCGATCTCGACATTCCGACGCTGCCGATCGTCGCCGGCCAGCAGCCGGCTCAGATCGCGAAGCGCGCGCTGGAGGCCGGCAAGCTCGGCGGCTACGATGTCGTGCTGCTCGACACCGCCGGCCGCACCACGCTCGACGAAGACATGATGGCGGAAGCGGCTGCGATCAAAGCCGCTGCCAATCCGCATGAAGTGCTGCTGGTAGCAGACAGCCTCACCGGCCAGGACGCCGTGAATCTTGCGCGCGCCTTCGATCAGCGCGTCGGCCTCACCGGCATCGTGCTCACACGAGTCGACGGCGACGGCCGCGGCGGCGCCGCGCTGTCGATGCGCGCCGTCACCGGCAAGCCGATCAAGCTGATCGGCACCGGTGAAAAGACCGACGCGCTGGAAGATTTCCACCCCGATCGTATCGCCGGCCGCATCCTCGGCATGGGCGACGTGGTGTCGCTGGTCGAACGTGCCGCCGCCAACATCGACGCCGAAAAGGCCGCGCGCACCGCCGAGCGCATGCGCAAGGGTCAGTTCGACCTCAACGACATGCGCGAGCAGCTGTTGCAGATGGCGAACATGGGCGGCATCAGCGGGCTGATGGGCATGATGCCCGGCATCGCCAAGATGAAGAACCAGATCGCGGCCGCCGGCATCGACGACAAGATCCTGAAGCGCCAGGTCGCGGTGATCGATTCCATGACGCGCGACGAGCGCCGTCATCCCGACCTGCTCAAGGCCAGCCGCAAGAAGCGCATCGCCGCAGGAAGCGGCCAGAGCGTCGAGCAGGTCAACAAGCTGCTCAAGATGCACCGGAACATGGCCGACGTGATGAAGGCCATGGGCTCGGGCAAGCGTGGCCCGCTCGCCGGCATTGCGCAGGCGATGGGCTTTGGCGGCGGCATGAAGCCGCCCTCACCGGAAGAGATGAAGGCGTTGCAGGAGAAGATGCAAGGCGGCGGACAAGGTCTGCCCAGCCTGCCGAAGGATTTGCCCGCTGGTCTGCGCACCGGCCTGCCCAACGTTCCCGGACTGACCGGGCTGAGCGGCAAGCCGACGCTGCCGGGCCTCGGCGGATTTCCGGGCAAGAAGAAATGAGGAATTCGTCGCGAGGGATCCTAAGCATCTCGCGCGACGCGGAATACCAATCAACCGAACAAACTGTACTTTGAAGGAGAACCAGATGTCCGTCGTTATCCGCCTCGCTCGCGCAGGCACCAAGAAGCGCCCCGTCTATCACGTCGTCGTCGCCGATTCGCGCTTTCCCCGCGATGGCCGCTTCATCGAGCGTCTCGGCTATTTCAACCCGCTGCTGCCGAAGGACAACGAGGCCCGCCTCAAGCTCGACATGGACAAGGTGAAGGCCTGGGTCGCCAAGGGCGCGCAGCCGTCGGACCGCGTGGCGCGTTTCCTCGACGCCGCCGGCGTCAAGAAGCGCGAAGCGCGCAACAACCCTGAGAAGGCCGTGCCGCGCAAGGAGCGCAAGGCGCAGGCCGAAGCCGCCGCGAAGGGTTAAGGTCAGATCATGTCGGCGCTGGTCTGCGTCGCGCGGATCGGCGCCGCCCATGGTGTGCGCGGTGCGGTCAAGCTGTGGACCTTCACCGAAGATCCCTTTGCCATCAAACGCTACGGTCCGCTTCTCTCCAAGGACGGCAAGCGTCAGTTCGAGGTCGCGCAGGCGCGCGAGGCCAGGGATCATCTGGTCGCGACGTTCAAGGGCGTCACGACCCGCGATGAGGCCGAGCGCCTCAACGGCATCGAGCTCTACGTCGCGCGCGAAAAGCTGCCCGCGATCGATGCGGACGAATATTACCACACCGACCTGATCGGGCTCGCCGCCGTCACCACCGACGGCGACGCGCTCGGCCGCGTGCTCGCGATCCACAATTTCGGCGCCGGCGACATCATCGAGATCGCTCCGCCCAAAGGATCTGCAAAGGGCACGACGATGCTGCTGCCGTTCACAAACGCAGTGGTACCGGAAGTCGATCTCACAGGCGGCCGCGTCGTGATCGCGCTGCCGCAGGAGATCGAGGGTGATGATGACAGCGAGGCTCCGTCATCATGACGGTGCGGTAACGGCTCGCTAACAAATCTCGCGAAATCTTCACTTGCATCGGGCATCCGGCTCGTTCACGCTTTGGTTGCATCGCCCTCCCGCGCGTCTCCCCAACACCGGAGCTCCAAATGCTGCGCCGCTGTCTTATGGCAACGATCGGCCTGCTCGCATCCGCGGGCCTCGTCAGTGCGCAGACGCCACCGAGCCCCCCGCCGGCTGCAGCCGAGCCAGCCACCTCGCTCGCCCCGATGGAGGAGCCGCAGGTCGGTGACCACTGGACCTACGAGATGCGCGACGAGATCACGGGCGACCTCAAATCGACCATGACGCATACCATCACCGACGTGTCGGCCACCGAGATCAGCGTCCGGTTCGAGATCCTCGGCAAGCCCGGTTTCGGCTACCAGACCTATGACCGGTCGTGGGACATCATCAACAATGGTGCATGGCGGTTCACGCCGAATGACGGCACGGGCATCCGCATACCCCTCGCGATCGGCAAGACCTGGACGTTCAAGTCCAGCGACTCCAACAGCACGGCGGGTGTCAACCTGAAGCGCACGGGTACCTCGAAGGTCACGGCCAGGGAGACCATCACCACCCGCGCCGGCACATTCGAGGCCTACAAGATCGAAACCTCGATCGAGATGCGAAACGCCAACGATCCCACCAAGAAATCCCAGGCCGAGCAGCAGGCCTGGTACGTGCCCGAGATCAACCATTGGGTGAAGCGCACTTATGTCAGCAGGGCGGACGGCAGGGTTCGAGAGCGGGGCGCGCTCGAAATGATCGAATACGGCCGCCGCTAGCGACCAGCGCAAAAGCGACCGTCGATGACCGAAGCCTTCCGGGGAGCATGAAGATGTCTCGTTACGCGGCCACGATGATGGCTTGTCTGCTTGCCGGCACCACCCTGGCATCGGCGGCGAGTGATCCGCCCGCCGCCGCAAAGCCGGTCATCGCGATGGAGGCACCCCTGCAAGGCGACTTCTGGACCTACGAGGTGCGGGACGAAATCAGCGGCAAGGTCAGCGCGGTCCGCAGGAACATCGTCACCGAGGTCACGCCTGCCGAGATCAGCGTTCGGGTCACGACCGACGGCAAGGAGGCCGAGGGCCTGAACATCTACGATCGGTCGTGGAATCTGAAGAACACGGGTGAGTGGAAATATCAGCCCGGCGACGGCAGCGGCATCCATGCGCCGCTGAAAATCGGCGATAGCTGGAGCTTCTCCGCCGATGACGTCAACGGCAGCAAGGGCTTCATCTGGAAACGCTCGGGCCATTCGAAGGTCGTCGGCCAGGAGACCATCACCACCAAGGCCGGCACATTCGAGACGTACAAGATCGAAACGACGCTCCTGAGGCGCCCGACCAACGATCCGAGCCGCAAGCACGAGATCTCGGCCATGACCTGGTACGCGCCGGCCATCGACCACTGGGCGAAACGGACCTACGTGGCGCGCGGCAACGGCCATCTGCTGACCAATAACGTCATCGAGCTCGTCGAGTACGGCCGCAAGCAATAACCAACCCGGCTGGCCGGGCCTCGACCTGTCGGCCGCAATGCCCTAACCAGCGGCCATGACGACCTCCTCACCCTGGCGCGCGACGGTGCTGACGCTGTTTCCGGAGATGTTTCCGGGGCCGCTCGGCGTGAGCCTGGCCGGCCGGGCGCTGGCTGGCGGGCTCTGGGAGCTCGACGCGCGGGACATCCGGGCCTCGGCCACCGACCGGCATCGGAGCGTCGATGACACCCCGGCCGGCGGCGGACCCGGCATGGTGCTGCGGGCCGATGTTCTGGCGGCGGCGATCGATGCCGCCGGGATCAGCCCGGACCGGCCGAAGCTGCTGATGAGCCCGAGGGGTCGGCCATTGACCCAGGCCCGGGTGGTGGAGCTGGCCGAGGGTCCGGGCCCCCTGATCGTTTGCGGACGGTTCGAGGGGGTGGACCAGCGGGTGATCGACGGACGGGGCCTGGAGGAAGTCTCGATCGGCGACTACGTGCTGTCCGGGGGCGAAATCGCCGCGCTGGCCCTGATCGACGCCTGCGTCCGGCTGCTGCCCGGCGTGATGGGCAAGGAGGCCTCGGGAACCGAGGAAAGCTTTTCGGAGGGCCTGCTCGAATACCCCCAATACACCCGCCCGCAGCTGTTCGAGGGCGCTCCGATCCCGGAGACCCTGACCTCCGGCGACCACGCCAAGGTTGCAGCCTGGCGGCGGGCACAATCCGAGGCCCTGACGGCGGCCCGGCGGCCTGATTTATGGGCCCAAATCCCGGCCAAAGCCCCGAATCGGGCAAGACGCCAAAAAACGCCAAAAAACAAGACAGACGGGTGACAAACCCTCCGGCTTGCCTTATAGGAGCGGCCACATCCGCAATAGCTGGATCAACGAATTTCGCGCAGCCCCCGTCCTGCGGCTGGGCGCGCCGATGGAGACTTACCCATGAACCTGATCCAACAGCTCGAAAAAGAGCAATTCGACAAGCTCTCCGCCAGCAAGGAGATTCCGGAATTCGGTCCCGGTGACACCGTGATCGTCAACGTGAAGGTCGTCGAAGGCGACCGTACCCGCGTGCAGGCCTATGAAGGCGTCTGCATCGGCCGTTCCGGCGGCGGCCTCAACGAGAGCTTCACCGTCCGCAAGATCTCCTATGGCGAGGGTGTCGAGCGCGTGTTCCCGCTGCTCTCCCCGATGATCGACTCGATCAAGGTGGTGCGCCGCGGCAAGGTGCGTCGTGCCAAGCTCTATTACCTCCGCAACCTTCGCGGCAAGTCGGCCCGCATCGTCGAGAAGACTGAGCACGCCAAGGCCGTCAACGAGTAAGCACCGCTACCAGACGAGTTCTAGAGAGCGCGGGGCAAAACCCCGCGCTTTTTTGTTGCGTCAGCCGTGCGCGTCAAAGCACTCGCGCTTCCAAATCGGCCTGCTATATATTCTTGGAATGTTTCCAGATCAGACCAGCCTCGCCCCCGTCACGCGCATCGTCATCGACGATCGCTCGCGGCTGCCTGGCCGGTTCTTCGGACGCTTCGCGACCTCGGCAACGTCAGAGCTTACGCGCGCAGCCTAAAAGCTGCGCTGACGATTTTGTTGCCCGCGCGTGACCGCGCATATCCGCACCACAACATTCCTGGAGCTGAAGCTCATGTCCAAGCCGACCACATTGTACGACAAGATCTGGAACGACCATCTGGTGCACGAAGCCGACGACGGCACCTGCCTGCTCTATATCGACCGCCATCTGGTGCACGAAGTGACCTCGCCGCAGGCGTTCGAGGGCCTGCGCGCCACCGGCCGCAAGGTGCACTCGCCGGAAAAGACGCTCGCCGTCGTCGACCACAACGTGCCGACCACCGATCGCACCAAGCCGAATCCCGATCCGGAGAGCATCGAGCAGATCAAGGCGCTGGCCGAGAACGCCAAGCAATTCGGCATCGAATATTACGACGAGTTCGACAAGCGCCAGGGCGTCGTCCACGTCATCGGCCCCGAGCAGGGCTTTACCCTGCCCGGCACCACCATCGTCTGCGGTGACAGCCACACCTCGACGCATGGCGCGTTCGGCGCGCTCGCACACGGCATCGGCACCTCCGAGGTCGAGCACGTGCTGGCGACGCAGACGCTGATCCAGAAGAAGGCGAAGAACATGCGCGTCACCGTCGACGGCAAATTGCCGGAAGGCGTGACGGGCAAGGACATCATCCTCGCCATCATCGGCGAGATCGGCACTGCCGGCGGCACCGGCTACGTGCTGGAATACGCCGGCGATGCGATCCGCGCGCTCAGCATGGAAGGCCGCATGACGGTCTGCAACATGTCGATCGAAGGCGGCGCGCGCGCCGGCCTGGTTGCGCCCGACCAGAAGGCGTTCGACTTCCTGCGCGGCCGCCCGAAGGCGCCGAAGGGCGCGGACTGGGACGCGGCGATGCGCTACTGGGAGAAGCTGCGCTCCGACGACGGCGCGCATTTCGACCACGAGCTGCGCCTCGACGCTGCCAAGCTGCCGCCGATCGTGACCTGGGGCACCTCGCCTGAGGACGTCATCTCGGTGACCGGCATCGTGCCCGATCCGGATCAGATCGCGGACGAGGCCAAGCGTCTCTCCAAGCACCGCGCGCTGAAATACATGGGCCTGACGGCGGGCACGAAGATCACCGACATCAAGCTCGACCGCATCTTCATCGGCTCCTGCACCAACGGCCGCATCGAGGATCTGCGCGCGGCGGCGAAGATTGCCGAAGGCAAGACCGTTTCAGCGCATGTCAACGCCATGGTCGTGCCGGGCTCCGGCCTCGTGAAGGAGCAGGCCGAAGCTGAGGGTCTGGACAAGATCTTCATCAAGGCCGGCTTCGAATGGCGCGAGCCGGGCTGCTCGATGTGCCTCGCGATGAACCCGGACAAGCTGGCCCCGGAAGAGCGCTGCGCCTCGACCTCGAACCGCAACTTCGAGGGACGCCAGGGCTTCAAGGGCCGCACGCATCTGGTGTCGCCGGCGATGGCGGCAGCGGCTGCGATCGCGGGTCACTTCGTCGACGTCAGGGAGTGGCGGTAAGCCGCTCCCAGCAATTTGAGCTAAAGTGGCAAACGGCCGTTAATCGGCATCGCCGACACTGCGTCCTCGCGACGGTTTCGCGAGGACACAGCGCATGGCCAACAAGCCTGAATATGTCGATCTGATCGGCGAGGCGACGCGCCAGCAGCGGCGACGCGCAACGCCCTTGCCCATCGTCGCCAAGCCCGAGGTCGAGGAGACCTCGAAGCTCAGCCGCTGGCCGCCGGCGATGATCAAGCAGTGGAAGCTCGAGAACCTGACGCGGTGGAAGCCGGCGTCGTGGAAGCTGAAGGATTGGCTCTAGGCCACACGAACAAAGGGCGCCGTCGCGGCGCCCTTTTCATTTCGATCGCGATTACCAATAGCGGTACGGATAGTGCCAGCGATGCCACCGGCAGACGCGGCGCGGACCGTAATAGGTCCAGATCACCCGGCAGCGGCGCGGATAGTTGTAGTAGGGATAGTAGCCGCCGTAATAATAGCGCCGGTGGAAGTGGCGATAGCCGTAATGCGGGCGATAGATCCCGTAGCGATGAAAACCGCCATAGTGGCGAAATCCGCCGTAGCGATAGCCGCCACCGTGAAAGGCGGGTGCGGCGCGGAAGCCGCCGATATGGCCGCCACGAAAGCCACCGCCGCGGAAACCGCCGATATGTCCTCCGCCGCCATGGAAACCACCGCCACGAAAACCGCCGCCGCCATGGAAGCCGCCACCATGTCCACCACCGCCGCCACCGTGGCGAACCTGGGTGATCATGTCGTCGCTTGCAGCCTTCGCCGCCGGCAACGGCGTCGGATTGATCGGAGTCATCGCTTCGGCACGTTGTGCAGTCCCGGCCGACAGCATCAGCGTGGCAACGGCCGCGAGCCCGAGCAAGCGTATCGGGCTTGTCCGAGCATCCAAGATCCGCAGCATGGAATTCTCCCTGAATCTGAACGGCAGCATTGCGGCGCATCGTCGCTCGCATCGCTGCTCAATTGCAGCCGCTCCCAAGATTAAATTAGGGACAGCGACGTGAACGCCTTGTGAATGAACAAGCTTCCTGCCGAGGCGCCACGACAAAAGGAATTCGAGAGATGACCGTCTACGCGATCGCGCAATTGAAGATGACGGACCGCGCGGCCTATGACCGCTATCAGGCGCGGTTCTTCGACGTGTTCAGAAAGTACAATGGACGGCTGCTCGCCGCCGACGAGCAGCCGCGCGTGCTCGAGGGCCCGTGGCCGTTCGACAAGCTCGTCATGATGTCGTTTCCCGACGAGGCGGCGTTCCTTGCCTTCTCGAATTCGCCGGACTACGAAGACATCTCGCGCGATCGCAAGGCGGGCGCGCAGGCAACCGTGCTGCTGGTCAGGGGATTTGCGCCGGCGGGCTAACGCGGTGCGTCACCACCACGGCCCGTAGCCGAACACGAACGGTGCCGGCACGCCGTAGGGATAGGGACGATAGTAGATGGGCCGCGCGTAATAATGCGGATCATGGGGCGCTGAGCGCCGCGCAACGTCATGGTGTCTTGCGTGCCGTCTCGCATCGAAAATCGCTGTCCCGGCCGAGGCATCCGACTTCGTCACACTCTGCGCGGTTGAAGCGCGAGGCAAACCCGCTGCGAGCCCGGCGACAACGGCCAATGCAATCCATCTCGTCATGACGAACTCCGCCCTCAAGATGCGGGCATCACACGGCCGTTGAGGCGCGTCAGCCCCGCCGCCAGTAGCAGCTCATATGCGGCACGATCACCGTGCCGCTCGGCCGATATTCCTGCACATAGGTCGCGTTGCACTCGCGGACCGCATCGGGACCCGGATAGTAGCGCGGATAGACGCCGTCCGGAGCGTAGTAGGGCGTGACGCGCAGCCGGGCGGGCGGGCGCCTGCGCGGCGGGGGAACGTCGTCTGGCGAGGCCGCCTGGGCCAGCCTGACACCGGCGCCGGCCGTCTGGGCTTCCGCACCAACGCAAAATTGCGAAAACAACCCCATGCAAAGTAGAACCAGTACTGCTGTTCCTGCCCGCATCGCACCACCACCCACCTGAGCTATCCCCTTGAGGCGCCGTACGCTCCCCGTTTTCGCGCGCGGCGTCAACTCTTCGTAGCCTTCTATAAAGCCGGATGCATCGCCACGGAACCCGCGCTAAGAAAAGCCCATGTGGACGGAATTGAAAGCGCCCTCGCTGGCGGAGATGGAAGCGACGGCGCACGACATCTTCGAGCGCCTGCCGGCGGAATTTCGCGGCCTCTGTGAGGGCGTGATCCTCCGCGTCGACGACTTCCCGACCGAGGAAGTGATGGACGAGATGGAATGCGAGAGTGAGTTCGACCTGCTCGGCCTGTTCCAGGGCGTCGGCCTGCCCCAACAGAGCCTGGGCGACGTGGCGCGGCTGCCCAACATGGTCTGGCTCTACCGCCGGCCGATCCTGGATTACTGGGCCGAGCACGACGAGAGCCTCGGCCACATCGTCCGCCATGTCCTGATCCACGAGATCGGCCACCATTTCGGCCTCTCAGACGACGATATGGCGGCGATTGAGGCTCAGGCGGAGTAGGACGTCATCGGTTGCGTATGGTTGGCGCAGCGAGAAGCATCGTCAGTCGATAGTCGGACCAGCCCGCGAGAGACAGCGACACCTGCTGATAGTGCAGCAGTCCCATGGTCGGATGATCGAACGCACGCTCGCCGCCTTCGCGTGCCAGAACCCCCTGCGTCTCCCAGCAGCGTTCGAAGTCGGGGCTTCCAACTCTCAGTTCCTCGACGAGCCGGCGAATGTCCGGATCGTCGGAATAGGCTGTAACAGCGGCGCGGAATTCTGCGACGACGCGTTGCGCGCGTGAGGTCCAGTCGAGGATCAGTGTTCGCGCCTCGGGCCTGAGGAAGATGTAGCGCAGAAGATTTTTTTCGCCGTCAGCATCGAGCCATCCGGCAAACAACCGGGACGCTTTCGCATTCCAACGACGCGCGCCCCATGTGCGATCGAGAATGTAGGCCGGCCCATCGATCGCATCGACACAGGCCAGCACCTCCTCAGGCGGATCATCCCTGTGGCCGGGACGCTCGGGATCGCGCTTGCCCCCAACTTCGAACAGATAGCTGCGCTCCGCTCGTGACAGGCGCAATCCGCGTGCGAGGCGCGCAAGTGTCGAAGCCGAGACGGAGACATCGCGACCCTGCTCGATCCACGTGTACCAGGTGACGCTCAATCCGCAGAGCTGAGCGACCTCCTCGCGCCGGAGGCCGGGCGTGCGCCGCCGTGCTCCGGCGGCGAGGCCGAATTCTGCCGGAGACTGGCGCTCCCGGAGCGCGCGCAGGAACGCGCTGAGCGAGAGAGCTGGAGCGATCGGGTCTGGTCCCTTCATGGTGGTTTTTATACCAGCATAAATAACATTCTTAAACGGGTATAATCGGCATGCTAACTCTTTGCCGCTGCGGCGTCGCTGCGGAAAGGACGAACGGGTATGGGCAGGCAATTCGCAAGGATCGAACCCGAGCACAGGGCTTTCATCGAACGGCAGAAGATCTTCTTCGTCGCGAGCGCCCCGCCGAAGGGACGCATCAACGTGTCTCCCAAGGGCCTGTCGTCATTCCGGGTGCTGGGAGAGAGCGACGTCGCCTACCTCGATTGTACCGGCAGCGGCAGCGAGACCCGTGCGCATCTGACCGCCTCCGACGACAAGCGGCTGACCATCATGTTTTGCGCCTTCGACGGCGCCCCGATGATCCTGCGGCTCTATGGCCAGGCTCGATCGCTCATGCGCGGCACGCCGGAATATTCCGATCTCGTTCCTGACTTCGAGGACATGGCAGGCGCCCGCCAAATCGTGCGCCTCTCGGTCGACCTCGTGCAGACGTCATGCGGTATGGGCGTGCCGCTGTTCGACTACAGACAAGAACGCGGCAGCCTCGTGCGCTACTGGACGGCGCAGGGTGTCAACAATTTGCGAAAATACTGGGGTCTGAAGAACATGAAGAGCATCGACGGCCTGCCGACCGGCTTTGCTCCTGACAGCATGGCTCCGCCAGGCTGAGGACGAACCTCGATTTACGCCCCTTAGGCCTGCCGAATCCGGCCTAGGATTTGTGTGCCAACCGGGCTAAATAGCCCTCCCCTGACTTCAAACCGGGAAGCCTGAAATGGACAAGTTCACCACGCTGGAAGGCGTCGCGGCGCCGCTGAAGATCATCAATGTCGACACCGACATGATCATTCCGAAGCAGTACCTCAAGACCATCAAGCGCACTGGCCTTGGCAAGGGGCTCTTCTCCGAGCAGCGCTACAAGGACGACGGCAGCGAGAATCCGGATTTCGTCCTCAACCAGCCCGCCTATCGCAATTCGAAGGTGCTGGTCGCCGGCGACAATTTCGGCTGCGGCTCGAGCCGTGAGCACGCGCCCTGGGCGCTGCTCGACTTCGGCATCCGCTGCGTGATCTCGACCTCGTTCGGCGACATCTTCTACAACAACTGCTTCAAGAACGGCATTCTGCCGATCCGCGTCTCGCAGGAAGACCTCGACAAGCTGTTCGACGACGCCGAGCGCGGCGCCAACGCGACGCTGACGATCGACCTGCCGAACCAGGAGATCCGCGGCCCCGACGGCGGCAAGGTCAAGTTCGAGATCGATCCGTTCCGCAAGCACTGCCTGATCAACGGCCTCGACGACATCGGCCTGACGATGGAGAAGAAGGCCTCGATCGACACCTACGAGGAAAAGCTCAAGCGCGAGCGCGCCTGGGCCTGAGATCGAGCTCCAGTTCGAGCCCCGGTGCTGATAGCGCCGGGGCTTTTTCTTTGTCCTGATTAACCCCTAGATTGACGCGCATGCTGCCCGACATCGTCACCTTCTGGCACGGCCCGATGGACGCACTGCGCCAGACCTGTCTGCGCTCGCAGCTCGCGGCCGGGCACAAGGTCACGGTCTACAGTTTCGACACCATTCCCGGCCTGCCCGCGGGCATCGGGAACGCGGACGCCGAGGCGATCCTGCCGCACGCGTTCTCCGAACGATTGCGACCGCCGCAGCCGGACGGAAGCTGGCGCGACTGGACCACGCTGCAGTTCAGCGACTTCTTCCGCATGAAGCTGATGGCGAAGAACCTCGGCCTCTGGCTCGATGCCGACGTGCTGCTGCTGAAACCCGTCGAGATCGATCCGGCAAAACCCTACTTCGCCTGGGAGCGGCCGCGCCAGCTCGGCAATTCCGTGATCTATCTGCCGGCGGAGCACGGCATCGTTGCCGCCTTCGAGGAGCTGATGGAGCAGGAGGAGCTGACGCCGAACTGGCTGTCGGTGCGCCATCGCATCACCTTCATGATGCGTCGCCTGCGCGGGGGCTCGAACCGTCTCTCGGACATTCGCGTCGCGATCTTCGGGCCGGCAGCGCTGACCGCGCTCGCGCGCCGCACCGGTGAACTACAGAACGCGCTGCCGAAGCAATCGTTCTACGCCGTGCATGCCGAGCCAAAACTGTTCTTCGATCCCTCGAGCTATCTCGGCCTCGTCACCAACCCCGAGATCATCGGCCTCCACATCTCGCCCAAGGGCCGCGGCGGCGAAAAGCCGATCCCGGGCAGCCTGTATGCGTGGGCGACGGAGCGGTTCGCGTAACTCAGTCCGCTACGCGGCGCTCTCCTGCCCCGGACGCAGCGCAGCACCATAAGCGCGTTCACGCGCGTCTTCGACGCGCTATGGTGATGCGCTGCTCAGCCGGGGCCCGGAGATGCGGCGAGATGGGTCCCGGCTCTGCGGAGCGGCACTTCGCGCCGCACCGCGTCCGGGACACGAAACCAACCACCAACGCGCCACACTCCAACGCTTCCAAATTTGATCCAGCGCAACGCGCCTCTGCACCATTGTGCCTATTCTCGCTCCAATTCCGCCGCCCGAATGGAGCTTTCCATGAGCACCGCAAGCAGGCCTTATCCCATCGTCCAGGACCTCATCGAGTCCTTTGCCGCCTGGCTGAAGCATCGCCGCGAGATGAACGAGATGCGGCAGCTCGATCGCGCCGATTTCGACCGGATCGCGCAAGATCTCAGGATCGCGCCTGACGATCTGGAGGAGCTGGTCCGTCACGGCAAGCACGCCGCCGACGAGCTGCCGAAGATGCTCGAGCAGCTCGGCATCAGCACAGACAGGCTCGGTCGTGCGCAGCCGCTGCTGCTCCGCGACATGGAGCGCGTCTGCTCGCTCTGCAATCACAAGGGACAATGCGACCGCGATCTCGCCGAGGGCACCGCCGCGGAGAACTACCACGGCTATTGTGCTAATGCTTCGACGCTGGAGTCGCTCGATCGGGCCGACGTCGCCCCGCGCTGACGTGTCGTCTGGGTCGAAAGATCAGATCGTGCCGTTTCGCGCGCATGCGTCGCGCTGGGCAAATCCTTTCACGAGCTTTCTGCACGCGCGATAGCGCTCTTCCATACTCGCTCCGCCGGCATGACCCGGAGGGCCAGGTTCGGCCGCGCTCTCTTTCTTGACTGCATGAGCTCGCGACGTTTTATCGCGCTTGGTCGGAGGTTCGGCATCCTCGGGCACCGGCACAAGCTGCCAGACTGGACGAAGCTCGATATTCGCGGTCTCCGACGGATTCTCCTTGTTGACAGAAGTCAGGGCAAGGACGTTCTTGTCCAGCTTGGCCGTAACCGGCGTTCCAATGATGGAGAATTTATCGTTCGCAATGAACTCGGCGAACGATTTGTATCCCGCCACATCCTTCGCCCATGATTGTTTCGTGGGCGGCCCCCAGAGGTAGTATCCCTTGGCCAAGCCCGTCGCGGAGACCTCCGTGACGATCAGCATGGCGTAGCGTCCCTTGCCATTGGTCCACCCACGCTTGTTGGACCACACGCCGACAAACCTGGAATTGGCGTTGAGTGGATCGTTCTGATCGGACGAGATGGTGAAGCTCGGCAATTCGAGGTGCTGAGCTGCCGCGATGACAGAGATCTTTTTGTTGTCGTCGGGCGTAAATGGATTTCGTACGGCGCGCTTGGCATCAGCCTCCTGGCGTCCGCTCGCATCGGATTTCGGAGCAGCAGCCGGAGATGATAGCGCCGCAACTTCGCTGGCCTTGAGATCCTTGATTCGCTGGCGGGCTTCGGCAGCGTGGTCGCTGCGGGGATATCTGGCGAGAAACTCCTCAAAGAGAGCTGCCACCGTCGACGTCCGGACAGCCTGCCAGAATTTCTCGTCTTCCGCGGGAGCAGCAGGCGCCGGAGCCGATGCAGCTGGTGCCTGAGCGGCGACGGCAGGGGCCTTGAGGTAGATCTCCTCCTTCGACAAGGAGCCATACACAAAGGGCTGCTGTTCGCGCCTGGTTGCCGCCATCACGTCGTCACGAACCCGGCGAAACAGAAACGATATCTCCAGGCCGGGTGTTTCGATGTGGCGAAGCAGCGACGTCGTGAACGGGCTATTCCGGCCATCGCCGTCGCTTGCCGTGGTGCCGTCCCGGGCGGCATACGCGATCAGGACGTTGTCGGACGGCTCCATCGGCGCGAGCCCGCGAGCCACGGCCCGGGTGCTCAACGAGCGCTTCATCTTCGCGGCAAAAGGGTTGTTGCGGCACGCGTCAAGTATCACGAGGCCCAACTTCCGTGCCTTCGAAACCTGAAGGCTCACCGAACGCAGGCTGATCGCCTCGCTTTCGGCGTCGGTATCGCTGCGCAGCTCGGCGCTGATTGGGATCAGCCAATTCTCGCCGCCGACTTCCATGCCGTGCCCGGCGTAGAACACGACGGCGATGTCGGACATTTCGGCGGATCGGCCGAACTCAACGACGGCCTTCCTCATCTCTTGCGCGGTGGCGTTCTTGACTTGAGTGACCTTGAAATCCAGCCGCTCCAGCGCGCGGCCGATGTCGGCCGCATCGCGAGTCGGGTTCGGCAGCTCGGGCACCTTCTCGTAGGCGCCATTGCCGATGACAAGCGCAACCCGCGCCTGCGCAAGGGCAGGCTGAGCGGACAAAAGCGACGTGACGAGAAAGACGGCTGCCCCAAAAAAACGCATCAATAGATTGCCCGGCCCCACCAATGGCTTCGAGGGTAGCACCCCTGTTCACTACCGCAACGGGAAAAGCCGAGATCGCGGGCTTCGGCGAAACAGCCGCCGTCGCGACGAGCCGACGACAAGCTGCTGATGATGCCGGTGCAGCTCGGCATCGGCGCGGAAGCACCCGGGCCAGGGCAAACTCACGCGCTGCCGCAACAATCACTGGTCGATCACCACGTGTGGCACCTCGCCCAGTAGCAAAGGGCGTCAATAGTATGATGTATGCAAGGCCCTGTTTGCGCGGCGAGGATGCCGGCAAGGTCTCCGCAATTGTCCGTGCTTGATCTCGACGAATGGCTCTGTTTGGATGGTTGCCCTTCGGCAATTCGAATTCCGGACAATCATGGCAAACGAAATAGATGGTTACCGTCGTTCGTTGGGTGCTCGTTCACCGGAAAGCGCCGTGACCGTCCACCGCACGGGCATCGGGAATCGACTATTGGCGGCGTTGCCGCCGGCGGATCTCGGTTTGCTCACGCCCTACTTCCAGAAGGTCTCGTTCGAACCCGATGCCATCCTGGTGCGGTCGGGCGATGAGCTCGACCCGGTTTATTTTCCCCATAGCGGCGCCATCGCCTTCATGATCGATATGCCGGACGGGCAAACGGTCGCAACCACCTTGATGGGACGGGAAGGCGCTTTGGCCTCGTTCTCCGTGCTCGGCCCGTCGCTGTCATCCGTGACCGCGATTGCTCGGATCGCCGGCACAGCATCGCTGATTTCCGCCGCCAAGTTTCGCGCGGCCTTTGCGCAAAGCGCCGCCATCAGGAACGTCGTGCAAGTCCACGCCCGCGCGGTGTTGTTGCAGCTCCAGCACGTCGCCGCCTGCAACGCGCTGCACCGGGTCGATGGCCGCATGGCGCGGTGGCTCCTGCAGCTGCACGACCGCGTTCCCGATGACCGGCTTCCGGTGACGCACGAGGCGCTTGCGCAATTGCTTGGGGTGCGACGGACAACAGTGACCCTGACGATGAGCAAGCTGCGCGATGCCGGCGCCGTCCCGTCCGACCGGCGCGGGTTTGTCGAGATCCATCGGGCGCGGCTCGAGAAGGTCGCATGCGATTGCTATGCGCTCATGCAGCGCAAGATCGATCAGATGTATTGCCAGGAATTGGCGGCGCCGCAGCCTGTCGATGCACCGTCCCGCGAAAGCGCCATCGTCGCGGGTGACGAATCCAGAGCCGCTTCGCGGGCGGGAAAATAGGCGATTGGGACTGACCGCCGCGATGACCGCATGGGTCACAAGCGGCAGTCCTCTTGACGTCGAGAAGATGTCCGCCTGGCGGGGAAAAGCGGATATCGCTTCTTCGAGTTGACGCCTCAGCCCTTGCTCATCGCTGCGATCGCGTCCGCGATCTCGATCGTGCGCCGCGCCATGTCGGCGTGCAGACGCTCCACCATTGCGCCATCGAGCCGGATCGCGCCGCGCGAAACGTTCTCCGGCAGCTCGAATGCCGCGATGATCTTTCGCGCGCGCGCGACTTCCTCTTCGGGCGGCGTGAAGATCGCGTTGCAGGCCTCGATCTGCGACGGATGGATCAGCGTCTTGCCGTCGAAGCCGAGGTCGCGGCCCTGTGCGCATTCGGTGGCAAAACCGTCTGAATTCGCGATGTCGCTGTAGGGGCCGTCAAGGATCTCGAGGCCATGGGCGCGCGTCGCCAGAATGCAATGGGTGATCATCGGGATCATCGCCGCGCGACCCGGCAACATCTTGATGCGCGTCTCGCGCGAGATGTCGTTCGGGCCGAACACGAAACCGGAGAGGCGCGTCTTGGGATCGCGGCCCGCGGCGGCCAGCTCCTCGGCATGAAGCACGGCGCGCGCGGTCTCGATCATCGCCCAGACCTTCACCGTCGGCGCGGCGCCGAGTTCGGCAAGGCGAGCGCCGATCGCCTGGAGATCCTCGATGCTTGAAACTTTTGGAACCAGAATGCCATCAGGCGAGGCCTTGGCGGCCATCGCGACGTCATCGGCCCACCAGGGCGTGTCGAGGCCGTTGGTCCGGATCAAAATCTCGCGCTTGCCGAATCCCTTGTCCGCGATCGCAGCGGCGATGCCGTCACGCGCCACCCCTTTGAGGTCGGGGGCGACGGAATCTTCCAGATCGAGGATCAGGCCGTCGGCGGCGAGATTTCGCGCCTTTTCCAGCGCGCGGGGGTTGGAGCCGGGCATGAACAGATGGCTGCGGCGCGGGCGGGTCATGCGAGCATTCCTTCCAGTTTCCTCGGGTGTATTCTGGAGCATGATCCCGGAAAAATGTGCGGCGGTTTTCCGAAAGGATCATGCTCAAACAACAAGCCAAGCCGATAGCATCTGGCCTGCCTATTCGAAAGGCTTGTTCGCCCCTCTGGTCTATGGTTAGGCATAGGCCATGATCACATTCCCGAAGCATTTGCTGGAAGGCTACAAGGCCTTCGCCACCCAGCGGCTGCCGACCGAGCAGAGCCGCTATCGCGAGCTGTCGGTGAAGGGGCAGTTCCCGGAAGTGATGGTGATCGGCTGCTGCGACAGCCGCGTCTCGCCCGAGGTGATCTTCGACGTCGGCCCGGGTGAACTGTTCGTCGTCCGCAACATCGCCAATCTGGTGCCGGTGTATCAGCCCGACGGCAATGCGCACGGCGTCTCCGCGGCGCTGGAATATGCCGTGACGGTGCTGAAGGTGAAACACATCGTCGTGCTCGGCCACGCGCAATGCGGCGGCATCCGTGCCTTCGTCGACAAGATCGAGCCGCTCACGCCGGGCGACTTCATCGGCAAATGGATGCAGATGTTCATCAAGCCGGGCGAAGTGGTCGAGCAGCGCGACCACGAAACCATGGCACAGTTCGTCGAGCGCATCGAGAAGGCCGCGGTGTTCCGCAGCCTGGAAAACCTGATGACGTTTCCGTTCGTGCAGAAGGCGGTGGACTCAGGCCAGATGCAGACCCATGGCGCCTATTTCGGCGTGGCAGAGGGGTCGCTGTTCGTGCTGGACAAGGTCGCGAAGGAATTCAAGAGCGTGCGCAACGCGGCTTGAATTCGTAGGGTGGGCAAAGGCGCAACGCGCCGTGCCCACCATCTTTCCCGATTGAGACCTTGGTGGGCACGCTTCGCTTTGCCCACCCTACGAGATCCCGCTCGTTACGCCGCCTTCTTCTTCGCGCTGATTAGCTTGCGGTTGATGAGGACTTCCGCGATCTGGATGGCGTTGAGCGCCGCGCCCTTGCGCAGATTGTCGGACACGCACCACAGCACGAGGCCGTTCTCCACCGTCGCGTCCTCGCGGATGCGGCTGATATAGGTTGCGTCCTCGCCGGCGGCTTCATACGGCGTGGCGTAGCCACCGGGCTCCTGCTTGTCGATGACGAGGCAGCCCGGCGCCTTGCGCAGGATGTCGCGCGCTTCGTCCGCCGTGATCGGATTCTCGAACTCGATGTTGACGGCCTCGGAGTGGCCGACGAACACCGGCACGCGCACGCAGGTCGCGGAGAGCTTGATCTTGGGATCAAGAATCTTCTTGGTCTCCGCCATCATCTTCCACTCTTCCTTGGTGTAGCCGTCCTCCATGAAGACGTCGATCTGGGGGATGACATTGAAGGCGATGCGCTTGGGGAATTTCTTCGCGATCAGCTCGCTGTTGGTGTAGACGGCCTTGGTCTGCGAGAACAATTCGTCCATCGCATCCTTGCCGGCGCCCGAGACCGATTGATAGGTCGAGACAACGACGCGCTTGATCGTCGCCTTGTCGTGCAGCGGCTTCAGCGCGACCACGAGCTGCGCGGTCGAGCAGTTCGGGTTGGCGATGATATTCTTCTTCTTGAAGCCGGCCGTCGCATCCGCGTTCACTTCCGGCACGATCAGCGGCACGTCCGGATCCATGCGCCAGGCGGACGAGTTGTCGATCACGACGGCGCCGGCGGCGCCGATCTTCGGCGACCATTCCTTCGACACCGAGCCGCCCGCCGACATCAGGCAGATATCGACATCGGAGAAGTCGTAGTGCTCGAGCGCTTTGACCTTCAGGGTGCGGTCGCCATAGGAGACCTCGACGCCGACGCTGCGGCGTGACGCCAGGGCCACGACCTCGTCCGCGGGGAATTTGCGCTCATCGAGGATGTTGAGCATTTCCCGTCCGACATTGCCGGTCGCGCCGACGACTGCGACTTTGTAACCCATCGTTCACTCTCCGATGAAAAAGCCCGTTCCTGAAGCTGACGCTTAAACAGGAAGAGCAGCGCTTCTATGCGAGAACTGGCCTCAAGACAACGTTGGACCATGCCTGAAGGCCGTGGATGCAGTCGCCAGAGGCCAGCACGGCCGCAACCCCTACCCAGATCCATCTGGCGCTCGCAGCCCTCGCCGACGAAGTCGTCGGCACGCTGGCGCGCCTGTTCGCCTATGTGGGGGCGCTGGTCCTGTTTGCCATCCTCGCGCTGGCGGCGTTCGACCAGCTGCCCAGCCTGCGTGACGATGAGCCGGCCGAGAAGCCGGGGTGGAGCGTGGCCGACCGCTCGCAACCGGCCTTCGCCCTCAGCCGGCTCGATTCATCAGAAAAAACAGCCTCTTACGTCATTCTCAGGCATCCCGAAGGCGGTCGCCGGGACGTGATGCGCTGGACCGGCGAGGCGGACAAGCCCGTGGCGGAGCTCGAGATCTACCGCGAAGGCGGCGAATTCGACGTGACCCGCCCGGCGACAGCGGACCTGGCCGTCCACATGGGCCTGGGTGACGCAACGCCGCTCGAGCAGGCCGGCCTGATCGACACGAAATTCGGTCCCGTCGCCCTGTTCCGGCCCACCGGCACGGCGGAGGCCGCGCGGGCGTGCCTCGGCTACCTCAAGCGCAGCGAGGAGCCGGCGCTCCAGATCTCCGGCTTCTCCTGCCAGGGCGACACCCTGCCCGCCCGGCGCGCGGCGATCGCCTGCACGCTGAACCGGCTGACGCTCCTGACCTCGGGCAACGAGCCGAAGCTGGCGGACTTGTTCGCCCATGCGGAGCTGAAGCGCCGCTCCTGCGCTCCCCAGGGTTCGTCGGACTGGCTGCTGGGCGCGGCGAACGCGCAATTGCGCGGGGCGCTTTGACCGGCATCAAGGTCAAGTGGCTGGTATTGATGCAACTTTTGCCAGCGCGCACGATTATTCCGAGCTGGTGTGACCCAATAGACCTAGTTGCGGCCACCCTTGCCGGGCTAGTATGGGGATGAAATCGATTGGCGGCTTGCCGCCTGAAGGGGACGTGATGAGCTCGAATTTCTCCGCCGCGAACAAACTGGCGATGTGGCTTGCGGCCGGCGCCGTGGTTGCCATGTCCTCAGCCCTCGCGACTCCCGCCTCGGCCGACACCAAGAAGCAACGTTACGACAACAGCCGGCCCTATTACGGTCCGAGCGGCCCCAACGCGGTCTATCAGCAGGGCCGCACCCGCCTTTATGTGAGCAAGCGCTCCTGGCTCGACGGCGGCACCGAGGTCAATCCGGGCGACCGCAAGTTCTCCGACTACGCTTTTCCGCCGGCGATCGGCTATCCGACCTTCGCGCGCGAGAACAACAACCGCCCGATCGATCGCCAGCCGCTGAGCACGCCGGCCGACGTCGGCGGCTATCCGCGGAATTTCCCGCTGTACTGAGCGGAATGATCGACCGAATCAAAATGGCCGGGCTCACGCCCGGCCATTTTTGTTTGTGAGCGTCCGCTTCAGGCGTTGGCTGCCGGATCGTAGCGCCTGCAAAATTCTTCGATCGCCTCGGAGCGGAAATCGCCCAGGCGCTCGAAGATGAGTTCGTCCGGCCAATCCCACCAGGCAATGCGGCGCAGGCTTGCCGCGACCGAATCGTCAAAGCGCTTGCGGATGGCACGCGCGGGAACGCCACCGACGATCGTGTAGGGCTCGACATCGCGGCTGACGACCGCGCCCGCGGCGATCACCGCGCCGTCGCCGACCGTGACGCCTGGCAACAGGATCGCGGCGTGGCCGATCCAGACATCGTTGCCGACGATCACCCGGTCGCTGCGGCGATCCGCGAAGAAGTCGCGGTCACGGCTCGCGGTCGCGTCGTAATATTCAGGGCAATAGGTGAAGCGATGCTGGGACGGCCGGCCCATCGGATGATTGGGCGCGCCGATCCGCACCGAGTTGGCGATGGCGGTGAATTTTCCGATCACCGCGTCGGCGACCTCGCAGTTCTCGCCGAGATAGGAGTAGTCGCCGAGCGAGGCATATTCGATGCGGGTGTTGGCGAGGATTTCGCAGCGCCGCCCGATCTGCGCTTCGCGCTGGCGCACCGTTTCATGGATGATGGTTTCCGCGATCTTGGGGCGGGGCGAGGCATCCATGAGGTGGCTTCCCTGAGGTCGTCGGCAGAGCCGTTGGGTGGGCAAAGGCGCGAAGCGCCGTGCCCACCATCTCGCGGCAATCGCGATCGAAATGGTGGGCACGCTATCGCTTTGCCCACCCTACGATTGCGGTGTTTGTGGCTATGCGTGCAGCTTCTGCAATTCCTTCAGGATCGCTTCGCCCATCTGCGTGGTCGAGGCGGCCGTGGTGCCTTCCGACTTGATGTCGGCGGTGCGCAGGCCGCTCGCCAGCACCGCGGCGATCGCGGCATCGACCTTGTCGGCGAGATCGCCCATGTCGAAGGAATAGCGCAGCGCCATGCCGAAGGACGAGATCATCGCGATTGGATTCGCGAGGCCCTTTCCGGCGATGTCGGGCGCCGAACCGTGCACGGGCTCGTACAGCGCCTTGCGCTTCTTGCTCTTGACGTCGACCTCGCCGAGCGAGGCCGAGGGCAGCATGCCGAGCGACCCCGTCAGCATTGCCGCGATGTCGGAGAGCATGTCGCCGAACAGATTGTCGGTGACGATGACGTCGAACTGCTTCGGCGCCTTCACCAGCATCATGCCGCCGGAATCGGCGAGCTGGTGCTCGAGCGTCACGTCAGGATATTCGCGCTTGTGGACCGCCGTCATGACCTCGTTCCAGAGCACGCCCGACTTCATGACGTTGCGCTTCTCCATCGACGTCACCTTGTTCTTGCGCTTCCTGGCAAGCTCGAAGGCGACGCGGCCGATACGCTCGATCTCATAAGTGTCGTAGACCTGAGTATCGACGGCACGCTTCTGGCCGTTGCCGAGATCGGTGATGGTCTTGGGCTCGCCGAAATAGACGCCGCCGGTGAGCTCGCGCACGATGACGATGTCGAGACCCTCGACCGCCTCACGCTTCAGGCTGGAGGCATCGGCCAGCGCCGGATAGCACACCGCGGGGCGGAGGTTGGCGAACAGGGCGAGATCCTTGCGCAGGCGGAGCAGGCCGGCTTCGGGGCGCACCTCGTAAGGAACGGCATCCCACTTCGGGCCGCCGACCGCGCCGAAGATAATGGCGTCGGCGGCCAGCGCCTTGGCCATGTCGCCCTCGGAGATCGACACCTTGTGGGCGTCATAGGCGGAGCCGCCGACCAGGCCGGTATCGGTCTCGAATTTGGCGATCCCTGCCGAATTGAGCCAGTCGATCAGCCGCTTCACCTCGCCCATCACCTCGGGGCCGATACCGTCGCCGGGGAGCAGCAGCAATTTGTGGGTCGCCATGGTCGTTTCCTCTGAGATCGAATTCGGCCGGAGTGCTAGAGCGGCGTTGCGCGCTTGGCAAGACACCATTGCCGCCTCGCGGCTGTGCAAGGCCCGCAGGGCCTGCCACAGTGGGCGCGCCGGAGTATCCCTTGCGCGCCCCTGATCGTCCCCCGCCCGACGCACACCCCGCGCGGCTGATCCTGACCCTGTCGCTGGCAGCGACGGTCGGGCTCGGCATCGGCCGCTTTGCCTATGCGCTGGTGCTGCCTGATATGCGGGAGGACCTCGGCTGGTCCTACTCGGCGGCGGGTTTCATGAACACCATCAATGCCGTCGGCTACCTCGTGGGCGCGCTTGTCGCGTCCCGGCTGATCCAGCGCGTCGGCTGGTCGGCGGCGATCCGCGGCGGAACCCTCGCCTGCGTCGCCGCACTCGCCACCTGCGCGCTGACAGGCAATTTCGTGGCGCTGAGCCTCGCACGCCTCGTGCTGGGCTTAGGGGCCGCGGCCGGCTTCGTCGCCGGCGGCGCGCTGGCCGCGGCTATCGCGCAGTCGCGCCCGGAACGGGCCAATTTCCTGCTCAGCCTGTTCTATGCCGGGCCCGGCATCGGGATTCTCGCCTCGGGGTTGATCGCCCCGTTCACGCTGCAATATTTCGGGCCGGGCTCGTGGTGGCTGGTGTGGTGGGCGCTGACGCTGCTGTCCGTCGTGATGACCGTGCCGCTGTTCCTGATCCGCATCGAGAGTGGGGTGCGCTTCTCGGAAGGCAGCCACGCCGCCTTCGCGATTCTGCCAGTACTGATCTATCTCGCCGGCTACTTCCTGTTTGGTGCCGGCTACATCGCCTACATGACCTTCATGATCGCCTATGTGCGCGATGGCGGCGGCGGCGCCGCGGCGCAGGCCGCGTTCTGGAGCCTGATCGGCCTCAGCGCCTTCGTCACACCCTGGGTCTGGCGCGGCGTGCTGGCGCTCGACCGCGGCGGACTTGCCACCGCCATCATCCTCGGCACCAACGCGCTCGGCGCGGCCTTGCCGATGCTCGGGCATTCGCCGGCGTGGCTCGCGGTTTCGGCGGTCGTGTTCGGCGTCGCCTTCTTCGCCGTGGTCGGCTCGACCACGGCCTTCGTCCGCTTCAACTATCCGCCGGAGGCGTGGCCCACCGCGATCGCAGCGATGACGATCTCGTTCGGCGTCGGCCAGACGCTCGGCCCGATCGTGGTCGGCGCGATCACGGATGCGTTGGGGAGTCTGAGTTACGCATTGAATGTGTCGGCGGCGCTGCTGGCGCTGGGGGCGGTTGCCGCGTTGTGCCAGCGCAAGGTGGGGCCGGCCAAAGAATCGGTGCCGTAGGGTGGGCAAAGGCGCAAAGCGCCGTGCCCACCATGACCGTTGTCGCGGATACAGCATCGGTGGGCACGCTTCCGCCTTCGCTCTTCGAGCTATGGCGGACAAGTCGCTTTGCCCACCCTACGGCAGCGGAGCTAGCTCCCGCTGAACGAATTGTACCCCTGGTCTTCCCAGTAGCCGCCCTTGTAGTCGTTGGTGACTTCCATCGAGACCACGTATTTCGGGTTCTTGAAGCCGAGTTTCGTCGGCACGCGGATCTTCATCGGGAAGCCGTAGGCGCGCGGCAAAATCTCGTTCGCGTATTTGAACGTCATCTGGGTTTGCGGATGCAGCGCACTGCGCATGTCCAGGGGCGAGTTGTAGCCGTCCTTGTCGGCGCACTGGAACCAGACATACTTTGCGCGCGTGTCGGCGCCGATCAGCTTGAGGAAATCGCGGAGCGGCGTGCCGGTCCAGCTTCCGATCGCGCTCCAGCCCTCGACACAGATGTGGCGGGTGATCTGCGTGACCTGCGGCAGCTTGTAGAGCTCGTCCAGCGTCCAGGACTTCTTGTTGTCGACGAGACCGCGCACCTCGAGCTTCCAGTCGGCGCCGTCGACATCAGGCGCATCGTCGAGATCGTAATAGGCGTTGAACGGGAACGGCTTTGTAATCGCGCTCTCGGGGAAGGTCGGCGCCAGCGCATCCGGATTGAACATCCAGGCCTGCACGGCGTCGTTGAATTTCGAGACCTTCGCCAGCAGGGTGTCGGCCGACGAGGAATCGACGACGTCGCAGCCGGTGAGCAGCGTCAGCGCGCCGAGGCTGGCGCCGCCGGCGATGAAGCGGCGGCGGGTGAAGTCCGGCATGGACTTGATGGAGTCCTTGATCAGCAGCCGCTTGTCGACGCCGGGGATGAGGAATGAGCGCTTGGCCATAACGGGTCTCACATATTTATCTTGAGCATGATCTTGTCGGAAAACCGGTTCCCACTTTTCCGGATCATGCTCTCAGCGACCAATGATCATCGCGCGCAGGCTCTTCGGCACCAGCAGCGCGAGCAGGACGTGAATGACGAGGAAGGCGCAGATCGCGGCCATGCAGAAGAAGTGCACGTAGCGCGCGGTCGGATAGTCACCGAACAGCATCACGAGCCAATGCAGTTGTACCGGCTTCCACATCGACAGGCCCGACAGCACGATCAGCACGCCAACCACGATGATGCCGGCGTAGAGTGCCCGCTGCACGTAATTGTAGACGCTCAGATCGTCATGGCCGAGCTTGAAGGTCAGGGCAGCCCTGACGTCGTGGAGCACACCGGACGGCGTGATCGGCAGCAATTTTTTGCGGAAGCGGCCGGTGGCGAAGCCGGTGATGAGATAGGCGAGGCCGTTGATCATCAAGAGCCACATGGCCGCAAAGTGCCAGAGCAGGCCGCCGCCGAGCCAGCCGCCGAGGGTATATTCGCGCGGGAAACTGAAGCCGAACAGCGGCGAGGCGTTGTAGATTTGCCAGCCCGACAGGATCATCAGGATCATGGCGACCGCGTTGGTCCAGTGCATGACGCGGACCCAGGCCGGCTGGATCACTTTGGCGGGGGTGGCGCTGACCTGCTCGTCGCTGACTGTGAGGCTCGACATGATGGTTCCGTCCTGAAGGTCGTCTGACACCGAATATACGCCGATACTTCCGCTTTCGTTACGCCCCCGCACGACGGCGAATCGAGTCTGCGGGCGACCTTGGTCACAATAAAGCGAGCCGGGTGCCCCCGGCTCGCCGTCTCAAAGCATCCTGTTCCGGGGATGAAACAGGGGTGGGCGGTGTTACGTCGCCGGCATCAGCACGGTATCGACCACATGGATCACGCCGTTCGACTGGTTGACGTTGGAGATCGTCACCATCGAGGTGCCGCCCTTGGCATCGACGATCCAGACCTTGCCGTCCTGCTTCTTCACCGTCAGCTCCTCGCCTTCGGCGGTCTTCATCTTCTTGCCGTCGGTGAGGTCGGAGGCCTCGAGCTTGCCGGGCACGACATGGTAGGTGAGGATCTTGGTCAAGGTCGCCTTGTTCTCGGGCTTGACCAGATTGTCGACGGTGCCGGCCGGCAGTTTGCCGAAGGCGGCGTTGGTGGGCGCGAACACCGTGAACGGGCCCTTGCTTTCCAGCGTCGGCACCAGGCCGGCCGCCTTCACCGCCGCCACCAGCGTGGTGTGATCCTTCGAGTTGACGGCGTTCTGGACGATGTTCTTGGACGGGAACATCGCGGCGCCACCGACCATGACGGTCTTCTCCTCGGCGCGGACAGGCGCGACGACGGTCGCGGTGATGGCCAGGGCGCTGAAGGCGGCGGCAGCGAGGTAGGCAATACGCTTCGACATGGAGAGTCTCCCGATTGAATTGTGACCGGCAATGGCCGGCGTTTGCGTTGGGGCAACAACGGCGCCTGCGACCTTTTGGCGTGAAGCAGCAGTGCCGTCGTTGGACCGAACTACGGGAGGGTTCGCGATGGGGTTTCGGGAAATAATTTATCGTGATGCGTGAAACTAAGCGGGGGTACGTTCGTGTGTGAGCGAGCGCGCCACACATCTCAGGAGCCGTAGGGTGGGCAAAGGCGCGCATGCGCCGTGCCCACCATCTCTCGCTCGATTGAGATAGGCATGGTGGGCACGCTTCGCTTTGCCCACCCTACAAGGCTCAATCCCTGTTGTTCGGCGTCTGAATGAATCCGCGATTATGCGTCGGGCTGATCAGGAGCTCGTTGATGCAGACGCGCGGCGGCATCGATGCGATGAACGCGATGGTGCGGCCGAGATCTTCCGATTGCAGCATCTTGGCCTGCTCCGCCTCGCTCGGCACCACCGGGCGCAGCTTCAGGATCGGGGTCGCCACCTCGCCCGGCATCAGGCAGCAGGCGCGCAGGCCGTTGACGCATTCGTCCATGTTGAAGGAATGAGTCAGCGCCAGCACCGCATGCTTGGTGGTGGTGTAGGCCGGGCCCGGCATCTTCGAGACGTGGCGGCCGGCCCAGGACGAGACGTTGATGATCGAGCCATCCTGCTGCTTGCGCATCGTGGGCAACACTGCGCGCATGCAATACAGCACGCCGTTGAGGTTGACCTGGACGAGCTTGTCCCAGCCCTCCAGTTCCATGTCCTCCCAGCTCCGCTTGGGGACATTGATACCGGCATTGTTCACGAGCAGGTCGATGCGGCCGTGCTTTGCGACGATTTGATCGGCCGCTTTCTGGGCTTCGGCGGCGTTGGACACATCCAGCGCAATGGCCTCGGCTGCCCCGCCTACCCCGGCAATCCTGGCAACCACGGTATCCAGGACATCCTTGCGGCGGCCCGAGACCACGACTATCCAGCCGTCGGCCGCGAGCGCCTCGGCGCCGGCCTCCCCGATGCCGCTGCCGCCGCCCGTCACCCAGGCCACGCGTTTCCCGTTTTTGGTCATGCAAACTGTCTCCGTTGCTTCATTGGGGCGGTTTTTGCTAATCCAGCCCTCGGTTTTGACCGGCCTTGTTGCCTTGCGGTCGAGGAAATCTTGCATGAACCAAGCTGCCAACGCCAACCTGTTTTCCCGCCTGTTCGACGGTCTGGACGATCCCAAACGCCTCGCGGTCGAGACGCAGGACGGCGGCCGTATCAGCTATGGCGACCTGATCGCGCGGGCCGGGCAGATGGCGAATGTGCTGGTCGCGCGCGGCGTGAAGCCCGGCGACCGCGTCGCGGTGCAGGTGGAGAAATCGGTCGCCGATATCGTGCTGTATCTCGCCACCGTGCGTGCCGGCGCGGTCTATTTGCCGCTGAACACGGCCTATACGCTGAACGAGCTCGATTACTTCGTCGGCGATGCCGAGCCGTCGCTGGTGGTCTGCGATCCCTCCAAGGCCGAGGGCCTCGCCCCGATCGCCGCCAAGGTGAAGGCCAGGGTCGAGACGCTCGGGCCCGACGGCAAGGGCTCGCTGACGGAAGCCGCCGACAAGGCCAGCAGCGAATTCGCGACCGTCTCGCGGGCAAACGACGATCTCGCCGCGATCCTCTACACGTCGGGCACCACCGGCCGCTCCAAGGGCGCGATGCTGACGCACGACAATCTCGCGTCGAACTCGCTCTCGCTCGTCGGCTACTGGCGCTTCACCGACAAGGACGTGCTGATCCACGCGCTGCCGATCTACCATACGCACGGCCTGTTCGTGGCGACCAACGTCACGCTGTTTTCGCGGGCGTCGATGATCTTCCTGCCGAAGCTCGACCCGGACCTGATCATCAAGCTGATGGCGCGCGCCACGGTGCTGATGGGCGTGCCGACCTTCTACACACGGCTGCTCCAGAACTCCGCGCTGTCGCGCGAGACCACAAAGCACATGCGGCTGTTCATCTCGGGCTCCGCGCCGCTGCTCGCCGAAACCCATCGCGAATGGTCGGCGCGCACGGGCCATGCGGTGCTCGAGCGCTACGGCATGACCGAGACCAACATGAACACGTCGAACCCGTATGACGGCGAGCGCGTGCCCGGCGCGGTCGGCTTTCCTCTCCCCGGCGTCTCCGTGCGCGTGACCGAGCCCGAGACGGGCAAGGAGCTGCCGCGCGACGAAATCGGCATGATCGAGGTGAAGGGCCCGAACGTCTTTAGGGGTTATTGGCGCATGCCGGAGAAGACCAAGTCCGAATTCCGGCCCGACGGCTTCTTCATCACCGGCGACCTCGGCAAGATCGACGACAAGGGCTACGTCCACATTCTCGGCCGCGGCAAGGATCTCGTGATCTCCGGCGGCTTCAACGTCTACCCCAAGGAAATCGAAAGTGAGCTCGACGCCATGCCCGGCGTGGTCGAGTCCGCCGTGATCGGCGTGCCACATGCCGATTTCGGCGAGGGGGTCACGGCCGTGCTCGTCTGCAACAAGGGCGCCGACGTCACTGAGGCCGCGGTGCTCAAGGCGCTCGACGGAAGGCTGGCAAAGTTCAAGATGCCCAAGCGCGTCTTCGTCGTCGACGAACTGCCGCGGAATACGATGGGCAAAGTGCAGAAGAACGTGCTGCGGGATACCTACAAGGATATTTACGCGAAGAAATAGAGAGCTCAATCGCTCCGGGGGTGGGGGACATGAACCGAGAGCAAGCTAAAAAGATACACAAGCACCTGCTTGATGCCGCAGCAGCATTCCGGCGAGCTGAGGCCGCGATCGTCGATGTTGGCGACGACGGCAGAAAGCTGTTTGCAGAACCGCTTATAACGGCGGTTTTCAATTTGCAGTTCAAGCTTCTGCGACTGATCTACAAAAGATATCCGGACCTTGAGCCACCAGGCCGGCCTCCCACAATCGACAGCACGCTCCGATGGGAGAATGTTTTTCTTCCATCGTCTGTGCTGGAGACTGATTTGGATCGCATCATTTTCTCTGTCATGAAGCCACGATGGCAGAAGGTCGCGATGGTTCTGTACTGCGCGGTTGAGAAGGTCGAAAAGGAAGAAGCGCTAGCGGCTCCTGTCGACTTTGAGGTCTTTGCGGCCCGCATTCAGGCGTTGGTCGAGGCCGATCTTCTGGAAGCGCAAGGCAATCTTCAAATGTGGGGCCGCAGCGAAGTGAGATTGAAGGACCGATCCGTCAACTAGCACGCAATCCGTAGGGTGGGTTAGCCGAAGGCGTAACCCACCACTTTAGTCTCCGCGATGCGAGAAGTGGTGGGTTACGCTGCGCTAACCCACCCTACGATGCCAGCGCTTACTGCCCGCCCACCAAGCTCATCACGAACCGGCTGCCGACGATAAACAGATAGCACCCGAACGCCACCTCCAGCGTTCGCTTCGACATCGCATGCGCGGCTCTCACGCCGAGCGGCGCTGTCACGAGGCTCATCGGCATCACCAGCACGGCGCCGATCAGCGAGACGTAACCGAGCGCGAACGGCATTTGCAGCGCTGCGACGGCCGGATAGGTCGCCGCGGCCGGCCAGCCGGCATAGATGTAGCCGAGCGCGCCGGGGATCGAGATCAGGACCGCGAGTGCCGACGAGGTCGCCACTGCCTGGTGGATGGGGCGGCCGTAGAACGTCATCAGCAGGTTCGAGAACAAGCCGCCGCCGATGCCCATCAGCGTCGAGAGGATACCGACGCAGAAGCCGTAGACGCGCATCAGCGGGCCTTTGGGCAGATCGTCGCCGAACTTCCAGCCCTCGCGCGCAAAGATGAGACGCGCCGACGCGGAATAGGCGACGCAGACGAACACGATCTTGAACAGTTTCTCCGGCGCGTAACGCGCGATGACGCTGCCGGCGACGACGCCGATCACGATCGGCAGCCACCACACGCGCAGGATCGACGTGTCGACGGCGCCGCGCTTGTAGTGCGCCTGGAACGAGCGGATCGACGTCGGGATGATCACCGCGAGCGAGGTGCCGATGCAGAGCGGCATGCGCACTTCGAGCGGCACGCCGGCGATGCGGAAGCATTCGTAGAACACCGGCACGAGAATCGCGCCGCCGCCAATGCCGAACACGCCGGCCAGGAATCCCGAGAGCGCGCCGGTTGCGATCAGCAACAGCGCGAGCTCGACGATCTCCTTGATATCAAGACCTGCAATCACCCCTGACCTGCCCCGGCGACTGGTCGCAACTTCTCCGAAACACGCGTTCGGAAAGCTGCGTGCGGAGCTTTAGGCGATCTGATTCTCGCGGTCGACACGCCACGTCTTGCGGCTGGGGTGGAATGCAAGGTGCGCATATCCGGACAGGGTCAAACCGGGCCGGGGCGGGAGCGGATTGGTGCCGTCCGAATGGCGTTAGCGGCCCAAATGACCGGCGCCGGGCAGGTTTGGACGGCATGGTCCGTTTAGAGGCGTTCCAATAGCAATTTCAACGCGCATCGGTCCCTTCAGAACAAATGAATCTCGATTTTGTTTTTCGTTGGCGGACAGAAGTGCTGGTATACCAAGCCACTGATTGGCCTTGCATCATCAACGCTCTAGAGCTGAACCGCGGTTCGATTTATGGCGATTTGGTGATTGCGCAGGCGAAATCGACTCCGTAAATAGAGCCGACCTTTCGCGATCCCCGCGTGCCCCCTGCTGGGCCGCAATAAACATCAAAAGCCCATGACCGCACGGATCGAACGACCGCTTTCCCCCCACATGCAAGTCTACCGCTGGACGCTGACGATGGCGCTGTCCATTGTCCATCGCGCCACCGGTATCGCGCTCTACGTCGGAACCCTGCTGCTGGCCTGGTGGCTGATCGCGGCGGCTTCCGGCCCCGCCGCCTATTCCCACGTCCAGGCCTTCACCGGCAGCATCATCGGCCGACTGATCGTGTTCGGCTACACTTGGGCGCTGATGCACCATATGCTGAGCGGTATCCGGCACTTCGTGTGGGACCTCGGCTACGGCTTCAAGGCCAATGAGCGCGAAGCCCTGACCTGGGGCGCGTTGATCGGCGGGATTGTGCTCACGGTCCTGATCTGGATCATCGCCTATGCGATCGGAGGCGGACGATGAGCGCGACCGATACGCCCAAGCGCAGCATGCGCACCCCGCTCGGCCGCGTCCGCAATCTCGGTGCGGCGCATTCGGGTACGTCCGATTTCTGGCGCCAGCGCATCACCGCCGTCGCCATGACGCTGCTGATGATTCCGGTGCTCGTGATCATCATGATGCTGCTCGGCCGCAACCAGGCCGGTGCCGCACAGATCCTCGGCTCGCTGCCGATCGCGGTGATCCTGCTGCTCTTCATCGCCGCCAGCGCCTGGCACATGAAGATCGGCATGCAGGTGGTGATCGAGGACTACGTCCATAACGAGAAGCTGAAGCTCATCTCGATCATGCTCAACAATTTCTTCTCGATCGCCGTGGCGCTCGCCTCGACCTACGCGATCCTCAAGCTTTCATCCGGAGTGTAACCCATGGCCACAGCGACGAATGGCAAGGGCAACGGCGCTCCCGCCACCAACGGCAAAGCCTATCCGATCGAAGACCACACCTATGACGTCGTCGTGGTCGGCGCCGGCGGCGCCGGCCTGCGCGCCGTGGTCGGCTGCAGCGAAGCCGGTCTTCGCACCGCCTGCATCACAAAAGTGTTCCCGACCCGCTCGCATACGGTCGCAGCCCAGGGCGGCATCTCGGCCTCGCTCGGCAACATGCACAAGGACGATTGGCGCTGGCACATGTACGACACCGTGAAGGGGTCGGATTGGCTGGGTGACCAGGACGCGATCGAATACATGGTGCGCAACGCGCCCGAGGCCGTCTACGAGCTCGAGCATTGGGGCGTGCCGTTCTCGCGCACCGAGGACGGCAAGATCTACCAGCGCCCGTTCGGCGGCATGACCATGGACTACGGCAAGGGCCAGGCGCAGCGCACCTGCGCCGCCGCCGACCGCACCGGCCACGCCATGTTGCACACTATGTATGGCCAGTCGCTGCGTCACGCGGCCGAGTTCTTCATCGAGTTCTTCGCCATCGACCTGATCATGGACGACCAGGGCACCTGCCGCGGCGTCATCGCGCTCAAGTTGGATGACGGCACGCTGCATCGCTTCCGAGCCCAGACCGTGATCCTGGCGACCGGCGGCTACGGCCGCGCCTACGCCTCCTGCACCTCGGCGCACACCTGCACCGGCGACGGCGGCGGCATGGTGCTGCGCGCCGGCCTGCCGATGCAGGACATGGAGTTCGTCCAGTTCCACCCGACCGGCATTTACGGCTCGGGCTGTCTCGTCACCGAAGGCGCGCGCGGCGAAGGCGGCTATCTCGTCAATTCCGAGGGCGAGCGCTTCATGGAGCGCTATGCGCCGTCCGCGAAGGACCTCGCCTCGCGCGACGTCGTCTCGCGCGCAATGACCATCGAGATCCGCGAAGGCCGCGGCGTCGGCAAGAAGAAGGACCACATCTTCCTGCATCTCGACCATCTCGATCCCGCGGTGCTGGCCGAGCGGCTGCCGGGCATCTCCGAATCCGCAAAGATCTTCGCCAATGTCGACGTGACGCGCGAGCCGATCCCGATCGTGCCGACCGTGCACTACAACATGGGCGGCATCCCCACGAACTATCATGGCGAAGTGCTGACCAAGAAGGACGGCGACGACAACGCCATCATCCCGGGCCTGATGGCGATCGGCGAAGCCGCCTGCGTCTCCGTGCACGGCGCCAACCGCCTCGGCTCGAACTCGCTGATCGACCTCGTCGTGTTCGGCCGCGCGGCTGCGCTCCGTCTCGCCGACAAGCTCACGCCCAACGCCAAGCAGCCGGAGCTGCCGGCGAACTCGTCCGAGCTCGCACTCGGCCGCCTCGACCATTACCGCTACGCCTCTGGCGGCACGCCGACCGCGAAGCTGCGCGAAGGCATGCAGCACGTGATGCAGAACAATTGCGCGGTGTTCCGCACCGGCGACATCCTGAGCGAAGGCCAGAACCTGATCGAGAAGGTCCACAGCGGCATCACCGACATCGCCGTGTCAGACCGCTCGCTGGTGTGGAATTCCGACCTGATCGAGACGCTCGAGTTCGACAATCTGATCTCGCAGGCGGTGGTGACGATGGACTCCGCCGCCAACCGCACCGAGAGCCGCGGCGCCCACGCCCGCGAGGACTTCTCCGCGCGCGACGACAAGAACTGGATGAAGCACACGCTGGCCTGGCTCGACGACAAGGGCAAGGTCAAGATCGAGTACCGCCCCGTTCACGACTACACCATGACCAACGACGTGCAGTACATCCCGCCCAAAGCTCGCGTTTACTAAACGTCGCGCGTGTACTGAACGAACAGCGAAAGCTTTATCGAAATGGTTGAATTCGCACTTCCGAAGAACTCCAAGATCACCGGCGGCAAGACCTGGCCGAAGCCCGCGGGCGCGACCGAGACCCGCGAGTTCAAGGTCTATCGCTGGAATCCGGACGACGGCAAGAATCCGAGCGTCGACACCTATTACGTCGACACCCATGATTGCGGTCCGATGGTGTTGGACGGCCTGATCTGGATCAAGAACAACATCGATCCGTCGCTGACCTTCCGCCGCTCCTGCCGTGAAGGCGTCTGCGGCTCCTGCGCGATGAACATCGACGGCCAGAACACGCTGGCTTGCACCCGCTCGATGCACGACGTCAAGGATGGCGCGGTCAAGATCAACCCGCTGCCGCACCAGCCTGTCGTGAAGGACCTCGTTCCCGATCTGACCAATTTCTACGCGCAGTACGCCTCCGTCGAACCGTGGCTGAAGACGACCTCGCCGACGCCGCAGAAGGAATGGCGCCAGAGCCATGAGGACCGCGAAAAGCTCGACGGCCTCTACGAGTGCATCCTCTGCGCCTGCTGCTCGACCTCGTGCCCGAGCTATTGGTGGAACAGCGACCGCTATCTCGGCCCCGCCGCCCTGCTCCAGGCCAATCGCTGGGTGTCCGACTCCCGCGACGAGGCGACCGGCGAGCGCCTCGACAATCTCGAGGACCCGTTCCGCCTCTACCGCTGCCATACCATCATGAACTGCGCCAAGGCCTGCCCGAAGGGTCTCAACCCGGCCGAAGCCATCGCCGAACTCAAGCTCAAGATGGTCGAGCGCCAGATCTAGGCCTCATTCATGCTACGGCCCCCCGGCCGCGACGGCCGGGGCATTCTACGATCAACCTCAGTTTGAGTAGAATTTGCCATAGCCCGCACCACGCGCGAACGTCCGGATTACAACCTCCGGTTCCATCGACAAGCCACTTCCTTCCCAGCGGGAATTTCAAGTAAGCTCTCCGGTCAGGGACCGGAGCGACTGTGCAGGGTGCGCAACGCAACTCGCTGAGACTGTTGCAGTGGATGATGGCGGCATCCCTGGCGCTGCCGATTGCACTGTTCGTCTTCACCTCCACGATCTCCTACACATCGACAAAGGACATCGCCGACCGCGAGATCGAGCGCACGCTCGATGTCGCCCATGAGCACGCGCTCAAGGTGTTCGAGACCATCGACCGCAGCTTGGCCGAGCTCAACGAGGTCGTGCGCGGCCTCCCCGACGAGGTCATCCGCTCGCGCGAACCGGCGCTGCACCGCCGCCTGAAACGGCTGACCGATGCGCTGCCGCAGCTCAAATCGGCCTGGATCTTCGACGCGAACGGAAAATCGCTGGTCAACAGTCTCGCTTCGCCACCGCAGGATCTGAGTTTTGCGGACCGCGATTACTTCTACGCCCATGTCGACCAGAACATTGGCACGTTCGTCGGCGCGGCCCTGACGCCGCGTCCGCCCTATCAGGGAGCACGCTTCTTCGGCATGAGCCGGCGCCGCGAAGCCGACGATGGCAGCTTCATCGGCGTCATCCAGGCCTCCGTCCTGCCGGAATATTTCGAGAGCTTTTACGCCAGGATCGGCTCCGATCCCGGCAGCTTCTTCGCCATGGGACGCACGGACGGCGTGGTGCTCACCCATTTTCCCCGGCTCGACCGCGACTTCCGGCTCGATCCGACCGGACCGGTCGGGCAGCAGATCGCCGCTCACCCCGAGCACGGCCTCATCACCATCGCCTGGCCCTCGGACGGAATCGAGCGGCGCGTCGGCTACAGGCGCGTCGCCGAATATCCGATCTATGTCAGCGCCGGGCTCGAGACCTCGGCGATCCGCGCGCGCTGGCTCGCCACCATGGGCCAGCATCTGGTGTTCGGCATTCCCGCCACGGCGCTGCTGTTTCTGCTGCTTGCGCTCGCGTTCCGGCGCACCCAGCATCTCCACGCCGAGGCCGCAGCGCGACGCGAGGCCGAGGAGGCGCTCAAGCACAGCCAACGGCTGGAAGCGCTCGGCCAGCTCACCGGCGGTGTCGCGCACGACTTCAACAATCTCCTCACCGTGATCCGCGCCTCGGTCGACCTGTTGAACCGGCCGCAGCTGAGCGAGGAGCGGCGGCAGCGCTACATCAATGCCATTGCGGACGCGGTCGCGCGCGCCGCCAAGCTGACCTCGCAGCTGCTGGCGTTCGCGCGGCGCCAGACCCTGAAACCGGAAGTGTTCGACGTCGGGGATCGGATGCAGTCGCTGCACGACATGCTCGCCACGTTGCTCGGGCCGGCGATCGAGATCGGAATCCGGCTGCCGGCCGAGCCCTGCCTCGTCAAGGCCGATGCCGGCCAGTTCGAGACGGCTCTGATCAACATGGCGACCAATGCGCGCGACGCCATGCAGGGCAAAGGCAGGATCACCTTCGCCGTGCAGGCGGCGGCGACCATACCCGATACTTTGGTGCACGCCTCGGGCAGCCATGATCTTGCAGGCGGCGATGGCTTCGTCAGTGTCGCCGTCAGCGACACCGGCATCGGCATTCCCGCCGCACGATTGGGCCGCATCTTCGAGCCGTTCTTCACCACCAAGCAGGTCGGCCAGGGCACCGGCCTCGGCCTGTCGCAGGTGTTCGGCTTCGCCCGGCAATCCGGCGGCGAGGTGACCGTCGCGAGCGAGGTCGGCCAGGGCAGCACCTTCTCACTCTATCTGCCGCGCGTTCCGGCGGACCTGCTGCCGCAGCGGCAGGCGCCCAACACCGCGCCGGCAGTGGCCGGCAGCGGCATGTCGGTGCTGTTGGTCGAGGACAATATCGAGCTCGCCAATTTCGCTGCCGACGGTCTCACCGAGCTCGGTTACAGCATCACTTTGGTGGACAACGCCACCGACGCACTTGCCGAGCTCACCGTGGACACAGATCGCTTCGACGTCGTGTTCTCCGACGTGGTGATGCCCGGGATGACCGGGCTCGATCTGGCGCAAGCGATCCGCGAGCGCGGCATCCGCGTGCCGATCGTGCTGACCACGGGCTACAGTCAGGCCCTGTCACAAGATGGCGCCGCCGGCTTCGATCTCGTGCAAAAGCCCTATTCGATCGAGGAATTGTCGCGGGTTCTCCATCGGGCCGCGAGGCTCCGGCCGGTCCGCGACGGCGCCGCCGAGTGAGGGCGGCACGGAACCAACGGGAACTGATTGATTTGGTTCGCGTTATCCGCTCATGCACAAGCCGGCCGCAAAGCGCGAACAGGGCAGGAAGCCCCCCATTGTCGAGATCAAGGGCGAGAACGGCGACGAGGTCACGCCGCCGCCGCCGGAGGTTATTGAGCCCGATCCCGCACTCTCGCCCGAGGAGGCCGAGCAGGTTCGCAAGGACTATCTGCTGACGCGCTTCTGGATCAGCGCACGCGGCTTCTGGGGCCGCAACGGCGACCGGCTCGCGTGGCTCTACTCGATCGGCCTCGTCGTGCTGATCGTCCTCACCGTCGGCTTTCAATACGGCATCAATGTCTGGAATCGCGCGATCTTCGACGCCATCGAGAAGCGCGAGGCGAGCACCGTCTTCCATCTCACTGCGGTGTTCTTCCCGCTCGCGCTCGGCAGCATCGTGCTTGGCGTCGCGCAGGTGTTCGCGCGGATGGGAATTCAGCGCCGCTGGCGCGCCTGGCTCACGGCAAGCGTGCTGACGCGCTGGCTGGCCAACGGGCGCTATTATCAGCTCAACCTGGTCGGCGGCGATCACAAGAACCCGGAATATCGCATCGCCGAGGATCTGCGCATCGCGACCGATTCTCCGGTTGATTTCCTCGCCGGCGTGACCTCGGCGCTGTTGTCGGCGGTCACGTTCATCATCGTGCTCTGGACCATCGGCGGCGCGCTCACGGTCACGCTTGCGGGATCGACCATGACCATCCCAGGCTTCCTCGTCATCGCCGCGATCCTTTACGCCGCGATCGCCTCGGGTTCGATCCTGGTGATCGGCCGGCGCTTCGTGCAGGTCTCCGAGGACAAGAACCAGGCGGAGGCGGATTTCCGCTACACGCTGACGCGCGTGCGCGAGAACGGCGAGAGCATCGCGCTGCTCGGCGGCGAGGAGGAGGAGCGCGGCGGCATCGACCGCAATTTCACCAACGTGCTGCGGCAGTGGGCGCGTTTGGCCGGCCAGCACATGCGCACAACGCTGGTGTCGCAAGGCTCGAGCCTTGTTGCTCCCGTGGTCCCTCTCTTGCTCTGCGCGCCAAAATTCCTCGACGGCAGCATGACGCTCGGACAGGTGATGCAGGCGGCCTCCGCCTTCACCATCGTGCAGAGCGCGTTCGGCTGGCTGGTCGATAATTATCCGCGGCTCGCCGACTGGAACGCCTGCGCGCGTCGCATCGCCTCGCTGATGATGTCGCTCGACGGCCTCGAGCGCGCCGAGCAGGGCGACGGCCTCGGCCGCATCAAGCGCGGCGAGACCACCAACGACGCCATGCTGGAGATGAAGGATCTCTCCGTCACGCTCGACGACGGCACGGCCGTGGTCGGCGAGACCGAGGTGGTGATCGAGCCGGGCGAGCGGCTGCTGGTCGCCGGTGAATCCGGCACCGGCAAGAGCACGCTGGTGCGCGCCATCGCGGGGCTCTGGCCATGGGGCGGCGGCAGCGTCAATTTCCATCCTGACCGGCGCCTGTTCATGCTGCCGCAGCGGCCTTACGTGCCGTCCGGCAGCTTGCGCCGCGCGGTCGCCTATCCCGGCGCCGAGGACGATTGGAGCGTCGAGGAGATCGGCGAAGCCCTGCACAAGGTCGGCCTCGACCACCTCAAGGAGAAGATCGAGGAAGAGGGACCGTGGGACCAGACGATGTCGGGCGGCGAGAAGCAGCGCCTCGCCTTCGCGCGGCTGCTGCTGCACAACCCCGACATCGTCGTGCTCGATGAAGCGACCTCCGCGCTCGACGAGAAGAGCCAGGACAAGATGATGCAGATGGTCACCGACGAGTTGCCGAAGGCGACCATCGTCAGCGTCGCCCATCGCGTCGAGCTGGAAGCCTTCCACAGCCGCAAGATCGTGCTGGAACGCCGCAAGGGCGGCGCAAAACTCGTCAGCGATATCGACCTGATCCCGCGCAAGGGCAAACGCAAGCTGCTCGGGCGATTCCTGAGGCAGCGCAAGGCCGCGCCAAAAAAGGCGGCGTGAGGCTCTGTCGTCCCGGGGCGCGCGAAGCGCGAGCCCGGGACCCATAGCCACGGGATTGAGTTTGGCGAGGACTCGTAGTTGCCAGTCCCATGTCACAACTCTTCCCTGGGGTTATGGGTCCCGGGCTCGCTTCGCGCCCCGGGACGACAGCTGTGATGGAGCGTTGGAGTCCCCGGCAAAACCGGCTATGCATGCGCCGCTGCAACGAGGACCGCCTGCTTGACGCCCGACAACGCCCCTTCATCCGCGCCGTTTGGCGCGTTTGCGCCGAACGCGGCGCAGGCTGCGGTCATCCGCCTTGCGCAACAGTCGGGGCTGAAGCGCGGTGCGTTCCGCCCGTGGATGTCGCGGCTGGTCAACCTGATGCGCAGCGGGCCGATCGATGTGCAGTACCAGGGCGCCTCGTTCCGCTTCTATCACCAGGGCAGCGCGACCGAGCGCGGCGCGCTGTTCAATCCCGACTACAATCTCGACGAGCTCGACTTCCTGCGCCGACACACCCCGGCAGGCGGCGTGTTCGTCGACGTCGGCGCCAATGTCGGCACCTTTGCCCTGGTGATGGCGCAGCAGGTCGGCACCAATGGCAAGGTGGTCGCGATCGAACCGCATCCGATGACGTTTGGACGGCTTTCGTTCAATCACGCCGCGTCGAAGACGACGCAGGTGCGCCTGGTGCAGGCTGCCGCCGGTGACAGCGACGGTGAGCTCATGATCGAGAGCGGCGGCGGCAATCTCGGCGCTACGCACGTCGTCACCGGCACGGCCAGCGCGGAGGCCATCAAGGTGCCGTCGCTGCGGCTGACACGCATTCTGGACGAGGCCGGCGTCGGCCAAGTCGATTCGCTCAAGATCGACGTCGAGGGCTTCGAGGACCGCGTGCTGATCGGCTTCTTCCGCGACGCGCCGCAATCGCTGTGGCCGCGCGCGGTGGTGATCGAGCATCTGTCACAAAACGAATGGCAGCAGGATTGTATCGCTGACATGGTCGCGCGCGGCTTTGCGATCGCGCGCAAGACGCGGAGCAATACGTTCCTGTCGCGCTAACCGTGAGCAAGGGAGATTTGCGATGATCGACCATTTGGGTTTTTCGGTCTCCGACTATGAGCGCGCGAAAGCGTTCTACGCCAAGGCGCTGGCACCGCTCGATTACAGCCTGATCATGGAGGTAACGGCGGAGCAGACCGGCCACGCTCCGGCGGCAGGCTTTGGCGCCAACGGCAAGCCGGACCTCTGGTTCGGTGCGGAAGGCGCGATGAACAAGCCGGTGCATATCGCGATTCTCGCGAAGGATCGCGCCACGGTCGACGCCTTCTACAAGGCGGCCATGGCGGCCGGCGGTCGCGACAACGGCGCACCCGGCATCCGCCCGCATTATCATGCGAACTATTACGGCGCGTTCGTGCTCGACCCTGACGGACACAACATCGAGGCCGTCTGCCACGCGCCGGAATAGCGCGCGTTCAGGCACGACACGACAAGGAACATCGGCGCGGCATCATCGTTGTCATTCTCCAGACAACTGATCTCGATGATGCCGATGCCGATCGAACCGCCCGAGATTCCGCCGGCAACACCGGGCACCCCCACCGAGCCGCCGCCTGGAATTCCGCCGGGCAATCCGCAGCCTGAAATTGCGCCGCCGGTGCGCGAGCCCGGCGAATCACCGCAGCCCGACGAATTGCCGGGCCACGTGCCGGAAGAGATTCCATCGCGCGGACCGAACGGACCGCTCACGCCGAATCCCGCGACGGATGCAAGTTCGCTGCGCGATCACATGTGAGGCGAAGCATCACATGTGAGGCAATTGCAACCTGCGTCTGAATGCGCAATGAACGTCACCATAGTGAGGTGATTTGCGTGCAGAAATAAATCGGCCCGCGACCTCTTCGCCCGCCACATTCCGGCCTAACGCGTAGCTGTTCATCCCGACACTTCGTCAAAGAACCTTCCGGGGAAGTTCACCATCATGACCAACCTTCGTTTCGTGCTGCTTGCAACGACGGCTCTGACCGCGATGCAATTCGCAAGCTCCGCATCGCATGCGCAAAGCGCGCCGCCGCTCGTGGTCGCGCAGGCGCAGACACAACCACCAGAGACCGACAAATCGAAGCAGCCTCCGAAGGAAGCGCCGAAGGGACCGCCGCCTGGCGCACGTCCTGCCGCACCACCTCCTCCGGCCGCGGCACCGCCCGCAGCTCCTGCGCGCCCCACGGCGCCGCCGCCTGCGGCTGCACCTCCGCATCCTCCCGCTCCGCCGCCGCCGGCTGCCGCGCCGGCGCGCCCGACCCCACCACCGCCTCCTCCGCCTGCGGCACGTCCGGTACCTCCGCCTCCGCCGCCACCCCCACCGCCGGCAGCTCCCAAGCAGCCGTCGCCGCCTCCGGCTGCGGCACCCCAGCAGCATGCGCCTGCGCCAACTCCGCCGCCCCCGGCCGCGCAGCAGCACACGCCGACGCCGCCTCCCGCCGCAGCTCCGCCTGCCGCGCGTCCCGCTCCGACTCCGCCGGCAGCAGCAACGCCGCCCGCAGCAGCACCCGCACGTCCGGCGCCGGCACCTGCGGCTACGCCGTCGCCTTCACCGGCCGCGCCTGCGGCCCGCCCTGGCGCGGCTGCACCGACCGCCACGCCTGCTCCGACGGCAACACCTGCGCCGACGGCAACGCCGGCACCGGGCGCCACGCCCGGCGCACCGCCGACTGGACGCCCGGGCACCCCGCCGCCCGGCGGACGTCCCGGCACGCCTCCGGCTGCAGGATCACCGACACCGGCTCCCGGTGCCGCGCCCGCTCCAACGGCCACGCCGGCCCCCGGTGGCGCTCCGACGCCGCTGCCCGGCCGTCCCGGTGCAGGACCGACGCCCGCCCCCGGCACAGCGCCGGCGGCGACGCCGACCCCTGGTCAACAGGGCGGAACGCCTCCTGCTGGCGCGCCCGCAGCCGGAACTCCGGCTGCGCCGCCCCAGGCCGGCGGCCTCCCGCCGCGGCCCGCGGCGCCCGCCGGTGCCGCTGCGCCGAGCACCGTCCCGGGCTCGGCGGCCGCAACGCCGCCGCCCAACCGGGCGCAATTCGCTCCGCCGACGGTTACGCCTGCCTTCCAGGCAAGGCCGACAGTCGTCGCACCGCTGCCACCTCCGCCGCGCCCGCCGCAGCGTGACCTGACACCGCTCGCGATCGGTGCGGGCGTGGTGGCCGGCGCCGTGATCGGAGCCACCATTGCCGACCTGCACAACCAGCGACGCGAGGCCATCGAAGGCGGCCGCACCGTCTACACCGAACCGGATCGCATCATCATCCGCGATCCGGGCGGGCAGGCCTACGTCCGCGGCAACGACCTCTATCGCTTCCGCTATGGCGCCCGCGACATCCGCACCGACACCGTCGGCGGCGAGACCCGCACGGTCGTGATCCGTCCTGATGGCAGCGAGGTCATCACCGTGGTCGGCCCGGACGGTTCGTTGCTGCGGCGAATCCGCAGGGACCCCGGCGGGCGCGAGATCATCATCATCGACAACAGCTACCGCGATCCGCGGTCGGTCGGCGGCTTCTATGTCGATGCGCCGCCGCCGGTCGTGAACATTCCCTACGATCGCTACATCGTCGACGCCGAGGAAGCATCGCCGGACGTGATCTACCAGACCATGGAGGCACCGCCGGTACAGCGGATCGATCGGCGTTACACGCTCGACGAGATCCGCTACAGCCCCAATGTTCGCATGCAGATGCCGAGCATCGACGTCAACACGATCACCTTCGAGACGGGCTCGTGGACCATCCCGCCGGACCAGGCGGCCCGGCTGCAGGGGATCGCCGACGGTCTCAACCGTGCGATCCAGCGCAACCCGCGTGCGGTGTTCTTGATCGAGGGACACACCGACGCGGTCGGCAACGAGGTCGACAATCTGTCATTGTCGGACCGCCGTGCGCAATCCGCGGCCGAATTGCTGACCCAGCAGTTCGGGGTGCCCGCCGAGAACCTGACCTCGCAGGGCTATGGCGAGCAGTATCTGAAGGAGCAGACGCAAGGACCGAGCCTGATCAACCGGCGCGTCACCGTCCGCAACATCACGCCGCTGCTCAACGGCGGCCAGGCCTCGCTGCCGCCGCCCCCGCCCGGCACCGCGCCGCCGCGCTGAGGCGAAGCACAAATGCAAAATGGCCGGGAGCAATCCCGGCCATTTTTGTTTGGATCAGGCGCCCGCTGCCTGAAGCGGCACGCAGGCAGCGCAGATGGCTGCGGCATGCCTGTGATCGGTGCCGCAGCAGCCGCCGAGCAGTTGCATGCGCGGGAATGCCCGCCTGAGCGCCACATAACGGCGGCCAAGATCGGCGGGATCGCCGCTGTCGAGCACCTCGGACTCATCGAGCTCGGCATGACTCTTGGCCGACGCATTGGCCCTCACGCCATGAATGCGTTCGACCCATGGCTCGCCGGCTTGGAGGGCACTCTCGAAATGGGTCGGATGAGCGCAGTTGATCAGGAAATATTCGCAAGCACGTTCCGTTGCACGATCGACGATTTCGATCGCCTCCCGCAGGGTCTCTCCCCTGATCAGGCAACCGTCAGTTTCGACCGTGAAGGAGACGGCAACCGGGATCGCGTGCATCTTTGCAGCACGCACCACGCCGATGGCTTCATTGACGCTGTTCAGCGTGAACGCGGTCACCATGTCGGCGCCGGCCTCGGCGAAGGAGGCGATCTGGGACGAATGATAGTCCATCGCCTCCGTCGCATCCATGTTGCCGGCCTTGTAGCCGTCGCCCCGCGGACCGATCGCACCGTTGATCACACAGGGCAGGCCGGAGGTCTCCCATGTGCCGCGCAATTCCTCGAGAAAAAGAATTGCCCGCATGTTGATCGCCGTGAGCGCATCCATATCGTAGCCGAGCTTGACACCCCAATCAGGATTGGCGCGCCAGGTCGGACTGTCGAGCACGAAACCGAGCCCATGCTGACGCGCGATCGCAAGATAGGCCTCGTAATACTGCCTCAGATGCGAGCGGCCGGCCTCGCTCTCGAGCAACACGAAGGCAGCGAAGTGAGGAAGCTCCAGACCTTTGTGAAAGATCAGGGTCGTCTCCATGCCGCCGTCGGTCAGGAAGATACCGCCGCGGCGCTGAGGCAGATTGTCTCTGTACTTCGCCATTGGTCGCTCCGTCGCTGCGAGGCCCCACTCATTCGGTCGTTTCAACCTCCTTCCGGTCTCATGCGAGATGGTGCCGCATAATGTCGCGCGGTACGCGACTGCTCCTACTGCCCTGCGGCGAGCCCAAGCGCATCGACCATCACGCGAAACACTTCGGTGTTGTCCATCGAGCCGTGCACGCGCTCGCTGCCCGGGCCAGTGGCCGTCAGGATGACGTCCTCGCCCGAATGCACGCTGGCACCGATCATCGCCGACAGATTGCCCGGGCGCAGCACCGCGCCGGGGACGTCCTTGTATTTGTCGTTGGCCTTGAAGGTTCCGTCGTCGCCGGCCTTGACGGTCGGCTCGTTGGGATTGTCGAGCTTCGGGCGGAACGTCTCGTAGTGGTCCGGCAGGCTGGCCGAGAAGATGGCGAGCCGGCGGCTCACATCGACGCGTGACGGATAGCCCTCCGCATCCGGCGCCGGATAGTTGGGAAATCCGGCCTGCTCGTAGACGCCGACACGCTCGCGCAAGGGAACGTTGGGCGTGGTGCCCATGTCGTCGTTCACCGTGCCGACAAGGCTGTTGGGATGATTGTGGTCCGCCAAGACCAGGATGAGGGTGTCGTCGCCGCGCGCCCGTGCCCATTCGCGCGTCTGGCGCACCGCGTTGTCGAGCATGATCGTGTCGTAGACCGCCCGCTCCATGTCGAGCAGGTGCGCATATTTGTCGATCAGTCCGGATTCGACCATCAGGAAGAAGCCGGTCTCGTTCTTCGAGAGGATGTTCAGCGCCGCCCGCACCTGCTCGGTCAAATCAGGCTGTTCAGGAAATTTCTTCACGCCGCCGCCCTTGAGGAATTTGCGGTCGAGCACGCCATCCATGTTGCCGGTCGCGAACAGGCCGAGCAGCTTGCTTGTCTCCGGCTTTGCGGCCGAGGCGCCGAGCTCGCTCGCGGTCGTCGCGACCTGATAGCCTGCGTCGCGGAACTTCGCGATGTAGTCGGCCTCGTCCTTGCGTTTGGAGCCGGCCGCGGATTTCGGCAGAAAATTCGCGCTGCCGCCGCCCATCAGCACATCCGGCTTCGCCGCGAAGAACTGCTCGACGATCTCGTCATAGGCGGCGCGCCGGCGGGTGTGCGCAACCATCGCGGCCGGCGTCGCGTCTTCGATCTCGGTGTTGGTGACGACACCGATCGCCATGCCATGCCGCCGCCTGGCGAGGCTGGTGATGGTTTCAACGCGGGGATCGTCGAACGGGCTTGCGGTGCGGTCCGCGTAAACACCCAGGGCGTTGACGGCGCTCTTGTGGCCAGTCGCATAGGCGCTGGCCGAGTTCGCGGAGTCCGTGATGATCGAGTCCGAGCCTGCGGTCGCCACCAGCGCCATGTGGGGCATGTCGTCGATCGCGAGCTTGCCGCGGCTCTTGCCTTCCGCAATCCCCTTGGACAGGATTCGCGCTGCGACCCGATGCGCTGGCGACATGCCGTCGCCGATGAACAGGATGACGTTCTTCGCCTTGCGCGGACCGGTGTCGTAAACCGTCCATGCGATGCTGCGCTGCTGCGTGCCGTCGCTCACCTCAATCGCGACGCTGCCCGGCTTGGTCAGCGTGACATCGCGCAAGATCAGCGCCGACTGGTCCTTGCCGTCCTCGCGATCGACGAACGTTCCGGCGCGGCCGAACGCGACGGCATAGTCCGCGCCGTTCACGGTCACCTTCAGCCTGGCCGGATCGACCGGCCCGGCAAACTCGACCTTGAAGTCGAACCGGGCGCCGGCCAGGATCTCGGCACGATCGATCGGATAGATCGTCTGCGCCGACAGCGACGTTGTCCAACAGAGGACGATGAGTGAGGCGAGTGCCGATCCCTTGACCATGCGCGATGCTCCGCAATCCGTTCCCAACAGGAACGGAAAGCTAGCGATCGAGAATGACACCGTCATTAAGTCGCGCGTCGCCCGATCGGGCGACAAAAGGCCTCAGCCCAAAAAAAGGCCTCAGCTCTTGTCGTTCTCCAGCCGGAAGATCTGCGAGCCTTCGCTGCCCGACAGCAGGCCGGTATCCGTGTAGAGCTTCAGCTTGGTACGGGTGTCAGCGATGTCGAGATTGCGCATGGTGAGCTGGCCGATGCGGTCGGCCGGCGTGAATGCTGCGTCTTCCACCTTCTCCATGCTGAGCCGCTCCGGCGCATAGGTGAGGTTCGGGCTCTCGGTGTTGAGGATCGAATAGTCGTTGCCGCGGCGTAGCTCCAGCGTCACCTCGCCGGTGACGGCGCGCGCGACCCAGCGCTGCGCGGTCTCGCGCAGCATCAGGGCCTGCGAATCGAACCAGCGGCCCTGATAGAGCAGGCGGCCGAGGCGCATGCCGCTGATGCGGTACTGCTCGATGGTGTCCTCGTTGTGGATGCCGGTGACGAGGCGCTCATAGGCGATGTGCAGCAGCGCCATGCCGGGCGCCTCGTAGATGCCGCGGCTCTTGGCCTCGATGATGCGGTTCTCGATCTGGTCGCTCATGCCGAGTCCGTGGCGGCCGCCGACCGCATTGGCCTCGAGGAACAGCGCGACGGGATCAGAGTAGGTCTGGCCATTCAGCGCCGTGGGCTGGCCTTCCTCGAAACGCACGACGACCTTCTCGGCCTTGACGGCGCAATCGTCGCGCCAGAACGGCACGCCCATGATGGGGTTGACGATCTTGATGCCGCTGTCGAGGCTTTCGAGATCCTTCGCTTCGTGCGTGGCGCCGAGCAGGTTGCTGTCGGTCGAATACGCCTTCTCCGCGCTCATCTTGTAGGCAAAGCCCTGCGCGGTCATGAACGCCGACATTTCGGCGCGGCCGCCGAGCTCGTCGATGAATTGCTGGTCGAGCCAGGGCTTGTAGATGCGCAAGGATGGATTGGTCAGCAGGCCGTAGCGGTAGAAGCGCTCGATGTCGTTGCCCTTGAAGGTCGAGCCGTCGCCCCAGATGTTGACGCCGTCCTCCTTCATCGCCGCGACCAGCATCGTGCCGGTGACAGCGCGCCCGAGCGGCGTGGTGTTGAAATAGGTGATGCCGCCGGTCGAGATGTGGAAGGCGCCCGACTGGATCGCGGCGATGCCCTCGTGGACGAGCTGCGTGCGGCAGTCGACGAGCACGGCCTTCTCGGCGCCGAACGCTTCCGCCTTGCGCGGGATCTCGTTGTAGTCGGCTTCATCGGGCTGGCCGAGATTGGCCGTGTAGGCGTAGCAGCGCGCGCCCTTCTGCTTCATCCAGAGCAGCGCCGCGCTGGTATCGAGACCGCCCGAAAAAGCGATGCCGACTTTCTCACCCTTGGGCAGGCTTTTCAGGATCGTGGTCATGGGGCTTCCAATCGGGTCTCAAGGGGCTGATGGCGTTTGTGGGTTGACCGCGCGAATATCAAATTTCGCACGCCTCGGCACGCATTTAATGGCTCAAATCGACGGCTCGGGGCCTGTCTTGCGGCCGAACAGGCGCTGGCGGAGCCGGTAGGCGGGCATGTTCAGCCGGGTCAGGGCGGCATCGACCGCCTCGTCCGAGAACCGGGTCCGCGGCCAGCGGTAAATCAGCGCGTAGGCGAACCAGATCACGACGAAGGTGACGAGGCCGGCGATCGAGACGTCCGTGAAGAAGTGGCCGCCGAAGGCCATCCGCAGCCCGCTGGTGACCATGCCGAACACAAGCGCACCGGCATAGGCGAGCGGCCGCCATGCCGGCGGCGCCAGCGCAGCCGGCGCCAGCGTCCAGAACGCGGTCGCGCCCTCGCCCGAGAAGAACGAGCAGTTGCGCGCGCAATCGCCGCGCGGATCCCACCACGGCACGAATTGCTGGTCGCCGGCAAACTCAGTCACCACCACCGGACGCGGCCGTCCCCAATAGGTCTTGAAGGTGAGATTGGTGAGGATGCCTGCCGACATGATGATGGTGACCAGCAGGAATACGATCGCGCGCCCCGATACCATCAGCGGCCGGTCGGGTCGGATCATCTTGACCACAAGCGCGACCAGCGGCGGCAGCACGAATGCCCAGGCGACCCACATGGCGGCGTCGCGCGCGACGCCCGCCCACTCATTCAGCTTGAGCGGAAACGTCTTCGTCTCGGGGTCGAAGAACAGTGCGGCGAGCTTGAGATCGAGCTCGGGATAGAGGCCGAAAACGACGCCGATCACGAGCCACAGCGCCAGGGCGATGAAGAGTCCAGTCCGGTTCATGCGCGCGGTTTAGCGGAGCGGGGAGGAGATGGAAACCCCGGAGGAAGGCAAGAAAATCACCGCGCATCCGGCCGCGAATTCGACGGCAGCGGCGGAGGCGGCTTGTGCGGGGGCGGCGGATTGCGCCAGGCGCCGGCGTTACGGCCGGCAATCAGCCAGTAGACCACGCCGGAGACGATGCCCGCGCCCGTCATGATCTCCAGATGCCGCCGCACGATGCCTTCGAACTGGAGCGTATCGGAGTGGAAGGGGATGAGGCCGAGATAGCAGGCTAGGCCAACTACGCCGCCACCCACGGCATAAGCGAGCGCGCTGCGGATATAGAGCGCTTCGGTGATCGCGACGATCACCGCCGCCGGAACCAGCGCAAAGCCCGAGACGAAGATGAAGCCGAAGCCGAGCAGGATGTCGATCGCGCCCTGATCGACGGGACCGGCGCCGAGATCGGCGAACTCCGGAAACAGCAGCGCGACGACGACGATCATGCCGCCGACGAAGCAGGCGGCGAGGAAGCCGATGAAGATGACGATGAGGCGGCCGATCAGGGACATGACGGGAAAGCTCACCTCGCCGTCATTGCGAGGAGCCACCCGGTCCCGCCTTCGGCGGGCCGGATGACAGGCTCCACGACGAAGCAATCCAGACTGTCTCCGCGGAGGGATTCTGGATTGCTTCGCTGCGCTCGCAATGACGGGGATGCGAGAACGCGGGCACGCATCCTCAATCCGTCATCGCCATGGCGCGGAGCGCCTGGCGCTCGCGGGCGCTGAGCTTTTCCGTCTCCGACTTGAGCTGGCCGCAGGCGGCGAGGATGTCGCGGCCGCGCGGGGTGCGCACCGGCGAGGAATAGCCGGCGTTGAAGATGTATTCGGAGAATTTTTCGATCTGGTCCCAGTCCGAGCATTCATAGGCGGTGCCGGGCCAGGGATTGAACGGGATCAGGTTGATCTTGGCGTGAATGCCCTTGAGCAGCTTCACCAGCAGCTTCGCATCGTCGAGCGAATCGTTGACGCCCTTGAGCATCACATATTCGAAGGTGATGCGGCGTGCGTTCGAGGCGCCGGGATAGTCGCGGCAGGCCTGCAGCAGCTCCTTGATCGGATATTTGCGGTTGAGCGGCACCAGCTCGTTGCGCAGCTCGTCGCGCACCGCATGCAGCGAGATCGCGAGCATCACGCCGATCTCGTCGCCCGCGCGCACGATGTTCGGCACGACGCCCGAGGTCGACAGCGTGATGCGGCGACGGGAGATGCCGATGCCTTCATTGTCGCCGACGATGAGCAGCGCGTCGCGCACCGCGTCGAAATTGTAGAGCGGCTCGCCCATGCCCATCATCACGATGTTGGTGACGCGGCGCGTGCCGTCTTCGCGATCGGCCCAGTCATTGAGGCGGTCGCGCGCGACCATCACCTGTCCGACGATCTCGCCGGCGGTGAGATTGCGCACCAGCCGCTGCGTGCCGGTGTGACAGAAGGAGCAGTTCAGCGTGCAGCCGACCTGGGAGGAGACGCAAAGCGTGCCGCGATCGGTCTCGGGGATGTAGACGCACTCGACTTCGTGGGCCCGCTCGACATTGTCGCCGCTCGGCAGCCGCAGCAGCCATTTGCGGGTGCCGTCGTTGGAGATCTGCTCGGCCACGACTTCGGGACGGTCGACCGTAAAATGCTGCGCGAGCTCGGCGCGAATGCCCTTCGAGATCGACGTCATATCGTCGAAGCTTTGGGCGCCGCGGAAATAGAGCCAGTGCCACAGCTGCTGGACGCGCATCTTGCGCTGCGCGGGCGCAACGCCGATCTCGCCGAGGCGGTCGGCAAGCTCGCTGCGCGACAGGCCGATCAGCGAGGGCCTGGCCGGCGGCACATAGGTTTCGAGCGGAGTCTTCTCCACCAGTATTGCGTGGTGCGGCTCGGTCGTCGGTTGCATTGGTTGCCTGATATCTCTCGTCATGCCCGGGCTTGTCCCGGGCATCCACGTTCTATTCCGCCCGTTGCTAGCGCGTGGATGGCCGGGACATCTGGTGCGAAGACGCGCTTCGCGCTTTAGCCCGGCCATGTCGGCTGCACCTTTGGGATACCCCAATATAGCAACCGGAACCGCCGATTGCGACCGTGATACCGACCGCAGCCTTAACGCGGCTGGTTTACCGCCTGCAATCCTGGGAAATCCGGTCCAGCGCCTGGGCGAGGCCCTTCAACGAGAAGGTATCGGTTGTCTCCGTTCCCTTGGCCGAGACGCCCTTGACCACGAGATCGGCGGATTTGCGCATGGCCTCGACCATCCGCTCTTCCTCGGCCGCGTTCTTGATCCAGAGGCCGTCGCCCTGCGTGTACATCGCGAAAGCGGCGCCGCCGACCTCGACCGAGGATTCCGAGCCCGGCTTCAGCGCATAGCCGATCATGACCGAGACTTCGTTGTTCACCTTTTCCGCCGGCCGGGTCGAAACGAAGGCATAGGCGGGGTCGCGCGGGCGGTTCGGCGGGTTGGTCTTCGACGACGACGGCTTGGCCAGCGCGAAGCAGACCTTCTTGCCGTTCGGTGTGGCCGAATAGGCGCCCCAGGTGCCGAACTGGCCGATCAGGGTCGGCTCTGCGCCGCCCGCAACTGCGGTGGCTGGAGCCACCGGCTTGCTCTCGGGCTTTGCTACTGTCTTTGCAGCCGGATTGGCCGCCGGTGCAGCCGCCTTTGGCGCGGCTTTGGGCGCTGGTTGCGCCGTCTGCGCCCGCGCGGAATCGGTGATTCCCACGGCCATAACGCCCGTCATCAAGGCTAAAATCAGCACCCGCCACATGCTGGAGTGGTTCCCTCAATATTGTGACTGGAAGATGGCCCGGCCGCGCTTTGTCCCCCGGCAGGGATAACCGGGAAAGTCCAATTTGGGAAGGCAGTTAGCGGCTCAGCCTTTGGATCGCGCAGCGCGCTGCTCGGCCCATTGGGCGTCGGTCCAGCGCAACAAATCCTCGGCGCCGGAACTGCGCAAATGGGCGCCACCGTCGATCACGACCATCTCGCCATTGATATAGCCGGCACGGTCCGAGACCAGGAAACTGGCGAGGTCGGCGAGCTCGCCGTGCTCGCCGGTGCGCCCCATCGGGTTGCGGGCGGTCCAGCCTTCGTCGCGGCCCTCGGGACGGAGCTGCCCCGAGGCGCCAGTGGTCGGGAACGGGCCCGGGGCGATCGCGACGGTGCGGATGCCCTTCGGGCCCCACTCGACCGCGAGACTCCTGGTCATCGCCAGCACCGCCGACTTCGCCATCGCCGAGGGAACCGTGAAGGCGCGGCCGGTGATGGTGGAGGTCGAGAGGATCGAGAGCACGACACCGCCATGCTTGCCGTCGATCCAGCGCTTGCCGGCGGCGAGCGTGCAGTACATCGCACCATGCAGCGTCGGCGCGAGGATCGCGTCCGCGGCGCGAAACGACAGATGCTCGCTCTGCGCGATGAAGGTTGCGGCAGCGTTGTTGACGAGAATGTCGAGCGGCGCCTCGCGCCAGATCGCGTCCACCATATCGTCGACGGCGCCACCGTCACGGATGTCGCAGGCGATCGTAGTGACCTTGCCGCCGGTCTGCGCGCGCATCTCACTCGCCGTCGCTTCCAGCCGATCAAGCTTGCGGCCGCAGATCACGAGCTCGGCACCGAGCGCGAGGAAGCGGTATCCCATCGCGGCGCCGAGGCCGGAGCCGCCGCCGGTGACGAGGATGCGCTTGTCCCTGAGCAGACCTGTTTCAAACATCGTTTGAATCCTCTTTTTCTTCTTGTTTCGTCATTGCGAGCGCAGCGAAGCAATCCAGACTATTTCCGCAGGACGGATTCTGGATTGCTCCGCTGCGCTCGCAATGACGCGAGGATAGGCCTGCGCATCCTCTTGCGCAAAGAAACCGGATTGTCGGACCGCACTAAATCCGGCAGAAACGGACCAACTATAATTCCACCTCGAAACGCCCAGTCTTCTCAAGAAGGTGCCGCCATGAAAGCCATCCTCTGCTCGCAATATTGCCAGCCCGATGATCTCGTGCTTGCCGACGTGCCGGATCCGGTGGCAGGTCCCGGCGAAGCGGTGATCGCGATCAAGGCGGCGGCGCTGAACTTCTTCGACATCCTGATGATTCAGGGCAAGTACCAGATCAAGCCGCCGTTCCCGTTCTCGCCCGCCGCCGAAGTCGCCGGCGTGATCGAGAGCATCGGTCCCGGCGTGACTGATCTGAAGGTCGGCGATCGCGTCGTTGCGTCTTGCGGCCACAACGGCGCGCGCGAAAAGATCGCGCTGCCGGCGGCATCGATCGTGAAGATTCCCGACAATCTCGACTATGACCGCGCGGCCGGCATCATCATCATCTACGGCACCGCGCTGCATGCGCTGGAAGACCGCGCGAGCCCGAAGCCGGGCGAGACGCTCGCGGTGCTGGGCGCGGCCGGCGGCACCGGCTTGGCCGCCTGCGAGCTCGGCAAGCTGATGGGCCTGAAGGTGATCGCCTGCGCCTCGTCGGACGAGAAGCTCGAATTCGCGAAAGCGCATGGCGCCGAGCTGACGCTCAACTACGGCAAGGAAGATTTGAAAGAGGGCCTGCGCAAGCTCACCGGCGGCAAGGGCGTCGACATCATCTTCGATCCGGTTGGTGGCGCCTATGCCGAGCAGGCACTGCGCTCGATCGCCTGGGAAGGCCGCTTCCTGGTGATCGGTTTTGCCGCCGGCGACATTCCGAAGATGCCGCTGAACCTCGCGCTGCTGAAGGGCTGCGACATCCGCGGCGTGTTCTGGGGCGCGTGGACCCGGCTCAACCCGGCCAAGAACCGCGCCAATCTCGAGAAGCTCGTGAAGTGGACCGCGGAAGGAAAGATTTCCTCGCATGTCGACCGCACCTTCCCGCTGGCACAAACCGCCGACGCACTGAAGGTTCTGGCGGGACGCCAGGCCATGGGCAAGGTGATCCTGCATCCGTGATGGTGTGAGCCGCAGCGCTTGCCTGCCACACGCACTCGCCACATATGCGACCGTCGTCGCCCGCCTTCTGCGCAATTGCGTACTGAGGCGGGCGGTCCAGATTTCAGAGACGCCAGAGATTTCAGCCGAGACGCCGCGGCCCACTGGATGCCCCGGGGTCAAAGTCAGCGGAGTCTAGGAAAACCTTCCTCAACCATCACCGCCAAAATCGTGGTGCATTCCTCCGCTCCGCCTCAATCAAACCCAAATATTTCCTAATTCGCGCAAACCGTCGTCGTTTTTTGGGCTGATTCCAACTGCGTTTTACCGGTTCCATTTGCGGGACACTTTGGACAAAAGCAAGAAGACTTAAGCCGAATTGCCCCTGCGTTGCGTTGGTAATGGGGAGCATGACCATGGAGACGACGGCACATCGCCCGTCGAAGGAGTCGAAGGCGTTCGACTCCGATCGAGCCACATCACATCCGCCGACCGCGTCCTTTATCCGTGCGCGCGCCGCGCGGGCAGATCTTTCGCAGGACGATCCAATTCCACTCTTCCTGTCCGATCCGCTCGGTGCGCCGGACCCACGCGAATATGAGCCCATTGAGGTGCGCTCCAGAATTGTCCCACGTGTTCTCGCGGCCGTTCTGACGGCATCCACCTTGGCAGTTCTGGTCACACTGTATCAGTCCGACTTTCGCGGCCTCTTCGCCGCCAATGCCGTTAGCTGGATGGGCATCGCGCCGGAGCAAGCCATGGCGTCGGCCAACACGCCGGCCATGACGCAGAGCTCGCTGAAGGATTCGGACCGCGCGACCAACACGAGGCTGGCGAGCGCCGACACGCAGGTTCCCCCTGCACCGTCAACGCCGAGCCGCGAAGCGATCGCGACCGCCTATCAGACGGCGCTGCAAGCCCAGGCACCCACACCTGCGCCCGCACCCGTCGCGGCGCCGCCGGCGCCCACTCCGCCCGCCAAGACGCTCGCCAAGACGCTCGATGCCGACACGCTGGCCGGGCTGATGACACGCGCGAAGAACCTGTTGAGGATCGGCGATATTGTTGCAGCCCGCCTGCTGCTCGAGCGCGCGGCCAATGCACAGGATGCAATGGCCGCGTTTCTGCTGGCGCAGACCTATGACCCGGCCGTGCTGGGCACCAGCGACGCGCGGAGCATCGCCGGCGACGCGACCGTCGCGCGCGACTGGTACCAGAAGGCCGCGGCACTCGGATCGGCGGAGGCGCGGCAGCGCCTCGCTCAGCTTCAGAACTAGAACTTTTTAGAGGGTATCATGCGTAACGCTTTGGGAATGGCGGTTGCCGCCATCATGACGATCTGTGCCTTCGCGGCACGCGCCGAGCAGACCGAATACGATCCGGCCAAGGTCTCGGACGGCCTGAAGGCCATCTTCCAGTTCGGCTCGACCTCGACCAAGCAGTCGCTGAACGCCAATACGGTCACGCTGATCACCGGCACGATCGGCGGCACCTACGTGCAGTTCGGCGCCGACCTCGCCTCCGTGCTCGACGACGGCAACAAGATCCGCGTGCTGCCAATCGTCGGCCGCGGCTCGGTGCAGAGCGTCGCCGACATTCTGTTCCTGCAAGGCGTCGATCTCGGCATCGTGCGGGCGGATACGCTCGACTATCTCGAGCGCAAGGGCTTTGCCAAGGACATCAAGAAGCAGTTCACTTATGTGACCAAGCTCTACAATGAAGAGATGCAGGTGATCGCACCGAAATCGGTCGCGACGCTCAAGGACCTCGAAGGCAAGACCGTCAGCGTCGACCTGCCGAACGGCGGCACCTTCGTCACCGCGCTCACCGTGTTCGAACGGCTCGGGATCAAGGCGAACTTCGTCTATGTCGAGCAGCGCATCGCGATGGAGAAGCTGAAAGCCGGCGAGATCGACGCCGTCATCGTGGTCGGCGGCAAGCCGTACAAGTCAGTGTCGACCTTCAGCAATGACGGCCGCTTCCACCTCGCGGGGGTCGACTATGCAAAGCCGCTCCAGAGCGACTATCTGCCGGCGACGCTGACCGCCAAGGACTATCCGAACCTGATCAAGGAAGGCGATAACGTGGACACCATCGCGGTGCCGGCGGTGCTCGCGGCCTACAACTGGGCGCCCAACACCGACCGTTACCGTAAGCTTGCGCTGTTCGTGGATGCGTTCTTCACGAAATTCCCGACCCTGCAGAACCCTCCTTTCCATCCCAAGTGGAAGGAAGTCTCGCTCCCGGCACCTCTGACGGGCTGGAACAGATTGCCGGTGGCGCAGCAATGGCTCGACAAGCACGGCGTCGAACCGGTGACCCGGCAGCGCTTCGAGGCGTTCCTCAAGCAGAACCCCGCGGCCCAGAAGGTGTCCGACGCAGACAGGGAAACGCTGTTCAAGCAATTCCAGGCGTGGGACGCGGGGAACGCGCGGGCGGAGAAGAAGTAACGAGCGGCATTGCGGCCGATGGTGTCGCAAGCGGCACCCACACACTCGCTGTCATCGCCCGGCTTGACCGGGCGATCCAGTACTCCGTGACGTCAGTGATTGAATCGAGAGGCCGCGGCGTACTGGATTCCCCGCCTGCCGCCTACGCTAAAGCTTCGGCGGCCCTGGACCGCAACCCCGGCGAAGCCTTGGCGTAGCCGGGTCGCGGGGAATGACAGCGGTGGGCGTGGCTACGGCGTGTCGCCAACAACGCCTACTGCGCCGCCTCCGCACCATCCACCCCGCGCTTCAGCACGGCGCGGGCGGCTTCGCGGTGCTCCGTCGTGATGTGGCTGGCGACCATGCGGATGGCGGTGGCGAGCACGGCGGCGTCATCGGTGAAGCCGAGGATCGGCATCACGTCGGGGACGAAATCGAACGGCAGGATGAAATAGGCGATCGCTCCGAGCAGCGACGCCTGGACATGGCGCGGCGTCTGCCGGTCGAACGCACAGTAATAGGCCGCGAGCAGGTCTTCCGCGAACGGCAATTGCACGGCGACACGCTTCAGCTTGCGCCAGAAACGGCGGCGCACGCTCTCATGATCCTCCGCGAGCCGATCGGCCGGCTCGAAGCCGACGCTGTGTTCGGCAGCCATGTTCGACAAACTCCCCGTTCAGCCAGGGGCGGCAGATGGCCGCATCTCCTGCTGATCACAACATGGGGATGCAGCCGATCCTCGCAAGGTGTCAGGTAGCTGTCAGCTTGGCGATCGTGTTCATCGTCCTGGCGAGCTCGATGTCGAGCTTGGTGACGCCGCCGGCGTCATGGGTCGACAGCACCACCTCCACCGTCTTGTAGACGTTGCGCCATTCGGGGTGGTGATCCATTTTCTCGGCAACCAGCGCCGCGCGGGTCATGAACCCGAACGCCTCGTTGAAATCCTTGAAGACAAAGGTCTTCCCGATGGCGTCGCGGCCCTGAACCTCGGTCCAGCCCGGTATGGCGCCCAGTGCCTGCTTGCGTGCTTCCGGCGTCAGCCGCTCTGCCATGATCGCCTCCATTTTCAGGGGAACTTTACCCTAACACCGTGCATATGGCCCTGGTTCAGACCGGATTTCGTCCATCCGCTAACCATGACGGAGATGTAACCCCGCGGGACAAGAAATTTGCTATGATTACAGGTGTAAATCGCCGGCCAAGATGAAACTGAGCCTCAAGCGCCTGTTTGGGAGATCGATGACCGGGGGATTGGACCTGGCCGAAGCGCCCACCCCGCCTTCGCCGCGATCAGCGGCGCGGAAGACGGCGCTCGTGTCTCTGGCGCTGGTGCTTGCGATCATCGGCGCGCTCGTCGGCGGATACTACTTCGCGATGCGGCCGGTGACGTTGAAGATCGCGGTCGGTCCGGCCAATAGCGACGACCTCAAGGTGGTGCAGGCGCTGACGCAGGCTTTTGCGCAGCACAAGAGCTTTGTGCGGCTACGCCCGATCCAGACCGACGGCGCCACCGCCAGCGCCGATGCGCTCGCGGAAAACAAGGTCGATCTCGCCATCGTGCGCGGCGACGTCGACGTGCCGAAGAACGCGCAAGCCGTTGCGACCCTGCGCAAGAACGTCGTGGTGCTGTGGTCCGTGCCCGGCAAGGGCAAGAAGAAGGGCGCGAAGATCACCAAGATCGCGCAGCTCGCCGGCCATCGCGTCGGGGTGATCGGCCGAACCCAAGCCAACGTCAATTTGCTCAAGGTGATCCTCCAGCAATACGGCGTCGATCCCGCCAAGGTCGAGGTCATACAGTTCCCCGCCAATGAAGCCGCCGAGGCGATCAAGGCCCAGAAGGCCGATGCCTATCTCGCAGCCGGCCCCGTCAACAGCAAGATCACGTCGGATGCGATCGCGGCTTCCGCCAAGGACAGCGGCACGCCGACGTTCCTCGCGATCGATTCCGCGGACGCGATCGCGCAAAACCATCCCGTCTACGAAGCATCGGAGATTCCCGCCGGTACCTATGGCGGCTCGCCCGATCGCCCCGATGACGAGGTCAAGACCATCAGCTTCTCGCACCACATCGTGGCGCGCAAAGGTGTGTCCGATACCACCATCGCGGCGTTCACGCGCCAGCTCTTCGCCGTGCGCCAGCAGCTGGTGGCGGAATTCCCGATGGCGGCGAAGATCGAGACGCCCGACACCGACAAGGATGCGGTGATCCCCGTGCATCCGGGCGCCGCCGCCTTCGTCGACGGCGAGGAAAAGACCTTCCTCGACAAATACAGCGATTACATCTGGTGGACCCTGATGGCGCTCTCGGCGATGGGCTCGATCGGCGCCTGGTTCGCGGGCTACCTCAAGAAGGACGAGCGCGACAACAACAGCCATTTGCGGGACCGCCTGTTCGACCTGATCGCGGCGGCGCGCAAGAGCGAGACGACCGACGAGCTCGACCAGATGCAAACCGAGGCTGACGAAATCCTGCGCGACACGCTGCGCTGCTTCGATCACGGCGCGATCGAAGAGGGCGGGCTCACCGCCATCAACATCGTGCTCGACCAATTCCACGCCGCCGTCGCCGACCGCAAGGCCGTGCTGTTTGCCATGCCGCAAAGCCTGCAGCGCGCAGGCGCGCAATTCAGGGCCGCCGGCAACGCGTAAACGCCTGCCGCGTTATTGCTGCGTCATACTGTCTCAGTATAGCTTTCGCTGTCATTCCGGAGCGCGCGCAGCGCGAGTCCGGAATCTCGAGATTCCGGGTCCGGTCGTTCGGACCGTCCCGGAATGACGACGCGAGATGCGCACGAGACAAAAAGCGAAGCCGCCATGAACATCAAATTCTCCCGCCGCCGCTTCCTCACCACCAGCGCCGGCGCACTCGGCGTGATCGCGATGCCCCATCTCTCGCGCGCGGCCGACCGGCCGGCGGTTACGCATGGCGTGCAGTCCGGCGACGTCACGGTCGACGGTGGCGTGGTCTGGGCGCGCACTGACCGGCCATCGCAGATGCTGGTCGAGGTGGCCACGACCGAGTCCTTCAAGGACGCCCGCGCGCTGCCGCCGATCGCGGCGCTGCCGGAGAGCGACTTCACCGCGAAGATGCTGATCGAGAACCTGCCGGGCGGACAGGACATCTTCTATCGCGTCCGCTTTCGCGATCTCTCGCATACCGCGATCGAGGGCGAACCAGTGGTCGGCCGCTTCCGCACCGCGCCGGCCGACCGTCGCGACGTCAGCTTCGTCTGGGGCGGCGATGTCGCAGGGCAGGGCTGGGGCATCAATCCCGATGATGGCGGCATGTTCACTTTCTCCGCGATGCGCAAGCATCGCCCGGATTTCTTCCTGCATTCCGGCGACACGATCTATGCCGACGGTCCGATCGAATCCGAGGTGAAGCTCACCGACGGCAAGACCTGGAAGAACGTCACCATCCCCGAGAAGGCCAAGGTCGCGGAGACGCTGGACGAGTACCGCGCCGCGCACAAATACAATCTCACCGACGACAACGTCCGCGCCTTCAATGCCGAAGTGCCGATCTTCGTGCAGTGGGACGACCATGAAGTGACCAACAACTGGTCGCTGTCGAAGGAGTTGCCGGCGTCCTACAAGGTGCGCGACATCTCTCTGCTGGCAGCCCGCGCCGGCCGCGCCTTTCACGAGATGTATCCGATGCGGGAGAGCATCGTTGAGCCGGGCCGCGTCTATCGCCAGATCTCCTACGGCCCGCATCTCGACGTGTTCATGCTCGACGAGCGCAGCTATCGCGGCCCGAACGGCGCCAATCTCGAAACCGCTTACGGGCCCGCCAGCTACTTCCTCGGCCCGGACCAGATCGCCTGGCTCAAGCGCGGCCTCCTCAACTCGCGCGCAACCTGGAAAGTGATCGCCTCCGACATGCCGCTCAGCCTCGTCGTCTCGGACACGCCGAAGGGCGGATCGGAAGCCATTGCGCAGGGCGACGGCCCGGTGCGCGGCCGCGAGTTCGAGATCGCCGACATCCTGCGCTTCATCAAGATGGCGCCGATCAACAACACGGTGTGGCTGACTGCGGACGTGCACTACGCCGCCGCGCATTATTACGATCCGAACAAGGCGCAATTCCAGGAGTTCGAGCCGTTCTGGGAATTCGTCTCGGGCCCGCTGCATGCGGGCACCTTTGGTCCAAATGCGCTCGACAACACCTTTGGGCCCGAGGTGCGTTTCGTCAAAGCGCCGGGCAAGGACAACCAGAACCTGCCGCCGTCCGCAGGCATGCAGTTCTTCGGTCACGTCAAGATCGACGGCGCATCCGGCCAGATGACGGTGACCTTGCGCGACCGCGCCGACGTCGCGCTGTGGTCGACCACGCTCGATCCGAAATCTGCCTGAAGCCGGGAGAACGCCGACGGGCGATCAGGCGCCGCCCGAGCGCAGCGCGGCCTCCAGCGCTTCGCTCGAACACGGCTTTTGCAGCCGCGGCCGCGTCTTGAATTCGGGAGCGATGCGATCCTCGGCGCCGTAGCCCGTCACGAAGACGAAGGGAATCTGCGCAGCCGCCAGCCGGTCGGCGACGGCAAAGCTTTTCTCGCGGCCGAGCTCGACGTCGAGCAGCGCGAAATCCGGCGCGCGCGCCGCGATCGCCGCCAGCGCCTGCGCCACCGACCCCACGGTGCGCACGCTCCTCACGCCAAATCCGAGCAGGCGATCCTCGAAATCGATCGCAATGATCGGATCGTCCTCAACGATCAGAACATCGGCGGGCATGCCGGCAGAGCCGTCCGGGGGAGCAGGTATCATGATGGTGGATATCGAGGGCTGCATGTTCTTACCGATCAAGGACAGCCTCATCTCGACGCCTGCGCCCAGCGCATCGGAGGGTTCCCGGAACGAAACTCACCACAGAACAGTTTTCACGTCTGTCCACTTGTGCACACAGCCCATGATCGGACCTCGCTAGTGTTGAAAGGAGAGCAGGGGATTTACGATGGACGCGCGTATCAGCAAGACAACCGAAGTCGACAGCCGGCCGGCCAACAATCTGCTGCGACGCTTGAGTCCGGCTGACTACGCGCTGCTGGCACCGCACGTCACCCTGGACACCGCCGGGGCCAACGAGCTGCTCTACAGTCCCGGCGACGATGTCCAGGTCGTGCACTTCCCCTGCGGGCCGTCGCTTGCGACATTTCTCGTTCCCAATGAAGACGGCCGCGACGTCGAGACCATCCTGGTCGGCCGCGAAGGCGCAGTGGGCGGCATCGTCAGCGAGGGATTTTTGCCGGCCTATACCCGCATCTGCGTGAAATTCGGCGGACCATTCGCGCGCATTCACGTCGCCAAGCTGGACGCTGCCAAGATGCGCTCGGCCTCGCTGCGCAACATTTTCGCCCGCTATGCCGACTGCATGCTGGCGCAGATGTTCCAGTCCACCGCCTGCAACGCCATCCACTCCATCGAACAGCGTACGGCCAAGTGGATCATCGCGGCGATGGAGCGGACCGGCGACGAGAGCAGCGTGCCGCTGACGCATGAGCAGCTCGCGACGCTGCTCGGGGTCGGCCGCAGCTATGCGAGCCGCGTGCTCCAGTCGTTCAAGGCCGAGGGCGTGCTCGATACAAGACGCGGCGCGATCCTGGTCCGCAATCTCGACGGCTTGCGCCTGCGCGCCTGCCTGTGCAACGAAGCGGTGAAGATGCACTTCGAGGAGGTGCTGCGCGGGGTCTATCCGACCGAGGAGACCAGCCCCGGCTCGGTGCAGGGCTGATCGAGGCCCCGTCCCCGAGCAAAGGCCGGTTTGGTGCTGGATTTACCCTAACCCCCGGAGATTCCCGGACAAAATTCAGTCAACCAACCAGCAAAGAACACATTGTTTTTTGGCGGTTTTTGCATATATTGCGCCGCAACGCGTAGGGTGCCTGGTCGAGATGGCCGGGCGGCCCTTTTTGGGCGGAAAGCGCCCGTTTCCAGTCTTCCAGCGTTGTTTCGTGAAGAGGTCCCGGTCCGACCGGCGAGATCGCGCTTAACCCATTGTCCGACCGCAAAGAAGCTCACTCATGAACCTTCGTAACGTCGCCATCATCGCCCACGTCGACCACGGCAAGACGACCCTGGTCGACAAACTCCTCCAGCAATCCGGTACGTTCCGCGAGAACCAGAAGGTGACGGATCGCGCCATGGACTCCAACGATCTGGAGCGTGAGCGCGGCATCACCATCCTGGCCAAGGCGGCCTCGGTGCAGTGGAAGGACACCCGCGTCAACATCGTCGATACCCCCGGCCACGCCGATTTCGGTGGTGAGGTCGAGCGCATCCTGAACATGGTGGACGGCGCCCTGGTGCTGGTCGACGCCGCCGAAGGCCCGCTGCCGCAGACCAAATTCGTGGTCTCCAAGGCCCTCAAGGTCGGCCTGAAGCCGATCGTCGTCATCAACAAGGTCGACCGCCCCGACGCGCGCCCGACCGAAGTCATCAACGAGGTGTTCGACCTGTTCGCGGCGCTCGACGCCAGCGAGGAGCAGCTCGACTTCCCGATCCTGTACGGGTCGGCCAAGCAGGGCTGGATGGCCGAAAGCCCCGAGGGTCCGCAGGACAAGGGCATGGAGCCGCTGTTCGACCTGATCCTGCGCCACGTCGCACCGCCGACGGTCGAGGAAGGTCCGTTCAAGATGATCGGCACCATCCTGGAGGCCAACCCCTATCTCGGCCGCATCATCACCGGCCGCATCTCGTCCGGCGTTCTCAAGCCGAACCAGCAGGTCAAGGTGCTGCATGCCGACGGCAAGCTGGTCGAGTCCGGGCGCATCACCAAGATCCTGGCATTCCGCGGTCTCGAGCGCACGCCGCTCGATGAAGCTGAAGCCGGCGACATCGTCGCCATTGCCGGCCTGACCAAGGGCACCGTCGCCGACACCTTCTGCGATCCGACCGTCGAGGTGCCGCTGCCGGCGCAGCCGATCGACCCGCCGACCGTGTCGATGTCGTTCATCGTCAACAACTCCCCGCTCGCCGGCACTGAAGGCGACAAGGTGACGAGCCGCATGATCCGCGACCGTCTGCTGCGCGAAGCCGAGGGTAACGTCGCGTTGCGCGTCGTCGAGGCCACCGACAAGGATGCGATGGAAGTGTCCGGCCGCGGCGAATTGCAGCTCGCGATCCTGATCGAGACCATGCGCCGCGAAGGCTTCGAGCTCTCGGTGTCGCGCCCGCGCGTCGTGTACCAGAAGGACGAAGCGACCGGCGCCACCATGGAGCCGATCGAGGAAGTCGTGATCGACGTCGACGAGGAGCATTCCGGCGTCGTCGTGCAGAAGATGAGCGAGCGCAAGTCCGAGCTGGTCGAGATGAAGCCGTCCGGCGGCAACCGCCTGCGCCTGGTGTTCTACGCGCCGACCCGCGGCCTGATCGGCTATCAGGGCGAACTGCTCACCGACACCCGCGGCACCGCGATCATGAACCGCCTGTTCCACGGCTACGCCCCGTACAAGGGCGAGATCCAGGGCCGCCGCAACGGCGTGCTGATCTCCAACGACCAGGGCGAAGCGGTGGCCTACGCCATGTTCAAGCTGGAAGACCGCGGCCCGATGATGATCGAGCCGGGCTGGAAGGTCTACAAGGGCATGATCGTCGGCGAGCACACCCGCGACAACGATCTCGAGATCAACGTGCTCAAGGGCAAGCAGCTCACCAACATCCGCACGACGTCCAAGGACGAAGCCGTGCGCCTGACCCCGCCGATCCGCATGACGCTGGAAAAGGCGCTCGCCTATATCGAGGACGACGAGCTCGTCGAGGTCACGCCGAAGTCGATCCGCCTGCGCAAGAAGCACCTCGACCCGAACGAGCGCAAGCGCGCGGAAAAGTCCAAGGAAGCGGTGGCGTAAGCCGCTCCACACCGTAGTGCCGTAGGGTGGGCCAAGCGTAGCGGGCCCACCACTTGAAATCCCGGTCGGCAATGGTGGGCACGGCGCAAGAGCGCCTTTGCCCACCCTACGAAAGTGGATCACTCGCCCAGTGCGCAATCGCGCACAAGGCGGGTGATGACACCTCACTTTGTGGTGGCTTCAGCGCTCTTCGCGAACGTGCTAGAGCCCGCTCATGACCTCCCTGCCCTCCTCCGTCAACGTCGCGATCATCGGCGCCGGCGCGGCCGGCCTCGGCGCGGCGCATGCGCTGCATGGCTCCGGCCTCTCCGCGATCGTGCTGGAGGCGCGTGACCGGATTGGCGGACGCGCCTGGACCGTGCAGGCCTCGCCTGAGGTGACCTTCGACGTCGGTTGCGGCTGGCTGCACTCGGCCGACAAGAATTCCTTCGTCGGAATCGCAAAGCAGCTCGGCTTCGAGGTCAACAAGGACCTGCCGCCCTGGCGCGAGCGCGCCTTCGGCAACGCGTTTCCGCAGGCCGAGCGCGACGATTTCATGCGCGCGATGGACGCATTCTACGAGCGGCTGTGGCAGGCCGCGCAAAAGGGCAAGGACGAGCCCGCGAGCCAGAGCCTCGATCCGGACAATCGCTGGAATCCCATGATCGACGCCGTCTCGACCTACATCAACGGCTGCGAACTGAAGGACATGTCGACACTGGACTGGGACGCCTATGAGGACAGCGACCTCAACTGGCGCGTCCGCCGTGGCTATGGCGCGCTGGTCGCGGCCTATGGCGCCCCCTGCCCGGTCGCCCTGGGCTGCAATGTCACGCTGATCGATCATTCCGGCCAGCGCCTCCGCATCGAGACGTCGCAGGGAACGCTGACCACCGACAAGGCGATCGTCACCGTTCCAACCAATCTCATCGCCGATGAGGCGATCCGCTTCTCACCGCCGCTGCCCGCCAAGGTCGATGCGGCAGCCGGCCTGCCGCTCGGCGTCGACGACAAGGTGACGCTGGCGCTCGACGATGCGGAAGCCTTTCCGAAAGAGGGCAATTTGCGCGGCGCCACCATGCGCACCGAGATGGGCACCTACCACATCCGCCCGTTCGGCCAGCCCTGCATCGAGGGCTTTTTCGGCGGCAGCTTCGCCCGCGAGCTGGAAGACGCCGGCGACGGCGCCATCGCCGCGCACAGCATCGACGAGATCGCAGGCCTTCTCGGCAACGACATCAGGCGAAAGCTGAAGCCGCTGTACGAGTCGCGCTGGGCCCGCGACCCCTTCGCGAGAGGATCCTATTCACACGCACTGCCAGGGCACGCTGGAGACCGCGCGGTGCTGGCAGCGCCGGTGGATGGGCGGCTGTTCTTCGCGGGCGAAGCGACCTCGCCAAGCTTTTTCACGACGGCGCACGGGGCCAGGGACAGCGGGGAGCGCGCGGCGAAGGAAGTGCTGGCGGCTTCAGGCAAGCTGTAGCGGTAAACTCCGTCATTGCGAGCGCAGCGAAGCAATCCAGAATCTTTCCGCGGCGACAGTCTGGATTGCTTCGTCGCTTCGCTCCTCGCAATGACGGGCTACTCGATCACCCGCGCCCTCAAATCCGCATCGGGAACGAAGCAGGCATCGTACTTGCCGAAGATGCGGTAGCGGTTGCGCGCGATGAGGCTGTACACGGGGTCTCGCAGCAGTTTTGGCACGGCGAACAACATCCGCACCCAACGCCATCCCGGCAGATGCGACAGCACGGTCAGCGCGGCGTCGGACTTCATAAAGACCTTTCCGTCATGGACCACCGCATTGGTGTCGGGATCGTCAGGATCGATGCCAAACGTACGTGCAAGCCGCGCCCCATAATCCGACTGGATCGGCGTGAAGCGAAACCGCCTCGCCGTGTCGCGCTTGGCGACGAAGCGGACCCAGCGCGAGCAGAAGATGCAGACGCCGTCGAACAGGATCACGTCGTCGTCGGGCCATTTGCTCATCAGTCTCTCTATCTTACGCGTTTTCTTCACGCGAAACGGGATCCACTTCGCTCGAAAACGCTATCGATTATCCAGCATCAGCAGCGCGACCAGCATCAGCACGATGGCCGGCCCTGTCTTCACCAGCGCGCCGAGCGGCTCGATCCAGAGGTCGGGCGTGAGGATCGCCGCGCCAACCATATAGCCGAGCGAGGCAACGATGCCTGCGACCAAACCGATCGCCGCAGTACGGCGGAAGGCGATCAGCACGCCGATGCTCATGTCCATCAGGCTGGTGCCGATGGTGATGGGATCGACCAGTGCGGGCGAAAAATTGTGCGCGGTCAGGATGCCGGCGGCGGCGCGGTAGGAGACGAACAGCGCGATGAAGCCGGAGACGAGCCAGAACGCGACCAGGCTGGCGAAGATCAGCGCCTTGATCAGGAACAGCCGCGCGAACCATTTGTCCTGGATGGTGGCGGGATGGCGCCCGATCGTATCAGCCAACGTCTTCGGCGCGAAGCCCGTGGCGGCGATCCAGCTGGAGGGATCGCCGGTCACGCCGCGGCGCAGCTCGGCGATGGCCGTGGAGCGCATCGGCGGCATCCAGCCGAGATAATTGGCGAGATCGCCGATCTTCGCGCCGAGATCGAGCGTGAAGGACGGCATCGCGAGGCGCGGCCGGCCGGCCGTGCCGAAGGCGTGGCGGAACTGTTTGATGACGCCGGCCATGGTGACCGGCTCGGCCTGCATCAGGTCCCACGTCACGGCTTTGACTGAGGCGTCGTCGATATCGCGCGCGGCGAGCCAGGCGATGGTGGCCGAAATGTCCTCGACTGCGACGGACTGGAATGGCGTCGACATCTCCTTCTGCGGCAGGTCGAGCGGGAAGGCGGCGAGGGCGCGCAGCATGGCGCTGCCGCCATAGGCTGACGGTGCGACGACGAAGCCGGGCCGCAGGATCGCGTGGGGAATGCCGGAGGCTGCAACCAGGCGTTCGGCCTCGCGCTTGGTCGTCGCGAACGCGGTGCGATCCGCCCCCACGGTCCCGGGGATCGAGATGTGCACCAGCCGGATCGCGCGGCCGCTGTCGGCGATCGCCTCAAGCAGGCGCGCGACGAAATCGCGATGCACTGCGCCGGTGTCGCTGCCGGGACCGTCCTGGAGCACGCCGAGACAGTTCACGACGACGTCGACGGCATGCTCGCGGAAGAGGCGCATCAGCGCGGCTGCGTCGAGCGACAGGATCGGCTGCTCGATGTCCAGTGCGCTCATCTTCTGCGCGGGCGACAGGCTGCGTGCGACGCCGACCACGCGAAATCCCCGCACGCGCAGATCGTCGGTGACGAAGCGCCCGATCAGGCCGGAGGCGCCGAGCACCAAAACGGTTTGCTGGGTCATCGCATCTCTCAAAACGGTTTCGCGATCATCAGCCACAGGATCAACATCGTCGCGCCGAAGCCGGGGAAACCGAACGCGAACCAGCGGCGGTAGAGCACGAAGTAGCGTTCAGGCAGAGAGCCGCGCTGCTCGGCCGCCTTGCGCGCGAGATCTCGCATCTCGATCTGCATGAAGACGACGGGGACCCAGAACAGGCCCGCAAGGACGTAGAGCCCAAGCGAGGCCAGCAGCCAGCGTTCCGTGATCGGCATGGCCGAAAGCATCATCAGCAGGCCGCCCGTCACCGGCTGGAGGATCACGGCCGACAGCGTGAAGATCGCGTCCGCAATCACCACCACCGAAGCGGTGCGCGCGATGAATTCCGCGTCGTTCGTGCGATGCGCCATCAGCATGAAGAAGGCGATGCCGGTGCCGGTGCCGAGAATGACGATGGCGCCCAGCACATGGAGGTATTTGACCAGGAGATACAGCGTCATGGCTTCTTGGCCGCCGCCGGTTTGGACTGGTTCAGCGCAAGCCCGAGCTCGCGGCTGGCAGCTTTGACGCCGGCTTCGCTCTCGATCATCCAATGCCCCTCACTGCCGACGGCCGGCAATGAGCGGAAGTCCACCCTGCCGCCTCCTCCGCGAAACGCATCGGCCAATTGGCGCGAGAACGCCGGCGCGAAATAGCTGTCATTGGTCGCCACGAGCCATGTGACGGGAATGCGCGCCGCCTTGCCGAACTCGGCCGCCGCGGCGAGAAGCGTCTGCGGCGCGCAGATCCGGTTCGGTTCGTCATTGGCGTGGCCACCGCGCCCCGGCGCAAGCGCGATGATCGCGGAGATCGCGTTCGGATCGGCATTCGCGAGCGCCAACGCCCCCCAACCGCCGGCGGAATGGCCGAGCACGACCGCCGAGTCTTGGCGAACGAAATCCTGCTTTCGCAAAAAATCCAGCGCGAGCGAAATTTCGGCGGCCGTCGCGCGACCGGAACGCGCGTAATCCGCCTCGTCGCAGCCGCCCTGGTCCTCGACATAGCGGCCGCCGGTCGCACCATGGCCGAGCCGCTCCGGCACCAGCACGGCGAAGCCGTGCGCGACGAGAAACGCGACCAGCGCGCGGTATTCAGGCTGCGGCATTTGCGCCCGGCGCAGCACATTCTGCGTCGAGGCATGTGCGATCACCGCAAGCCGGAACGGACCGGCGCCGACGGGGCGAAACAGCAGCGCATGCGCGGCAATGTCGGTATCCGGCGATGGCACGCGCCATTGTTGCCGGCGAAACGGCTCGCCCTCCTCACCCGATGACCCAAACGTGACCTGTGCGCACAGAGGCGACGCCAGCAGCAAGGGCAGCAGAGGCAGGACGGCGAAGATGTTGAAGAGGCGCATGAATCGCCGCAGGCGAACACGGACAGCGACGGATCTGCAGGAACGAATCATTTTCGGTGGGCTTTTTGCGTTGCCATCGCGGTTCATTGGTTGCCGCAGGGCAGTTTTGCACCGGCAATGGCAGGCCGGTGCCGTTCGAAATGGCGTCTTGTCTTCTTTCGGTACAACATGGTTAAAATACTGATGCACAAAATCCACACGTTAACCGATAATTAACGATAGGTCTTGCCGCCGGCGCGGCGACTTGGTTTGATCGTGTCCATGAGCACAACCCTGATCGAGGTCCGGCCGGCCAAAGCTGCAGATGCAACTGCGGTGGCGTCCACCCATGACGAAGCCTGGCGCTCCGCCTATCAGGGCATCATTCCCGGCGGCGAACTGGAAAAGCTGATCAACCGCCGCGGTCCGCAGTGGTGGGACAGTGCGATTCGCAAAGGCAGCCGCGTCAGCGTGCTCGTGTTCGGCGACAAGATCGCCGGCTATGCCAATTACGGCCGCAACCGCGCCCGCAGCCTGCACTTCGACGGCGAGATCTACGAGCTCTATCTGCGTCCGGAATTCCAGGGTCTCGGCTTCGGCCGCCGCCTGTTCACCGCAGCCCGCCGCGACCTGATGCAGAGCGGCCTGAAGAGCATGGTGGTGTGGGCGCTCTCGGACAACGATCCGGCGACCGAGTTCTACCGCGCCTTGGGCGGCCGCATGGTGGCGCGCTCCTCCGAGCGTTTCGGGCCGAAGTCGCTCGACAAGGTTGCCTTCGCTTGGACCAATTGAGCTGCTGAAAGTCTAGCCGGCAGCACTTCCCATCCGTCGATACCGTTGCCTTTTGAGCCGGTAGTCGCTGGATTCATTATTTCACAAAAACACGATGGATTGGCGCGCCAAGCCCGCGTATGACAGCGCCAAAATCGCTGCCGGGCGCGATTTAACCTCGGCAACAACGGAGCCTTGAATGCGTATCGATGCGGTCTCGATCGGAAAAAACGTACCCCACGACGTCAACGTCATCATCGAAGTCCCCGTGGGCGGCGAACCGATCAAATACGAGATGGACAAGGAAGCCGGCACGCTCGTTGTCGACCGCTTCCTCTACACGCCGATGCGTTACCCCGGTAACTACGGCTTCATTCCGCACACGCTGTCCGACGATGGCGATCCCTGCGACGTGCTGATCATCAACACCCGCGCCATCATCCCCGGCGCCGTCATGAGCGTGCGCCCGGTCGGCGTGCTGTTCATGGAAGACGAAGCCGGCGGCGACGAGAAGATTCTCGCTGTGCCGTCGTCGAAGCTGACGCAGCGCTACGACAAGGTGAAGTCGTACTCCGACCTGCCCGACATCACGCTGCAGCAGATCCAGCACTTCTTCGAGCACTACAAGGATCTCGAGAAGGGCAAGTGGGTGAAGATTCTGCGCTGGGGCGGCCCGGAAGACGCGCAGAAGCTGATCCTCGAAGGCATCGAGCGCGAGAAGAAAAAGAAGGCGTGAGATTGCGTGTCCCGGACGTGGTGCATCACGAAGTGATGCGCTGCAGAGCCGGAACCCGTGGCGCCACTTGCAGTGGGCCCCGGCTCCGCAGCGCATCGTTGCACGCTGCGCCGCGTCCGGGGCGCAAGACCTGGAGTTAAACCGCCGGCTTCGGCAGCCCTGCGATCGCGCAAGCCGCGCGCAGCGTATTCACCAGCAGGCAGGCGACCGTCATCTGGCCAACGCCACCCGGCACCGGCGTGATCGCGCCGGCAACGGCGAGTGCTTCCTGATAGGCGACATCGCCGACGAGACGCGTCTTGCCGTCGTCCTTGGGGATGCGGTTGATGCCGATGTCGATCACGGTCGCGCCCGGCTTCAGCCAGTCGCCGCGCACCATCTCGGGCTTGCCGACCGCGGCATAGACGAGATCGGCGCGCTTCACGAGCCCGGGCAGATCGCGCGAGCGCGAATGCGCGATGGTCACCGTGGCGTTCTCGTTCAGCAGCAATTGCACCAGCGGACGGCCGACCAGATTGGAGCGGCCGATGACGATGGCATTCATGCCTTCGAGCGAGGCGTGGACGCTCTTGGTCAGGATGATCGAGCCGAGCGGCGTGCAAGGCGACAGCGCTTCAAAGCCGCCGGCGAGCCGGCCGGCATTGTTCGGATGCAGGCCGTCGACATCCTTGGCGGGATCGATGGCGTTGATGACGGCCTCGGTGTTCAGGCCCTTCGGCAGCGGCAGCTGCACCAGAATGCCGTGCACGGCCGGATCGCGGTTGAGCTTGGCGACGACGGCCAGCAGATCGGCCTGCGACACGTCGGCCGGCAGCTTGTACTCGAACGAGGCCATTCCGGCCGCCTGGGTCTGGGTGTGCTTGGAGCGGACATAGACCTCGCTGGCGGGGTCGTTGCCGACCAGAACCACCGCGAGGCCCGGCACCAGATTGTGCTCGCGCTTGACGCGGGCAACCTCGTCAGCGACGCGCGCGCGGAGTTCCGCAGCGATGACTTTTCCATCGATGATCTTGGCCGTCATGTCAGTTCCCTTGGTCTGTCGGTTTGGCGTCTGCCGATCTGGCTTGGGCGAGCTTGCGCAGGGCTTCGCCGAGCCGCGCCGGATCGCCGTCGACCGCGATCTGCTTCAGCCGCGAGGTGGCACCGGATAGCAGCTTTACACTGGCCTTGGGGACGCAGAGCGATTTCGCCAATAGCACCAGAACGGCCTTGTTGGCCTCGCCGCCATCGGCGATCGCGCGCACCCGCACCTTGAGCACGCTGCGGCCATCGGCCAATTGCTCGATCCCGTCGATGTCGTCGCGGCCGCCGCGCGGCGTCACCCGCAGCGCGATGCTGATTCCCGCGGCCGAATAGCGCCAGGGTTCCTTGAAGGCCTCTTTCGCAATCAAGGCGCTCCCGCCTGCTTAGATCACGTTCGGGTAGATGTAATACAGGATCACCCGCTCGATGAACATGATGAGCAGGATCAGGATGATCGGCGAGATATCGAGGCCGCCGAGGCTGGGCAGGAAATTGCGAATCGGCGCCAGCACCGGCTCGGTGATCCGGTACAGGAACTCCGCCACCGCCGAAACGAACTGGTTGCGGGTGTTCACGACGTTGAAAGCGATTAGCCAGGACAGGATCGCGGAGGCGATCAGCAGCCAGACGTAGAGGTCGAGCACGATGATGACGATGTCGAGAACGGCACGCATTGAAGACTCTGGCTTTCGGTCGGGATTGACGCTTTTTGCTAGATATCGGTTCCCCCCGGCCCAAACAAGGGAAGTCGGTGCCGGGGATGGTTAAAACCGGGTCACACCCGTCCTTGACTTGACCTTGGCGGGGACTTAAATGGCGCCCGGTTGTCGGCCGCATTCACCAGAGCGGCCGCCAAACGGGGCCATAGCTCAGCTGGGAGAGCGCGTCGTTCGCAATGACGAGGTCGGCGGTTCGATCCCGCCTGGCTCCACCACGCTTCGCCCTTCGGGCTACGCGTGGCGCAGCCACGAGGAGCCCGAAGGGTGAAGCGTGGTGTCCGGCGAAGCCCAAAGGGCGAAGACGGACCGTCTCAACCAACCCAACCTTAAAAATTGCCAAGATCGCACAGGCTACGCGTGGCGCAGCCGCACAGAGCCCGAAGGGCGAAGCGTGGTGTCCGGCGAAGCCCGCAGGGCGAAGACGGACCGCCCCTGAAAAATCTTCCCCCCTACCTCCCCGTAAACCTCGGCGGCCGCTTCTCCATGAAGCTCGCCACCCCCTCCCGGAAATCGCTGCCGTTCAGCGCGACCATCATCTCGCGGTTGGCCTCGATCGTGGCCTCCGCCAGGGTCTGGAACGGCACCTCGTAGAGCTGGCGCTTGATCACGGCCATCGCGCTCGGGGAAACCATGTCGGCGAGGTCGCGCGCATAGGCATAGGTCTCCTCGCGCAGCTTCTCGGGCGAGCAGAGCCGGTTGACCAGGCCGATCCGCAGCGCCTCCTCGCTCGACACGCGCCGGGCCGAGAGCAGCAAATCCATCGCATTGGCGTGGCCGACGATGCGCGGCAGCATCCAGGACATGCCATGCTCGGCGATCAGTCCGCGCCGCGCGAAGGCTGTCGTGAACACGGTATTGTCGGCGGCAAAGCGCAGGTCGCAATAAAGCGCGTGGATGAGGCCGATGCCGGCGGTCGCGCCGTTGAGCATGGCGATGACAGGCTTTCCGATCGACGGATAGAAGCCGTAACGCGTCTGCCAGTCCGGCCGGCGATTCATGTCGAAGGGCGGCAGGTTCGAGGCATGCCTGACGTCGTTGGGGTCGAGCCCCTTCAGCGCATCCATGTCGGCGCCGGCGCAGAAGGCGCGGCCCGCGCCGGTGAGCACGATGACGCGGACATCGTCTTCGGCGCTCGATGCTTCCATCGCATGGCGCACGTCGCGCTCCATCGTCGGCGTCCACGCATTCATGCGATCAGGGCGATTGAGCGTGATGGTCGCGACCTTGTCGCTCACCTCATACAGAATGTGTTCGTAGGCCATGACGCTCTCCCTGTGTCTGCCGGCACGCGTTCGCGCGCGCTCGTTAGGAACGAGCCTAGCATATCCAGGGATCAGGCAAGGGCTTGCGCCAAGAACTTAGGCGAAGCACCTGGCGCGAAGGCGCGATCACTCGGCGGCTTGCGCCAGCACCTGCCGGCGCGCCAGCCAGCCATCGATGAAATGATCGAGCCAGGCCCGTTCCGCAACGTCGTAGACGGCACGGTCCGCGAAATGATGATGCCGCTCGCGCGCGCCAGGCGCGCTGAGGCCGTCATAGCCGCGCGTGGTCCAGCAATGCATCATCGCGCAGGTCACGTCAGGATGAAACTGCACCCCGAAAGCGTTGCCGGTGCGGAACGCCTGGATCGGAAAATCATCGCCTTCCGCAAGCAGCTCAGCGCCGACGGGCAGTTCAAATCCTTCGCGATGCCAGTGATAGACCTGCGCCGGCCAATTCGGGCAGAGCGCGTGGCCCGCGGCGGTCGGGCGGATCGGATAGTAGCCGATCTGGGTCAGCGCCTGCGCATGCGGTGCGACGCGGGCCCCCAGCTGCATCGCCAGCATCTGCGCGCCGAGGCAGATGCCGAGGAACGGTCGCTGTTCGCGGAGCGGAATTTCGATCCAGTCGATCTCGCGGCGGATGTAATCGTCGGGATCGTTGGCGCTCATCGGACCGCCGAAAAAAACAGCGCCGGCATGCTGATCGAGCGTATCGGGCAGGGGATCGCCGAAGCGGGGACGGCGAATGTCGAGGCGATGGCCGAGCGCGCGCAGCGCATTGCCGACGCGGCCGGGCGTCGAGGATTCCTGATGCAGGATGATCAGAACCGGCAACCGGGCTTCGGAGGCGGCGGCGCTCGGCGTCCTTCTTGGGAAGGGCACCAATTCTGCGCCACCAAACCTGTCCGTCCGGAACGACATGGCCTCTGCGAGTGCTATCGGTTCAGACCGCCAGCATAGCTAAGCGGTAGTTAACATCGTGTGAGTTCGCGCACACGCGTCCCGATATTGAAGCAAGCTCCGGGCCACTACGGAGCTCTGAGCTTTCTTTAAAGCGTTTTCGAGCGAAGTGGATACCGGTTCGCGTAAAGAAAACGCGTCAAAACAAGAAATCAGTGCCTCTGCCTCTGGAACCGGCTGGTGGCGGACAGGATGAAGCCGCGCGGGAAGAAACGCAGCGCGAACGGCACGATCTTGATGCCGAGACCAGGCAGCACTGCCCGCTTGTTGGCCATCAGGCCTCGATAGGCTTGTTGCGCGACATCGGCGGCAGACACGTTGAGAAGAGTCGTGTCATGCCCGGACCCGACGCCGGCGCGCGCCTGGAATTCGGTGGGCACCGGACCCGGGCAAAGTACGGTGACGCGAACGCCGCGCGGCGCGAGCTCCGCCCGCAAGGCCTCGGTGAGGGAAATCACATAGGCCTTGGACGCGTAGTACACGGCCATGCCGGGGCCGGGCAGAAAGCCCGCGACCGATCCGACATTGAGAAGACCGCCCTTGTTCCTGATCAGCTGATCGGCAAAGCGCAGCGACAGATCCGTCAGAGCCCGGACGTTGACATCGACGATGCCGACCTGTTCGACACGGTCGCGCTCGATCGCATCGCCGAACACGCCGAAGCCGGCATTGTTGACGAGATGGTCGAGCTCGACGTCTTCGGCGGCAAGCGCGGCGGCGATCTTCTCGCCCGCATCTGCCTCCTGCAGATCGCAGGCGATCACGATCGGCTTCTTGCCGCCCTTGGCGGCGAGCTCGTTCGCAAGCGCCTCCAGCCGGTCCGCGCGTCGCGCCGTCAGCGCGAGGCGATGCCCGTTGGCGGCGAACACACGCGCCAGCTCCGTGCCGATGCCCGCCGACGCACCGGTGATCAACGTTACTCGCTCAGTCACGATCGAAGTCTCTTGAATTGAAGTTTTTTGGCCCCGCAATGGCGGAACGAGAGCATAGGCCGAGCGCGACAGGCAAGCGTCACCGGCAGCATGGCTGCTTGAGCGGGCAACAGGGAAGCAGGAAAACCACGGATTTTACGGGGAAATCCGGGGCCGGGGTGGTCGACGGGGGTATATTAAAGTTTCGTCATGTGGTCAGCACAACCGCCGATAATACCGCGTTGAGACGGCTCAACCCCCGACGGCACCGTCCTTGACCTGACCACCGGCGCGATTTGCGACCGCATGCTTGAGGTCGATCCGGTCACGCTGGGCGATCCCGAGCAGGTCGGAGGCGCGCCAGACGACGTTGTCCTCGAACTCGGACACCTGGCCATCGGCATAGACCAGCTCCCACATCATCTGGACGATGCGCTTGCGGCCCTCTTCGTCGAGCGAGCGCATGATGACACTGGTGAAGTGATAGAGGTCGACGGCCTCGCCCTCGACCTGGGTGGCGTCCGCGATCAGGCGGTCGGCGGTACCGCGATCCAGCCCGAAATGGCTTTCGATCAGGCTGTGCAGCTTGCGCTGCTCGGTCGCCGTCGGCTGACCGTCCAGCGAGACCACGTGAACCAGCAGCGCGGTGGCCGCAAGCCGGTAATCGCCATCGCCGAAAGCACGATCCGCGGCATGAGGAGCCACAATGTCAGCGATGAATTGGCGCAGGCCGTCGAGCATAGGATCCTACCGAAATCGATGAAGCCGCGGGAGTGCGGCCGCCACCAGCATTATATGAGCGGGAAACCCGACCGCCGCAACGTGCGTCAGCTCCGCGCGGGCATTACCTTTCTGCAATCTGGACGAGCTGGTTACCGTCATGACCGGGACTAGCCCGGGCATGACGACAGAGAGTGTGGCACGCACCTGTCTCCACATCGTCATTGCGAGCGCAGCGAAGCAATCCAGACTGCCTCACTGGAAAGACTCCGGATGCTCGCTAAGCTCGCAATGATCGGGAGTGCCGTCCTCACGGTATCTCGTACACCACCATCTTGTCGGCGATGCCGTGCAGGGCCGCCTGCTTCTGGATCGGCTTGATCGCGCGCTGCTCGAGCACCTCGGCGACTGCGGGCGCATCGAGCACGGGGCCCGTGATGTGGATCTCCCGCGCCGTCGACAGGCTCTGGACGCGAGCGGCGATGTTGACGGTCTGGCCGAAATAATCCTGGCGTTCGTTGAGCATCACCGCAAGACACGGGCCTTCATGGATGCCGATCTTGACGATGAGATCGTCGGTGCCGCGCTGCCTGTTGAGCTCGTCCATCGCGGCCCGCATCCGCAGGCCCGCGACGATGGCGTGCTCGGGGCGGACGAAGGTCGCCATCACGGCGTCGCCGATCGTCTTCACCACCGCGCCCTTCTCGGAGGAGATGATCTCGAGCAGCGCATGGAAATGCGCGCGCACGAGATCGAAGGCGGCGAGATCGCCGACGCGCTCGTAGAGCGCGGTCGAGCCCTTCAAATCGGTGAACAGGAATGTCAGCGACGTGATCTGGAGCCGCTGGTCGAGGCTGAGATTGTCCGCCTTGAAGACATCGCGAAACGTCTGGTTCGACAGCATGCGCTTGGCGGTGAGGAACGGCTTGCGCTTGCCGATGAGATGATGGAGCGCCTCGGCCGCGATGAACACCGACGGCAACACGCGCACGCCGGCCTGGTTCTCCAGCGACAGCCGCAGCGGCCCCGGCCGCATGGTCGTCGTCCCCGTCGGAGCCTGCACCTTGTTGTACATGATCGCGAACTGCTGGCGCTCCTTGGTCGGCTCGCCCTGGACGTCGATGAAATGGGCTGCGTGCGTCACCGGCTCGAAGATGATGATGAAATCGCCCGGCAGTTGCAGCGACATGGTCGCCTTCTCGCCCGCCGGAAGCTCGAGCGTATCGAGCGTCACCTCGTTGGCGAGCGTCGCGAAGGATTCCTTGTTGAAGTCGACGCCGGAACTCCAGAACACCTGCTTGAAATATTCCCACACCGGAAGCGTATCGGGATCATGCGCTGCGATGCGCCGCACGCGCGGATTGACGGTGAAGGAGACCTCGACCTGATCGTCGACCGACGCCTTGTAGCCGCAGGCGCAGAGCGCGCAGTGATAATCGTCCGGCTTGAGCGCCTTCAGCGTCGAATGGGCGCCCAGCACGCCGCCGCAGCCCGGACAGAGCACGTTCCAGCCGAGATCGAACAGTCCGAGCCGCGCCGAATGCAGGAAGGTGGAGATCGTGTGCTCTTCGTCGAGGCCATGCTGCCTGGAGAAATCGAGGACATTGACGCGGTTGAGCTCGTGATCCTCGCCGTTCTCGATGAGACGCGCGATCGCATCGACCACCTTGGCATCGGCGGTCTGCTTCAGAACGGAAAACTGGGCCTGGATGTCGCTCATGGCGGAGGCTCTATCTGGGGTGGATCGCGCCATCGGGCAGACGAATGTCTGTCACCGACGCGTGATGCGGAACAAAGGTGAGTGGTCCGGCTGGGTCGTCACGACGCCGAGCGGGATCACCGGAACCCTGTCGGCAAGCTCGATACGGAACGCGCCGATCAACCGGGCCAGCGCCAGCACGGATTCGGCTTGCGCGAACGGCGCGCCGATGCAGACGCGCGGACCCGCGCCGAACGGCAGGTAAGCGAAACGGTCGGGCGCCTCGTTCGACATGAAGCGTTTTGGAATGAAGGCGTTCGGCTGATCCCACAGCTTCTCATGCCGGTGCAGCAGCCAGGGCGCGATCATGATGATGTCGCCCTTGCCGATCTCGACGCCGGCCGCATTGTCCTTCTCGCGCGCGGCGCGCGCGACCAGGAAGGCCGGCGGATAGAGCCGCATGGTCTCCTCGATCACCGCACGGGTGAACTTCTGGCGATCGATATCGGCCATACTGTCGAGATGCTCGCCATGGGTCTCGGAGGCAACTTCCTCCTGCGTCTCCGGATCGAGCGCGAGCAGATAGAGCGCCCAGAACAGCGCCGTCGCCGTGGTCTCGTGACCCGCCAGGATCATGGTCGCGACCTCGTCGACGAGTTGCGCGTCCGAAAAGCCCTTGCCGGTTTCGGGATCGCGCGCCGCGTCCATGAGATCGAACAGGTCGCGCGGCGGCGCGCCGTCCTTCTTGCCCATCGTGCGGCGCTCGGCGATCAGCATCGCGACGAATTCGGTCCAGCGCTTGCGGAAGCGCGCGCGGGCAAAATCCATCGGGGTCGGCCAGGACACCGGCAGCAGCATGTCGAGGAAATAGGGCCGTCCCAGCCGCGCTCCGTATTCCATGACGAAGTTGCGCAAGGTCGGGCCGTGACGGTCCATGCCGAACGAGAACATCGTGCGCCCGGCGATCTCCAGCGTCATGCGCTGCATCGTCTCGCGCAGATCGACCGGCTCGCTTGTTCGCGCATCGAGCTTTGTGATGGTCTCGTCGAGCACCGCGGTCATGTGCGGGACGAGATTTGCGGTCGCACGCGGCGTGAAGGCCGGCGCGAGCGTACGGCGCTGATGCGCCCAGGCGTGGCCTTCCGCGATCAGAACTCCTTCGCCGAGCACCGGACGCAGCATGCGGATCCCCGCCGGCGTGCGCGTGTAGTTTTCATAATTGCTGAGCAGGACATGCCGAATTGCATTCGGCTGATTCAGAATGAAGCTGTTGTGGAGGAAAAAGCGGCCCTTGATGACCTCTTCTTCGTAGGCACGCTGGCCCCAGGTCGCGATCATGTTCTGCTTGAGGACCGCGACCCGGCCGAGAAACGACATGTCGTCGGGCGCACGCGGCGGGGTCGGAGGGATGATGGGCCGACGCACACTGGCGATGTTCATGGCTCTCTCCCGCAGATATAACCCAGGCCAATAGCTAGTAAGTCAGCTCGGCAATCGCAATCCTGTTCTCGGAGGCGGGCCAGGCGCGCGCCACAATTCGTTCTTCGCCGAACTGGGCCACAACGTTACGCCCGGCCTCCGCGGCCGGGAGCCGCAAGGTTGCTGCCGAATCCGTGGGCACACCCGGCTTGACGTCGGCTGGCTCCTTGCCGTCGAGCAGCACCACGTCCCGCGGCAGGCCGAAATAGCCGCGCGGGCGTGACATGATCACGACGGCGCCGGCATCCTTGTCCGCCGGCCCGAGCGGGCGCGCGGCACGCAGATGCACGACATCGGACGAGCGCGCGAACGGCGAGCGGTAGATATGCGTCGTCGGCGCGTCGGGCGATGTCAGGACGAATTCGAGGAACCAGGAAGGCTCGACCTGCGCCGGACCCCAGCGGCCGTCGGCGCCGGTCTTCGCGCTGTGCACCGCGCCGCCTTTGCGCTCCCCGGTATCAGGATCGACGCGGAAGACATCGACGGTTGCACCCGCCACCGGGCGATTGGTCGACACGCCGCCTGGCGTACCGGTCACAAGGCCGCTCAACCTGACGCTCTGCTCCGGCACAATCGCGATGCGCGCGGGCTCGCGGCCGGCAATGAATTTGTAGATCTCGCGGAAGGCACGCGGGTGAAACGCCACTTCGCGATGGTCGAGCGCGACGAGCACGAGATTGGTGGCGCCCGTCAACTCCGGCCCTTCGACGGTAACGCCGGTCGGCGTGCCGGGCTTGCCGATGAAGCGGCCGTCGGCTTGCGCGTACTTGTCCATGCCATCGCTGCGCAGGGTGAGGAAGGCCGTGCCCGGCGTCACCTCGCTCTCGCCCTCATTCAGGCCGCGCAGAAATGTACCGCGGCCATTGAATTCGTTGTTCGGCTGGTCGTCGGTCGCGAACACGCCGTGATTGGGCGTGCCGCACAGCACGGCATGGCTGACATCGCCGGCACCGCCGTTCCTGATGACGTTGCGAATGGCGTAGCCACCGCGCGAACTGCCGACCAGCGCCACGCGGGCCGCGCCGGTGCGGCGCTTCAATTCCGCGATGGCCGCCGCGAGCTCGCGGCGCTGGTCCCCGGTCGAGGAGCGGCCCGCTTGCTCGACCTTGTCGTCGCTGCGCGCCAGCGGATCCGTGAAATTGATCGCCATCATGCGATCGCGCGCGACGCCGTTGGATTCCATCCGCCAAAGCGTCGTCATCCAGACCGCGTCGTATTCACCATTGCCGTGGACGAACAGGATCGGCGGCACCTCGGCATTCTGAGCCGTGGGCGCGGTCTGCGCCAGCGCGCCTGTCCGCAAGCTCGCAACCGCGAAAGGCAAGCTGCCTGCCCCTAGCAGGATCGACCGTCGCGACAGCTTCATATGTTTCTCCGGAAAAACCACGTCTTTGGACCGCTTATACCGGCCTAACCACTGGACAGCGAAGGACTTTCGCAGGCATCACTGAACCTGCCGGAATCACCCAAAGACCATTCCAAGACCACTTCTGCCAGCCCATATGGAAGGGGATATGACCGAACAGCCGAACCGTCAGAAATTCGCCGGCGACGGCATCGCCGCACCCCTGCGGTACACCGTGTTCCGGCGCATCTGGCTCGCCAGCCTGCTCTCCAATCTTGGCCTCTTGATCCAGGGCGTGGGCGCGGCCTGGGCGATGACGCAGATGGCGGCCTCGGCCGACAAGGTGGCGCTGGTGCAGACCGCGCTGATGCTGCCGATCATGTTGATCTCGATGCCGGCCGGCGCCATCGCCGACATGTATGACCGGCGCATCGTGACCTTGATTTCGCTCGCGATCGCGCTGATCGGCGCGACTGCGCTGACGGTGCTGGCCTGGCTCAAGCTGATCACTCCGGAAACGCTGCTCGTCTTCTGCTTCGTGGTGGGCAGCGGCAATGCGCTGTTCGGGCCGGCGTGGCAATCCTCGGTCAGCGAGCAGGTCCCGCCCGAATCACTGCCGTCAGCCGTCGCACTGAACGGCATCAGCTACAATATTGCACGCAGCTTCGGCCCCGCGGTCGGCGGCGTCATCGTCGCCTCGCTCGGCGCGGTGGCCGCGTTTGCCTGCAACGCGATCCTCTATCTGCCGCTGCTGGTGGTGCTGCTGCTCTGGCGGCGCAATACCGAGCCCTCGCGCCTGCCGCGGGAGAAGCTCAACCGCGCGATGGTCTCGGGCTTCCGCTACATCACCAATTCGCCGCCGATCAAGATCGTGCTGTTGCGCACGCTGGTGATGGGCCTGATCGGCGGCGCCATCATGGCGCTGATGCCGTTGATCGCGCGCGACCTGCTGCATGGCGGCGCGCAGACCTACGGCATCATGCTGGGTGCCTTCGGCATGGGCGCCGTCGTCGGTGCGCTCAACATCCATGAATTGCGCAAGCGCATGAGCGGCGAGGCCGCGATCCGCGCCTGCACCATCTCGATGGCATTTGCGATGGCCGCGCTTGCCGTGAGCACGGAGCCGGTGTTGACGGCGGCGGCGCTTGTGCTCGCCGGTGCGGTCTGGATGGCGGCCGTCGCGCTATTCAACATCGGCGTGCAGCTCTCGGCGCCGCGCTGGGTCGCGGGCCGTTCGCTCGCGGCGTTCCAGGCCTCGATATCCGGCGGCATCGCGATCGGCGCCTGGGGCTGGGGCCATCTCACCGATTACGCCGGCGTCGAGGTCGCGCTACTGACGGCCGCCAGCCTGATGCTGATCTCGCCGGTGCTGGGCATTTGGCTGGCGATGCCGCGCGTCGGCGCCCGCAACGAGGACGCGGACGTGCTCGCCGATCCGGAAGTCAAACTGTCGCTCACGGCGCGCAGCGGGCCGCTGGTGGTTGAGATCGAATACAGGGTGTCCCAGGAGAACGCGCGCGCCTTCCACAATGTGATGCAGGACGTGCAGCTCTCCCGGCAGCGCAACGGCGCCTATGGCTGGTCGATCGCGCGCGACATCGCCGACCCCGAATTGTGGACCGAGCGCTACCACTGTCCGACCTGGCTCGATTACTTGCGCCAGCGCAACCGCTCGACGCAGTCCGAACGCGCGTGGCATCAGCAGGCGATCGATTTCCACATCGGCCCCGATCCGGTGCGGATCCGCCGCATGCTGGAGCGTCCGTTCGGCTCGGTGCGCTGGAAGGAAGAGACGCCGGATCGTGCCGGCGCCGAGGTGCTGCCGGTGGTCGCGAGCGCGGCGGGAAGCAGCACGTAGATTCTCTCGGAAGGTAGCCCGGATGGCGCGAAGCGCAATCCGGGACGATCTCACCGCGCGGGCAGACCCCGGATTTCGCTCATCCGGGCTGCGACGGCACGTCTTACTGCCCGTGATCCGTCAGCACCTTGTCGCAGGCTTTGCTGAGGCGGGTGCGGTTCTGCTTGAGGCAAGCGAGCACTGCGCCATCGCCATTGTTCATCACGGCACGGCAGAAGCGCGTCACATCGCGCGCGCAGGCATCGTGGCCGGGCTGCTGTTGCGCTGAGGCGCTCGATGCGCACAGAATCAAAGAAACAATGAAAAGAAATCTGGTCATCGCGTAATGCCTCTACCCCAAGGATGTGCGGGCGAAGCTAGTGCGACGATCCCGGAGCCGCAACGGCTTTATTGCCGAGCGGGACTGGCGCGCGTGGCCCCGGCTTGACGCCGGGAGCACATCGCGAGGGGAGCCAACAACGATTGCCGTTGCGCGTTGTCCTACTGCCTGTCCTGGGCGTCAGCGACCTTGCGTGAGGCGCCCTTTGCGAGGTCCTTGTCCATCACCGCGCGGCAGCCGGCGCTCAGATCAGAGCGATGCTTCATCATGCACGCCGTGATCTTCGGGACGTTGGGGATTTCCGAGGAGCACAGACGGAAGGCATCGCCGGTGCACTGCTGCTGCGCTTCGGCCGAGAAGGCGAAGCTCGCGGTCGTCGAGACGATCGAGACGATGGCGGCAAAGCCCAGGGCCAGGCTGGTGTCGCGGATCCTACTCGTCAGCGATTTGGCAGAAAAAGACTTGGTCATTTGAAGCTCCCGTGGGCGCCGCTGGAAGCGGGGCCCGTTGTTGGTGGGAACTACGATGCTCCGGCAAAACAGTTTCCACTGTGATGACGGTCACGGGTGGCCGCCCATCTGTGACCTCCGTCACATGGCGCACCTCGCTGAAAATCCGGCGCAAACGCCGTCGTGTTGGTGTCACGTTAACTGTTCCTTCGCATTAATGGCTCGTCGCGCGGGAGATTCCGCAGGGTTGGTTGCGTAATTGGAAAGAATAGCGATGCGTAATGCGTTGGGCCTGATGCTGGCCAGTGTAGTTGCGGCGGTCGTGATCGCCGTCGGCGGTTGGTTTTATTATTCCGCGCGCGCCGATCAGGGCGCCCCCAAAACAACGGCCGCCCGTGCCGCCGATCAATTGCCGGCACAGGCGAAGCTCGCCGCCAAGGATGACGTCGAGACCACCGCGGCGATCGCGGCCAGGCCGACGGCGGTTGCTCAGGCAGCGGCGCCTGCGCCCGCTCCGGCCATGCCGGTGCAGCAGCGGTCGACCTGCGCCAATCCGAACGCGCTCGGCGTTGCCCGCGTGGTCGAGATCGACACCACCGGCGGACCCGGCTTCGGCTTCGAGCATTTCAAGCAGTTCGACTTCCTCACCGACAAGGAGGTCGTGCTGACCTTCGACGACGGTCCGTGGCCGGTCAACACGCCCGCGGTGCTGAAGGCGCTCGGGGATGAATGCACCAAGGGCTTGTTCTTCTCGGTCGGCAAGCACGCGACCTATCATCCGGAAATCCTGCGCCAGGTGCTGGCCCAGGGCCACACGGTCGGCACGCACACCTGGTCGCACGTCAACCTGAACAGCAAGAAGATGACGGAGCAACAGGTCAAGGACGAGGTCGAGAAGGGCTTCAGCGCGGTGAGGTTCGCGCTCGGCACCAACCCGGCACCGTTCTTCCGCTTCCCGCAGCTTCAGCACAATCCGGCGATGGTGAGCTATTTCGGCACCCGCAATGTCGCGATGTTCTCGACCGACATCGACTCCTTCGACTTCAGGAAAGGTGCCACGCCGGAGAAGATCGTCGACAACGTGATGACCAAGCTCGACAAGCTCGGCAAGGGCATCATCCTGATGCACGACTTCCAGAAGCACACCGGCGAAGCGATGCCGGCGCTGCTCGCGCGGCTGAAGGCTGGCGGCTACAAGGTCGTGCAGATGAAGGCCAAGGCAACGCTCCAGACGCTGCCGGAATATGACGAGGCGCTGCTGAAGGACCTGAAGGTGCCGACGTCGAGCGCGCGTCCGATAACGAGCGTGGTGCAGACGGTGTCGCAGTAAGCCCGCAACGCTTCCTCAATACGCGCATGGCCGGGCTCTTGCCCGGCCATTTGCTTTTGCAGCGAGTCGCGGCCTTACCAGTAGATGCCGTGGCGATGCAGCTCGCTGATGATGCGGCCTTCGGTCCAGCTGCGCTTGTGCTTCGGCTTGCCCGCCTTTGCGGTCTTCGTGGCAGTCGCCGCCGGCGCTGAGGTCGTCGTTGTCGCGGTCACGGCAGGAGCCGTCGCCGCGGCGGGAGCAGGGGCCGAGACTGCCGGCGGACGATCGACGTATTTCGGAGCTTCCGTGGCCGGCGCGACTTCGCTGATTTGTGTCATCGGGGCGATGGTCGTGGTGGCCTGCGGAGCGGCCGTCGCCGTGGCCAGCGACAGGCTGCGGTCGGCAGCATGGGCAGACGCGGAAGCCAGGACCATGGCGGCGACCAGAATGATCTTGCGCATGTGAAATCTCCCCGTGTTTGCGTGACCGGGAAATTAGGGGAGATCTGGTCTGCGTTATGTGACTGTCATCACGTAGACTGCGCGCTCGGTCTTGAACCCGCGATCAGCATTCGCGGCGATCGACCCGCAACGTCATGTCGCGTTTCGCGATTGTTTCCAAATGTTTCTGATTGTGGTAGACGCTCGACACGTATCACAAGGCGTGCCGAGTCCGCCCGTTATGACCTTCATCCAGCGAGTGAAGCGTAAGCTGCTGCCGCCGCGAGAGGTTGTTCAGGGGTACGAGAATCCGGAACTGGTCGAAACGATTTTCCTGAAGACAATCAACTACAGCCCGGACAGCGACTGGCCGCTGGTCGCGGGCATGAACACGGTTCTCGATTTCGGCGGAGGTGCTGGCCTGCATTACAAGGTGGCGCGCCGGCAATGCCCGGACATTCGATGGGCGGTGGTTGAGACGCCAGCAATGGTGCAGCGCGCCAAGGAGCTTGGCACCGATAGGCTGATGTTTTTCGAGCGCATCGACCAGGCCGCCGACTGGCTCGGCAGTGTCGATCTCCTCCACTCGAATGGGGCCATACAGTACGTCCCGGATGCATTGGAGACCGTCAGAACGCTGTGCTCGGTTCGGCCGGCAACGTTGGCATGGTACCGCGTTCCGATCAGCGAAGAGATCCGGCGAGAGGTTCAGACCTCGTACCTGAGCGACAACGGTCCAGGATCGTTGCTCGCCTCCAGGGAGAAGCTCGTCAGATACGAGCGCAATTGGATCTCCGAGCAAGCATTCATCCAGGCCCATGAGGGATTTCGCATCACTGAGCGGGGCCCGGATCCCACCGAGCGCGGCACGCAACAATTCAGGTTCGCGCGGGTCTAGCTTGCGACAATATGGGGGCGATGTGTTCGACAAGTTTGCAGACTGGTTACGTCAGACGGCCTTTTTCTCGACCGCTATCGACATCGCGCGCCAGACGTTACCAGAGCCCGCGCTGATTTGGTTGCGTACGCAGATGGTGCGCAATCTCCGTGGAACGCCTGGCGAGGTGTTCGGCGAGATCTATCGTCGCAACGTCTGGGGTTACAAGGAAACCGCTTCCGGCGGCGGATCCACGCTGCACAATACCCAAAGGGTGCGAGAAAGCCTTCCTGGTCTGGTTGGCGACCTCGGGATCCGTACCCTGCTCGATTTGCCTTGTGGTGATTTTCATTGGTTGTCGAAGATCGAACTTCCAATTTCTCGCTACATTGGAGGAGACATCGTTCCGGAACTGATTGCGCGAACGGGTGACCAATACAGTCGCCCAGATCGCACGTTCCTCCGGATCGATCTCTGCAACGATCCGCTCCCGGAAGCTGACCTGCTGCTCTGCCGCGATTGCTTCATTCATCTTTCCGAAGAGATGATTTTTCAAGCAATCGACAACATTCGTCGATCCAACATCAAGTATCTCCTGACGACCACTTACCCGGCGGGCCGAAATCGTGCGATCCGCACGGGTGACTTCTTCTCCATCGATCTGAGCGCTCCGCCCTACAACTTCCCGCCGCCGATCAAGGTGCTGGACGATTACGTCCCACCGTTCGACCGGCGGCAACTGGCGCTGTGGGAAATCGAAAGCCTGCGCAAAGTCTGAGGCGATGGCATGCCGTCTCGCGGCGAGGCTGCATCGGAGGATGAAGCAACGGCGCGGAAAACAACGAAAAATCAGAGCGATAAATGGTGCCGCAAGAGGGATTCGAACCCCCGACCCCGTCATTACGAATGACGTGCTCTACCAACTGAGCTATTGCGGCGAACCCTGCCGGGACCCGCGCAGTGCAGGTCCCGATACGCGCGCTCCTGATATCGGGCATGGCCCGAATTGGCAAGGTGGAGCGGGCTTCGAAATGTGCCTCACGCGCCCCAGCGGGACCAGAATCCGCGCCAGCCGCCGGCCTGGGCCTTTGCATGGGTTCTGGGCGTGCCGATTTGTTCCGCAAATTCATCGCTCGGACCCTCGTCATCGATCCCGGGATCATCGGGGGCGCGGACGATGGGGATGACGGCCTGGACCGGGGCCGGCGCAGGCTTGCCGAGGTCGGCGCGGGTCCGGAACACCGGCGTTGCCGCCTCCGGCGATGATTCGGCCGCCTCAGGGGCGGGATTGACCGGCTCGGCGGCCGGCGTAACCGCAGGCTCTTCCTTGGCGGCTTCCCCGGTCGTTTCCTTGGCCTCCGGGGGCGAATTGTCCTGTGCGGCGGGGACCGGATCCGGTGCAGCCACGGGCGGTTCCACCGGGGCTTCGCTCGGGGCTGCCGTCACCCGCTTCGGCGGCGGGGCGGCCAGCATGGCTTCCTCGAAGGCCGAGGATTCGATCGTGGCGCCCTTGTCGGAGGGCAGGCTCGCGACCGGCGTTTGCCACTGGAAGGCATCGAGACGGCCGGTGACCGGCGAGACCGGACGCCAGCGGTCGCTGACATAGCCGTCCGCGGTCCAGGCCGGATCGTGGCGGGCGCGCACCGCGCGCAGGGTCCAGGCGCGGGCACGGCCGCCGTCGCCGTGCTCGGTGCGCTCGAGCTCGGCCATCAGCAGCGCGACGCGCTGGGTCGGATCATTGACGTAAGGGGCCAGCACCGCACGCGCACGCGCGAACTCGGAGGCGTCGATCGCGCCGCGCGCAATCGCGAGCTGGCCCTCGACATGGCCCGCCTTGTCGGCCGGCGTCTTGGCCGCCAGCGTCTCGACCCGCTGCAAGCGCTGCCGCGCGGAATCGCCGAGCTTCACATGCGCATAGGCGTCGGCGAGATCCGGATGCGGATTGGCGAGCCACGCGGCCTCGACCAGCTTCATGGAGCGGCGCACCTGATGCGCTTCGCTCTCGAACTTGGCGGCGAGCACCGCGGCCGGCACCAGCGTCGGCGCGAGCTTGATCGCCTCCATCACGCTCTCGCGCGCCACGTCGCGGTCCATGGTTTCCAATTCCAGCGCGCGGGCCGTGAGCAGCACGCCGCGCTGGCGGCGATAGGCCGCCTTGTCGATCAGACCCGCGGACAGATTCGAATCCAGGATCGCTAGCGCGCCGCTCCAGTCGCCGCGCGCGCAGCGGAAGCCGAGCACCGCGTGCGAGGCCCAGGTCGAGGACGGCGACAGCTTGATCGCTTCCTCCGCGATCATCACGGCGCCGACCGCATCGTCGGCGCGCTGCGCCTCGATGAACAGGCCGCGCAGGCCGAGCAGCCGCGTATCCTCGCGCTCGGCCATGACGCGGAAGACGCGCTGCGCCTCGTCGCGATTGCCTTCGAGCTGGGCCGACTGCGCGTGCAGCAGCAGTGCGAGCGGATCGTTCGCGGCCAGCCGCCGCGCAGTATCGGCGTGACGGCGGGCGAGGGCGGTATCGCCGTGACCGATCGCGAGCAGGCCGTGGGTGATGGCATGGCGGCCGCGCGCATGGCGTTTCTCATGGCGGCGGCGGCGCAGGCGTCCCGGCGCGCGCCAGATCATCGTCACGATGCTCCAGACCAGCACGACCGCTGCTGCAAAGACGCCGAGCAGAAACACGAACCTCGGAAGCGTCGTTGACGCGCGGAAACTGCCCGCGGTCAGGACGAGATCGCCGGGCTGATCGGCAACCCAGGCCGCGCCGGCCGCCGCCAGCGCGATCAGGACGAGGAAGAGGACGATGCGAAGCATGGCGATCCCTATTACGCGCTGATTATTGCGCGAACCTTTACTGAGCAGGCTTGACCAGATCGGGCTTGGCGAGATCCGCCATGGCATCGTCGGCGAATTTGCGGGAGGCACCGAGCGCGGCGTCGCGCGCATCGGCCTTGTCGAGCCAGGCCTGTGCCGGTGCACGATCGGCCTCGGACAGCGTCTTCAGCTCGCGCCGCGCCTCGACGAAATCGTTGCGGAGCGCCGCCGCCGTCACCCGTGCGACGATGGCGCCGCGATCATTGCCGACGCCGTCGGTGCGCTCGATACGAACGAGTTTCGAGGCCCCCGCCTGGAGACGCTCGACGATACCGGCACCGGCGGCCGGGGCTTCCGCCGGCGGCGAGAGCTTGGGCACGATGTTGAGCAGCTCGCGGCTCAGCGCAACCGGCGTCGGAATGCCTGATGATGCAAAGGTGTCGAGCGGCTTCAGCATATCGGGCTTGGCTGCGAGCGACCGCGCCGCGGCCAATTGCGATTCGTAAGGATCGCCATGCCGAACCGCGACGTCGAGCAGAGCCGCCGCCACGACATGGCGCAGCGGCTTGTCATTCGTCGCCTTGTTGTCGGCAATCTTCTCGCCCTGCTGTGCGAGCTCGGCGCGCTCCGTCTTGCTGGCACGCTCCAGCTGCGCAATACGGTCGCTGAGAGCGGCAAGATCAGGCGCTGCAGCGCGCGGTGCCGATTTCACGTCGTTGGCGGTCTTGTCGGACTGTGCGCGCAGATTGGCGATGTCACTGCGCAAGGCACTTGCAGATTTCTCCAGTGCATCGATCCGCGCCACCGTGGCCGGATCGGCCGCGGGCTTGCCCGCCTTGGCTTCGACCGCGGCGACACGTCCGCTGAGCGCGTCGACCGTCGCGCTCGTGACCTGCGGCGCGGCCGGCGGCGCCTCCACGGCGGGCCAGCCCAGCATCCAGCCGACGGCAATCACGATTGCGGCTGCGACCGCGCCGGAGAACGGCGCAATGACCCAGGGCGAAACCGGCGCCGACGCGGGAGCGGAAGCAACCGCGGCCTCCGCGTGCGCGGGCTCCGGGTCAGGCCTGGCCTCTTCGGATTTGGACTCTTCGACCGTGGCCTGCTCTGGCGTGGCCTGCTCCGGCGCCGGCTGAACCTCCGGCTCAGCGGCCGCCGTTGGCTGCGGCTGGGTCGAAACTTCGGTTGCCTCAAGGTCGATGGTGGGCGGGGTGCGCTTGGCACGGCCTGACTCGGGAGCCAATCCTGCGTCTTCAGGCTTGTCGTCGGCCATCGTGACGGTTCCTCACACTCAAATGCCCTGAACGGACCCGATCGCGTCGGATTCGGCCCGACCTCTTACGCCAAACGGGTCCGCAAAGCACGCTCCAAGGTATCAAATAGGGCATTTTCGTCCGGCGTCGCGGCCCCCAGAACCTGCGACGCGCCGGCATCGCGCAGCACGCTGGCGACCGTCTCGGACAGGCAGCATTGCGGGATCGCCAGCGCCGAGATTTCGACGCCTTCGTCCCGTGCCGCATCCAGGAAGGCCCGTGCGCTGCGACGGGAGTAGTGCAGCACCGCCTCGATCCCATGTGTGGCAAAGCCATCGCAGACATCGCGCGGCAGGATCTTGACCGGAGTCATGCGATAGGTGGTCTGCGTCACCACGCTGAAGCCCTCCGCGCCAAGCTCGCCGCCGAGATCGCGCGACAGATCCGCGCCCGCGAGATAGAGCAGCGTGCTTTTCTTCTTCAGCAGCTTGTCGCGCGCGCTCTGCATCACCTTGTCGCGCAAGGCCGCGGCATCGCCGCCGGCGACGATCACCTCGGCGAAGCCGGCGTCGCGCGCCGCGGCAGCCGTGTGCTCGCCGACCGCAAACAGCGGCAGCTCCAGGAGGCCAAGATTCTTTAAGCCAAGATCTTGCAATTGCGGCGCGACGGCGCGGATCGCATTGGCCGACGTGACGATGATGGCGCCGTAGTCGGCCTCACTCTCGTCATGGAAGGCGACCGGCTCGAACTTGAGCATCGGGGCGAGCAGCACCACATGACCCCGCGCCCGCAAATTTTCCGCCGTCGCCTCATTGTCGGGATGCGGCCGTGTGACAAGAATGGACATCGCTTGTGTTCCCGAACCACGTGGCGGTGACGCATTCACGAAGGCGGCTGCGCGTGACGATTGCGCAAGTGGACCCCGGAATGCTACCGGACGTACCAGAACTCTGCTTTACGGATGAGCGCAAGGGCGCAAATTGGATAACAATTCGCCAATGCTGGTACTGGGCATCGAAACCACCTGCGACGAGACCGCCGCGGCCGTGATCGAGCGCGCGCCCGACGGCAGCGGCAAGATCCTGTCCAACATCGTGCGGTCCCAGATCGAGGAGCATGCCCGCTTCGGCGGCGTGGTGCCGGAGATCGCCGCGCGCGCGCATGTCGACGTCCTCGACGGCATCATCGACCGGGCCATGCACGAGGCCGGCATCGACTATGCGCAGCTCAACGGTGTCGCCGCCGCGGCGGGGCCGGGGCTGATCGGCGGCGTCATCGTCGGCCTCACCACCGCCAAGGCGATCGCGATGGTGCACGACACGCCGCTGGTCGCGGTCAACCACCTCGAGGCGCATGCACTGACGCCGCGCCTCACCGACGGAATTGAATTTCCCTACTGCCTGTTCCTCGCCTCGGGCGGGCATACCCAGATCGTCGCCGTCACCGGTGTCGGCCAATATGTGCGGCTCGGCACCACCGTCGACGACGCGATGGGCGAAGCCTTCGACAAGGTCGCGAAGATGCTGGGCCTGCCCTATCCGGGCGGGCCGCAGGTCGAACGCGCCGCGGCAAGCGGCGATGCCACGCGCTTCGCCTTCCCGCGCCCGATGCAGGGACGGCCCGATGCCAATTTCTCGCTGTCGGGATTGAAGACGGCGGTGCGCAACGAGGCGAGCCGGTTAACCGAGATCGCGCCGCAGGATATCAGCGATCTCTGCGCGAGTTTTCAGGCCGCAGTGCTCGACTCGACGGCCGACCGGCTGAGCGTCGGCCTGAGGCTTTTCCGCGAGCAGTTCGGCGCTCCGCATGCCCTCGTCGCCGCCGGCGGCGTCGCGGCCAATCAGGCGATCCGCGGCGCCCTGCATGACGTCGCGCGGCAGGCGGGGACGCAACTGATCATGCCGCCGCCCGCGCTCTGCACCGATAACGGCGCGATGATCGCCTGGGCCGGCGCCGAGCGCCTGGCGCTCGGCATGATCGACACGATGGAAGCCCAACCCCGCGCACGCTGGTTGCTCGATGCCAACGCCACGGCGCCGGCCGGTTACGGCAACACGCGGGCGGGATTCTAGCGATGACGGCGTTCCGGTCCGTCGCGGTGATTGGTGCGGGCGCATGGGGCACGGCACTGGCGACGGTCGCGGCGCGCGCCGGGCGGAACGTGACGCTCTGGGCGCGCAACAGCGAACATGCCGCGCGAATCGCCTCGACCCGCGACAATCCGCGGTTGCCCGGCGTGCGGCTGGCGCCGGAGATCGTCGTGACGCACGAGCTTGCGGAGGCCGCGCGCGCGGACATGGTGCTGATCGCGACGCCCGCACAGCATTTGCGCGGCGCGGTCAACATGCTGTCCTCGCATCTGGCAAGGCCGGTGCCGATCGTCGCCTGCGCCAAAGGCATCGAGCACGGCACCCATAAATTCATGACCGACGTCATCGCGGAAGCCGCACCTCACGCGCAGCCGGCGATCCTGTCGGGCCCGAGCTTTGCCGACGACGTCGCGCGCGGCTTGCCGACCGCTGTGACGCTGGCGGCGAAGGACGAAGCGCTGGCGAGCGCGCTGGTGCAGGCGCTCGGCTCGGCGACCTTCCGGCCCTATCACACGACAGATATCCGCGGCGTCGAGATCGGCGGTGCGGCCAAGAACGTGTTGGCGATCGCGGTTGGCATCGCGGCCGGGCGCAAGCTCGGCGCCTCCGCCCAGGCCGCGCTGACGACCCGCGGCTTTGCCGAACTCACGCGCCTCGGCCGTGCCCTCGGCGCGCGCAGCGAGACGCTCGCGGGCCTGTCCGGCCTCGGCGATCTGATCCTGACCTGCTCGAGCCCGCAATCGCGCAATCTCGCGCACGGCCTTGCGCTGGGCCGCGGCGAGCAGCCGCCCGCGGGCAAGCTTGCCGAAGGCGAGTTCACCGCACCTGTGTTGATCGAACTCGCAGCTTCGCACAACATCGAGATGCCGGTATCAGAAGCGGTCGCTTCGATCCTGAGCGGCCGGAGCACGATCGACGCTGCGATCTCGGGACTGTTGACGCGCCCCTTCAAGGCAGAGGAATGACGTCTTTCTCGTCATGCCCGCGCTTGTCGCGGGCATCCACGTCTTGATATTGAATTGGTGGCAGAGACGTGGATGGCCGGGACAAGCCCGGCCATGACGAACGGATAGGACGCGCGATGAACTACTGGCTGGTGAAATCCGAACCGTCGGTGTGGTCCTGGGACCAGCAGGTGGCGAAGGGCGCCAAGGGCGAGGCCTGGACCGGCGTGCGCAATTACACCGCGCGCATAAACCTCGTGAGCATGAAGAAGGGCGACAAGGCGTTCTTCTATCATTCCAACGAGGGCAAGGAGATCGTCGGCATCGCGGAGGTCATCAAGGAGGCCTATCCCGATCCGACCGACAAGACCGAAAAATTCGTCTGCGTCGACATCAAGGCCGACAAGCCCTTGAAGACGCCGGTGACGATGGCCGCGATCAAGGCGGACAAGAAGCTCGCTGATATGGCGCTGGTGAAATATTCGCGCCTGTCGGTGCAGCCGGTGACGGCGGAAGAGTGGAAGCTCGTCTGCAAGATGGGCGGGATGTAATCGACTTCAACGGTAGGGTGGGTAAAGCGTAGCGTGCCCACCAATCGAAACCGCAGCTTGCCGTGAGATGGTGGGCACGGCGCGCAAGAGCGCACCTTTGCCCACCCTACGGCAGCGCTGCTATCCCATCCGGGCTACGATATCCGGGCTTGCGTCTCCGGCAGCGTAAACACCTCGCATGGTGAAGCGATGCCGCGCAGCGGATGCGATCCGAGCGCGACGAGAGGCGTGTCCGTCTCCGCGGCCAGCGCCCCCGATACCAGCACGGTCCGTTCCAGGGGCTTGCACAATCCCTCGAGCCGGCTGGTGAGATTGACTGCGGGACCGATCGCCGTGAAATCGAGCCTGTTGGCGGCGCCGATATTGCCCCAGAGTATTTCGCCGAGATGAAGGGCCGCGCCGAACGCAAGCGGCGGCAGTCCTTGAGCGCCGCGCTCCCCGTTGAGATACGCCATGCCGGCTTCGGCTGCGCCTGCGGCACGCAGCGCGGCGTCGCAGGCGCGGCGCGGCGACGCCTCGACCACCGGGAAGATCGCGAGCACGCCGTCGCCGATGAATTTCAGCACCTCGCCGCCGAAGGCATGAACGGCACCGGCGATGCGATCGAACCAGGCGTCGAGCGCTGCGATGACGTCGGCCGGCGGTGTGGTCTCCGACAAGGTCGTGAAGTTGCGCAGATCCGCATAGAGCAGCGCGGCTTGAATGGTCTCGCCGAGATCGCGCCGCAACGGCGCCGCCAGCACCCGCTCCGCGCTGCGCTTGCCGAGATAGGCATCGAGCGTCGCGCGCAACGTGGCGCGCGCAGCGAGCACGGCCAGCGGCGTCGCGGCGAAACGCGCAGCCTGGCGCAATTGCTCGATCTCGTCTGCGGTGAACGGACGCGGCCCGATCCAGCCGAGCTGCGGCCCATCTTGTCGTCCGACCACCTCTTCGTGCACCTCGCCGCGCGCGATGTCGCGCAGCCAGCGGCGGCCGGCATCATTGGGCGGGTCGGGCGCGAGCCCACTTGGTGCGAAGCCGAGCGCCTCGATGACCCGGCCGTTCTCCGCGCGCCACAGCCAGGTCCGCTTCGCGATCAGCGGATGCGGCACCTCCAACGTCAGGCTGCCTGCCGCAAGCGGCACACCGTCGGCGACCAGATGAGCGCCGAGTTCCGCGAGCAGACGGTCGGCCCCGGGGCAATCCGAGGCGGCATCGACGAGCCAGGCAAGGGTCCGGGAGAGTTGCATGGCCCGATGATGGCGAAGGTCGGCCATCTTTGTCACGGGCAATCCTTGACGCACAGCTCCGCCGCCGCCATGTGGCCAGTGTCAGCCCAGGGATGATCGCCGATGACCGAGCCATTCGTAGTGCGACGCGAAACCCAGATCGCAGCCCCCCGCGCCACCGTCTTCGCCTATTTGACCGACCCCGAGAAAATCCTGAGCTGGATGGGCTCCGACGCGACCACGGAGCCGCATCCCGGCGGGCTCTATCTCCTCAAGGGCATCGGCCCGCGTGGCGGCGTCGGCCGCGGCACCTTCCGCGAGGTCGTGCCAGTGCATCGTCTGGCCTACACGTTCGGCTGGGAGGGCGGTCAGGAAGTGCCGCCCGGCTCGAGCCTGATCGAGATCGACCTGATCGAGCGCGACGGCGGCACGCTGCTGCGCATGACCCATAGCGGGCTCCCGACCGAGGAACAGGCCGCCGCGCACGCGAAAGGATGGGCGCATTATCTGGGCCGGCTCACGAGCGCCGCCGCGGGCCGTGATCCCGGTCCGGACAAGGGTATCTCAGACAAGATGTAGCTCTCGTAGGGTAGGCAAAGCGAAGCGTGCCCACGCGGCCTATCAACAATGTCGTGAAGAATGGTGGGCACGGCGCTTCGCGCCTTTGCCCACCCTACGGCATCGCCGCTTAAACCGCCGCGGTCGCCACCACTTGCTGCAAAAGTTGCTCGCGCCTGGCCTGCGAACGCTGGCCCTTCATGGTGGCGGCGAAGCGTTCGAGGATACCGTCCTCGAAGGCGGTGACGATGGTGTCGTGGACGTAGCTCTTGCGGCAGATGGCCGGCGTGTTGGAGAGCTTGTCGGCTGCGGCGCGGATCGCGTCCAGCACCTGCTTCTTGCGGCCGCGCTGGCTGGTCGCCGGCGTGATCCGCGACAGCGATTCCACCACGACTGCGGACGCCATCAGCGTGCGAAAATCCTTCAGCGAAATCTTGATGCCGGCGATCTCGCGCAGAAACGCGTTCACCTGCGTGGTGCTGACCGCGCGCACGATGCCGTAGGCGTCGCGATACTGGAACATGCGCTTGCCGGGAACGCCGTTCAGGATCCCGATGGCGCGTACCAGCTTGGCCGCGTCGCACTCCTTGCGCACCGCCTTGCCGCCCTTCGCCTTGAAGGTCAGCACGAAGGAATCGTCCTCGAGCGTAACGTTCGACTTCAGCATCGTGGTGGCACCGCGGGTGCCGTTGAGGCGGGCATAGGATTCATTGCCGGGGCGGATCGCGGTGCGCGCGATCAGCTCGATCACCGCCGAGAGCGCGAATTCACGCGTCGGCTCGTCGCCCGACAGGAACGCGGAGACCTTGCGCCGGATCTTTGGCAGCGCGCCGACGAGCTTTTCCAACCGGTGCGCCTTGCGGTGCTCGCGGACCTTTTCCCAATCGGCGTGGTAGCGGTATTGCAGCCGGCCCGCGGCATCGCGTCCCACCGCCTGGAGATGCGAGCTCGGATCGGCCGAGTAGCGCACCTGGCGATAGGCCGGCGGCACCGCCATGGCGTGCAGCCGGCGGATAGTGCGGGCGTCGCGGATATGCGCGCCGTTGGGACGAACGAAGGAATAGCCCTTGCCGCGCTTGATGCGCCGGATGGTCAGCTCGTTCTGGTCGCCGAGCCGCAGGCCCAGCTCCTTGGCGATCGCCTCAACCGAGGTCGCAGGCGCGGTGTCGAAGACCTTTTTCGGGCTGAGACGGGCGGAACCGGCCGGCTTCGGCCATTGTCCGAGGGCTTTGGCCAGCGCGACAGCAGCAGGATCGGCCGAAGCGAGCCGCATCGTCCCGAGATTCTGCTGATCCATCATAGTCTTAAGCCTTAGCCCTGTCTGTTATCGGTCAATGCCGCTGTTCTGATTTTTGTTCCAAGGGTCTCTTGGACGGTCTCGTTGGACCCGGGTTGGCCATTTAGGGTGTTCCGAACCGCATTGCGAGTCCCGAATCAGTGACAGACGGTTTCTAAATACCTCCTGCGGCGCATGGGCGCCCTGCATGGGGCTATTCCGGCGCTTTGGTAAAGACCTGGAAAGCCGCGCCGGCCTGTTTCAGATCTGCGACAGTCGCGCCAGGCGGCGTTGATCTTCCACATGGCTGGCCGCTCGCCGAAGGTCCAGCTTGTGCTCCTTGTCGGGTCCGGTTAGGCGGACGCATAATCGGTTCAACGATGACGTCGGCTCGCCAGTCGCCTGGGCTCGGCTTGCCGTATCTGGAGGGAAGCATGTCCGAGAAGACCTACGACGTCCCCGCGGAATGGGCCAAGCGCGCCTGGATCGACCAAGCCAAATACAAGGACATGTATGCCCGCTCGATCGCGGACCCGAACGCGTTCTGGGCGGAGCAGGCCAAGCGTATCGACTGGATGCACGCGCCGACGAAGATCGAGAACGTCTCCTTCGCGCCCGGCAACATCTCGATCAAATGGTTCGAGGACGGAATCCTCAACGTCGCCTGGAACTGCATCGACCGGCATCTTCACACGCGCGCCAACCAGACCGCGATCATCTGGGAAGGCGACGATCCCTCGCAATCCCGGCACATCACCTACAAGGAGCTGCACGACGAGGTCTGCCGGATGGCCAACATCCTGCGCACCCGCAACGTCAAGAAGGGCGACCGCGTCACCATCTACCTGCCGATGATTCCGGAAGCGGCCTACGCGATGCTGGCCTGCGCGCGGATTGGCGCGATCCACTCCGTGGTGTTCGCGGGCTTCTCGCCGGACAGCCTCGCCCAGCGCATCAACGACTGCCAGTCCAAGGTGATCATCACCGCGGACGAAGGTCTGCGCGGCGGCAAGAAGGTGCCGCTGAAGGCCAATGTCGACGCAGCGCTCGCCAAGGCCGATGGCGTCGACTGGGTCGTCGTTGTCAAGCGCACCGGCGGCACGGTCGAGATGAATCCGTCGCGCGATCTCTGGTATCACGACGCCGCCAAGATGGTGACGACGGAATGCCGGGCCGAGCACATGCACGCCGAGGATCCGCTGTTCATCCTCTACACGTCGGGCTCGACCGGCCAGCCCAAGGGCGTGCTGCACACCTCGGGCGGCTATCTCGTGTTCGCCGCGATGACGCATCAATACGTCTTCGACTATCACGACGGCGACATCTACTGGTGCACCGCCGACGTCGGCTGGGTCACCGGACACAGCTACATCCTCTATGGGCCGCTGGCGAACGGCGCGACCACGCTGATGTTCGAGGGCGTGCCGAATTATCCGGACAATTCCCGTTTCTGGAACGTGATCGACAAGCACAAGGTCAACATCTTCTACACCGCGCCGACCGCGATCCGCGCACTGATGCAGAGCGGCGACGAGCCCGTGAAGAAGACGTCGCGCGCAAGCCTCCGGCTGCTTGGCTCGGTCGGCGAGCCGATCAATCCCGAGGCCTGGGAGTGGTATCACCGCGTCGTCGGCGACGACCGCTGCCCGATCGTCGACACCTGGTGGCAGACCGAGACCGGCGGCATCTTGATCACGCCGCTGCCGGGCGCGACCAAGCTGAAGCCGGGCTCGGCGACGCAGCCGTTCTTCGGCGTCGTGCCTGAGATCGTCGATGCCGACGGCAAGGTGCTGGACGGCGAGACATCAGGCAATCTCTGCCTGACGCGGTCATGGCCGGGCCAGATGCGCACGGTCTATGGCGATCACGCCCGCTTCGAGCAGACCTATTTCTCGACCTACAAGGGCAAGTATTTCACCGGCGACGGCTGCCGGCGCGACGCCGACGGCTATTACTGGATCACCGGCCGCGTCGACGACGTCATCAACGTCTCCGGCCACCGCATGGGCACCGCGGAAGTCGAGAGCGCGCTCGTCGCGCACGAGAAGGTGTCGGAAGCCGCCGTGGTCGGTTACCCGCACGACATCAAGGGCCAGGGCATCTACGCCTATGTCACCCTGATGGCCGGCGTCGAGCCGACCGACGAATTGCGCAAGGAGCTCGTCACCTGGGTGCGCAAGGAGATCGGCCCGATCGCCGCGCCCGACCAGATCCAGTTCTCGCCCGGCCTGCCCAAAACCCGCTCCGGCAAGATCATGCGCCGCATCCTGCGCAAGATCGCCGAGGACGAGCCGGGCAGCCTCGGCGATACCTCGACGCTCGCCGATCCGGCCGTGGTCGACGACCTCGTCAAGAACCGGCAGAACAAGAAGTCGGCGTAAGGCACGTTCTCGTGCCCCAGACGCAGCGCAGCGCTTCTTCAGCGGTGCGCTGCAGAGCCGGGGCCGATCCAACGGCAGAGCGTGTGGCCTCCTGTCTCCCGGCTCTGCTCAGCAGCGCCAAGGCGCTGCAGCGCGTCCGGGACACAGAGCCCCCCTCGAAATAACAGCCATTCACACCCTCACGCACTTGTCAGGGCGCGATCCGTCGCGCCCGCATCTTTCCAGCCAAGTGTTGTTTTCTTGTCATTTACTTTATTTCGAACATTTTCTTTGTTCCGCGTGCTGGCGGGCCCTTGGCGGCCGCGCGTGGAAACCATCCGGTTAACAGGCGCGGTTAAGAATATCCGGGCAAGCGGGCAATTGCCGGTGCTGCGTAGTTTTGGACGATCCGTTCGGGGCAGAGGAAAAATTGATGTCGGTAAGGATTGCTGTGGCGCTCGCCGCCACCATCGGGGCAGGGGTTTTGATGTCGACGGCGGCGCAGGCGCGGCCGGAAATGGTGGGGGCGCATCTGGCCGACTATTCGCCGGGCACCATCGTGGTCAAAACCAACGAGCGGCGGCTCTATCTCATCCTCGATAACGGCCACGCCGTGCGCTATCCGGTCGGCGTCGGCAAGTCCGGCAAGCAATGGGCCGGCACCACCCGCATCGACGGCAAATATCTCAACCCGGCCTGGTCGCCGCCTGCGGAAGTGAAGCGCGACAAGCCCAGCATCCCCGACGTTATTCCAGGCGGCTCGCCGCGCAACCCGATGGGCGTTGCGGCGATGACGCTGGCCGGCGGCGAATATGCCATCCACGGCACCAATGTGCCGGGCTCGGTCGGCGGCTTCGTGTCCTATGGCTGCATCCGCATGCTCAACGACGACATCACCGATCTCTACAGCCGCGTCTCGGTCGGCACGACGGTGGTCGTGACGCGCTGATCTCCAAACTCGTAACAGAATTGAAAGAGCCGCGGCTTTCGACGCGGCTTTTTTGTTACCAGAAGCGCCAGCCGCGCGCGCACCAGCCGTCGCGATGGCCGCCATTGTAGCTCCGCGCGTAACCGCCCGCGAGCAACGCGGCAGATACGTCCGCGGTTCGCTTTGTCGCAACATTGGCGAGAACACGGCCGTATTTGTCGGGGCCGAGATTGGCGATCGTCACGCCGCCCTGGCCGAGCAGATCGCGCAGCGCGCCGGTCGCCGCTTGAGCCTTGTCCAATTCATCCTGGCAGGATGCCTTCATCTCCGGCGCATCGATACCGCGCAGGCGAATGCGCGCAACGAGAACGCGTCCGTCGCGCTGGTGCACGCGAGCGAGAAAGGTATCGCCGTCGATCGTGCGAATGACGTCGACCGGCTGACGGATGTCCGGATTGGCCTGCTGCAAAATGATCTGGGCATCTCGCGATTGACCGTCGATCGCATGCGGGAAGGGCCAGTTCATCCCGTGCCGGAACGTCAGCACGACGGCCACCACGATTGCGACCACGAACATCCACGGCAACAGCCCCGAGAAGTGACGGCCGAACGGCGAACCACTGCATGAGGGCCGGTATGGATGGCTGGGATCGAAACGCGGCATCCGCGCACGCTAGGGCTGAGTCGGGCGATCCGGCAAGATAGCCTCAAAAGACAGCCTCAAACGACAGCCTCAAAAGTCCGAGGCGATACCTTTGCGCTCCCAATCGCCGTAGCGGGTGGGCTCGGGTCCCTTCGGTCCCTGCAATTCCTTCGGCGCCGCCGCGGCGTGGGCAGCAGCAGCCTGCCGCCGCGCTTCGGCCTCGGCCAGCGCGCGCTGGGCGGCCGGCGGCAGCGGCTTGCGATCGGGAACGGGGGGCTGGTCACTCATCTCGGCGGTTCCTAGCGCAGGATCACGGGGTGTGCGACGTCCAATAACGCATTGCTGAGATGGTCATGGCGGGCTGTAAACGCGAGAGGCCATTCTTACATTTGGCATATTCGCATGCCAGAGATAGGTCTCTCGAGGCATGCGCCCATTGCGGCGGAACTGCCGCTCGCCAAGAACCTTAAGCCGCATGCCATCTCAACGTTTCGCTCCTCCGTCCGAAGTGCCCGGTCTCGCGGCGCGGCGGATCGCCGCTGACATCGTCGACGGCGTGCTGCACAAGCACCGCACGCTTGACGATCAGCTCGACGGCAGCGGTGCCCATCCCGGATTGAAGACGCTGGCCGACCGCGACCGCGCGCTGATGCGCCGACTGGTCGCGACCGTGCTGCGCCGGCTCGGCACGCTCGGCCATGTGCTGTCCCGCCTGCTCGACAAGGGCATTCCCTCCGAAGCGCCGCGCGCGCAGAGCGCACTCCTGATCGGCGCCGCCCAGATCCTCTGGATGGACGTGCCCGATCACGCCGCGGTCGATCTCTCCGTCCGCCTCGTCCAATCCGACCGGCGCGCCGCGCGTTATGCCGGCCTCGTCAATGCCGTGCTGCGCCGCTGCGCGCGCGAGGGCAAGGCGCTGGTGGATGAAGTTGCCACGCAATCGCTGGACCTGCCGCCCTGGCTGCTCGCGCGCTGGAGCGCGCACTACGGCGAGGCGACCGCAAGAGACATGGCGCTGGCGCTCGGCCACGAGCCCTCGCTCGATCTCACCGTGAAATCCGACGCCGCGCAATGGGCGAGCCGGCTGCACGGCGAAGTGCTGCCGACCGGATCGGTGCGCACGGTACTGCACGGCGCCGTGACCATGCTGCCCGGCTTCACCGAGGGGCAATGGTGGGTGCAGGATGCCGCCGCCGCGTTGCCGGCTCGGCTATTTGGCGACATCAAGGGCAAGTCCATTGCCGATCTCTGCGCCGCCCCGGGCGGCAAGACCGCGCAACTGGCGCAGGCCGGCGCGCACGTCACGGCGATCGACCGCTCACCCGCCCGGGTGGCACGTCTGCGCGAGAATCTGACGCGGCTGTCGCTCCAGGCCGAGACTGTCGTCGCCGACGCCGTGGAATGGGCCGGCCCTGCCGAGGGTTTTGACGGCATCCTGATCGATGCGCCCTGCACATCGACTGGCACGATCCGGCGCCACCCTGATGTCGCATGGCTCCGGCAGGAATCCGACGTCGCCGCCCTGACCGCGCTCCAGCAGCGGCTGCTGAAGAAATCCGTCTCGCTGCTTAAGCCAGGCGGGACGCTGGTCTACTGCACCTGTTCGCTCGAACCCGAAGAGGGCGAACAGGCGATCGCGGCGCTGCTGGCCGCGGAGAGCGGCCTGCGCCGCGTGCCGATCGAAGCTTCCGAGGTCTCAGGGCTCAGCGAGATCATCACCACGGAGGGCGACCTGCGCACTCTGCCCAGCCACCTGCCGAACGCCGATCCCAAGCTCGGCGGGCTCGACGGTTTCTACGCAGCCCGGCTCGTTAAATCCTGATTTTGCACCGGTTTTTGCGCCAGCGCTGATTCGCAACGCTTCAAGATGGTGTCAGACGTCCGATTTTGGGATTAAGAAGGATTCGTCGTTCATCCTCTCCCCCTTCAAGGCAAGGCGTGTCGGTCGCTCAACGCAGACGTATCTCGACGCTGGTGATGAACCGCTTCGCGCGGAACATGCTCGCGCGCGCGAGCGGCGGTTCCGTTGCGCTGTCGCGGGTCTGGCCCGGCCGTACCGACCGGCTGATCATCGCGCCGCATGACCTGCGCACGGCGGATGCGACCCGCGCCGCAGAGATCTATGCCGGCCGCTTCGTCTTCGCCGGCAAGATCGTCAATTGCCACGGCCGCTCGATCTTCGACCTCGAACCGCCGTCGGAAGACTGGGAGGTCGCGCTGCTCGGCTTCGGCTGGCTGCGTCATCTGCGCGCCGCCGACACCGCGCTGACGCGGGCCAATGCGCGCGCGCTGGTCGAGGACTGGATCGCCAATCCCGCCAACAAGCGCCGCGCCGTCGCGCGGCGTGCCGACGTGCTGGCGCGGCGTGTGATCTCGCTGCTGTCGCAGGCGCCGCTGGTGCTCAACGACACCGACAACAAATTCTACCGCCGCTATCTGCGGGCGCTGGCGCGGGAGATCCGCCTCCTGCGCTACACCATGGTCAACATTCCCGACGGGGTGCCGAAGCTCCAGGTGCTGATCGCGCTTTGCTACGCGGCGCTGTGCCTTGCCAACCAGGCGGGACAGATCCGCAGTGCCTCGAAAAAGCTTTCGGACGAATTGCAGCGGCAGATCCTGCCCGACGGCGGCCACATCTCCCGCAATCCGGGCGCGCTGATCGAGCTCCTGATCGACCTGTTGCCGCTGCGGCAGACCTTTGCCGCGCGCAACATCGCGCCGCCGCCGGCGCTGCTCAACGCGATCGACCGCATGATGCCGATGCTGCGCTTCTTCCGGCACGGCGACGGCAATTTCGCGCTCTTCAACGGCATGAGCGCGACGCCCTCGGACCTGCTCGCCACGCTGCTCGCCTATGACGACACCCACGGCGCGCCGATGGCGAACATGCCGCATACCGGCTTCCAGCGCCTCGACGCCGGCCAGACCACGCTGATCATCGACACCGGCCCGCCGCCGCCGGCCGGCGTCAGCCACGACGCCCATGCCGGCTGCCTGTCGTTCGAATTGTCTTCCGGCATCAGCCGCATCGTCACCAATTGCGGCATGCCGACCACGGGCCGCGACAATTGGCGGCCGTTCGCACGCGGCACCGCGGCCCATTCGACGCTGACCTATCACGACACGTCCTCATGCCAGTTCGTCGAGATGTCGGCGATGAAGCGGCTGCTGCACGGCTCGCCCGTTACCAGCGGCCCGGTTGAGGTCGAGAGCTATCGCGAGATCGTGCAGAACGGCACGCTGCTCACGACCTCGCACGACGGCTATCTCGCGAAATTCGGCGCGATCCATCGCCGCGTGCTGATGGTCGCCAATGACGGCGCACGCATCGACGGCGAGGACACGCTGTCGCCCCCGCAGGGCGGACGCTTCAAGGGTGCCGACGCCGACTTCGCGCTGCGCTTCCATCTGCATCCGGCGGTGAAGGCGAGCCGGCTGTCGGATGCCCGTGGCGTCATGCTGGTGCTGCCGAACCGCGACGTCTGGACCTTCGAGGCGCTGGACGACAAGGTCGACCTCGAGGACAGCGTGTTCCTGGCCGGCAATGACGGCCCGCGCCGCACCGCGCAGATCGTGATCCGGCAGGATGCGCGGCAGGCGCCGTCGATCCGCTGGAGCTTCGTCCGCTCCACTGCATCGCCTGCGGTCACCAATGCCCGCCGCAACGCCCGGCGCGAGCCGGAACTTCCGCTGTAAACGCGCACGATTCGGCCCCATCTCATCGTTGTGAAAACGGCCGAAAGCTGCTATCGAGCCCTCGCTCGCGCGACTGGCGACCTTGGATGGAGCACCATCGGGAAGCGCGAGATATAGAAGCCGCGCGCCTGGGCATAGACACTCCTTAAGACAGAGGATCTTGCTCATGACTGACCATCCCCGCCGCGTCACCCGTGCTCTTCTCTCCGTCTCCGACAAGACCGGCCTGATCGAGTTCGCAAAGGCGCTTGCCGCGCACGATGTCGAGCTGGTCTCAACCGGCGGCACCGCCAAGGCGATCGCCGCGGCCGGCCTCAAGGTGAAGGACGTTTCCGACCTCACCGGCTTCCCCGAGATGATGGACGGTCGCGTCAAGACGCTGCATCCGAAGGTGCATGGCGGCCTGCTCGCGATCCGCGACAACAAGGAACATGCGGAGGCGATGAAGGCGCACGGCATCGCGCCGATCGATCTCCTGGTCGTCAACCTGTATCCGTTCGAAGCGACCGTCGACAAAGGCGCGGGCTTCGAGGATTGCATCGAGAACATCGACATCGGCGGCCCCGCGATGATCCGCGCCGCGGCGAAGAACCATGACGACGTCGCCGTCGTGGTCGAGGCCGAGGACTACAAGGCCGTGCTCGACGAGCTTGCCGCCAACAACGGATCGACGACGTTGACACTGCGCCGGCGGCTTGCCGCGAAGGCCTATGCGCGCACCGGCGCGTATGACGCCGCGATCTCGAACTGGTTCAACCGCCAGCTCGAAATCGACGCGCCCGATTTCCGCGCCTTCGGCGGCAGACTGATCCAGTCGCTGCGCTATGGCGAGAACCCGCACCAGACCGCCGCGTTCTATGCGACGCCCGACAAGCGGCCGGGCGTCTCGACCGCGCGCCAGCTCCAGGGCAAGGAGCTCTCCTACAACAACATCAACGACACCGATGCGGCCTATGAGTGCATCGGCGAGTTCGACGCCAAGCGCACCGCGGCCTGCGTCATCGTCAAGCACGCCAATCCGTGCGGCGTGGCCGAAGGCTCCGATCTCGTCAGCGCCTATCGCAAGGCGCTCGCATGCGATTCCACCTCGGCGTTCGGCGGCATCATCGCAATGAACCGCGCGCTCGACGCCGACACCGCGCGCGAGATCACAAAGATCTTCACCGAGGTGATCATCGCGCCCGACGCCAGCGAGGAGGCGATCGCGATCATCGGCGCGCGCAAAAATCTGCGCCTGCTGCTCGCCGGCAGCCTGCCCGATCCGCGCGCGCCTGGCCTCACCGCCAAGACGGTGGCCGGCGGCCTCCTCGTGCAAAGCCGCGACAACGCGGTGGTCGACGACATGACCTTCAAGGTCGTGACCAAACGTGCGCCCACCGACGCCGAGATGCGCGATCTGAAATTCGCGTTCCGGGTCGCAAAGCACGTCAAGTCCAACACCATCATCTACGCCAAGGATCTCGCCACCGTCGGCATCGGCGCGGGCCAGATGAGCCGGGTGGATTCGGCGCGGATCGCGGCGCGCAAGGCGCAGGACGCGGCCAATGAGCTCAAGCTCGCCGAGCCGCTCACCAAGGGCTCGGTGGTGGCGTCGGATGCGTTCTTCCCGTTCGCCGACGGCATGCTCGCCTGCATCGAGGCCGGCGCCACCGCCGTGGTGCAGCCCGGCGGCTCCATGCGCGACGACGAGGTGATCAAGGCCGCCGATGAGCACGGCATCGCCATGGTGTTCACGGGCACGCGGCACTTCAGGCACTAACTCACCGCGAGCGTAGCCCGGATGGAGCGCAGCGAAATCCGGGTTTCACGTCTCAGCAACAGCGGCCCCGGATTGCGCTTCGCTCCATCCGGGCTATGCCACTAATCCCGCACCCGCATCAACAACCCCAGCCCCGCGACGAAAAACACCACCAGCACGGCCATGCCGGCCTTCTGGCTCGCCGTCACCGCGGTGATCATGCCGATCAGCAGCGGGCCGATGAAGGACGTTACCTTCCCCGTCAGCGCGAACAGGCCGAAATACTGCGCGATGCGATCCTTCGGCGCGAGGCGGATCAGCAGCGTGCGCGAGGCGGCCTGAAGCGGGCCGCCGGCAGCGCCGATGAGACAACCCAAAACGAGATAAGCGCGCTCGGCCGCGCTCGAGAACAGGGGCGCACCCGGAAGAGGCGGCGCAACCTTGACGAACAGGACGCTGTCCTTGTCGACCAGAAGAATGGCCGCCACCGCCAGCAACAGAACAAGCAGGCTGCCGGCGATGACGCGCTTCGGCCCGAGACCATCGTCGAGCTTGCCACCAAGCCATGCGCCAAGGGCGCCGGCAATCGCGAGCATGATGCCGAAGGTGCCGATCTGGATCGTGTGCCAGCCGAAGGTGCCGGCGGCATAGATGCCGCCGAACGCGAACAGCGACACCAGGCCGTCGGTGTAGATCATGTTGGCGAGCAGGAATGCCGCGAGCGATTTCCGCTGCGGCAGGCCCTTGATCGATTGCTTGAGATCCGACAATCCCTCGCGCAGCGCCTCGCGCACCGGATGCTTCGCCGGATAATCCGGCGTGAACAGGAATAACGGTGTCACGAAGATGATGAACCACAGCCCGGTCAGCGGTCCCACGATGCGGTCGCCCTGATGGCTGACCGGATCGAGCCCGAACAGCGGCTTGAAGCCGAGCAACGTGCGGCCGGTCTCGGGATTGGCGGCGAGGAAGCCGAGCACGATGACGAGGCTGACGATGCCGCCGATGTAACCCGTGGCCCAGCCGGTGCCGGAGAGCCGGCCGATCCGCTCAGGCGGCACCAGGGTCGGCATCATCGCGTTGTTGAAGACGGTGGCGAATTCCGCGCCGACGCTGGCGAGCGCGACCGCGGTGAGCAGCGGCGCAATGATGGTGGGATCGCCGGGCTTGCCGATCCACAGCGTGCAGGCCGCCAGCACCAGCAGTGCGCCGAATCCCGCGATCCACGGCTTCCTGCGGCCCGAGGCATCGGCAATGGCGCCGAGCACCGGCGACATCAGCGCGATCGCGAGGCCTGCGGCCGCCATCGCAAAGCCCCACAACGACTGGCCGGTGGCGGCATCTGGCGCAATGCTGGTGGCGAAATAGGGTGCGAAAACAAAGGTCGTGATCAGCGTGAAATAAGGCTGCGCGGCCCAATCGAAGAAGATCCAGCTGATAACGGCGGCGCGCGGCGGATAGGTCCGCTGCGCGCCGGCCAAGCGCGCATCCGAGGCGATCGTCGTCATATTCCAGTCCCCATCACGAACAGTTTTGCCTCTGTTGGGGCAAAGCGTATAGCATTGAAGCGACGCGTGGGAACTGGCCTGAGGCCGCGACGGAAGCTTGATGATGTCGTCATATCCGACACGGCGGACATTTTTCGCCTTCATTGCCACTCTGGCGTTTGGTTTTTCGTCTGCCACCGCACAGGATGCGCGGCGAGCCTATGTCCCACCCGCGCTCGACACGGTGCACGCCGTTCCGTCCGAGCACGGCATGGTGGTGGCGCAGGAAAAGATATCGGCGCAAGTCGGCGCCGACATCCTGCGCCGCGGCGGCAACGCGGTCGATGCCGCGGTCGCCACCGGCTTTGCGATGGCCGTGACGTATCCGCGCGCCGGCAATATCGGCGGCGGCGGATTCATGGTGATCCATTCGGCCGAGCGCAACGAGGACATCACGATCGACTATCGCGAGACCGCGCCGGCTGCGACCACCCCGCAGATCTTCCTCGGTGCTGACGGCAAGCCCGATGCGGCGAAGTCGCGGGATTCGGCGCTCGGCGTCGGCGTGCCCGGCACCGTCGCAGGTCTTGTGCTGGCCTTGGAAAAATACGGCTCGGGCCGGTTCACGCTGGCACAGCTGCTCGAGCCCGCGATTGGGCTCGCCCGCGACGGTTTTGTCGTCACCGACGACCTTGCCGACACGCTGCCGGGTTGGCACCGGCGGCTCGCGCGCTGGCCGTCGTCGGCCAAGATCTTCTCGCGCCCCGACGGCACACCGCTCGGCGAAGGCGACAGGCTGGTGCAGAGCGATCTCGCCGAAACGCTGTCGGCCGTCGCCGCACAGGGGCCGCGCGGCTTCTATGAGGGACCGGTCGCGGACAAGCTCGCCAAGGCCGTGACTGACGCCGGCGGCATCATGACGCCGGCCGATCTGAAATCCTATCAGGCCGTGGTCCGTGCCCCGGTGCGCGGCACATATCGCGGCTACGACATTGTCTCGATGCCGCTGCCGTCCTCCGGCGGCGTGGTGCTGGTGGAGACGCTCAACATCCTCGAGGGCTTTCAGCTGGTCGATCTGAAACAGGGGTCGCCGGCCTCGCTGCATCTGCTGATCGAAGCCATGAAGCGCGCCTATGCGGATCGTGCGCGCTATCTCGGCGATCCCGCCTTCGTCAATGCGCCGATCGACACGCTCACTGCAAAGGACTACGCCGCCAAGCTGCGCGCCGGCATCTCCACGGAGCGCGCCACGCCGTCGAAGCAGCTCGTCTCCGCCCCTCCCGCGCCGCGCGAGGGCACCAACACCACGCACTTTTCCGTCGTCGACGCCGGCGGCAATGCCGTCAGCAACACCACCACGCTGAATTTCAGCTATGGCGTCGGCCTCGTTGCCGACGGAACCGGCGTGCTGCTCAACAACGAGCTCGACGATTTCACCGCCGCGGTCGGCGCTTCCAACGCCTACGGCCTCGTCGGTTTCGAGCCCAATCTGCCCGGACCCGGCAAGCGGCCGTTGTCCTCGATGTCCCCGACCATCGTGCTCAAGAACGGCAAGCCGGTGCTGGTGACGGGCTCACCCGGCGGCAGCCGCATCATCTCGACCGTGCTCCAGGTCATCGTCAACGTGCTCGACTACAAGATGGATGTTGCCGCCGCCGTCGCTGCGCCACGGCTGCACCATCAATGGCTGCCGGACGAGGTGCGCGTCGAGAGCGGCTTTCCCGGCGATGTGCTGTTCGAGCTGAAGGCGATGGATCACCTCATCGTCGAGCCGATGGGACAGACCTCGGCCAATTCGATTCTCGTGACGCCGAACGGGCCACTCGGCGCGCCCGATCCGCGTACCCGCGGCGCGGAAGCCGCGGGACAGTAGTCTCGCCGTTGCATGGCACGGCAGCGCGCGCCTGCTTGCGCGGGCTGCCGTGCGTGCTACCACCGCGCAGCTTTAAGGGACCGCCGGGGAACGCACATGAGCACAGCCGATCCGACCCAGCGCATTGAGCGCGCGGAGATCGAAGACACCAGCCTTCTCGCCTTCTACCGCGACATGAACGCGCCGGAGCGGCGGACGTTCTGGGCCTGCGCCGCGGGCTGGGCGCTCGACGGCATGGACTTCATGATCTATCCGCTGGTGATCGGCACCATCATCGCGCTGTGGAAGGTCGATGCGGCCTCGGCCGGGCTCGCCGGCACCGTGACCCTGCTGGCCTCAGCGATCGGCGGCTGGCTCGGCGGCTATCTCTCCGATCATATCGGACGTGTCAGGACGCTCCAGATCACCATCATCTGGTTCTCGTTCTTCTCGCTGGTCTGCGCGGTCGTGCAGAATTTCGACCAGCTCCTGATCGCACGCGCCGTGCTCGGCCTCGGCTTCGGCGGCGAGTGGGCGGCCGGCGCCGTGCTGATGGGCGAGGCGATCCGGCCGCAATATCGCGGACGCGCAGTCGGCTCGGTGCAGTCGGGCTGGGCGGTCGGCTGGGGTCTCGCCGTGCTGTCGCAGGCAATCCTGTTCTCGGCTTTGCCGCCGGAGACGGCGTGGCGCTGGATGTTCGTGATCGGCGCACTGCCGGCGCTGCTGGTGTTCTACATCCGCCGCTCCGTCACCGAGCCGGAGATCGCGGCCGAGGCCCGCGCAAAACAGGCCGCGAGCGGCGATCGTCCGGCGCTCTGGGAAATCTTCTCCGGCCCGATCCTGAAGACCACAATCCTGGCCTCGCTGATGGCGACGGGCTGCCAGGGCGGCTACTACGCCGTCACCTTCTGGGTGCCGCAGTTCCTGACCAAGGAGCGGCACCTGTCGATCGTCGGTTCGACCGGCTATCTCTCGACGCTGATCATCGGCTCTTTCATCGGCTATCTCGTCGGAGCCTGGCTCGCGGATCGCATCGGCAGGCGCAATCTGTTCCTGATCTTCTCGATCGGCGCCATGGCAGTGGTGCTGCTCTACACGCAGCTGCCGCTGACCAACGAGATCCTGTGGGTGCTCGGCTTCCCGCTGGGCTTCTTCGCCTCGGGCTATTTCTCGGGGATCGGCGCGTTCCTGACCGAGCTCTATCCGACGCGTCTGCGCGGCTCCGGCCAAGGCTTCTGCTACAATTTCGGCCGCGGCATCGGCGCGCTGTTTCCATTCCTGGTCGGCGCGCTCTCGGCGACGACGTCGCTCGCCAATGCGATCGCGATGTTCGCGGTGGTGGCTTACGTGCTGTTCTTCATTGCCGCCTTCGCGCTGCCGGAGACGCGCGGGCGCGTGCTGCACGCGGACTAATCCGGCGTTATCACCCCGGGGCGGTGAGGAAATTTACCGCCCCACCTGGTACGGCCCGCCCTTTTCCAGCGCTCTGGCGTAGGCCGGCCGCGCGTGGATGCGCTCCAGGAATGCCATCGCCTTGGGATGGCCGAGCTCGAGCCCGCCACGCGCTTGCGCGGCTTCGAGCGGGAAGCTCATCTGGATATCGGCGGCGGTGAATTCGCTGCCGGCGAACCACTCGCTCTTGCCGAGCTCGCCTTCCCAATAATCCATGTGCTGCTTGAGCTGCGGATTGACCAGCGCGGTGAGCGCCTGGTTCGAGACCTTGCGCACCAGCGGGCGAAGCAGCGCGGGTGCGCGCTTCGGCATCAGCGTGAACAGCAGCTTGAGCAGCAGCGGCTGCATCGCCGAGCCCTCCGCATAGTGCAGCCAATAGGTGAAGCGCAGCCGCTCAGGCGTGTTCGGCGGCGGAATCAGCCGGCCGTTGCCGTAGGTGGCGATGAGATATTCGATGATCGCGCCTGACTCGGCGATGGTGTTGCCGTTGTCGGTGATGACGGGCGACTTGCCGAGCGGATGGATGGCGCGCAGCTCCTTCGGCGCGCGCATATCCGGCTGGCGCTGATAGCGCACGATCTCGTAGGGCACGCCCAACTCCTCGAGCAGCCACAGCACCCGCTGCGAGCGGGAATTGTTGAGGTGGTGAACGGTCAGCATCGTTGAGGTCCCCAGGCTAGGCGTGGTCGGTCGGCCGCGCCGTTCGTGCCAGCCCGGGAACGCAATGTCGAGCCATCCAGACGGATAATTTCACCCGGGTATATTGACGTCCGCAATTTACCCGGATATTAAAAGGCCAACATCATCAATATGGCAATGATTTCAATGCAACGGATTTTCACAGCCTTCCAGGGTCATCGCCGCCTGGCGTCCGGGCCAGCGGGAGAGGTCGCGCTGGTCGTCAAGCGGATGACGTCACCGCCGGACGAGCCCATCATCATCTTCGAGGACAGCACGGGCCGACCGATCGACTTCGATCTGCGCGGCGGGGATCGCGAGGTGCTGGCGCGGGTGGCGAAGCTCATCCCGCCGCCGGTCGAGGAGGCCGCGCCACCGAGCGAGCCGCGCGGGCGCGGCCGGCCAAAGCTCGGCGTGGTCGCGCGCGAGGTGACGCTGCTGCCGCGGCACTGGGAGTGGCTCGGAGCCCAGCCGGGCGGCGCCTCGGTCGCACTGCGAAAGCTCGTCGACGAGGCAAGACGCGTAAGCGGCGACAAGGACCGCGAGCGGCAGGCCCGCGATGCGGCCTATCACTTCATGTCGACCATGGCGGGTAATCTGCCGCAGTTCGAGGAAGCTTCGCGCGCCCTGTTCGCGGATGACCGGCGGCGCTTCACCGGACTGATCGCCGACTGGCCGGTCGACGTCCGCGACCACATCGTCAAGCTCGCCTACAGCGACCGCGCTTAGGCGCAGCACTTTCTCTCACCCATCGACGGCCAAGCCGCGCGTGCATCGCGCGGCAACGGCTTCGCACGCCCCGATGAAAGGCCTATCCATGTCCGCGCCAAAGCCACTCTGGACGACATTCCTCCGCTTCCTCGCGCCGCTGGTGCTGAGCAACGCGCTGCAATCGCTGTTCGGGACCGTCAGCAACGTCTATCTCGGCCAGATGATCGGCGTCGACGCGCTCGCCGCGGTGTCGGCGTTCTTCCCGGTGATGTTCTTCCTGTTCGCCTTCGTCATGGGCCTGAGCACCGGCGCCACTGTGCTGATCGGCCAGGCCTTTGGCGCGGGCGAGCACGGCAGGATCAGGATCGTCGTCGGCGCGACGCTCGCGATCGGCCTGCTGCTCTCGCTTTCGGTTGCATTGGCCGGCGGCTTCTTCAGCCGGCAACTAATGACGATGCTCGCGACGCCTCCGGACATCCTCGACGAGGCGAGTGCCTACGCGCGCATCATGCTGCTCACCATGCCGCTCGGCTTCGTCTTCCTGCTGATGACGGCGATGATCCGCGGCGTCGGTGACGCCGTGACGCCGCTGCTGGCGCTGGCCTTGTCGACCACCGTCGGACTGATCCTGACGCCGATGCTGATCCGCGGCGCGTTCGGGATACCTGCCGCCGGAATCACCAGTCCGGCCTGGGCGGCAGCGATTGCCAACGCGCTGACGCTGCTCGCGCTGGCCCTCTATCTGCTGCGGACGAAGCATGCACTGGCACCGGATGCCGCGCTGCTGCGTCATCTGCGGCTCAATCGTGCCGTGCTCGGAAAGATCCTCGGCATCGGACTGCCGAGCGCGGTCGGCATGGTGGTGATGGCAGTCGCCGAGCTGGTGCTGCTCGGGCTCGTCAACGGCTTTGGATCGGATGCCACCGCCGCGTATGGCGCAGTCAACCAGGTGATGGGCTACACGCAGTTCACGGCAATGTCGATTTCGATCGCGGTCTCGATCCTCGGCGCACAGGCCATCGGCGGCGGCGACAGGACGCTGCTCGATGGCATCGTGCGCACCGGCCTCATGTTCAACATCGTCCTGACCGGCGGGCTGGTGGGGCTGATCTATCTGGCGCCGCGGGCCGTGCTCGGCCTCTTCATCACCGACAGTGCCGTGCTCGATCTCGCGAAGGGACTGCTTCACATTGCGCTGTGGAGCTCGGTGCCGTTCGGCTTGGCTACCGTGTTTTCCGGGGCCATGCGCGCGGCCGGAGTCGCCTTGACGCCAATGCTGCTGTCGATCTTCGCCATTGTCGCGATCGAGCTGCCGGCCGCGGTGATCCTTAGCCGTGCGATCGGCCTGAAGGGTGTGTGGGCTGCCTATCCGATCGTGTTCTGCGCCATGTTCGTTTTGCAGATGGGCTATTACCTCACGGTGTGGCGCAGGCGCGCGATCCGGCGTCTGATCTGACCGGAACATCAAGATATTATGACCATCATTAAACGGTGGACCCGTGGCGCGCGCTGCGCCACAATGGATGAAAAGCCAGATCAAAAGCCAGGTCAGGGAGAACGATTTTGACCCGCACAGCCCCGCGATTCCTGTTCGATTTCGGCAGCCCGAACGCCTATCTCAGTCATCTCGCGATCCCGGCGATCGAGCAGCGCATCGGCGTCAAATTCGAGTACGTACCGATCCTGCTCGGCGGCATCTTCAAGTCGACCAACAACAAGTCGCCCGCCGAAACGCTCGCCGGCATCAAGAACAAGCGCGAATTCCAGGCGGTCGAGACCGAGCGCTTCGTCAAGCGCTTCAAGGTCCCGCCCTATGTCATGAATCCATTCTTCCCGGTCAACACGCTGAACCTGATGCGCACGGCGATCGCGGCACAGGCCGAGGGCGTGTTCGAAAAATATGTCGAGGCCGCCTTCCACCACATGTGGCGCGAGCCGAAGAAGATGGACGACCCGGAAGTCGCAGCGAAGGCGCTGGCGTCCTCCGGCCTCGATGCCCAAAAACTGTTCGCCCGCGCCCAGGAGCCCGAGGTCAAGGGCAAGCTGATCAAGAACACCGAGGACGCCGTTGCCCGCGGCGCGTTCGGCTCGCCCACCTTCTTCGTCGGTAACGAGATGTTCTTCGGCAAGGAGCAGCTGCGCGAGGTCGAGGAGATGGTGCTGGAGACGTAGTCTGCGCATCTCCAGCGACAGAATGTGATCGCGGTAGCATTCTGGGTTGCTTCGCTTCGTTCGCAAGGACGTCTATAGATAGGCCGCCAATAGCAACAATAAGGAATTTCCCATGCGTATCCTCGTGGTCGGCGCCGGCGCCATCGGCGGCTATTTTGGTGGCAGGCTGTTACAGGCCGGCCGCGACGTCACCTTCCTGGTCCGGCCGCGCCGCGCCAGCGAGCTCGCAAGCGTGGGCCTCGTCATCAAGAGCCCGAACGGCGACGTGACCTTGAAGAATCCGCCGACCGTTCAAGCCGACGCACTCAAGGACAAGTTCGACGTCGTGCTGTTGAGCTGCAAGGCATTCGACCTCGACGACGCCATCAAGTCGTTCGCGGCCGCGGTCGGGCCTGATACCGCGATCATCCCCATGCTCAACGGCATGAAGCATCTCGACACGCTCGACGAAACATTCGGCAAGGAGCGCGTGCTCGGTGGCCTCTGCGCCATCGCGGCAACCCTGAACGAGAAGCGCGAAGTGGTGCAGCTTCAGCCGATGCAGTCGCTCGGTTACGGCGAGCGCGACGGCAAACTCTCGGACCGGGTCAAGGCGATCGACGAGGCCTTCAAGAGCGGCATCAACGGCGCCGCCGCCAGCCAGAACATCATGCAGGACATGTGGGAGAAGTGGGTGTTCCTGTCTTCGCTCGCCGCAAGCACCAGCCTGATGCGCACCTCCGTCGGCAACATCCTCGCGGCCCCCGGCGGCAGGGACTTTTTGCTCGGCATGCTGGACGAGACCAGCGCGATCGCCACCGCGTCGGGCTACACGCCGGGCGGCCCGTTCTTCGAGCGCGTGAAGGGCAACCTCACCGCCGAGGGATCGCCGATGACGGCATCCATGTTCCGCGACATCAAGGCGGGCCTGCCGGTCGAGGCCGATCACGTCATCGGCGACCTCATCGCGCGCGCCGACGCCGCCAAGGTGCCGGTGCCGAAGCTGCGCATCGCGTATACGCATCTGAAGGCGTATGAGAGGCAGCGAGCGGGGTAACTCCAAACTTCGCTGTCGTCCCGGGGCGCGCAGAGCGCGAGCCCGGGACGACAGCGGCGTTTGCCGCAACGACTCCGCGTTACTTGAAATACGCGAGATAGTGCGAGACGGCGGTGATTTCCTCATCGCTCATGTGATAGGCGACATCGGCCATCGCAGCGCCGCCGCCGCCGACGCGCTGGCTGCTCTTGTAGTCGTGCAGTGCCTTGACCAGGTATTCCTCGCGCTGGCCGGCGAGCCGCGCAACCGCCTTGGTGCCGGCGAAGCTATCCGTGTGGCACGAGGCGCAGCGGCGGCCGACGGCAACTTGCGCGCCTTTTTTCGACAGGTCCGGATCCCCGTCTTCCGCCGCCTTCGGCGGCGTCATCTGCGCGAAATAGGCGCCGAAATTGCGGATGTCCTCGTTGGTGATCTCCTCGGCGATCGGCTGCATCTGGTCGTTCTTGCGCGAGCCGGCGCGGAAGAACACGAGCTGCCACTGGATGAATTGATCGGGCTGGCCGGCCAGCGAGGGGATGTTCTCCGTCTGCGAGATGCCGTTCTCACCGTGACAGCCGGAGCAGACGGCGGCCTTCTCCTGGATCGCGGCATTATCAGCGGCCTGAGCGCGGACGAATGCAAGTGCTGCGAGCGATAGCGTCACAGACAGAATTCCAAACTGAACGGCTCGCATGGCTGATTTCTCCGACTGTCATTGCCGGGCTTGACCCGCCTGCTTGGCGTAGGCCCGGCAATCCATCCCGTTTGCAAAGAGGTTTCTCGTTTGATGGATGCCCGGATCAAGTCCGGGCATGACGAACGCGTTCCGCTGCAAGCCTGTCACAAACAAAAGAGGCTGCGACCGTCATCCGGTCGCAGCCTCGTGTCGTCTTACGCTACTTCTTGCTGTAGCTGATGCGATAGATCGCGCCGGCCCAGTCGTCGGCGACGAGGATCGAGCCGTCCTTGGCGAGGATGATGTCGTTGGGACGGCCGAGATAGCCCTGGTCGCCCTCGATCCAACCGGAGGCGAACACCTCCTTCTTGGCGTTCTTGCCGTCGGGGCCGACGATCACGCGCGTGATATTGCCGCCCTGGTACTTGTGACGATTCCAGGAGCCATGCTCGGCGATCAGGATGTTATTCTTGTACTCGGCGGGGAATTGATCGCCGGTATAGAACTTCATACCGAGCGGAGCGACATGCGCGCCGAGGTTCAGCACGGGCGGCGTGAACTCGGAGCACTTGTGACCCATCGCGAACTTCGTATCCAGCAGGTCGCCCTGGTGGCAGTAGGGATAGCCGAAATGCTCGCCGATCTTCGAGATCATGTTCAGCTTGTCTGAGGGCAGATCGTCGCTGATCCAGTCGCGCGCGTTCTCGGTGAACCAGTATTTGCCGGTGCGCGGATCGACGTCGCCGCCGACCGAGTTGCGAACGCCGAGCGCGTAGATTTCGGCGTTGCCGGTCTTGGGATCGACGCGGCGGATCTGCGAGACGCTGGTCGGGGGCACGCCGACGTTGAAGGGCGGTCCGAACGGCAGGTAGAACCAGCCTTCCTTGTCGACCGCGATATACTTCCAGCCATGCGCGGCATAGGAGGGCATGTCGTCATAGACGACCTTGCCGTCGCCGAGCTTGTCGAGATTGGCTTCGGCGTTGTCGTAACGGATCAGCTTGTCGACCGCGATGACGTAGAGCGCGCCATCCCTAAAGGCGAGACCGGTGGGCATGTTCAGCCCTTTGAGGATGGTCTTGACCTCTTTCTTTCCGTTGTTGTCCTTGATGGCATAGACGTTGCCGAGGCCGAACGAGCCAACGAACAGCGTGCCCTTGTCACCCCAGGCCATCTGCCGCGCGGCGAGAACGCCGGGCGCATAGACTTCGATCTTGAAGCCGGCCGGCAGCTTGATCTTCTTCATCATCGCGGCGAGCTCGGCCTCCGACGCGCCGGTCGGCGGGCCCGACGGCGGCGCGAGGCCCTTCTGGGCCTCGGTCTCGTCGCCAAGGAACCAGTCATCCGGCGGATGGGTCCAGAACTCCTTGGTGCCGGATTCGTATTTCTTCAGCTGGCGGTTCTTGTCCTGCTGTTGCGCGCTGACTGCGCTTGTCCCCGCGAGAAGGGCAACCGCTGCAAGCGCCAGGACGGATTGAAAGACGGATTGATGGAATTTCATCGCGTCACTCCCCTAAGGCAGCCGTCAGGGCTGCACGTTATTTTGTTTTGCTAGTCGAGAGGCGAAGTTCGGACTCTGTCAGGACGACAGACGTAAAAAGGTTAGCACATCTGCGGACGGTGAGAAGCGCGTCGGGAGCACTGCAGTCAGACTCAATAGAAATTGAGACTGAATGCCACGAAGATTTGCACGGCGACGACAACGGTCTCGCTGCAACGCGGAATCAAAATGGCGCGTGACTGATTTGCAGGCAGCAGGAAGAGCGGTCGCACAAAATTGCGAAAACAACCCCATGCACAGTAGAACGGCTCACCCCGGTCTGCTCCCGGTGACGCCGGGCAGACATTTGATGCGTCGAGCAAAACGGTAAAGACGGCGATTACGAGGCGACGGGATAGGGTCCGTCGTCGAATACCGTGTCGTGATAGCCTTTCGACCCGATCTCGCGTGCCAGCGTGCTGCGAAAATCCGTGCCCTCACGCAGGCTGTTCAGGACATGCGCGAAGTCGAATTCGGGCCGCCAGCCCAGCTCGTGCCGCGCACGGTCGTTGACATAGACGCGGTCGATCTCGGGGAATAGCCGCCATCCGCGCGCCGCATAGAGCTGCGCGCAATCCGGGTAGAGCTCGCGCACGACACCGGCCGCGTCGCGCGCGAGCATCGCGAGATGACGGGGCTCGAACGGGCTGGTGGCGGAGATGATGTAACGGGCAAAACCGATCTTCGGCGCACGCTCGACAGCGAGCAGATGGGCGCTCACCGCGTCCGCTATATCCAGCCGTCTATAGAGCAGCTCGTTGGCCTGTGCGTTGTCCAGCGGGTAAGCCGATCGCATCGCGGGATCGTCATCGTCCTCAGGGAAGAAGCGAGAGGTCCTCAAGATTACGACAGGCAGAGCGCGCTCGCGAAAGAACAGCTCGCACAGAGTCTCAGCCATCAGCTTGGTCGTGCCGTAGATGTTCTTCGGCACCGGCGCCAGATCCTCGGTGACCCACACCGCAGCCTGTCCGGCCCCGGGTCGAAGCTGCGAACCGAATGCGCTGGTGGTGCTGGTGAAGACGAAGCTGCGCACGCCGGCGGCTATGGCCGCCTCGAGCAGATTGAGCGTGCCGGTGACGTTGGTGTCGACAAAATCCTGTTTGCTGTGGGTCGCCACATGCGGCTTGTGCAGCGTCGCGGAGTGGATCACGGCGGTGACGCCCTCCATCTGCCGCCGCACGAAGTCGGAATCGACGATCGAGCCGACGACATCGGTGAAGGGCGATGGCTTCAGATCGATCCCACGCGCGGGGAAACTGCGTCCCTGGAGCATACGGAGAACGGCCTCCCCAAGGTGGCCCGCGCTGCCCGTGACCAGTATTGTCATTTGAGACCCAATACAGCCGCCAGCGGCGTCGAAAACCACGGCCCGACCCGGTTTGGCTGGATGCTTTGGGAAAAATTGGAGCGGGCGAAGGGGCTCGAACCCTCGACCCCGACCTTGGCAAGGTCGTGCTCTACCACTGAGCTACACCCGCATCCTGTGTCGGTCGCATTACGCGCCGACAACGGCTGTCGTATGCCAAAAGCGGACGGCGAATGCAACAGCTACCGGCAGCATAGATTCGGTTTCGAAGGCCCTATATGGACCCCGAATGCGGCCAAATCGTCCGAAAACGCGCCGGAACCGGCGAATCGGCCCTGATGGATTGAAATTCGGCCCATTCGGCCCAATCTAGGAGCCGACAACGAAGCATATGATTTGGCGACGTGCTAAAGAGCCGCCATTCCAGACATCAGACGAGGGGATCCCGTGACGATCATCGACCAGGGTAACGGAGCGGCGGGCGCGGCCGCGGCCGATCTGATCAAGGACACCACCACCCAGACCTTCGTGAAGGACGTCATCGAGGAATCGAAGCGCCAGCCGGTTCTGATCGACTTCTGGGCGGAGTGGTGCGGCCCCTGCAAGCAGCTCACGCCCGTGCTGGAAAAGGCGGTCAAGGCGGCCAAGGGCAAGGTCAAGCTGGTCAAGATGAACATCGACCAGCATCCGGCGATCCCGGGCCAGATGGGCATCCAGTCGATCCCGGCCGTGATCGCCTTCGTCAACGGCCAGCCGGCCGACGGCTTCATGGGCGCAGTGCCGGAGAGCCAGGTCAACGCCTTCATCGAAAAGGTGACCAAGGGTGTGACGGCGCCGGGCGAGCCCAATATAGCCGAGATCCTGCAAGAGGCCGAGGCGGTGCTCGCCGAGGGGGACGCCGCCGCCGCGGCGCAGATCTATGCCGAGGTGCTGCAGCACGATTCGACCAACATCGCGGCCCTTGCCGGACTCGCGAAATGCTACGCCGTCTCCGGCGCGATGGAGCAGGCCAAGCAGACGCTGGCGATGGTGCCGGAATCGAAGCGCAACGACCCCGCCGTGAAGGCCGTGCAGACCGCGATCGATCTCGCCGAGCAGGCGGAGCAGCTGGGGCCGGTGGCCGAGCTGGAACAGAAGGTCGCCGCAAACCCGCTCGATCATCAGGCTCGCTTCGACCTTGCGACCGCGTTGAATGCGCAAGGTAACCGGGCGGCGGCCACCGAGCAGTTGCTGGCGATCATTAAGCGCGACCGCAAATGGAACGACGACGGCGCCCGCAAGCAGCTCGTGCAATTCTTCGAGGCCTGGGGTGGCACGGATGATGCTACCGTCGAGGGACGAAAGCGCTTGTCGACGATCCTGTTTTCGTAAGGGTTATTGTTGGAGCATGATCTTGTCGGAAAACCGCTTCACACTTTTCCGGATCATGCTCTAGCGAGTCTAGCGGGGTCCAGATGCCGATCAACATCGAATATCGCGGCCCCGCCGACCTGCCGGAGATCATTCCAGTATTTCCGCTGCCGGGCGCGCTTTTGCTGCCGCGCGGCCAGATGCCGCTCAACATCTTCGAGCCGCGTTACCTTTCGATGGTCGACGATTCCTTGCGCGACGGCCATCGCCTGATCGGCATGATCCAGCCCGACATCGCGCACTCGCCGAAGAATTCCGACAGGCCGGCGCTGTTCCGCGTCGGCTGCGTCGGCCGCATCACCCAGCTCGCCGAATCCGGCGACGGCCGCTACCTCCTCGAGCTCACCGGCGTCTCGCGCTTCAAGGTGGTCAAGGAGCTCGAAGTGCTGACCGCCTACCGCCAGTGCAAGGTGGACTTCTTCACCTTCCTCGACGACTTCACCGCGCGCATGGGCGAGGACGAGGTCGATCGCGAGGCGCTGCTGACCGTGCTGGCGGATTTCCTGAAGGCCAACAATCTCAAGGTCGACTGGGAAGGCGTCGAGAGCGCGCCCAACGAAGCGCTCGTCAACGCGCTGGCGATGATGTCGCCCTATGGCCCCGCGGAAAAGCAGGCCATGCTGGAGGCGCCGGATTTGAAGACCCGCGCCGAAATCCTGATCGCGGTGACCGAGATGGATCTCGCCAAGAAGCGCACCAGCGGCGATCCGCCGTTGCAGTGAGGGGCGCGCTGCCGCGTCACGCTCCGTCATGCCCGGGCATAGCCGTCCGAAGGACGGCGTCGCTTCGCTCGCCGATGACCCGGGCATCCACGTCCGAGAGGCACAAAAGAACGTGGATGGCCGGGACAAGCCCGGCCATGACGAGGAGAGAGCGCCGCCTCAAAAACCCTATTGATGATGGCGGATGCGCTTGCGTCCGGTGAACATCGCGCGGATCAGGTTCTCGCGCTGGAGAAGCCCCATCAGCACGACGCCCAGCACGTGTACCACGGCCAGCACGATGACGGCGTCGGATGCTATCGCGTGGGTATCCTCGACCCACCACAGGCCGAAGAAGGTGACGGTCACCGACATCGCCCCCGTGATGGCCGAGATGGCGATCGCCAGCAGCAGCGCTACCAGCATCAAGGTGCCGGCTGGATTGAGGCCGATATAGCGGCCGGTCATGCCGCGGCGTAGATTCCAGAGATAGTGTGGCGCGACCCGAAGCCGGACGCCGACCATGCGGAAGCGCGAATAGCGGCTTCCCCAAAAACCCCAGACCAGGCGGAAGGCGAGAAGCCCGAGCACCGTATAGCCGACGATGCGGTGAAGGGTATCGTAGACGGTGGGCGTGAACCACGCGGCCAAGATGCTGACCGCAAGGGCCCAGTGCCAGAGGCGTAGCGGGAGGTCCCAGACTGCGACCGTCCGCGAAGCCGTTCGATCCGCGGGGGTCCCGTCGGACGCCCCGCGCGTTTCTGGCACCGCTTCGTCGATCAAGCCGTGACTATCCTCAAGCCTTGCTCAAGACCTTGCTTGAAACCTTACTTGGCAACCGTCTTCTTCAGGCTAAGATCTTCCGGGCTGTAGAACAGCTCGTAGAGCTTGCCTTCCTTGACGCCGTAGACCTCATAGCACGAGCCTTCGATCTTGGAGCGCCGCACTTCGTAACCCAGCGCCTTGGCCTTGGCTTCGGCTTCGGCGGCCGGCTTCCACGACGCCTTGTCGAGCTTGGTGCAGTCCTTGAACCCGTCGGCCATGGCCGCCGATCCCATGCCAATTCCGATCGTCAGTGCAATGGCAACTACACGAATGACCTTCACGAACGTCTCCTCCTCTGTCGTGGGCGCTGCGCGGAGCCGCGAAGCGGGACCGAGGGAAGCAAAGGAGATGATGAAGTCAATCCGGTTTGGACGCAGATGGCTTTAGAGTTATTCTAACGATCCGAAAAAGATCAGTCGGCTCCGTAGGCAGCACGCATTTGAACGGCCGCTGCGGCCTTACGCCTCACGGTTTGACGGCCGGCGTTCTGTGCGCGGCACCTCAGTAGCCGGCAACCGCCATCGCGACGACGGCGCTGAGCGCCATCCAGCCGAAATGCCGGCCGCGCGTGGCCCACGCGTTGGCGGCAGCCGAGAAACCGAAAACACAGGCCATGGTGACGACGATCCAGCGGCGCGTCGGTTCCGATTCCATCCAGGGCGCCGCGATCAGGAGCACACCACCACCGATCCAGGCGACGGTCGAGGCCTGCCAGACCAGGCGAATCAGGGTGCGGAGCCGTTCCGGCTCGATGCGGGCGCGGGCAAAGACCTTGGTCTCGCCGAGAACGCCATGGATGAGGGCCACGGCAATGGCCACGACGCCGGAGCACTGGAGCAAGAGATCACGCATCGGCAAGGCTCCTTGAAAGCTTCGTCCATACAGTTGTGTATGGTGAGATAGGCGCTGGCCCGCCGCCTGTCAATACACTAGTGTATGGCCAATTTCCGGAACCGGTCATGACCGAACAACTCTCCGCCGACGACTGGATCAAACAGGGCCTGAAGGCGCTGGCCAAGAACGGCTTCACGGCCCTGAAAGCCGATCCGCTCGCAAGGGCCATGGGCGTCTCGCGCGGCAGCTTCTATTGGCATTTCGCCGATCTCGGCGCGTTCCACGCCGATGTTCTGAAGCGCTGGCGCGAGATCGCGGCCGAACAGATCATCGCCGACGTCGAAGCCGCCGGCGACGAGCCGCTGAAGGCGCTGCTGCGGAGATCCTTTGGCGCACGGCTCGACCTCGAGCGCGCCGTGCGCAGCTGGGCGGCGTTCGATGCGGCCGCGCAAGGCGCGGTCCGCGCGATCGACCGCCGCAGGATCGACTATATCGAGACGCTGCTTGCGATGCGGGGACTTGAGCCGGCGAAGGCGCAGGCCCGCGCACAGATCCTGTACTGGACATTCCTGGGCTTTGCCTTGTCGGGCACGCCGGTGCCGGCGGCACGGCTCCAGGGCCTGCTCGACGAGATCATGCGGATGGTCTCTGCCTAGATTCTTGTTTTGACGCGTTTTCTTTATGCGAACCGGTACCCACTTCGCTCGAAAACGCTCTGGTGGCGCAATGGGCGACCGCGATTTTCTGTGCTAGAGGCAAGCGATCTTCGGAGACTCCAATGAACGCGCCCACCGAACGCCCCGAAACCAGCGTCGATCCCAAATTGCTGGAGATCCTGGTCTGCCCGCTGACCAAGGGTCCGCTGGAGTTCGATTCCGCAAAGCAGGAGCTGATCTCGCGCAGCGCCAAGCTGGCCTACCCGATCCGCGACGGCATCCCGATCATGCTGCCGGAAGAGGCGCGCAAGATCGATTGATCAGGCGGCCCTCATGGTGAGGAGGCGCGATAGCGCCGTCTCGAACCATGAAAGCCCGGCTCTCTCACCTCGGCCTTCATCCTTCGAGACGCGCGCAAGCGCGCTCCTCAGGATGAGGAGTTAGAGCTTGCGCGATTGCTACAACGCCTCACCCTTCAGCAACCGCGGGATCTCACCGGTCAAACCGGCGGCCTGGCGGATGAAGAGGTTCTTCAGCGGCGGGGCGCGGTCGACGAGGCCGAGGCCGATGTCGCGCACCGTGCGCAGCAGCGTCGACTGGTTGGAGAACAGGAAGTTCAGCGAGTTGGTGGCAACGCCCATAGCCATGGTGTCGAAGCGGCGCCAGCGCTGATAACGTTCGAGCACGTCGACGCCGCCGAGATCCATGCCGAGCCGCGCGGCATCGACCACGACTTCGGCCAGTGCTGCGACATCCTTCAGCCCCATGTTGAGGCCTTGGCCCGCGATCGGATGGATGACATGCGCGGAATCGCCGACCAGCGCGAGACGCTCGGCGATGAAGGAGCGCGCCACGAAATAGGACAGCGGGAACGCGCGCGGCTTATCGAGCGCCTTAACCTCGCCGAGATGCAGGCCGAACCGGCGCTCGAGCTCGCCGTGGAACTCCTCGTCGCTCAACGCGATGATGCGCGCGGCCTCGCTGCGGCGCTCGGTCCACACCAGCGAGGATCGTTTTCCGGAGAGAGGCAGGATGGCGAAGGGACCCGCGGGCAGGAAGTGCTCCTCGGCGCGGCCGTCGTGATCGCGCTCATGGCCGACGGTGACGACGATGCCGGATTGATCGTACTCCCAGCCATGGGTGACGATGCCGGCACGCTCGCGCAGTTTCGACCGCGCGCCATCGGCGGCGACCAGCAGGCTTGCCGCAATCACGCTGCCGTCGCCAAGCGTCACGTCGACGCCTTCCGGGCGCGCGTCATAGGACGCGACCGTCGTGGCGCGGAGATCGATGCCCTCGGCCTCGGCCCGCACCACCAGCGCGTCGATCAAACGGCGGTTCTCGACCATATGCGCAAACGGTTCGCCCGGCGCGACATCGCCGGCAAAGTTCAGAAAAACCGGACGGGTGGCGTCTTCCAGCTTTGAATCGGTGACGACCATGTCGAGGATCGGCTGCGCCTCGCCCCTGACGGCGTCCCAGGCGCCGATGGCCTCGAACAGGCGGCGGCAGGCGGCCACGATCGCGGTCGCGCGCGGGTCGCGGCTCGGACGGGTCGCGAGCGCGGGGTCGGCGACGATGACGGGAATCTCGGGCCCGAGCCCCTGGCGCAACGCCAGGGCCAGCGCGAGGCCGGCAAACGCGCCGCCACCAATGACAATGCTACCCTGTACCGGCATACCAAATTCCTGGCTCACACTTCGGCTTTTCCAGGCCTTGCTAGCAGACTTGAGGTGGGCGAAACAGTGCGATGAAACAAGGGCGGAACTGCCTCATTCCGTCATTCCGGAGCGCGCACAGGCGCGAACCCGGAATCCAGAGGTTATCGGCTCGTCATTCCGGGGTCATCGCTGTCGCGATGCCCGGGAATGACGATATCCTTCGAAAGCACCATCATGTCCAAAGGCCTGATCGACCTGATCTCGATTCTCGACCTCGAACAGCTCGAGGTGAATCTGTTCCGCGGCAACAGCCCGAAGACGAGCTGGCAGCGGGTGTTCGGCGGCCAGGTGATCGGGCAGGCGATGGTTGCGGCCTGCCGCACGGTCGAGGGCCGGCTGCCGCATTCGCTGCATTGCTATTTCATCCTGCCGGGCGATCCGCAGATCCCGATCATCTACCAGGTCGAGCGCCTGCGCGACGGCAAGAGCTATTCGACCCGCCGCGTCACCGCGATCCAGCACGGCAACGCGATCTTCTCGATCATGGTGTCGTTCCACACCGACGAGGAGAGCGCGTTCGATCATCAGGACAAGATGCCCGACGTGCCGCCGCCGGAAAAGCTGACGGCGGAGGAGGTGGCGAAGCAGCCGATGTTCAAGGAGATGCCGGAGTTCATCCGCCGCTACTACGAGTCCGATCGTCCGATCGAGCTGCGCCCGGTCGAGCTCGGCCGTTATTTCGGCCAGAAGATCGAGGACGGCCGCATTCACGTCTGGATCAGGACCGCGGCAAAGCTGCCGGACGATCCGGCGCTGCACATGTGCGCGCTGGCCTATGCCTCGGATTTTTCGCTGCTCGACGCGATCATGGCGCGCTACGGCCGCACGCTGTTCGACAAGCGCATGATGCCCGCGAGCCTCGACCACGCGATGTGGTTTCATCGCCCGTTCCGCGCCGACGAATGGCTGCTCTACGCGCAGGATTCGCCGAACGCGCGAGGCGGCCGCGGCTTGACCCGCGGCTCGATCTTCAAGCCCGACGGCACGCTGGTCGCCTCCGTCGCGCAGGAAGGTTCTGTGCGCGAGCGCAAGTCCTAGAGCCCAGGCGCGAGTTCGTCGCGCCTGGGATTTGCGATCAAGCTCCGAGCGACCCGCGCGGAGCGAGCTCGGTCTGCGACGCGAACCAGTTCATGATCCAGCGATACACCCACGGGATCGGGATGATGAGGCTGGACAGGATCGCGGCGACGATGCCGCGCCAGAGAATGCCGAGACCGCTGCCCTTGAACACGATCTCACGGCGCGTGCCTTCGATGCTGCGGCAGAACCAGCGCATCTGCGCCGCGGCGACCCAGGCCCAGCCGATGATCGTGATGATCGAGATCGCGAACAACAGATTCCAGCCGATATAGGCCCAAGCTGAGCCGGAGAAGCTGAGCCCGAGCGGCTGCTCGTTGGAGGCGAGGTTCGCGACCATCCATTTGATCAGCAGCCAGTAGAGCACGATCTGCGCGATGAACAGCAGATTGCTGAGCAGCGCACTGCCGATGACGCCGATCGCGATCGCCAGAACGATGAAGCCGAAGAACCAGGGCACCAGCGTCATCGCATTGCCGGTGAAGCTGAGATTGGGCCGGCCGGGCACCTTCACGCAGGACACGATCCATTTCGTGTACCAGACGAACACCCATGGCACCGGAATGATGAGGCACATGCCGATCAGCATCACGATGCTGCGCCAGGTGAACTCGAGGATGCCGAAATCGACCGCCAGCGCTCCTCCGCTGCCGCCGCCACCGTAGCCGGCGCCAGCGTAACCACCGGAGCCCATCATCGGCGGACCGCCGGCCGGCATCATCGGGGGCGCACCGCCGCCGCCGATCAGGCCGGGGATTTCGGCGGCCTTCTGCCAGCCGGCCATGCCCTCGGACCACACCAGCGTATCCGGGCGCACAACTCCCTGCGCGACCAGGTCGCGGAATTGCCCTTCCGGATAGGGTCCCTGTTGCTTGCCCTCGGATGCGTAGAACCAACTCGCCATGAAGCGTCCCCCTCAAACATACTTTTGTACCGGCCGGGACGCTTCGGTTCACCGCATCCATGCCAAAAACGCATTGTGAAGGATGAACGGATGCCCTGTACAGAGGCGGCGGTTCACATGGCCAAACGTTTTTCCGCTTCAGTCTGCAAGTTTTTTATGCCATTTGCCCGGAAAGATGCCAGATTGACGCTGCGCCGGGGACATACGGCGTGGCGCATCCCCGGGGAATAGGCCTGACCATGAAACTCGTCGTCGCGATCATCAAACCCTTCAAGCTCGATGAAGTCCGCCAGGCGCTGACCGCGATCGGCGTCCACGGCATGACCGTGACCGAGGTGAAAGGCTACGGCCGCCAGAAGGGTCATACCGAGATCTATCGCGGCGCGGAATATGTCGTGAACTTCCTGCCGAAGCTGCGGATCGAGATCGCGGTCGCCTCCGACGTCGCCGACAAGGCGGTCGCCGTGATCACCGCGACGGCGCGCACCGGGCAGATCGGCGACGGCAAGATCTTCGTCACGCCGATCGACCACGCGCTGCGCATCCGCACCGGCGAAACCGACAGCGACGCGCTTTAAGGCTTTTCGTTTTGACGCGTTTTCTTCACGCGAACCGGTATCCACTTCGCTCGAAAACGCTTTGATCCTTCTTCGATCGCACGGGGCAACGACGCCACAGCGTGCGACGCCAATTGATGCCGGGGGGAATGACATGGCGGGATTGTTGCGCCGCGCAGCTGCTATGGCTGCGCCGCTCGGATTTGTGACGTTCGTTGCGGCGCCCGCATACGCCGCGGGCTCCGAGATCAACACCGCCGACACCGCCTGGATGATCGTCGCCACCGCGCTGGTGCTGATGATGACGATCCCCGGCCTGGCGCTGTTCTATTCCGGCATGGTGCGCAAGAAGAACGTGCTCGCCACCATGGCGCAGAGCCTCGCCGCGGTGACGATGATCTCGATCCTCTGGGTGGCGTTCGGCTATTCGCTCTGCTTCGTCGGCGACGGGCCGTGGATCGGAACGCTCGACCGCTGGTTCCTCGCGGGCATGACGATGGACAGCGTCAACCCGGCGGCGAAGACGATCCCGGAAGCGCTGTTCATGCTGTACCAGATGACCTTTGCCATCATCACGGTGGCGCTGGTCGCGGGCTCGGTCGCCGACCGGATGCGATTCTCCGCCTATCTGGTATTCTCGGTCGCCTGGTTCATCTTCGTCTACATTCCGCTGGCGCATTGGGTGTGGGGCGGCGGCTTCCTCGCCAGCATGGGCGTGCTGGATTTCGCCGGCGGCCTCGTCGTGCATCTGTCGGCCGGCACCGCCGGCCTCGTCGCCGCCAAGGTGATGGGCCGCCGCCACGGCTACGGCACGGAAAATCTGTCGCCGTTCGATCTGTCGCTCGCGGTGATGGGCACCGGCCTGTTGTGGGTCGGCTGGTTCGGCTTCAACGGCGGCTCGGCGGGCGCTGCCAATTCGCGCGCGGTGCTGGCGATCATCGCAACGCATCTTGCGGCCTGCTCCGGCGCGCTGACCTGGGGCGCGATCGAATGGTCGACCCGGCGCAAGCCTTCGGTGCTCGGCATGATCTCCGGCGCGGTTGCGGGGCTCGGCACGATCACGCCGGCTTCGGGCTTCGTCGCGCCCTGGCATGGCATCGTCATCGGCATTGTCGCCGGCGCGGTCTGCTACTGGGCCTGCACCTGGCTCAAGCACCGCTTCAACTATGACGATTCCCTCGACGTGTTCGGCGTCCACGGCATCGGCGGCCTGACCGGCACGCTGCTGGCCGGCGTGTTCGCGACCAGCGCGATCGGCGGCACCGCCGGCCTGATCGAAGGCCATCCGCAGCAATTGCTGATCCAGCTCTACGGCGTCGCCGTCACCTTCGTCTGGGCGGCCGGCGTGAGTTTCGTCCTGCTCAAGCTGGTCTCCCTGTTCGTGCCCCTGCGCGTATCCCGTGAGCACGAGCTGGAGGGACTGGATATCTCGCAGCACGGAGAAGCGCTTCAGTAATCGGGGCTTGCGCAACACATAAGTAAATGCTTATGTGTTGGCATGATCGAAGCCGACATCTTCAAGGCACTGGCCGACCCGACGCGCCGAAAAGTCTTTGAGAAGCTCGCTGGCGGAAGCCTGAATGCCAGCGCTTTGCGCGACGGTTTGGAGATCAGCCAGCCGGCGATGTCGCAGCATCTTTCGGTGCTGCGCGCGGCAGGCCTCGTGCGCGAACAGCGGCAGGGCCGCTTCGTGAACTACGAAGTCGACCCGGACGGAATCGTGGCCATCGGCACATGGCTTGCGCGCTACCGTGCCTACTGGCCGAAGCGCATGGAAGCACTCGCCGATCTCCTCAAGGACATGGATCAATAAGGACTGGGATCAATGAGCGACGCCGCGAAGCCTGATCGTCCCGACGAAGCCCTGGTACTTGAATATGATTTCGATGCGCCGCCAGCAAAGGTCTGGCGCGCCGTGACCATTCCGGCCTTGCGCGAGCGCTGGTTGCCGGATTGCGACCTTGTAGGCGCCGAGCCTGAATCAACGATCGCAGGCGAAGAGGTGCGCTACCGGCTTCGCGATTCAGAGCCGCCGTTTCGCGAGAGCCACGTGATCTTCCGGATCGAGCCGAACAAGGACGGCGGCACCCGCTTCCGCATCATTCAGCAAGCCTGCGAAGAGCGAACAAAGCTGCCGCAGCCGGCCAACAGCAATTGCTGCCTGATGCGCGCGGCGGCTTAAACACGAGCAAGACTTCATCACCTGCAAACATGGAGGTCGCCAATGCGCGACATGCTTCAGCTCGTCCCTATGGTTGTCGAACAATCCGCCCGCGGCGAGCGATCCTTCGACATCTATTCGCGGCTCCTGCGCGAGCGCATCATCTTCCTCAACGGCGAGGTCAATGATGCGATGTCCGGACTGGTGTGCGCGCAATTGTTGTTCCTGGAGGCGGAGAATCCGAACAGGCCGATCAATCTCTACATCAACTCCTATGGCGGCGTGGTCACCTCTGGTCTCGCCATGTACGACACCATGCAGTTCATCAAGGCGCCGGTTCATACGCTGTGCATGGGCACGGCGCGCTCGATGGGCTCGTTCCTGCTGATGGCCGGCGAGCCAGGTCACCGCGCCGCGCTGCCCAATGCGAGCCTTCACGTGCATCAGCCGCTCGGCGGCTTCCAGGGCCAGGCGTCCGACATCCTGATCCATGCCAACGAAATGCAGGAGACCAAGCGGCGCATCACCCGGCTCTACGCGCAGCATTGCGGGCGCACCGAGGCGGAGGTGGAACGGACCCTGGACCGCGACCACTTCATGACCGCGCAGCAGGGGGTCGAATGGGGATTGATCGACCGGGTCTTTGCGGAGCGCGAGGCCGCCTGACGGTTCAGGCCGGTTACGCGCATCCCGTGAGCACGCCGAGGGCTGGTTCGATATTTCGCAGAGCGGCGGGGCCCTTTGTCAGGCCCCTTCTGTAATAAAATACCTTCTTGCTGCCCGACACGTGAGCAGCAATTGTGTCGACAGCCTGTCGTGCCCGCTTTTTGATCAGGTGTGACCACGTTTTGAGCGCGACGTAATAGCGCACTGCACCGCAGCACGCGTCAAACGCGAAAACACCCGTTTTCATAGTCCGTTAGGCAACGCGCCCGATCTGGCACGGCATTTGATTCTAAGGGTGCTGGCTGTGCCCGCGTAGTGAACTTCTCCCTCGTGGCGAACCAGTCGAGAAACGCCCGGCCACGTCCGGACCGGGCCAAGCGGGGATAGGACCCATGAAAATTGTTATGGCGATTATCAAGCCATTCAAGCTGGAAGAAGTCCGTGACGCCCTGACCGCCATCGGCGTTCACGGTCTCACGGTGACGGAAGTCAAGGGATATGGCCGCCAGAAAGGCCATACGGAAATCTATCGCGGTGCGGAATACGCCGTGAGCTTCCTGCCCAAGATCAAGATCGAGGTCGCTGTCGCCTCCGACCAGGTCGACAAGACCATCGACGCCATCACGTCCGCCGCGAAAACCGGGCAGATCGGCGACGGCAAGATCTTCGTCATCAACCTCGACCATGCGGTTCGCATCCGCACCGGCGAGGCCGATGCCGCGGCCCTTTGATTTCGCGCTCAACCTTTACCAATCAGGAGTGAATAAAATGACGTTTAAGCGTCCCTATGGCGCGGGATTGGCGGCTCTCGCAGTCGGCATGTTCGCTGCGACCGCGGCCTATGCCGAGCCAACGGTCAACAAGGGAGACAACGCCTGGATGCTGACATCGACAGTTCTCGTGCTGTTGATGACGATCCCCGGCCTCGCGCTGTTCTACGGCGGTCTCGTCCGTTCCAAGAACATGCTCTCCGTGCTGATGCAGGTGTTCTACACCGTCTGTGTCGTCACCGTAATCTGGGCCGTGTACGGCTACAGCCTCACCTTCACCGGCGGTTCCGACTTCATCGGCGGCTTCTCCAAGGCCTTCATGATGGGCGTCACCACCGACTCGAAGGCCGCGACCTTCTCGGTCGACGCCAACATCTCGGAGCTCATCTATATGTGCTTCCAGATGACCTTCGCGGCGATCACGCCGGCCCTCATCGTCGGCGCCTTCGCCGAGCGCATGAAGTTCGCGGCGATCGCGCTCTTCATCCCGCTCTGGGTCACGCTGATCTACTTCCCGATCGCGCACATGGTCTGGTACTGGCCCGGCCCGGACATGATCCAGGACGCTGCCAAGGCTCTGGCTGCTGCCACTGACGCAGCGGCGAAGACCGCGGCGCAGGCCAAGCTCGACGAGATCAACGCCGACGCCGGCTGGATCTTCAAGAAGGGCGCGATCGACTTCGCCGGCGGCACCGTGGTGCACATCAACGCCGGCATCGCAGGTCTCGTCGGCGCTCTGCTGATCGGCAAGCGCGTCGGCTACGGCAAGGAGCTGATGGCTCCGCACTCGCTGACCATGTCGATGATCGGCGCCTCGCTGCTCTGGGTCGGCTGGTTCGGCTTCAACGCCGGCTCCAACCTCGAAGCCAACGGCGGCGCTGCCCTCGCCATGACCAACTCCTTCGTCGCCACAGCGGCCGCCGCGCTGTCGTGGATGTTCGCGGAGTGGATCGTGAAGGGTCACCCGTCGGTGCTCGGCGTCATCTCCGGCGCTGTCGCGGGCCTCGTGGCCGTCACGCCTGCCGCCGGCTTCGCCGGCGTGATGGGTGCGATCGTCCTCGGCCTCGTGGTCGGCGTGGTCTGCCTGTTCTTCTGCACCGTCGTGAAGAACGCGCTCGGCTACGACGACAGCCTCGATGTGTTCGGCGTGCACTGCGTCGGCGGCATCGTCGGCGCCCTCGGCACCGGCATCCTCGTCAATCCGGCGCTGGGTGGTGCGGGCATCATCGACTACACCGCGATCCCGCCGAAGGTTGCCGATTACGACTTCGCGGCGCAGATGATCTCCCAGCTCTGGGGCGTCTGCACCACGCTGGTGTGGTCGGGCATCGGTTCGGCGATCCTCTACAAGGTCGTCGATGTGATCGTTGGCCTCCGCGCCAATGTCGAGACCGAGCGTGAAGGCCTCGATATCACCGAGCACACCGAGCGCGCCTACAACATGTAACTCTCCTCCCGGGCGCGGCCTCCGCGGGGGCCGTGCCCACAACTACGGTTTGGGGCACATACCCGGCAATGTCCCGACCGTTGAGGGGCTCCAGCGCAAGCTGGAGCCCCTTTCTTTTTGGCGCGCCGCATCGTCGCAGCGGCCACGCCTGCACCAAGCCCAAATTGCATTGTCCCGAAACTGGTGAATATCATGCTCCCGTCCGGAGCACGGTCTCATGAGCCTGTTGCGTTTCGTGGCTTTGTGTTTGCTGTCGCTTGCCCTGTCTGCCCTCGACGCCAAGGCCGACAAGCGCGTTGCGCTGGTGATTGGCAACGGCGCCTACCGGAACGTTCCCACGCTCGCCAATCCGACCAATGATGCGGCCGACATCGGCGCGGCGCTGAAGCGATCGGGATTCGAGCCCCTGGTCGCGACCGATCTCGATCAGGCCGCCATGCAGGACACCGTTCTTCGCTTTGCGCGCGAGGCCCGCGGCGCCGACGTCGCCCTGTTCTATTACAGCGGACACGCGCTGCAATTCGCAGGCGTCAACTATCTGGTGCCCGTCGATGCCGTCGTGCGCGACGAGGTTGATCTGCGGCGCCTGGTGCGCGCCGACGAGATCCTGGCGGATTTGCAGCAGGCCAAGAACCTGCGCATCCTCGTGCTCGACGCCTGCCGCGACAATCCCTTCGCGGACGAGCTCCGGCGAAACATCGGGCAGGGGCGCGGCGTAACCGTCAGCCGCGGGCTGGCCAAGATGGAGAGCCCGGAGGGCACCATCATCTCCTATGCGACCCAGGCCGGTCGCACGGCCGACGACGGCAACGGCCGCAACAGTCCCTATACCAGCTCGTTCCTGGAGCACATCAGCGACAGGGACAACATCAATACAGTGTTCCAGACCATCGGCGCCGGCGTCTACAAGCGCACCAAGGGATCACAGGTCCCGGAGCTGTCGTTGTCGTTCTTCGGCGAGTTTTACCTCAATGGCAAAGCCGAACCCGCGGCGCTGACACCATCTTCACCTCGGACTGACCCTTGCGCAGAGGCCGCCGACCATTGGCGCGGTGCGGACGCGCTCGGGACCATCACGGCCTTCAAGGATCATCTGCTTCGCTTCCCGTCCTGCGCCTTTGCAGACCTGGCGAAATACCGCATCGAGCTGCTGTCGAAATCCATCGACAGCGCAAAGCGCCCGACGACTTTCGACGGAACCTGGATCGCCAACGAAAGCTGCGAGAGCAAACCGCCTTTTCCGGAAGCCCATCGCCAATATGTCTTTCGCATCAAGGAGGGAGTGCTGCACACGGTGCTCGGGGACGAGGGCAAGCCCGGCTCTGTGAGTTATGACGGCAAGATCGAAGCGGACGGCAACAGCACCATCTCCGTCAACGGTATCATTGGCGACAAGGATCCGCTGAATCGCGCCGCGGGCTCGTCCTATCGATACAAGATCGTGCTCGAACTGAAGGCTTCCAAAGGGGCTGGGGTCCGCACGGAAACCTATTGGCCGTGTCGCTACGACTTTTCAAAGGTATCAGCGCCAAGCGGAGAATCCGAGCGGAGGCAGCCCGACCCGAAGCGCGCCGCAAAGCGCAATGACAATGCGGCTGCTGCGCCTCCCGATCGGCGCGACGGCGGACAGGCCGCGCCGGGCGGCAATGGGATGAGCTGCTCCACGATGCGCAGAAATTGCGCGGTGGCTTGCGTCAGTTTTGGCGGCCAGCCCAATTGTGGCTCAACCTTCTGCGTGCGGCAGGAAGCGGAATGCATGAGCAGCGGATGCTGGAGAAGTCGAGCTTTCAACGGCTGCGGCATCGCCAAGCGATAGGCGTAAGGCATTCTCCGCAGCCTTCCCATCGAGAACGCTATGTTCTTTTTGACCGTTGCGCAAAAGAAATAGATTGCCATTTCAGATTGCCGGCGCAGAAATATCGACCACAACGAAAAACAAATCGGGAGGTCGTCATGCGTTTGGAAGGCGGATGCTATTGCGGCGAAGTGCGCTACGTGGCCGAAGGCGATCCAATGATGCAGGCCCAGTGTCATTGCCGCGAGTGCCAGTACATCTCGGGCGGCGCGCCCAACACCTTCATCGCAATGCCGGTGGCCGGCTTCAGCTACATCACCGGGCAGCCCAAGCAGTTCACGCGCAAGGATCTCGAGCGCGCCGTCACGCGCGAATTCTGCGCCGAATGCGGCACCCATCTGGTGACCAAGGTTCCGGGCCTGCCGGCGGCGATCCTGAAGGTCGGCACCCTGGACGAGCCAAAACAGTTCCATCCGCAGATGGCGATCTACACCTGCGACAAGCAGGAGTTTCATGCGATCCCCGCGGGCATGGCGACGTTCGAGAAGCTGCCGGGGCACTAGGCGCGCCCATATCCGGAAACTCGTCATGCCCGGGCTTGCCTCGGGCATGAACGTTCTTGGGCATGGTAGAATGGGCCGGGGATGGCCGGGACAGGCCCGGCCATGACGGGACCCGGGCCAGACATGCATCCGTTGTATCCGGCCTCATTTATTCCCCCCTCTGAACGGGCCGAACCTCAAATCCGGGTCACGGAAATGACTCTTGATGGCGCGGAAAGCCGATGGTTAATCGCGTCTTAACCTCGCCCTATCTATGGTGAAGTGAACCGCTTCCCGCCGGCGCCTTGGTGCGACCGGCTGTTCCAAGAGTGCTGGCGTCCAGAATGGCTATAACCGCTTCATCCCGTGCGCCGCAGGACAGTGGAAGCTCCGATAGCGAACGCTCGCCCTTCGTCCGGCTGAACGAGCTGCTGGCACCCCATCAACCGGGTAAGCCCTTGATTACGCTTGCAGTCGGCGAGCCCCAGCATCCCGTGCCTGACTTCGTCGGCCCGGTGCTGGCCAAGCACATCGCCGATTTCGGCCGTTACCCCGCGAACAAGGGCACCGACCCGTTCCGCACGGCAGCGGGCGCCTGGCTGTCGTCGCGCTTCAAGCTGCCGCGGCCGCTCGACCCCGAGAACGAGATTCTCGTCCTGAATGGCAGCCGCGAGGGGCTGTTCCTCGCGGCGATCGCGGCCGCGCGCTATGTCGGCCCGCGCCCCGGCAAGCCCGCGATCCTGATGCCGAACCCGTTCTATCCGGTCTATGGCGCCGGCGCCCGCGCCGCGGCCTGCGAGCCGGTCTACCTGCCGACCACCGTCGAAAACGGCTTTCTGCCCGATCTCGATGCCATCGACGAAGCGACGCTGGCGCGCACGGTGGCGTTCTATCTGGCCTCGCCCGCCAATCCGCAGGGCTCGGTTGCCAAGCCCGACTATTTCAGGCGGTTGAAGCAGCTCGCCGACCGCTACGGCTTCGTGATCCTCAGCGACGAGTGCTATTCCGAGATCTACACCCGCGAGGCCCCGGGCAGCGCGCTCGAATGCGCCGGCCCTGATTTCACCCGCGTGGTTGCGTTCCAGTCGCTGTCGAAGCGCTCCAACCTGCCGGGCCTGCGCGTCGGTTTCGCCGCCGGCGACAAGCGATTCATCGGCATGTTCCTCGAGCTGCGCAACATCGCGGCGCCGCAGGTGCCGGTGCCGCTCCAGCATGTCGCGACCGTTGCCTATGGCGACGAGGCGCATGTCGAGGAGAACCGCAGGCTCTACCGGATCAAGTTCGATCTCGCCGACCAGATCATCGGCGATCGTTACGGCTATCGCCGGCCTGACGCCGGCTTCTGCGTCTGGCTCAACGCGTCCGCGCTCGGCGACGACGTGTCGATCACGCTCAGGCTCTTCAAGGAAGCAGGCGTACGCGTGGTGCCCGGCAGCTATCTGGCGCGGCTCCAGCCCGACGGCTTCAATCCGGGCGCAGGTTTCATTCGCCTTGCGCTGGTGCAGGATGGCGAGACCACGGCGCAAGCGCTGCACCGCCTGGTCGAGACTCTGGGTTAGGCGGGGCCCATGAGCATGTCGGCAATCGAACGTGTCATTCCACTGGTCGGCCATCTGCCACCGTCGATCCGCGAGGGGCTGGCGCGGCGTATGCGCGAGCTCACCGGTTTCGGCCTGATTGCATTGTCCGGCGTCGCCTCGGCCGCGCTGATGACCTGGTCGGTGCAGGATCCAAGCCTCAGCCACGCGACCTCACGGCCGATCCGCAACATTCTCGGCTATGCCGGCGCGATTGGCGCCGACCTTGCGATGCAGATCCTCGGGCTCGGCGCGATCATGCTAGTCCTGACGGTCGCGGTCTGGGGCTGGCGCATGATGACCCATCGCCCGTTCGACCGCGAGGCGCTGCGGCTCGGTTCCTGGATTCTCTGCACCGTGATCGCTGCGGGCTTTGCCAGCTGCTGGCCGCATGGCGGCGCCTGGCCGCTGCCGACCGGCCTCGGCGGCGTGGTCGGCGATGCGCTCGTACGCGCGCCCGCGGTGATTTTCGGACCGGCGGGCACGATCTATCGCATGGTGCTGGGCACGATCCTGTTCGCCGCGATGGGCGCGACCTTCCTGATCGCCTGCGGCCTCGGCGCGCGCGCGCACGACGACGAGTTCGCGGAGATCGAGGACGACGACAAGCCGCTCGACGAAGACGAGGAGAGCGATCGCGGCTCGGTGTCGCTGGGGTGGCTGTTCCACGCATTGATGAGCACGAAGGCGCGGCTGATCTGGCTGCTCGGCACCGCTTACCGCTCGCTGGTCTCGAGCGGACCGAAGACCAAAGCCGTTGCGTTCAGCCGCCAGGAGCCGAATCTCGGCGCCGGCCGCGCCGCGCCGTCGATCTCGCCGCAGTCCGAAGACGAAATTGACGAGGACGAGCACGAAGAAGAGGAAGACGAGGAGGAGGAAGAGGAGGAGCCGGCCGCGCGCGCCCCGCGCAAGAAGGCTGCACCAAAGGCCGCTTCCAAGAAATCCTCCGACAAGTTCGAGCTTCCGTCCGTGTCCGTGCTGGCCGCGCCCAAGGCGGGCGATCGCCAGCCGCTCAGCAAGGCTGAGCTGGAAGCCAATTCGCGTTCGCTCGAAGGCGTGCTGCAGGATTTCGGCGTGCGCGGCGAGATCGTGAAAGCCAATCCGGGTCCCGTGGTCACACTGTACGAGCTGGAGCCGGCGCCCGGCATCAAGTCATCGCGCGTGATCGGTCTCGCCGACGATATCGCCCGTTCGATGAGCGCGCTGTCGGCACGCGTCGCCGTCGTACCCGGCCGTAACGCCATCGGCATCGAGCTACCGAATGCGCATCGCGAAAAGGTCTATCTGCGCGAGCTGCTGGTCGCCAAGGAGACTGTCGATTCGGTTGCGAAGCTGCCGCTCTGCCTCGGCAAGACCATCGGCGGCGACCCCGTGATCATCGACCTCGCGCGCACGCCGCACATGCTGATCGCCGGCACCACCGGGTCCGGCAAGTCGGTCGCCATCAACACCATGATCCTCAGCCTGGTCTACCGGCTGCGCCCGGACCAGTGCCGCCTGATCATGGTCGATCCGAAGATGCTCGAACTCTCCGTCTATGACGGCATTCCCCATCTGCTCACGCCTGTTGTGACCGACCCGAAGAAGGCGGTGGTCGCGCTGAAATGGGCCGTGCGCGAGATGGAAGAGCGCTACAAGAACATGGCCAAACTCGGTGTGCGCAACATCGACGGCTACAATACGCGCCTGCTCGAATTGAAAGCCAAGGGCGAAGAACCGACGCGCACTGTGCACACCGGCTTCGACAAGGAAACCGGCAAGGCGATCTACGAGGAAGAGAAGCTCTCGCTCGACCCGCTGCCCTACATCGTCATCATCGTCGACGAAATGGCCGACCTGATGATGGTCGCCGGCAAGGACATCGAAGGCGCGGTGCAGCGTCTCGCGCAGATGGCGCGCGCCGCCGGCCTGCATGTGATCCTCGCGACGCAACGCCCGTCGGTCGACGTCATCACCGGCACCATCAAGGCGAACTTCCCGACCCGCATCGCCTTCCAGGTGACGTCCAAGATCGACAGCCGCACCATTTTGGGCGAGATGGGCGCCGAGCAGCTGCTCGGGCAGGGCGACATGCTCTACATGGCGGGCGGCGGCCGCATCAGCCGCGTGCACGGACCTTTCGCATCGGACGAGGAAGTCGAGAAGGTGGTGCGTCACCTCAAGACGCAGGGCCAGCCCGAATACCTCGAGGCCGTCACGGCCGAAGAGCCGACCGAGGACGAGGACGGTGGCGCCGTGTTCGACGCCAGCGGCATGGGCGCGGATGGCGGCGGCGATCTCTTCCAACAGGCCGTGGCCATCGTCAAACGCGACCGCAAGGCCTCAACCAGCTACATCCAGCGCCGGCTCCAGATCGGCTATAACCGTGCCGCGTCCTTGATGGAGCGCATGGAACTGGAGGGCATCGTCGGACCCGCCAACCACGCCGGAAAGCGCGAGATTCTGGTCGAGGAAGAAGACAGCCACATGTGAGGCGAGCCGCCTCTGAACATAATTTCACGCAAAATCGATATCTGCAGTAGCGAAATCACGCTAAAAGGGCGCCCAGCCACACAGGACGACGCGTTGATCAGACATCCGGACATTCGATTCGCTGCCACCATCGCTGCGCGAAGCGCGCGCATGGCCGGTGTGCTTCTCGTCACCGCCGCGATGGTGACCGCGGCGTCGTTCGCGCAGACCGTGCCCGTGCCGAAGCCCGCGCCGAAGGGCCGCGATGGCGGTTCGGCCGGTGGGCCCGCCGTCACCGGCGCGACCCAGACGCCGCCGAACCCGGTCATCCCGGATCCGCGCCGCAACGTGCCGACCAGCATCTTCCAGACGTTCGACGCCAACCAGAAGGCGCAGGCGGCCAAGGTCAGCGCCTATCTGTCCTCGCTGTCGACGCTGGTTGGAAATTTCGTCCAGGTCGGCCCCGACGGCAGCAAGACGCAGGGCGACTTCTACATCCAGAAGCCCGGCAAGGTGCGCTTCGAATATGACGCGCCGAGCCCGATCGACATCGTCGCCGACGGATCCTCGCTGGTGGTGCGCGACCGAAAGCTCGCGACCCAGGACGTCTATCCGCTGTCGCAGACGCCGCTGCGCTTCCTGCTGTCCGACCGCATCGACCTGATGAAGGACACCAACGTCGTCAACGTCTCGGCCGACGACGTCTTCGTCAGCGTCACGATCGAGGAGAAGCAGGCGCTGGTCGGCACCAGCCGCTTGCTGCTGATGTTCGGCGCCAAGGACGGCCAGTTGAAGCAGTGGACCGTCACCGACCCGCAGGGCTACGACACCACGATCGCGGTCTACAATCTCGATGCGGGCAAGAAGCTCGATCCTGCCATGTTCAAGATCGATTTCACCAATTACGGCCCATCGCCGGGTTGACGGTGCGTAGGGTGGGTTAGCCGTAGGGTGGGCAAAGGCGCATTAGCGCCGTGCCCACCATCTCTCCTTGCGGCAGGCATGGTGGGCACGCTTCGCTTTGCCCACCCTACGAGGGCTTGCTACGAACCTTGCACCCACCCCCTAAAAGACGTGGGCACGGCGCTTTGCGCCTTTGCCCACCCTACGAGAGCTTGCTAAGACGCAGGCCTCATGCGTCTTTCCCTGACAACCTGGAACATCAACTCGGTGCGGCTGCGCATCGACCTGGTCGCGAAGTTTCTCAAGAGCGCGCGGCCGGACGTGCTGTGCCTCCAGGAGACCAAGTGCATCGACGATGCCTTTCCCCTGAAGCGTTTCAAGCGGCTGGGCTATGAGCATGTCGCGCTGAACGGGCAGAAGGGCTATCACGGCGTCGCCATCGTCTCGAAGATCCCGTTCGAATCGAAAGACATCCGCACCTTCTGCGACAAGGTGGATTCGCGCCACATCTCGGTCTCGTTCGGCGAGAAGGCCAGCATCGCAAAGCCGCTGGTGCTGCATAATTTCTACGTGCCCGCCGGCGGCGACATTCCCGATCCCGCGCTGAACGAGAAATTCGACCACAAGCTTCGCTTCCTCGACGAGATGAAGGCCTGCGAGCCGCTGCATCCGCGCGGGGAGGATCGCCACATCCTGGTCGGCGATCTCAACGTCGCGCCGCACGAGAACGACGTCTGGTCGCACAAGCAGCTTCTGAAAGTGGTTTCGCATACACCTGTGGAGACCGAGAAGCTGCAAGCCGCGCTGGCAGCCGGTGAGTGGGTCGACGTCGCGCGCGAGCGTTTTCCGATGTCGGAGAAGGTCTATACGTGGTGGAGCTATCGCTCCGCCGACTGGACCGTCGGTGATCGCGGCCGCAGGCTCGACCACATCTGGGTCTCGCGCGCATTGAAGGACGCGGTCAGCGATTTCAAGATCCTGCGCGACGCGCGGAGCTGGGAGCGCCCGTCGGACCACGTGCCGGTGACGGTGACGCTGGAGGTGTAGCGGCGCCGTCCGGGCTACGACGACGTCAGCTTCGCGCCCGCCATCAGGATATCGCTCGCGATCTGGCTGGAGCGCACCGCGAATTCGTCACGCAGGCGCACCGCAGCCGCGGGGTCACTCTCGAGCACGCGTTGAAACAAGCTGCGCGCGACGCGGATGACGGAGGCGTGCTCCAGCGCGACCGCGCTCGACGGCCGCTTCATCGGCACCACCAGCGCGAGCTCGCCGATCAGCGCGCCGGGACCTGCGATCATCTCCGCGCCGGCGCCGTCGTCGACCCGAAAGGCGCCGCGTTGAACCACATATCCGGCATCGGCTTCGTCGCCGAGATTGAACAGGACGTCGCCGCGGACGAAATTACGCTGCTCGGAGCCGATCGCCAGCATGCGCAACGACGCGTCTCCCAACAAGCGCAGTGTCGGGACACGCTCGAGAAGCGCTACGTCGTCGTCGATTGACATTTAGGTCCGGGGCTCAAAGGGCATGCGATCTAAAACGATTCGCACGCCCCTAAAGCGTATCACGGCACCAGCTTGTAGCCACCGGCTTCCGTGACCAGGATCTCCGGATTGGCGGCGTCCTTCTCGATCTTCTGGCGGAGGCGGTAGATGTGGGTTTCCAGCGTGTGGGTGGTGACGCCGGAATTATAGCCCCAGACCTCCTGGAGCAGGGTCTCGCGCGAGACCGGCATCTGGCCGGCCCGGTAGAGGAAGCGGAGGATGGCGGTTTCCTTCTCGGTGAGCCGGACCTTGCGGGCATTGGCCGCGGTCAGCATCTTCGAGCCCGGGCGGAAGGAGTAGGGGCCGACCGAGAACACCGCGTCCTCGCTCGCCTCGTGCTGGCGGAGCTGGGCGCGGATGCGGGCCAGCAGCACGGCGAAACGGAAGGGTTTTGCGACGTAGTCGTTGGCGCCGGATTCCAGCCCCAAAATCGTGTCGGAATCGGTGTCATGCCCGGTGAGCATGATGATCGGGGCCTTGAAGCCGCCCTTGCGCAAGGAACGAACCACCTCGCGGCCATCGGTGTCGGGCAGGCCGACATCCATCAGGACCAGATCGGGGGCATTGGCCTTCGCGGCGCTCGCGCCCTTGGCGCCGGTATCGACGGCGGAGGCCTCAAATTCTTCGTGCAGCGATAATTGCTCCACCAACGTATCGCGCAGATCGGTATCGTCATCCACGATGAGGATCTTGCGGGCATTGGCCATAGGGGGTCATCCTTTTGGAGTCCGGCTCGGCGCGCATGCATGCTGCACCCAGCCGCGAGGGAAAGTTAGGGGGGTCGCCGTTATTATTGTTGTTCGTGTTGAAGTAGTGGGCTGTTACCGATTCACAAGCCAGAAGCACTCTAACTCAAAATCTCAGGCCGTTTTGATGAATGTCCTGTAATGAATTCGACATCGCACGTTCACATGAAAAACAAAGCGAATTCAGCTAGTTACCCAAAGAATCGAAGCTCCGGACCGCTTCGAGCGATCCGCGTTAAACCTGCTGCCGGGAATCCGCGCCGGGGCTGGCTGACGGCCGGCGCCCTTACGGTCCCGGTGGCGCTGGGGCGAGGCGGAATCCTGGCAAACAAGCGCGAGGGCGATGGCGGCACCCCGAGGGGCGGCTTCCGTCCCAGGCAATTATGGTGGCGGGGCGACCGCCACAGCCGTCCGCGGACCTTTCTTCCGGCCCGGACCATCGGCGACACGGACGCCTGGTGCGAGGACGCCGGAGATCGCCACTACAATCAGGCGATCCGGCTCGGGCCGGAGCAGGGCGGTGACCGTCTCAAGCGGACCGACCATCTCTATGACTTCATCATCGAAATCGACCACAACACCAGACCGCGCATCGCCGGCCGCGGCAGTGCGGTGTTCTTGCATCTGGCGCGCGACAATTTCGGGCCGACCGCGGGCTGCGTCTCGATGACCAAAGCGGCGATGCTGCAATTGCTGCGGCGCCTGGGACCAAGAACAAGAATCATCATCGGGTGAGGGCACATGCTCGACAAGGATCAGATCGCCGCCGCATCGCAGGTCCTGGTCAAACATTGGCGCGACGGCACCAAGTTTGACGCGCTGGAGCCGCGGTTGCGGCCGCAGAGCCGCGCCGATGGCTATGCCATCCAGGCCGTCCTCGAAAACCAATCGCTTGGAAAGCTGTTCGGTTGGAAGATCGCGGCGACAAGCGAGGCCGGACAGAAGCACATCAACGTCGCGGGACCGCTGGCCGGCCGCATCATGAGCGACACCGTGATCGCCGACGGTGGCACGGCGTCGATGAAGGGCAACGAGATGCGCGTCGGCGAGCCGGAGTTCGCCTTCGTCATGGGCCGCGATCTGCCGCCGCGCGCGACGCCGTACAATGTCGACGACGTGCTCGCCGCCGTCGACACCCTGCATCCCGCGATCGAGATTCCCGACTCGCGCTTTGGCGATTTCGCCAGCGCCGGCGAGGCGCAGCTCATCGCCGACAATGCCTGCGCGCATCTGTTCGTGCTTGGCGCAGCGACGACTGCGAACTGGCGCGCCATGGATCTCGTCGAGGAGCGGCCGCAGATCACGCTGCGCGGCCAGCGCTATCTCGGCCACGGCAAGAACGTGCTCGGCGATCCCCGTGTCGCCCTGGCCTGGCTTGCCAACGAGCTGCGCGGGCTCGGCATCACCTTGCGGGCAGGGGAGGTGGTGACGACAGGCACGTGCCATCCGCCGCTGCCGATCCAGGCCGGCGATCATTTCGCGGTGGATTTTGGTGTGCTTGGGCAGGTGTCGGTGTGGTTTGCGTAACCACCGCCGTCGTTGCGAGCGCTGCCGGCGTCACCGGTGCCCGAAGATCGCGCTCCCGACGCGCACATGGGTGGCGCCGAGCATGATTGCGGTGGCGAAGTCCGCGCTCATGCCCATCGAGAGATTCTTCAATCCATTGCGCGCTGCGATCTTGGCGGTCAGCGCGAAATGCGCCGCCGGCGGCTCGTCGACCGGCGGGATGCACATCAGGCCGGAGATCGTCAGCCCATAGCTGTCGCGGCAGCTCGCGATGAAGGCATCGGCCTCGCCGGGAGCGATGCCGGCCTTCTGCGGCTCCTCGCCGATGTTGATCTGGACGAACAGCTCCGGGTGCCTGTTCTGGGATTCGATTTCCTTGGCTAACGCCTGGCAAATGCTCGGGCGGTCGACCGAATGGATGGCATCGAACAGCGCCACCGCCTCCTTCGCCTTGTTGGACTGCAGCGGCCCGATCAGATGCAGCGCGATGCCGGAATAAGCGGACGTTAACGCCGGCCACTTGCCTTTGGCCTCCTGCACCCGATTTTCGCCGAATACGCGCTGTCCGGCGTCGATGACCGGGATAATTGCATCCGCGGCGAACGTCTTGGACACCGCGATCAGCGTCACGGAGGCACGATCGCGCCGCGCTTCCCTGCAGGCGCGGACAATTTCGGCTTCGACCGCGGCGAGCGCGTTTGGTGAATGGCCGGTTACCGGCGCGGCGTTGGTTTCGGTCATGACGTCGGTTCGGACTGGATTGTTGCGGAGCTAGTTCTAATTTTACCGAGTTCAAGAAAGAGTTTTTGAACCCTTCGCTTTACCTTGGCCGATGGGGTGGGCAGCGAAGATGGCAAACGTCAGTTTCAACCGCAAACGAGTGAAACTCAAGCAGGTTCTCGGAATCCGGGCACGGCTTGCGTTGCTCGCGGTGATTCTGGTGACGCCCTTGATGTTCGAGCGCATCCGTTCGCTCGAGGACACGCGCGCGCGGCAGATCGCGCAGGCCGCGACCGAATTCACCACCATTGCAAGACACAGCGCCGATGCGCAGCGCGAAGTGATCTCGTCGGTCGAAACCATCCTGAAATCTGAAGCCTTCATCCGCGCCTCCGCCGGCGGCATCAGCAAGAGCTGCGACGTGCTGCGCGCGAGCCTGCCGTCGAACCTTCCCTGGATCCGCACGCTGTTGATCGCCGGCCAGGACGGACGCATCCAGTGCGCCACCAACAACATGTATGTCGGCCTCGACCTCAGCGACCGGCCATACTTCCAGCAGGCGCAGGAAACCGGCCGCTTCGTGCTGAGCGATTTCATCCTGTCGCGGCCCGTGCCGTCGCCGACCGTCATGGCGGTTTATCCGGTGTCGGCCTTCAGCGGTGTGGCGGATGCCGTCGTGCTCGCCACCGTGAACCTCGACTGGATGTCGAAGGTCATGAGCAATCTCGGCGGCCGTGCCGGCATCACTGCCGTGCTGGTCGACAGCGCCGGCACGGTGCTCGCCGCGCCGGCTGACCAGCACAGCGCAATCGGCCGTCCGCTCGACAACATGCCGCTGATGTCGGCGATCGCCGACAGGGCGCTGCGTTCGGACCAGGACGAGGGCTCACTCTCTTTCCTCGCCGCTGACGGCTCCCGCCGCGCGGTGAGCTATATCCGCATCGCCGGCACTAACGCCCGCCTGATTGCCAGCATCGACGAGGACAAGGTGTCCGCGGCGGTCAGCCGCGACATCCGCACCGCCTATCTCCAGCTCGCGTTCGTCGTCCTGTTCGTCCTGCTCGGCGCGCTGATCGCTGCCGAGAAGCTCGTGATCAAGCCGATTGAGATGCTGGCCGACATGGCCAAACGCCTCGGCGAGGGCGACCTCTCGGCCCGCGCCGCGCGCAACCGTCTGCCGGCCGAGTTCGTGCCGCTGGCCCGCGCCTTCAACGCGATGGCCGCGCAGCTCAGCCAGCGCGAGCGCGAGCTGATCGCGAGCAACGACCGCCTCACCGTGATGGCCTCGATCGACATGCTGTCGGGGCTGGCCAATCGCCGCGGCTTCCAGAGCCGGCTCGACTTCGAATGGATGCGCGCGCAGCAATATGACAGCGAGCTTGCGCTGCTGATGATCGACGTCGACCACTTCAAGCTGTTCAACGACACCTACGGCCATCTCGAAGGCGATTCCTGCCTGACCCGGCTCGGCGAATCCTTGTCCGGCATCGCCGCCGACACGATGGGCTTTGCGGCCCGCTATGGCGGCGAGGAGTTCTGCCTGCTGCTGCCGAACACCGATGTGAACCGCGCCGTCGAGATCGGCGAGCAGGTGCGCGCGGCCGTGCTGAAGCTGTGCCTGCCGCACATCACCTCCGCCCACATGATCGTCACCGTCTCGATCGGCGTTGCTGCAACGAAGCCGAACGAGACGCTGCGCCCCGGCGATCTCATCGAAGCCGCCGACGCCGCGCTCTACGCCGCAAAACACCGCGGCCGCAACAATGTCATGGAGCACGGCATCCAGGTGATCGAGAACGGCGCGGCCGCCATGATGCTGGCCGCGAGCGCCTAGCCCGCAGCCGCGGCGCGATCGAGCTCGACCTCCGTCACCACGCGATTGCGGCCGCCGCCCTTGGCGAGATAGAGCGCGCGGTCGCAGCGCTCGATCAGATCGGTGATCGTCTCGCCGGTCCGGTACTGCGCCACGCCGATCGACACGCTGATGCCGGGCAGGGTCTCCCCGGTCGAGCGGCGCGTGATCGTGCATTCGGCGATCGCGCGCCTGATGCGCTCGGCGATCTCGGCGCAAGTGGCGAGATCGGCATCCGGCAGCACGGCAATCAGCTCCTCGCCGCCATAGCGGGCCGACAGATCCTGCTCGCGAACTTTTTCGCGCAGCACTTTCGCAATCAGGCGCAGCACCTGGTCGCCGACACCATGGCCGAAATTGTCGTTGAAGGTCTTGAAGTGGTCGATGTCGAGCATCAGCACGCCGAGCGGCTCGCCCCAATCCGCGGTCGTCTGTGCCTTGCGCAGGAATTCATCGAGCGCGCGCCGGTTTGCCAGCCCCGTCAGCGTATCGGTCCGGGCGCGCTCTTCGGACTTGGAGAGCGAGTCGCGGATCACGTCGAGCTCGCGGGTCTTTTCCGCAAAACCGGCCTCGAGCCGGGTCGCCCTCGCGGCGGCCCGCGCCAGCTCATTCATGAGCTGGGCGACCAGCGCCTTCGGATCGACGCCAGCCCTGCCCTGATCAGCGACCTCGCTGATCGCCTGCATCTGGGAACGATTGTCGGCCATGGCCGTCGCCAGAAACTCCTTCGCCGCCCCCATGAGGGCGTGCAGCCGATCGGACGTCTCGGAGGCGACGGCGCCCGCCCGGGGCGCGACATAGGTCTCGAACAGATCCTGGTTGGTCCTGGCGTCGAAGGGACGGTTGTGGTCGATCAGGAGATCGATGGCATTGCGCAGGTCGTCATGGCTGCCTGCGAAATAGTGGAACCAGACGGCAAAATTGGTCGGCGTCGGCGGAATCCGGTGCTCGGCCATGCTCCGCACCGCCCGTCCGGCGACAGACGCGGCATAGTCGTAATCGAGATCGTCGAAGCCTGATTCCATCGCCTGGCGGGGTGCTGTCGGGGGCCAACCTCGCACCGACCCCTTAATCCGATCCCAATGGGCCGTCCGTACTTTAGCGGAGCAGCCTTGCGGGGGGCCGCCGCCAGCGGCAACCCATTGACCCCCTAAGGACTTCTATGGCCTAGTCCGCCGTCTTTAGACGGCCGAATCCACGAAAACCCAACGATTCCATGACCTCCGAACGCTACAACGCCCGCGACGCCGAACCGCGCTGGCAAGCCGCCTGGGACCAGCAGGCGATCTTCGTCTCCAAGAACGACGATTCGCGGCCGAAATACTACGTGCTGGAGATGTTCCCCTACCCGTCCGGGCGCATCCATATCGGCCATGTCCGCAACTACACGCTCGGCGACGTGCTGGCCCGCTTCATGCGCGCCAAGGGGTTCAACGTGCTGCACCCGATGGGCTGGGACGCGTTCGGCCTGCCGGCCGAGAACGCCGCCATCGAGCGCAAGGTCGCGCCGAAGGCCTGGACCTACGACAACATCGCCGCGATGAAGAAACAGCTCCGCTCGATCGGGCTGTCGCTGGACTGGTCGCGCGAATTCGCGACCTGCGACCCCAGCTACTACAAGCATCAGCAGAAGATGTTTTTGGACATGCTCGCCGCCGGCCTGGCCGAGCGTGAGAAGCGCAAGCTCAACTGGGATCCGGTCGACATGACCGTGCTCGCCAACGAGCAGGTGATCGACGGCCGCGGCTGGCGCTCGGGTGCCGTTGTCGAACAACGGGAAATGAGCCAGTGGGTCTTCAAGATCACGAAGTACTCGCAGGAACTGCTGTCCGCGCTGGATGGGCTCGACCGCTGGCCCGACAAGGTGCGGCTGATGCAGCGCAACTGGATCGGCCGCTCCGAGGGCCTGCTGGTCCGCTTCGCGCTGGATCAGGCGACGACGCCCGCCGGCGAGAGCGAGCTGAAGATCTTTACGACGCGCCCGGACACCCTGTTCGGCGCCAAATTCATGGCGATCTCGTCGGATCATCCGCTGGCGCAAGCAGCCGCCGCGAAGAACCCGAAGCTTGCCCAGTTCATCGCTGACATCAAGAAGATCGGCACCGCGCAGGAGATCATCGACACCGCGGAAAAGCAGGGTTTTGACACCGGCATCCGCGCGGTGCACCCGTTCGATCCGAGCTGGAAGCTGCCGGTCTATGTCGCGAACTTCGTGCTGATGGAATACGGCACGGGCGCGATCTTCGGCTGCCCCGCGCACGACCAGCGCGACCTCGACTTCGTCAACAAGTACAATCTCGGCAACATTCCGGTGGTGTGCCCCGAGGGCCAGGATCCGAAGACCTTCGTCATCACCGACACCGCCTATGACGGTGACGGCCGCATGATCAATTCTCGCTTCCTCGACGGCATGACCATCGAGCAGGCCAAGGACGAGGTCGCAAAGCGGCTGGAAGGCGAACTGCGCGGCAACGCGCCGGTTGGCGAGCGTCAGGTCAATTTCCGCCTGCGCGACTGGGGTATTTCACGGCAGCGCTATTGGGGCTGCCCGATTCCCGTCATCCATTGTCCAAAGTGCGATGTGGTGCCGGTGCCGGACGCCGACCTGCCGGTGACGCTGCCGGACGATGCGACCTTCGACAGACCGGGCAACGCGCTCGACCATCACCCGACCTGGAAGCACGTCACCTGCCCCAAATGCGGCGGCAAGGCCCAGCGCGAAACCGACACCATGGACACCTTCGTGGATTCATCCTGGTATTTTGCGCGCTTCACCGATCCCTGGAACGAGAACGCGCCGACGACGCCAGCCGTCGCCAACCGGATGCTGCCGGTCGATCAGTATATCGGCGGCGTCGAGCACGCGATCCTGCATCTGCTCTACAGCCGCTTCTTCACCCGCGCGATGAAGGCGACCGGGCACATTGCGCTGGACGAGCCGTTTTCCGGCATGTTCACACAGGGCATGGTGGTGCACGAGACCTACCAGAAGGCCGACGGCACCTATGTGCAGCCGGCCGAGGTGAAGATCGAGGTCGGCGGCAACGGCCGGCGCGCGACGCTGCTGACGTCAGGCGAAGACATCCAGATCGGTCCGATCGAGAAGATGTCGAAGTCGAAGAAGAACACGGTCGACCCCGACGACATCATCGAGACCTACGGCGCCGATGTCGCCCGCTGGTTCATGCTGTCGGACTCCCCGCCCGACCGCGACGTGATCTGGAGCGACGAGCGCGTCCAGGGTGCCTCGCGCTTCGTGCAGCGGCTGTGGCGGCTGGTGAACGATGCAGTGGAGCTCGGCCAGGCCGCGCCGGCAGATCGTCCGGGCTCGTTCGGCCCGGATGCGACCGCCTTGCGCAAGGCCGCTCATGGCGCGCTGGACAAGGTCACCACCGGGATCGAGCGGCTGCACTTCAACGTCTGCCTTGCCCATATCCGTGAATTCGCCAATGCGTTCTCCGAGGTGCTCCAGCGCCCCGGCCAGCCCACACCTGACCTCGCCTGGGCGGTCCGGGAGGCCAGCCAGATCCTGGTTCAGCTGTTCTCCCCGATGATGCCGCATCTGGCCGAGGAGTGTTGGCAGGTTCTGGGCCATAGCGGGCTGGTTTCCGAGGCCGATTGGCCCCAAATCGAACGCGATTTGCTGGTTGAAGACGCCGTGACCCTGGTGGTCCAGGTCAATGGCAAGAAGCGGGGTGAGGTCACAGTTGCAACAGTGGCCCAGAATCCGGAAATCGAGGCTGCCGTTTTGGCCCTCGATGCGGTAAAACTGGCCCTGGACGGCAAGCCCGTCCGCAAGGTGATCATCGTCCCCAAGAGGATCGTGAATGTTGTCGGCTAGGATCCGGATCGCTGCCCGCTTGCTGGCGGTCGCCGCATTGGCGGCGCTGACGGCTGGCTGCTTCCAGCCGATGTATGCCGAGCGTGGTGACGGCACCCCCGGCCTGCGCGAGAAGCTGATGGGTGTGGACCTTCCGCCGATCAACAAGGCCAATGCCTCCCGCGAGGCCCGTGTCGGCGTCGAGGTCCGCAACGCCCTGGCCTTCAAGCTCTACGGCACGGCCACCGGCATGCCGCCGACCCATCGCCTGGAGATTCGCTTCGCGAGCAGCAAAACGTCGCTGATCGTCGATCCCAATACCGGCCTGCCGAACAGTGAAAACTACGGCATCGACGCCCAGTACAATTTGATCGAGGTCGTCAGCGGCAAGTCGGTCATGACCGGCACGACGTTCGCGCGCGTGTCCTATGACATGCCTGGCTCCTACCAGCGCTTTGCCCGCAACCGGGCCCTGCGCGATGCCGAGGATCGTGCCGCCAACGAGATCGCCGAGAACATCAACACTCGCCTCGCCTCGTTCTTCATCGCCGGCACCTAAGTCATCCCCGTCATTCCGGAGCGCCCGCAGGGCGGATCCGGAATCCAGAGATTATTGATCGAGATTCTCAGGCGCGCAATTGCGCGCCGTAGTTCGCGCTTCGTGCGCCCTGGAATGACAGTCAGGTCCGATGGTCGCGCTGCGCGGAAAAGAGATCGACGCCTTCCTCGCCCGTCCCGACGGGGGCCGACCGATCATCCTGCTCTACGGTCCCGATGCCGGCCTCGTGCGCGAGCGCGCCGATGCACTGATAGCCTCGGCCGTCGACGACCCCAACGATCCCTTCTCCCTCGTCAAGCTCGACGGCGACGAACTCTCCGCCGAGCCGTCGCGGCTCGTCGATGAAGCCATGACGGTGCCGTTGTTCGGCGGCCGCCGCGCCATCCGTGTCCGTGCCGGCTCGCGCAGCTTTGCCAGCGGTATCGATACGCTGGCGGAGATGGGCGTGAAGGATTGCCGGATCGTGATCGAGGCCGGCGAGCTGCGCCCGGAATCGCCCCTGCGCAAAGCCTGCGAGCGCGCCAAGACGGCCGTGGCGATCGGGTGCTATCCCGACACCGAGCGCGACCTTGCCAAACTGATGGACGACGAGCTCCGCATCGCCAATCTGCGCATCGCGCAGGATGCCCGCGCGGCGCTGATGTCATTCCTCGGCGGCGACCGCCAGGCCTCGCGCAATGAGCTGCGCAAGCTGACGCTCTATGCGCATGGCAAAGGCGAGATCACGCTGGATGACGTGATGTCCGTCGTTGCCGATGCGTCCGAGCTGAAACTCGACCCCATCGTCGACGGCGCCTTCGCCGGCCGGCCCGACATCGTCGAGACCGAATTTGCAAAGGCCATGATCGCGGGCACCTATCCCGGCGTGATCATCTCCGCCGCGCAGCGCCAGGCCGCGTGGCTGCACAAATCTGCGCTCGCGATCGCCGACGGCCAGCCTGCGTCCGCCGTGCTCGAGGGCGGCTATCCGCGCCTGCATTTTTCGCGAAAGCCGGCGGTCGAAACGGCGCTGCGCAATTTCAGCGTGGCGCGGCTCACTGCAATCATTGAGCAGCTCGCGACCGCCGCGCTCGACACCCGCAAGCAATCCACCCTCGCTGCCGCCATCGCCCAGCGCACGCTGATGGCCATCGCCGCGAATGCGAAGCGGCGCGGCTGAGGCACCGCTCTCTCCACGTCATTGCGAGGAGCGCAAGCGACGAAGCAATCCAGAGTCCCTCCGCGGAAAGAATCTGGATTGCTTCGCTTCGCTCGCAATGACGATGTGGAAACAGATGCGCCCGCAAAGACGGAACGAAGCGCCTACTCCTCATCCTGAGGAGCGCGCCTTGCGCGCGTCTCGAAGGATGAAGGCCCGGGCCCTCGCCCTTCGAGACGCCGCTTTGCGGCTCCTCAGGGTGAGGGAGACAGACTGTGAATGACGTCTACAGCGCGCCCTTCGCCAGCCGCCTCATCACCTCGTCGAGCTGATCGAGGTTGCGGTAGTTGATCTGGACGGAGCCGCCGGGGTCGCGGTGATTGACCGTGACCTTGAGGCCAAGCGCATCGCTGACGCGCTTTTCGAGATCGATCGTGTCAGGGTCTTTTTCCTTGCCCCCGGTGCTGCGCGCCTTCTGCGGCTTGCGCTCCGGCACACCCTCTTCATGCGCGAGCGCCTCGGCCTGGCGGACGTTGAGGCCTTCCGCGACGATGCGCCTGGCTGACGCGAGCGGATCGGGCACGCCGATCAGCGCGCGGGCGTGGCCGGCGGTCAGCTCGCCGCTCGTGATCAAGGCCTGCACTTCGGCCGGCAGTTTCGTCAGCCGCATCATGTTGGCGATGTGGCTGCGGCTCTTGCCGACGACCTTTGCGATGTCGTCCTGGCTGCGTTTGAACTCGTTGGCGAGCGCGTGATAGCCGAGCGCCTCTTCCATCGGGTTGAGGTCTTCGCGCTGCACGTTCTCGACGATCGCGAACTCCAGCGCATCGCTGTCGCTGATGTCGACCGGCACGATCGGCACTTCGTGCAGGCCGGCCATCTGCGATGCGCGCCAGCGCCGTTCGCCGGCGATGATCTCGAAGCGATCCTGCGCGCCCTTCACCGGACGCACGACGATCGGCTGGATCACGCCGTGCTGCTTGATCGAATCAGAGAGCTCCTTGAGCTCCGTTTCCGAAAAGGCGCGGCGCGGGTTGCGCGGATTGGGCTTGATGAATTCGATCGGCACCTTGCGCTGCGCGCGCGGACGATCGACATGCTGAGCCTCGCCGCCGACGTCACCGATCAGACTCGCAAGACCCCGGCCCAGTCGCGAACGCGCTTCGTCGGCCATCGCCAGCTCCCTTGGATTCACGGTGCAACACTCCAGAACTGAATTATCGTAGAGTGGGCAAAGCGAGGCGTGCCCACCAGTTGTGTGCAGAAGATGGTGGGCACGGTGAAGACGCCTTTGCCCACCCTACGGCAGCGTCAATGCGTGGTGCGCAGCTCGCGCTCGCGCTGGATCACTTCGGTGGCGAGCCGCAAGTAAGCTTCGCTGCCGACGCATTTGAGATCGTAGACCAGGACCGGCTTGCCGTAGGACGGCGCTTCCGAGATGCGCACGTTGCGCGGGATCATGGTCTTGTAGACCTTCTCGCCCATGAACTGACGGACGTCGGCGACGACCTGGTTCGAGAGGTTGTTGCGCGAGTCGAACATGGTCAGCACGATGCCGTGGATCGACAGGTTCGGATTGAGCGTCGAGCGCACCTGCTCCACCGTCTGCAGCAATTGCGACAGACCCTCGAGCGCGAAGAACTCGCACTGGAGCGGCACCAGGATCGCATCGGAGGCCGCCATCGCATTCACCGTGAGCAGGTTGAGCGAGGGCGGGCAGTCGATCAGCACATAGGTGTAGTCGGCGTCCGGCGAGACGTTGTTGTTGAGCGCGCCGATGGCGTCGCGCAGCTTGAACGCGCGGCCGGGCGTGGTGCCGAGCTCGAGCTCGAGGCCGGAGAGATCCATGGTCGAGGGTGCGATGTGCAGCCGCGGCACCGCGGTCGAGACCACCGCCTCGCGCAAAGCAGCTTCGCCGATCAGCACGTCATAGGTCGAGCAGGAGCGGTTGCGGCGATCGATGCCGAGGCCGGTCGAGGCGTTGCCCTGCGGATCGAGATCGACGATCAGGACGCGCTCGCCGATCGCAGCGAGTGCTGTGCCAAGATTGATCGCCGTGGTTGTTTTTCCCACGCCGCCCTTCTGATTCGCCAGCGCCAGGATGCGCGGGTGGCCCTGCGGGACTTCGCCGGTCTGTTGCTGCTGCGGTTCGTCAATCACGCTCATCGCAAATTCCCCACTCGACCCTTGAACGCGTCAGCCGCGCTGCTCGACGGACGTCAGCTCGACGATCCAACCGTCGCCGGTACGGCTTTGGTGAAGCTGCGGCTGAATATTCCAATATTTAGCGGCTTCGGTCAATTCAGCCTCTACATCTTGACCCTTCGGAAACAGCGCTTTTGCACCCTGGCGCATCAGCGGCTCCGCAAAGCCGATGAGTTGATGTAGCGGAGCCAGCGCACGCGCGGTGACGCAATCGACGGGGCCGGTGATTCTATCCACATTATCCCCGATCTCCGCGAGATGTACGAGCCCCGGAGATGCGGTGACGCGAACTGCTTCGCGCAGAAAGGCCGCCTTCTTGGCGATTCGCTCGACGAGATGGACGCTGGCGCCAAGCGTCCCGGCCATGGCACAGGCGAGGACGATTCCGGGAAAGCCGCCGCCGCTGCCGAGGTCGGCCCAGCGTTTGGCCGAAGGGGCGAGATCGACGAGCTGAAGCGAATCGGCGATGTGCCGGGTCCAGAGCTGCGGCAGGGTCGAGGGCGCGACCAGATTGGTCTTGGCCTGCCACTCGCGGAGCAGCGCAATGTAGCGGTCGAGTCGCTCCTCGGTTTCACGTGAAACGGGGGCGAGCCTGAGGGCCGCGAGCTTGTCCGCGGCGATGATCGCGTCCAGCGACCGATCGTTGGCGCTGGCCTTGTCGATCTTCGGCTTGATCGGCGTCGGTTCGGATCGGCGACTCGCGCCCTCGCCCGCCGATGGTTTCCCTGATGACGATCTGCCGCCCGGCCCGCGCTGTTTCACGTGAAACGCCTATGCGATCGCCTTTGAGGTCTTCCGTGCCTCGCGCCGGAGGTAGGCCGCGAGGATACCGAGAGCCGCCGGCGTCATGCCGTCGATCCGGCCAGCCTGGCCGACGGTGAACGGCCGCGCCTTCTCCAGCTTGGCACGCACCTCGTTGGAAAGACCGGGGACCTGCTGGTAATCGACGTCCGACAGCACCATCCCCTCGTCTCGCCTGAAAGCTTCGACGTCGGCGCTCTGGCGCTCGAGATAGACGTCGTACTTCGCGTCGATCTCCAGATGGGTGGCAATGACCGGGTCGATCGCCGACAGCTCCGGCCAGATGGCCCGGACCTGGCTCCAGCCGATGTCCGGATAGGCCATCAACTCGAACGCCGAACGGCGCTGGCCGTCCCGGTTCAGGGTCAGGCCGTGCTTGATCGCCTCGTTCGGGGTGATGGTCAGGGACTTCGACAGCGCCCTGGCCGCATTCAGGGCGTCCATCTTGGCGCGGTGATGCTGCGTCCGGGCGCTCCCGACGCATCCAAGCGCAATCCCCTTCTCGGTGAGGCGCTGATCGGCATTGTCGGCGCGCAGGGTTAGCCGGTACTCGGCGCGTGAGGTGAACATCCGATAGGGTTCGCTGATCCCGCGGGTGACGAGGTCGTCGATCATCACACCGAGATAGCCATCGGCACGGTCGAACACGGTCAGGGCGGCGCCGCTCGCCGCCAAAGCCGCGTTCAGGCCGGCCACGATACCCTGCCCGGCAGCTTCTTCGTATCCGGTGGTGCCGTTGATCTGCCCAGCCAGGAAGAGACCACGCAGACGCTTGGTCTGCAGGGTCGGATCGAGCTCGCGGGGATCGATGTGGTCGTACTCGATGGCATAACCGGGACGGACCATCTTCACCTGCTCCAGGCCAGGAATGCTGGCGAGGATCGCGAGCTGGACCTCCTCCGGCAGCGAGGTCGAGATGCCGTTGGGATAGACGGTGCTATCGTCGAGCCCTTCCGGCTCCAGGAAGATCTGATGGCCGTCGCGGTCGCCAAAGCGGACGATCTTGTCCTCGATCGAGGGACAGTAGCGCGGTCCGGAACTCTTGATCTGGCCGGAGTACATCGGCGAGCGATGGACGTTGGCCCGGATCACTTCATGGGTCGCGGAGGTCGTCCGGGTGATCCCGCACTGGATCTGCGGGGTCGTGATCCGCTCCGTCATCACCGAGAACGGCTCCGGAGGCTCGTCTCCGGGCTGCATCTCGACCGCTGACCAGTCGATCGTGGTGCCGTCCAGACGCGGCGGAGTGCCGGTCTTGAGCCGTCCAAGGGTGAAGCCTGCCCGCTCAAAGGAGCTCGAAAGACCCATCGCCGGGGCTTCGCCGACCCGACCGGCGGGCCAGTTCTTCTCGCCGAGATGGATCAGACCGCGGAGGAAGGTGCCGGTGGTGACGACGACAGCCCCTGCCCGAAGCTCGCGGCCGTCCGCCAAGCGTAGTCCGGTCACCCGGCCCTCGACCACGATCAGCTCGTCCGCCTCGCCCTCGATGACAGAAAGACCTTCGGTGTCCCGGATCGCGGCCTGCATGGCTGCGGCATAAAGCTTCCGGTCGGCCTGGGCTCGGGGCCCCCGGACGGCCGGTCCCTTGCGGCGATTGAGGACGCGGAACTGGATGCCGCCGGCATCGCCGACCCGGCCCATCAGACCATCGAGAGCATCGACCTCGCGGACCAGATGGCCTTTGCCGAGACCGCCGATGGCGGGGTTGCAGGACATCGCGCCGACCGTGGAGAAACGGTGCGTCACCAGAGCGGTCGTCGCACCCATCCGGGCGGAAGCAGCCGCGGCTTCACAGCCGGCGTGGCCGCCGCCAATCACGATGACGTCGAAACTCTCTCGCTCTGTTCGCATGGGCGGACTTCTATCTCAGAGGTGGAGAAGCCGGAAGTAGAAACTGGGTGAGGCGGTTGTTTCCCGTGAAACGGGGCGACAGGAGGCGATGCGCATTTTCGCGAGAACAACCCCATGCACAGTAGAACCGGAACTGAGCGGACTGCCGTTTCACGTGAAACAGGATGGGTCTAACCGGGCGAGAACTCCTGGCGAGATCTCGCCCTGCTCTGGACGCGGGTAGGAGTGATCCGTCTACTCCGTCATTGCGAGCGGAGCGAAGCAATCCAGTGGAGGCAGTCTGGATTGCTTCGTCGCAAGGGCTCCTCGCAATGACGGGATTGGGGGCCGAGTGTCGTTCGCAGCCAAGACCGCTTGAGCAGTGAAATCGAATCTCCCGCCCAAGTCTGCGGGCCCAGAAGCCGCAATGAGGGCCGCTCGCGTTTCACGTGAAACAGGCCGGAAGCGCCCACCACCTGTTTCAGTGAAACAGCAGGAAGCTTGTAGCCCGGCTGGAGCGCAGCGAAATCCGGGAAAGGTGTTCCGGCTGCGGAGCCGTCCCGGATTGCGCTTCGCTTCATCCGGGCTACGAAACTGCAAGCACCTGTTCCATGTGAAACGGCCCGGAACCCATCCCATTGCCGTTTCACGTGAAACGCAAGGACTGGAACAAGCGCTAGTTCTACAATGAAGAACTAGTTCTACTTTCCGATGCAGAATTTCTGGAAGATGGCCCCGAGGACGTCCTCGACGTCGACCCGGCCCAACAGGCGACCCAAGGCATAGGCCGCAGCACGCAACTCTTCGGCGGCAAGCTCTTCGCCGTCTTCTACAAGCTCCAGGCTCCGACGCAAGCTGTCTGAGGCCCGGCGCAACAGATCTCGCTGGCGGGCGCGGGTCACCAATGCGCCCTCGGTCGTCCCGAAAAACTCGGCGGCGAATTTCACCAGAGCGTCGATCAGGTCGGGAACCCCGTCCCCCCGGCTCGCCGAGATCCCGAACTCGCCACGCCGCCCGACGTCCCCCGCCTGGCCCAGATCGATCTTGTTGCGGACGATCCAGACCGAGCCGCTCGATTGATCACGCCCGGGGCCTGACTTCACCAGCGATTGCATCGTACCCGGATCGACAGCGCGCCCACCCTCGACCAGCCACAGCACGAGGTCGGCGGCGTCGGCTCGCGCTCGTGCCCGGCGCACGCCTTCCTGCTCCACAGGATCGTCGGTCTCCCGGATGCCAGCCGTGTCGATTACCGTGACCGGATAGCCGTCGAGATCGAGCTGCACCTCGATCACGTCGCGCGTGGTGCCGGCATGCGGCGAGACGATCGCGACCTCGCGGCGCGCCAGCTGATTGATCAGCGTCGACTTGCCGACATTCGGCTCGCCGGCAATCGCGACCACCAGGCCGTCGCGCAGGCGTTCAGAATGTCCCTGTGCCGCAAGGACTTCTGCGATTTCGTCATGCAGCGCCTTGATCGCTTTTACCGCCGGCGCCCTCAACTCGGCCGGCACATCGCCCTCGTCGGAAAAATCGATGCCGGCCTCGATCAGCGCCGACGCCTCGATGATGCGCTCGCGCCAGTCGCGCGCGCGATCGCCGAGCAGGCCCTGCAACTGGCGCAGCGCCTGGCGGCGCTGACGATCGGTATCGGCATGGATGAGATCGTCGAGGCCTTCGGCTTCGGTGAGATCGAGCTTGCCGTTCTCGAACGCACGCCGCGTGAATTCGCCGGGCTCGGCCGCGCGCGTATTCGGAATAAACGAAATAGCGGAGAGGAGTGCCGCGAGCACCGCGCGGCCGCCATGGACGTGAAATTCAGCGACGTCCTCGCCGGTCGCGCTGGCCGGCCCCGGAAACCAGAGCACGACCGCGTCGTCGATCGCCTGGCCCGCGCCATCGCGGAGCAGCCGGCGGCTGGCCTGTCTCGGCGCCGGCTGCCTCCCCGCCAGCGTCGTGAGCGCGAGCCCCGCTTGCGATCCGGAGACCCGCACCACGGCGATCGCGCTCGGCGCACGGCCGGACGACAGCGCAAAGATGGTCTGGTCTCGCGGATGCATGGCCTATTTGTCCGGCTGGCGACGAAAAGGCAAACGGCCCGTTCTCGCGATGCCGACGCCCCTTTTGCTGCGCTCTGGCCCGCAGCAACGGCTCTATTGCGATGCAATATAAGACGCAGCATTTTGCTGCAAAGGCAGCCTCGCCCAGGCACCAAATGGTCAGCCAGCGTCAAGTATTACGTAAAGATATCAACAACTTCCGGAAAATCCGGATTTTCCTTTCGTCCCATCGCCATGCTGCATTTCTTCCGCAGCAAAGCCGCACAAAAGCAAAAGGGCGCCCGAAGGCGCCCTCTAATCTCATGCTGCATCGCACTCAGGTGTTCATCGAGTCGAAGAACTCTGAATTGCTCTTGGTCGAGCGCAGCTTGTCGAGCAGGAAGTCGATCCCATCCATGGTGCCCATCGGGTTCAGGATGCGGCGGAGCACGTACATTTTCTTGAGCACCTGCGGATCGGTGATGAGCTCCTCCTTGCGGGTGCCGGAGCGCGAGATGTCGATCGCCGGGAAGGTGCGCTTGTCCGAGACCTTGCGGTCCAGGATCAGTTCGGAGTTACCGGTGCCCTTGAACTCTTCGAAGATGACTTCGTCCATGCGGCTGCCGGTATCGACCAGCGCGGTTGCAATGATCGTCAGCGAGCCGCCCTCCTCGATATTGCGGGCGGCACCAAAGAAGCGCTTCGGGCGCTGGAGCGCGTTGGCGTCGACACCACCGGTCAAGACCTTGCCGGATGACGGCACCACGGTGTTGTAGGCGCGGCCCAAGCGCGTGATCGAATCGAGCAGGATCACGACGTCGCGGCCATGCTCGACCAGACGTTTTGCTTTTTCGATCACCATCTCGGCGACCTGGACGTGACGAACCGCCGGCTCGTCGAAGGTCGACGAAACCACCTCGCCCTTCACCGAGCGCTGCATGTCCGTGACTTCTTCCGGACGTTCGTCGATCAGCAGGACGATCAGATAGCATTCGGGGTGATTGTGCGCGATCGAATGCGCGATGTTCTGCATCAGCACGGTTTTACCCGTGCGTGGCGGCGCGACGATCAGCGCGCGCTGGCCCTTTCCGATCGGCGCGACGATATCGATCACCCTTGCAGAAAGGTCTTTTCGCGTCGGGTCGTCGATTTCCATACGGAAACGCTGATTCGGAAACAGCGGCGTGAGGTTGTCGAAATTGACCTTGTGCTTGGCCTTTTCCGGGTCTTCGAAATTGAGCGTGTTGACCTTCAGCAGCGCAAAATAGCGTTCGCCCTCTTTCGGGCTGCGAATGTGGCCTTCGATGGTGTCGCCGGTGCGCAGACCGAAGCGGCGGATCTGCGAGGGCGAAACGTAGATGTCATCCGGTCCCGGCAGATAATTGGCGTCCGGCGAGCGGAGGAATCCGAAGCCGTCGGAGAGCACCTCGACGACGCCCTCGCCAACGATGTCGGTTTCAGCAATCGCGAGCTGCTTGAGGATGGCGAACAGCAGCTCCTGCTTGCGCATGGTGCTGGCATTCTCGACCCCATTCTCTTCCGCGAACGAGACAAGCTCGGCCGGCGTCTTCGACTTGAGGTCCTGGAGTTTAATTTCCCGCATTGGGGTGGTCCTGTGGGGTAACCTTGGGAGGGGGTGCGAGGAGGCTCTGAAATGCGGACGCGAGAAGGTAAGGTCCGCAGGTCTGGCAAGGAGAGCGCCGGTGAGGCTTCAAACCTGATGCGGTGTCCGGCCTCTGGAAAGCTCAGACAAAACCACATCCGCCTGCGTTGGGTGGGATATCGCCAATATAGAAAATCGCTTTCCACTCCGCAAGCCGAAGCGCTGAGCGATTCATCGCAAGCCTTGCCTAGAACGGCTTCACGATCACCATGATGACGATCAAAATCATCAGAGCAGTCGGCACCTCATTGATAATTCGATAGAATTTCTGGCTACGCGGACGCCGGTCGGCGGCGAAATCCTTGCACCAGCGTGAAAAAAAGCCGTGGACCCCAGACATCGCCAGGACCAGTGCCAGTTTTACGTGCAGCCAGCCGAAAGAGAACCAGTGGCCGGACCAGGCGAGATAGAGCCCGGCAAGCCATGTGACGATCATGGCGGGGTTGATGATCGCCTTGAGCAGCCGGCGTTCCATCACTTTGAAGGTTTCCGACTGCTTCGATCCGATCTCGGCCTCGGAGTGATAAACGAACAGCCGCGGCAGGTAGAGCATGCCCACCATCCAGGAGATGACGGCGATCACATGCAGCGCCTTGATCCAGAGATAGACGTCTTCGAACATTTTCTGCGCCCGGCTTTCTGTCCAGCGCAGGGAACGCTGGGGATAGTAAGAACTCGTTAAGGTCTCACCCTGCACACTTATCCATCCATAGGGCCTTCCTTAAAACTAGAATCTTAGATTCTTAAGGTTTGAGTCTATGTGACCGTGAATAGGACTCACACAATTCCGTCCGCACGTTCACGTGCGCTTGTTCACATCCATCAACATATCCCTGATGCTTCCGGCGGCCTTCGATAAGTCGGCCAGCTTCAAAGGCTTGCGCGTTTCTGTCGGCAGCTTATCAAGGGGGTTGTCCGCGCAATCCCGTTTTCCTCTCAACGGGTCGCCGGACTTGTTCCGATGGGCAGTGGTGTGAAGAAAATTGGCACTTGTCCCGCCCCTGGTGTCGCGCAACCCTTTCCGAGGGGTTAAGGTCCACAGAAATCCACAAACCACACCGCCTCCATACAAAGGGCTTTTGTGCCGACCTCGAACAATTATTTCCATCTCCACCTGGTCTCCGACTCCACCGGAGAGACGCTGATCACCGTCGCGCGCGCCGTCGCGGCGCAGTACGCCAACGTCACCCCGGTCGAGCATGTTTATCCCCTGGTGCGCAGCCAGAAGCAGCTCGATCGCGTGCTCGACGAGATCGAGGAGGCGCCGGGGATCGTGCTGTTCACGCTGCTGGAGAAGGATCTCGTCTCCAGGCTCGAGGACAAGTGCAAGCAGATCAACGTTCCGAGCCTGTCGATCATCGGGCCGGTGATGCAGTTGTTCGAAGCCTATCTCGGCGCCGCGACCACGGGCCGCGTCGGCGCCCAGCACGTCCTCAATGCGGAATATTTCAAGCGCATCGACGCGCTGAACTACACGATGATCCACGACGACGGACAGCATGTCGAAGGCCTCGACGATGCCGACGTGGTGCTCGTCGGCGTCTCACGCACCTCCAAGACACCGACGTCGATCTATCTGGCCAATCGCGGCATCCGCACCGCCAACGTGCCATTGGTTCCGGGCATTCCGGTGCCGGCACAATTGGAGACCCTGACGCGGCCGCTGGTGGTGAGCCTGCATGCGACGCCGGAACGCCTGATCCAGGTGCGCCAGAACCGCCTGCTCTCGATGGGTGCCGATACCAGCGGCGACACCTATACCGACAGGCAGGCGGTCGCCGACGAGGTCGCGTTCGCGCGCAAGCTGAGCGCCAAGCACGACTGGCCGCTGCTCGACGTCACGCGGCGATCGATCGAGGAAACCGCCGCGGCGATTATGAAGCTCTACAGTGATCGCCAGCGCAACCGGCCCACGGGATAGTTTCGGCGATGTCTCTCTGGCGCGGCGAAACTCCGTTGATACTGGCCTCGCAGAGCAGCGCGCGAAAGATGCTGCTGGCCAGTGCCGGACTGGAGTTCAAGGCGATTACGGCCGATATCGACGAGCGCGGCATTCAGGCAGCCTCGAAGCTTTCAGGCCCGCATGACATCGCCCTGCTGCTGGCGCGTGAGAAGGCCAAGGCGGTCTCGGCTGGTCATCCAGGGAGCTATGTGATCGGTGCCGACCAGACCCTGGCTCTCGGCGAGCGTCTCTTCAACAAGCCCGCAGGCCGCGCACAGGCGATGGCACAATTGCTCGACCTCGCCGGCAAAAGCCACGCGCTGAATTCCGCGGTGGCCGTGGCGCGAGATGGCAAGATCGTTTTCGAGGATGTTTCGGTGGCCCGCATGACCATGCGGCCGATGACCGAGACGGAGCTTTCCGCCTATCTCGACGCCGCCGGCGATGCGGTGACGACCAGCGTCGGCGCCTATCAGCTCGAAGGTCTCGGCTGCCATCTGTTCGAGCGCATCGAGGGTGACCATTTCACCATTCTCGGCCTGCCGCTGCTGCCGTTGCTTGCGTTCCTGCGGCGCGAACGGCTAGTTGCTGTGTGAATGACAGAAACGGCTGCCTGCTGATGCGGATCCTTGGACTGACCGGCTCGATCGGGATGGGAAAATCCACCACCGCGAAATTGTTCGCGGAGGCCGGCGTTCCCGTCTACGACGCCGATGCCGCCGTCCATCAGCTCTACGAGGGCGAGGCTGCGCCCGCGATCGAGGCCGCCTTTCCCGGCACCACCGCGAACGGCAAGGTGGATCGCCCAAAACTGTCCGCGCGCGTCGTGCATGATCCGGCCGCGATCAAGCAGCTCGAGCAGATCGTCCATCCGATGCTCGGCGCCTCCCGGCAAAAATTCTTCGCCGATGCGGAAGCAGCCAAGGCGCCCGTCGTGGTCCTGGATATCCCGCTGCTGTTCGAAACCGGCGGCGAGAAGCGGGTCGACGCCGTCGTCGTGGTGTCGACCTCGCCGGAACTCCAGCGCAAGCGTGTGCTGGAGCGCGGCACGATGGACGAGGCTAAGCTCGACGCGATCATCGCCAAGCAGACGCCGGATGCCGAGAAGCGCAAGCGGGCCGATTTCGTAGTGGATACGTCACACGGACTTGAACCCGTGCGCGCCCAAATCACGCACATTCTGGCCGAGGTCGTTAAGATGCCGCAGCGGCGAGCCTGATTCGCTGCCTCACACGGCCTCTTGATCATGCGTGAAATCGTTCTCGACACCGAAACCACTGGCCTCGATCCGCTCCGCGGCGATCGGTTGGTCGAAATCGGCTGCGTCGAGATTTTCAACCGTATGCCGACGGGCCAGACGTATCACGTCTATATCAATCCCGAACGGGACATGCCGGCGGAAGCCTTTGCGGTGCACGGGCTGTCGGCCGAGTTCCTGTCGACCAAGCCGCTCTTCCACGAGGTCGTCGACGCGTTTCTGGAGTTCATCGGCGATGCGCCGCTGGTGATCCACAACGCTTCGTTCGACATCGGCTTCATCAACGCCGAGCTCGACAAGGTCAAACGTGTCGCGATCCCGCGCGAGCGGCTGGTCGATACGCTGCTGTTGGCGCGGCGCAAGCATCCGGGCGTGTCGAACCGGCTCGACGATCTCTGCTCGCGCTATTCGATCGACAATTCACACCGCACCAAGCACGGCGCGCTGCTCGACGCCGAACTCTTGGCCGAAGTTTATGTCGATCTGGTCGGGGCGCGGCAATCGCAATTGCTCCTCGCTTCGGAAGGCGAGGACATTCGCAGTAATGCGGCTGGCGATGTGCCGCGGCGGCAGCGGACCGTGCCGCTCGCGCCGCGGATTTCCGATGCCGAGCGCGAGGCCCATCGGGCCTTCATCGCAACGCTCGGCGACAAGGCGATCTGGAACGAGTTCCTGCCCGCTCCAGCCGCCCCTCCGGCTGTTTAGGCCTGACCGCTCGTCTGCTGAGCGGCCATTTGCCGCTCCATGTTCTGACGATAGAGACCGACGAAGTCGACCGGATCCAGCATCAGGGGCGGGAACCCGCCGTCGCGCACGGCGGTCGCGATGATCTCGCGGGCGAACGGGAACAGCAGACGCGGGCACTCGATCATGACCAGCGGATGCAAATTCTCCTTCGGCACGTTGGTGATGCGGAACACGCCGGCATAGGCGAGCTCGAACGAGAACATGATCTTACCGGCGGTCTCGGCCTTGCCCTCGACCGACAGCGTCACCTCGAACTCGGTTTCGCTGAGATTGATGGCGCTGACATTGATCTGGATGTTGATCTGGGGCGGCTGGCCCTGCTGCTGGAGCGAGGTCGGCGCGTTCGGATTCTCGAACGAAAGGTCCTTGATATACTGCGCCAGAACGTTGAGCTGGGCAGCATGGGCCGCCTCGGGAGGGGTGCCGTTGCCGTTGGTCATGAGAGTCTCTCCTTACCCGATTTGGGCTGAATTTCGCGGCGGTTGGCTAACATAGGGCCGCCTCACTCCACAAGGACGAACGGCCCCGGATCGGGTATCCGCGCCGCCCCCGCAATTGTGACGTTCACCCGGCCCTCCTGACGAAATCGCGCGTTAAACGATTGAAGATGCGCGATTTCCGGGCAGGATCGGGTTTCCCCTTAAGCATAAAACGCGCTACACTCGGCGCTGTGCCAAAAGGCGCCATTGGCCGGGCAAGATTTCGTGCCTACATCCCGAGGACCAGACGCGCGGACCTAAAATGGTGATGTAGACTTGCCGTTCCCGTATGGAACGGTCTACTGGCCGGATTGATTTTCCCGGCGACGACCTGAGACGGCCCCTTTCAGCGAAGACCAGAAAGCGAATACGACGTGGACATCTACACCATCATCTTCCTGGCGCTGGCGGTCTTCATCTTTCTGAGGCTGCGCAGTGTGCTGGGACAGCGGACGGGTAACGAGCGGCCGCCGTTCGACCGCACCGCCGCCCGCAATGCGCTGGGGGGTGCCCAGGACAAGAACGTCGTGACCATGCCGGGCAAGGTGATCGATCAGGCCCCGCTGGCGCCGACCGCCGAGCCGGCCCCGCCCTCCGATCGCTGGAAGGGCCTGACCGAGCCGGGCACCGCGCTCGCCCAGGGTCTCGACGCCATCGTCGACAAGGATTCCACCTTCGATCCGCGCCATTTCATCTCGGGCGCCCGCGGCGCTTATGAGATGATCGTGCTGGCCTTTGCCAATGGCGACCGCCGCGCGTTGCGCGACCTGCTGTCGTCGGAGGTCTATGACAGCTTCGACGCCGCCATCAAGGAACGCGAGAAGTATGAGCAGAAGACCGAGACGCGTTTCGTCTCGATCGACAAGGCCGAGCTCGTCGGCGCCGAGCTGCGCGACCGCACGGCTCAGCTCACCATACGATTCGTCTCGCAGATGATCTCGGCCACCCGCGACAAGAGTGGCAATATCGTCGACGGTAGTGCGGACACGGTCGCCGACATCACCGACATCTGGACCTTCGCCCGCGATATCACCTCTCGCGATCCAAACTGGAAGCTGGTTGGCACCGGAAGCGCGAATTAAGAATTTCCTGAAGAACAGCGCGACGGCGCTTTGCGCAGGTGCCGTCGTGCTGTCGTCGTTTTCGCTCGGCGCCGAAGCGGCGCGGCGTCACTATCGCAGCCATCACCATCATCTCCCGGCACTTGCCGCCGCCCCGCCGCGCGCCTTGCCCTATCCGCAGCTCCCTTTGCCGTTCGAAATCCCCGGTGCGCAATATCTGCCGCTGACCTGGACGGACGTGAAAGGCTGGAGCGACGACGACCATCTGGCCGCCTACAAGACGTTCCGCGCGAGCTGCCGGACGATCAACGCGCAGACCGGTGCGGCCGAACCGAAGGCGCTTGGCGGCTCGCTGAGCGAGCCCTGCCGGGCCGCCAAGTCGCTCGAGCTCACCGACGACGGCAAAGCCAGGACCTTCTTCGAGGAGAATTTCGCGCCGCTGCGGATCTCGCGCCTCGGCGAGCCCGACGGTTTCGTCACCGGCTATTACGAACCGGTGCTGGAGGGATCGCGGACGCAGACCGACGCCTTCAACGTGCCGGTCTATCGTCGCCCGTCGAACCTGTTCGTGCGCGGCTACAAGCAGGACTCGGTCAGCTTGCCCAACAAGGGCCCGGTCTATCGCAAGATCGGCCGCCGCAAGCTGGTGCCCTATTACGATCGCGGCGAGATCGAGGACGGCAAGATCGCCGGCCGCGGGCTGGAGATCGCCTGGCTGAAGGACCCGACCGATCTGCTGTTCGCCCAGATCCAGGGCTCGGCGCGGATCAAGTTCGACGACGGCGGCACGGTCCGGCTGAATTACGACGCCTATAACGGCTATCCCTACACGGCCGTCGGTCGTGTCCTGATCGAGCGCGGCATCATTCCGAAGGAAGAGATGTCGATGCAGAAGATCAGGGAGTGGATGGCGCAGAACCCCGATGGCGCCAAGGATCTGCGCCGCCAGAACCGCTCCTACATCTTCTTCCGCGAGGTCAATCTGTCCGACAAGGAAGAAGCAGTGGGTGCGCAGGGCATTCCGCTGACCGCCGGCCGCTCGATCGCGGTCGACAAGGCGCTGCACGTCTACGGCACGCCGTTCTTCATCGAGGGCGAGCTGCCGATCGATTCCGAACGCTCCAAGACGCCGTTCCACCGGCTGATGATCGCGCAGGACACCGGCTCGGCCATCATCGGCCCCGCCCGTGCCGATCTCTATTTCGGCGCCGGCGCGGATGCCGGCCGCGTCTCGGGACGGCTGCGCCATCCCATGCACTTCGTCATGTTGGTGCCGAAGGGCCTCGATCCCACGGTGCGCGCCGCGAAGTTGCCGGTGCCGGACCCGCGTCCCTCGGAGAAGATCGCAAGGCTGTTTCCGCAGACCGATCCTGCCAGGGATTCGCCCAAGGATCAGACCAAGCCGGCGGCTCCGGCCGCAGCCGTGGCGCAAGGTAAGGGTGAGACCGTCGCCGTTGCCAATCCGGTCCCGTTGCCGGTGCCGCGTCCCGTGATAGAGCCCGTTCAGGAGCCGCGGCGGCCGGTCAAGAATCGTCCCCATCGGCAGCAATGAAGCGATCGTCCCGTCCGCCCGTGCTGGAGCCTCGTCCCTCGCCGCGCCGCCGTGCGCTGAGCGAGGAGGAGCGCGCGCTGTGGGATGCGGTCGCAAAACAGATCAAGCCGCTGCGGAAGCATCGCGTGGCAAAGACACACGCCCCGCCGCGCACCGAGCCTTCACCGGCAGCGCCGGCTACGCGATCTGCACCGTCGCCACGGCCGATCGCTGCTGCGCCGGCTGTGCGCGTGGCAAAGCCGGCCATGCCGCCGCTGGCACCGCTGGGCAAGCGCGAGCGCATAAAATTGTCGCGCGGCCGCAGCGAGATCGAGGCGCGGCTCGATCTGCACGGCATGACCCAGATACGCGCCCACCGGGCCCTGACCGGCTTCCTACACCGCGCCCATCACGACGGCCTGACCTTCGTGCTCGTCATCACCGGCAAGGGACGGAGCGGCGGCGAAAGCGGCGTGCTCCGCCGCCAGGTGCCGGAATGGCTGAGCCTGCCGGAATTCCGCGCCTTCGTCGTCGGCTTCGAGGAGGCGCATATCGGCCACGGCGGCGAGGGCGCGCTCTATGTGCGGATACGCCGGGCGAGGTATTAGAATGGCCGGACGATTCCGACGCGCGGGATCAGTGTGATGATCAGGCCGAAGATATTTGTCTTCCGATCCTCCGACGCGATCAGCGGTGCATTGTATTTGGCCGGCAGCATCTTCACCGCATGCAGGATCAGGAACAGGCAGACCGCCCAGTTCGAGATCCAGCGCGAATAGTCGAACACCATCGCAAACATCACGAGATAGGCGAGGCTGATGCCGATCAGCGCCGTGACGACGAGGCGCCGGTGCAGGTCGTTCGCGAGCGCGCCGATCAGGCCGGCAAAACAGCGCCAGAGTGGCGTGTGCAGCCAGATCAGCAGGGCAAACACCGGCACGCCGAGGATGTTGTGTGGCAGGCGGCCCCAGGTATCCGAAACCTCCTTCGCCAGCGGCTGGTACCAGATGTAGGCGAATTGCAGCAGGTCGGTTCGCGCCGGATCAGCCATCCGGGTCTTCAGGTAGGCAACGAAATCCGCTTCCGGGATCGGCATCGTTCCCAGGAATTGCGCCGCGAAGAACAGCGCGCTCACGCAAAGCAGCGCGACCAAACCGAACACGACATTCGCTCTGGTGACGCCATGCGTGAGGTAGTGCCTGATCACGACGATGGTGATGATCGTCGGCACATACATCAGCAGATGAATGTGGTGGATCAGCACGAGGACGATCGAGAACAGCGCGGCCGTTGCGACGAACAGCAGCGAGCCCGCCGGCATCAGCAGCAGGATGATCGTCAGTGCGCAGCCATAGATGTCGAAATGGCCGAGCGTGTGCATGAAGTTCTTGAGAAAGAACGGCGAGCCCGCGGTGAAGACGAACAGCGGCAGCGTCCTCTCGGTGAAGCCGAACGTCTTCTGAAATAATCTGGCGTACAGCCCAAGCGTCACCAGCCACGTCGCCCCGCCGAGCGCGAACACCAGCCAAACCGGCACCTTGTCCGTGAACAGCGCGACGATGGCGCCGATCAGCGCCCGCTTGATGAAGCCGAAATGATAGTCGACGAGGAGGTGGATGTAGGGGACGTAAGGCGGCAGCTGGATCTTGTGGACGAACACGCCGACGATGACCGCCGCGTTGATCGCGAGCAGGAGACGCCAGGGATTTTTTTGAATCTGAGCGATCACGCCGCACCCGAACTGACGCGATCTACCTCCGCCGTCGTCCCGGACAAGCGAGCACAGCGAGCGCAGATCCGGGACCCATAACCACAGGAAGTCGTTCGAGCCGGGATCGTGGTCGCCATCTGTTTCAACGAGAGCCGCTGGTGGTTATGGGTCCCTGCTTTCGCAGGGACGACAGCGGCATCAATAGCGCGGCAGCGCCGAATTACAAAATGAACCGGCTCAGATCCGCGTTCTTGGCGAGGTCGCCGACGTGCTTCTGGACGAAATCCGCATCGACCTTGACGGTCTCGCCGCTGCGGTCGGGGGCGGTGAAGGAGATTTCGTCCAGCACCCGTTCCATCACCGTCTGGAGCCGCCGCGCGCCGATGTTCTCGACGGTGGAATTGACGGCCACCGCGACGTCGGCCAGCGCGTCGATGGCGTCGGCGGTGATGTCGAGCGTCACGCCCTCGGTCTGCAGCAACGCGATATATTGCTTGATCAGCGAGGCCTCGGGCTCGGTCAGGATGCGCCGCATGTCGTCGCGGGTCAGTGCCTGCAGTTCGACGCGGATCGGCAGGCGGCCCTGCAATTCCGGCAACAGGTCGGACGGTTTCGCGACGTGGAAGGCGCCGGACGCGATGAACAGGATGTGATCGGTCTTCACCGCGCCGTGCTTGGTCGAGACCGTGGTGCCTTCGATCAGCGGCAACAGGTCACGCTGCACGCCCTCGCGCGAGACGTCGCCGCCGACCCGGCCGTCGCGCGCGCAGATCTTGTCGATCTCGTCCAGGAACACGATGCCGTTGTTCTCGACCGCGCTGATCGCTTCCAGCGTGAGCTGGTCGGTATCCAGCAGCTTGTCGGATTCCTCATTGACGAGGATCTCGTGCGAGTTCTCCACCGTCAGGCGCCGCGTCTTGCTGCGCCCGCCCAGCTTGCCGAAGATGTCGCCGAGCGACACCGCGCCCATCTGCGCACCGGGCATGCCGGGAATCTCGAACATCGGCATGCCGCCGCCCGAGGACTGCGTCTCGATCTCGATTTCCTTGTCGTTGAGCTCGCCGGCGCGCAGCTTCTTGCGGAACGATTCGCGCGTTGCCTGGCTGGAATTGGCGCCGACCAGCGCGTCGAGCACGCGCTCCTCGGCGGCGAGCTGCGCGCGGGCCTGCACGTCCTTGCGCTTGCGCTCACGCACCTGGGCGATCGCGACCTCGACGAGATCGCGCACGATCTGCTCGACGTCGCGGCCGACATAGCCGACCTCGGTGAATTTCGTCGCTTCCACCTTCAGGAACGGCGCATTCGCGAGCTTGGCGAGCCGTCGCGCGATCTCCGTCTTGCCGACGCCGGTGGGGCCGATCATCAAGATATTCTTCGGGAGTACCTCTTCGCGCAAGGAGCCGGAGAGCTGCTGCCGCCGCCAGCGGTTACGCAGCGCGATCGAGACGGCGCGCTTGGCATCGGCCTGGCCGACGATGAAACGGTCGAGTTCGGAGACGATTTCGCGGGGAGAGAAGTCTGTCATGGGACCTTAGCTAGGATCAGATGCGGGTCGGGACAAGCCGCATTTTACGTCAGATGATGGGCGGACCCGATTGCCATTGCTTCACGGCGTCGATCGGATGGATCAGCATCAGGATATTGAGCGTCAGATTGTCGCGAATGTGAAGCGCCAGCATGATTTCGAAGGCGAGCCCGAGCAGGACGGTCACGGGTACAGGCAGCACGCGCGCGGCGAGGAACCCCATCATCATGGCCAGATTGTCAGAAATCGAATTGACGATGCTGTCGCCGAAATAATCCAGCGAGATCGTGCCGGCACGGTAGCGTTCGATGATGAAGGGCGAGTTCTCGACGATCTCCCAGGCGCCTTCGATCAGCATGGCGACGATCAGCCGTGCCGGCCAGGACAGTTGCAGGAACGGCAGGCGCGCGAACAGCAGCCAGGTCAAGCCGTAGAACAGGAAGCCATGCAGGATGTGAGAGAAGGTGTACCAGTCCGTGATGTGCTGCGAATTTTCGGAGCTGTTCACCACGCCATGCCAGAGCTTTACATAGCCGCAGGTGCAGATCGGCACCCGCCCCATCGCGAACAGGATCGAGGCCTGCAGCGCCAGCAGCAGCAGTGCGATGCCGACCCAGGCCAATGGCGGTACGGCGACCTTGCTCTCGTGCGTGCTGGTCAGCGTCACAGCTCGCGCACCATCAGAAGCGCCGTCCCGTCCGGCGTCTCGACCATGCGGTCGCGGACGAAGCCGGCCTTCTCATAGGCGCGCACGGCACGTGCGTTGAGCGGATCGGGATCGGTGACGATGCGTGGCAGGCCCTGCCGCAACTGGCCGTCGACGAACTGGCGGATGAACGCGGAGCCGTGGCCGCGCGCGATCATGTCGCTTTCGCCGATGAACTGGTCGATCCCACGGGTGCCCTCCGGTTGCGGCCCGAAGCCGGTATTCCAGGCTGTCAGGCGATAGCATTGAAGATAGCCGAACGGGTGGGTGCCAGCCAACACGATGAACTGGTCCATCGCCGGCTCATTGAGATCGCCGCTCACCAGCAAGAACTGCTCGTCCGGATCGCCCCACCACTCCCGCACATGCACCTCGCCCAGCCACCGCCGGATCAGCGGCAAATCGGCCGGGCTCATCGGGCGGAAGGTGTAGGCGGGCGCCATGTCCTGTTCGGTCTGGCCTAGCCGGTCGCCAGGCTTTCGATGGTCAGATTGCGGTTGGTGTAGACGCAGATGTCGGCGGCGATATCGAGGGAGCGGCGGACGATGGTCTCGGCATCCTTGTCGGTGTCGATCAAGGCCCGCGCAGCGGCCAGGGCGTAATTGCCGCCGGAGCCGATCGCCATGACCCCGGCCTCGGGCTCCAGCACGTCGCCAGTGCCTGTCAGCACCAGGGAGACGTCCTTGTCGGCCACGATCATCATGGCCTCCAGGCGGCGCAGATAGCGGTCGGTCCGCCAGTCCTTGGCGAGCTCCACCGCGGCCCGGGTCAGCTGCCCCGGATACTGCTCGAGCTTGGATTCCAGCCGCTCAAAGAGCGTGAAGGCGTCGGCCGTGGCGCCTGCAAAGCCGCCGATGACGTCGCCCTTGCCGAGTTTTCGCACTTTTTTGGCGTTGGACTTGATCACGGTCTGGCCGATCGAGACCTGGCCGTCGCCGCCGATCACCACCTTGCCGCCCTTGCGGACCGTCAAAATCGTGGTGCCGTGCCAGCCCGGCGCGCTGTTCTGGGAATCCTGCATCAAATACCTCGTTGTCGGACCTGATTTAGGCGGTCGGGACCGACCGTACAACGGGCCGCTCCGGGCCCATTTCGCTCACCATAGGCAGAAGTAGAGGCCCGGCCAGCCGTTCCCGCAGTAGCGAAGGCGTCATTTGACTGTTAAAAGACCGCCGTTTTCGGTCCAAAACCAGAATGGAAACCGCTTTTCAATGCGCACCGCGACGATCAAGCGCAAGACCAAGGAAACCGACATCGAGGTCACCGTGAACCTCGATGGCACCGGCGTGTCCAATATCGCGACCGGCATCGGCTTTTTCGACCATATGCTCGATCTCCTCGCCCGCCATTCCCGCATCGACCTCACGGTCAAGGCGGTCGGCGATTTGCACATTGATCATCACCATACCACCGAAGACACCGGCATCGCGCTCGGCCAGGCGGTCAAGCAGGCGCTCGGCAACATGGCGGGCATCACCCGCTATGCCGGCGTGCACATGCCCATGGACGAGACGCTGTCGCGCGTGGTCATCGACATCTCGGGCCGTCCGTTCCTGGTGTTCAAGGCCGACTTCCCCCGCGACAAGATCGGCGAGTTCGATACCGAGCTGGTGCGCGAGTGGTTCCAGGCCTTCGCCATGAACGCCGGCGTGACTCTCCACGTCGAGACCCTATATGGCGATAACAGCCACCATATCGCCGAGTCCTGCTTCAAGGGCCTGGCGCGGGCGCTGCGCACGGCCGTCGCGATCGATCCGAAGGCTGCGGGCGAAATCCCGTCCACCAAGGGCTCGCTCGGCGGCTGACGTCTTTCGGCCCGCGGCACGCGCCGCTTGCGGTATCACTGAATTCCTAGGAACGGGGCATCACCATGCCTGTCTACACAGTTCATGCTCCCTCCCCTGCCGGAGCCGATCTGCGCGCGACCGACAAGTTCGTGTTCGTGCGCGACGGTTTTCATTTCTGGGCGATGGTTCTCGGCCCGTTCTGGCTGCTCTGGAACAGGCTCTGGCTGGCGCTGATCGGCTGGGTGATTTTCCTGGCTGCATTCGATGCAGGGCTGCATAGCCTCGGCGTTGGCCGCAGCTCGATCTTCCTGGCCAATATGATCATCGCGGTGCTGATGGGTTTCGAGGCCTCGAGCCTGCGCCGCTGGACGCTGTCGCGCGGCAAGTGGCGCCAGCTCGACGTCGTCATCTCCGACGACGAGGACACCGCCGAGCGGCGGTTCTTCGAGCGCTGGAGCCAGAAGCAGCGCGGCATCGTCAACGATCAATGGGCCGTCGATCGCGGCGGCCCGCCGCCAACCCGCAATGTGCCGGGTCAGCAATTCTCGAATCCGCCACCGCTGCCGTCGGGCGGCATCATTGGATTGTTTCCAGAACCGGGAGGGTCAAGATGAGCGTCGCGATCATCGATTACGGTTCAGGCAATCTGCATTCCGCCGCCAAGGCGTTCGAGCGCGCCGCGCGCAGCCTGGAGATTCCGCAAAAGGTCTTCGTCACCAGCGATCCGGATCAGGCCTACGGCGCCGACCGTCTGGTGCTGCCCGGTGTCGGCGCCTTCGCCGATTGCCGGCGCGGGCTCGATGCCGTCAACGGCATGGTCGAGGCGATCACCGAAGCGGTGCGCGTCAAGGCGCGGCCCTTCTTTGGTATTTGCGTCGGCATGCAGCTGATGGCGAGCCGCGGCAAGGAACACGTCATCACCGAGGGCCTGAACTGGGTCGGCGGCGACGTCGAGAAGATCATGCCGCGCGACGAGAGCCTGAAGATCCCGCACATGGGCTGGAACACGCTCGACCTGCTGCGCGAGCATCCGGTGCTGGACAGGCTGCCGCTCGGCCCCAAGGGGCAGCACGCCTATTTCGTGCACTCCTACCACCTCAACGCTGCCAATGAAGCGGACGTGCTCGCGCGCGCCGACTACGGTGGACCCGTCACCGCGATCGTCGCGAAGGACACCGCCATCGGCACCCAATTCCACCCCGAGAAGAGCCAGCGTTTCGGCTTGGCCCTGATCTCGAACTTTTTGCGATGGAAACCGTGATTCTCTTTCCCGCTGTTGACCTCAAGAACGGCCAGTGCGTGCGCCTCGAGCAAGGCGACATGGCGCGTGCGACCGTGTTCAACCTCAATCCCGCAGCGCAGGCGCAGAGCTTTGTCGAACAGGGCTTCGAGTATCTCCACGTCGTCGATCTCGACGGCGCCTTTGCCGGCAAGCCGGTGAATGCGCAGGCGGTCGAGGCGATGCTCAAGACGATCAAGATCCCGGTGCAGCTCGGCGGCGGCATTCGCGATCTTGCGACCGTCGAAGGCTGGCTCGACAAGGGCATCACCCGCGTCATTATCGGCACCGCCGCGGTGCGCGACCCTGAACTGGTGAAGGCGGCTGCAAGGAAATTCCCCGGCCGCGTCGCGGTCGGGCTCGATGCCCGCGACGGCAAGGTCGCCGTCGAAGGCTGGGCCGAGACCTCGCAGGTGACGGTGCTGGAAATCGCGCAGCGTTTCGAGGATGCAGGCGTCGCCGCCATCATCTTCACCGACATCGCGCGCGACGGCCTGCTCAAGGGCCTCAACCTCGATGCGACCATCGCGCTGGCGGATGCGATCTCGATTCCCGTGATCGCTTCCGGCGGCCTCGCCTCGATCGAGGACGTCAAGGCGATGCTGACGCCGCGCGCCAGGAAGCTCGCCGGCGCGATCGCCGGCCGCGCGCTTTACGACGGCCGGCTCGATCCCGCCGCCGCCCTCACCCTGATCCGCAACGCGCGCACCGCCTAGGAGCCGACACATGTTCAAGGTGCGCGTGATCCCCTGCCTCGACGTCAAGGACGGCCGGGTCGTCAAGGGCGTCAACTTCGTCGACCTGCGCGATGCCGGCGATCCCGTCGAAGCCGCGATCGCCTATGACGCCGCCGGTGCTGACGAGCTCACCTTCCTCGACATCACCGCGACCCATGAGAACCGCGGCATCATGCTGGACGTGGTCCGGCGCACGGCGGAGGCCTGCTTCATGCCCGTGACCGTCGGTGGCGGCGTGCGCAAGGTTGACGACATCAAGACGCTGCTGCGCGCCGGCGCCGACAAGGTCTCGATCAACAGCGCCGCGGTGTCGCGGCGCGAGTTCGTCAAGGAAGCCGCCGAAAAATTCGGCGAACAGTGCGTGGTGGTCGCGATCGACGCCAAGCGGGTCAAGCGTCCGGGCGGCGATCGCTGGGAGATCTTCACCCATGGCGGGCGCAACTCGACCGGCATCGATGCCATCGAATATGCCCAGGAAGTGGTCTCGCTCGGTGCTGGTGAAATCCTGCTCACCTCCATGGACCGCGACGGCACCCGGCAGGGCTTCGACATCCCGCTGACCCGGGCGATCGCCGACAGCGTTCCCGTTCCCGTGATCGCCTCGGGCGGCGTCGGCAATCTCGATCATCTCGTCGACGGGATCCGCGACGGCCACGCCACGGCTGTGCTGGCCGCCTCGATCTTCCATTTCGGGGAATTCACCATTCGCGAAGCCAAGGAGCACATGGCCCGGCGCGGACTGGCCATGCGCCTCGATGCCTGACGACTCCCGATCATAAAAATGCTACATAGGCCTGCGGGGAATGGCCTCCGTGGCCTTGTGTGTTTTCGAGTAATTCCGATGTCGCGTTTCACGATCCACGATCTGGCCGACACCATCGACGCCCGCGCGGCGGCCGGCGGCGAGGCGTCCTATACCCGCAAGCTCCTGGACAAGGGCGCCGAGCATTGCGCCAAGAAGTTCGGCGAGGAGGCAGTCGAAACCGTAATCGCAGCAGTCGAAAACGATCGCGCGCATCTGATCGCTGAAAGTGCCGACCTGCTCTATCACTTCCTTGTGCTGCTCAAGGCCCGCGGCGTAAAGCTGGAGGAGGTCGAGGCCGCGCTGGACAAGCGGACGAATATGTCCGGATTGGAAGAAAAGGCGTCCCGCAAGGGTTAGTAGATCCCAACGGAAAGGTCGCGTCATGGATATCCGCGCACCCGAGCAGCAGTATAATCCGTACCGCGTCTATACGCGCGAGCAGTGGTCGCGACTGCGCGACGACACGCCGATGACGCTGGAGCCCGGCGAGTTCGACCGGCTGCGCTCACTGCACGATCGCCTGGACTTGCAGGAGGTCGAGGACATCTACCTGCCGCTGTCGCGCCTCCTGTCGATCTATGTCGATGCGATGCAGCGCCTGTATTACGCGGAACGCCAGTTCCTCAACATCCGCGACCGCAAGATGCCCTACATCATCGGCGTCGCCGGTTCGGTTGCGGTCGGAAAATCGACCACGGCCCGCGTGCTCCAGGCGCTGCTGGCGCGCTGGTCGCCGCGTCCGAAGGTTGAACTGATCACCACCGACGGATTTCTGTATCCCAACGCCGTGCTGGAGCGGCAGGGCATCATGCAGAAGAAGGGTTTTCCGGAGAGCTACGACCTGCCGCTGCTGCTCAGCTTCCTCTCCGACATCAAGGCCGGCCGCCGCCACGTACGCGCGCCGGTCTATTCGCATCTGACCTACGACATCGTGCCGAACCAGTGGGCCGAGATCGACCAGCCCGACATCCTGATCGTCGAGGGCGTCAACGTGCTGCAGACCGGCAAGCTGCCGCGCGACGGCAAGGCGGTGCCCGTCGTCTCCGACTTCTTCGACTTTTCGGTCTATATCGACGCCGACGAGGCGGCGCTGCGACAATGGTACATCAAGCGCTTCCTGGCGCTGCGCGACACCGCTTTCACCAATCCAAAATCCTACTTCAACCGCTATGCGCTGTTGTCGGACGAGGAAGCCACCGCCACCGCAATCGCGATCTGGGAACGCACCAACCTCGCCAATCTCGAAGACAACATCCTGCCGACCCGCCCCCGAGCGACGCTGATCCTGAAGAAGGGCGCCGACCACACCGTGGCAAGCGTGGCGCTGCGACGGCTGTAGGCCGCGGTGCCGTGGTATCGTAGGGTGGGCAAAGGCGCGAAGCGCCGTGCCCACCGTCCATCTCCATTGTGAACGTGAATGGTGGGCACGCGGAGCCTGTCATCGGGCGCGCGTTCGCGCGACCCGTTGGCTTTGCCCACCCTACGGCATTGGTGTTTGGCGCACGCCTGCAGCCACATCGTCATTGCGAGCGCAGCGAAGCAATCCAGAATCTTTCCGCGGAGGGATTCTGGATTGCTTCGTCGCAAGGGCTCCTCGCAATGACGGAGGAGAGACCTTCCTACACCGCCAGATGCCGCGCCGCCGCCAGCCCGGCCAGCGCCTCGTCCAGCTTGTCGCGATCGAGCGGCTTGATCAGAAACCCGTTCATGCCGGCCTCGAAACAGGCATAGCGATCCTCCACCAGCGTATTGGCGGTGAGCGCGAGGATCGGCGTGTGGTGGCCGCCTTTGGCGGCCTCATGCGTGCGGATGCGTTTCGTCGCCTCGATGCCGTCGAGCTGCGGCATCTGGATGTCCATCAGCACGAGATCGTAGGGCGTGCCGGCGGATGACGCGGCGAGCCAGGATTCCAGCGCCGCCTCGCCATGAACGGCGATGACGACGCGGTGGCCGAGCTTGGTCAGCAGCGAGCGCATCAGCAGCGCGTTGATCTCGTTGTCTTCGGCGACGAGGATCGACAGGCCCGTTGCCGTTACGACGCCGGCGGGGGAGGCGGTCGGCGGCTCCGGCGCCAGTTCGGGCGAGGCGACCTCCGGCGTCAGCGCGAGACGCGCCGCGAGCGAAGCCGCGCGCAGCGGCTTGATCAGGAAGCCCGTGAAGGAAGCTGAAAATGTCTCGTGACGCGAGCTCGACGTCAGCAGCACCAGCCGCTGCGTCGCATGCTTGCGCGCGACCTCGCCGAGATGGTCGGCGATGGCGGCGCCGATCGCACGATCGACCAGCACCGCATGCCATGAGCGCTCCGGCAGCAGCGCCTCTGCGACGGCTCCATCCGAGACGAGGCAGATCTGTCCGCCCCAGCGCTCCAGCCGCCGCGCGATCAGCGAGGCCTCGATGCCGTCGGCGATCAGGAGGATCGACTTGCCGGTGAGGTCGGGGCTTGGGAACGCCGTCTGTCCCGCGCCGGATTGCGATGGCGGAAGCGGGATCGCGACCTCGAAGGTCGAACCCTTGCCCGGCTCACTCTCCAGGGTGATGCGGCCGCCCATGCGCTTGACGATGCGTTCGCTGATGGCAAGGCCGAGCCCGGTGCCGCCATAGGTGCGGGCGACGCGCTCGTCGGCCTGCTCGAATTCTCGGAAGATGCGCGTTCGCGCCTCGGGGGCGATGCCGATGCCGGTGTCGCGCACCAGAAAACTGATCTCGTTCGGCCAGATGCCGGGTTCGACGATCAGCGCGACACCGCCGGTCGCGGTGAACTTGATGGCGTTGCCGGCGAGGTTGAGCAGCACCTGGCGCAACCGCGCGGCATCGCCGACGACCTCGAGCGGCAGGCGCTCGTCGACATAGGCGGCGATCTCGAGCGTCTTTGCCTGCGCGCGCGGCGCGAGCAGCTCGGTGATCTCCTCGATCATGGTCGAGAGCGCGAACGGGCGTTGGTCGAGATCGAGCTTGCCGGCCTCGATCTTGGAATAGTCGAGCAGTTCCTCGATCAGCGCCATCAGCGCTTCGCCGGAGGTTTTCACCGCCCTGGCATAGGTCGTCTGCTCCGGCGTCAGCGTGGTGTCGAGCAACAGGCCGCCCATGCCGATGATGCCGTTGAGCGGCGTGCGGATCTCATGCGAGGCCATCGCCAGGAAGCGCGACTTGGCGCGGTTGGCGGCATCGGCCTGGTCGCGCGCGTCCGACAGCGCGCGCTCGGTCTCGGTGCGGTCGGTGACGTCGCGTCCGACGCTCTGCAGTTCGGCGGGCTGGCCGGCATCGAGACGGACATAGCCCTCGCGCCAGGCGATCCAGCGCGCGCCGTGCGGGGTGGTGATCCTCTGGTCGTGAATGCGCGTGCCGTTGCTTTCGCGGGCGCTGTCGCCCTGCTCGAGGACGTCGAAATCGAAACGCGTGCCGACCAGCACGTTGCGCGCCTGTCCTGCGAGCGCGCAATAGGCGTCGTTGGCGAAGGTGATGCGGCCCTGGTGGTCGCGCAGCACGATCAGGTCACCCTGCTGTTCGAACAGGCTGCGCGCGCGTTCCTCCGCCTCCTTCAGTTCCCAATTGCGGTCGATCAGCGTCTCGTTGTGGGCGGCGAGCTTACGCATCCGCTTGTTGACGAAGCGCAGCCGCATGCTGAGCGTGGCGAGGCCGAGGCAGGCGAGCGCGAACAGGAAGCTCGCACCGACCGCAAACGTATTGGGATCGTAGCCGGAGTTCTCGGAGCGGCTGCCGGAGACAAAGCCATAGGCGCCGCCGAACGTCGCCGAGAAGATCATGAAGGAGCGAATCGCGAACGCGATGCGGGGATGCTGTCGCCTGAAGCGGCGCATGCGCACCTTGATCCGGAACGTCCGATCCATCGCCATCGACCCCGACTCTTGCTCCGAAACCCCGCGTCGCCAATTGCGACGATGTCTCGCCGACCTTGCGAACAGCTTGAGGCTTTGGTTCGGCCTCCAAACAGGGTTGACGAGGTGTTAACGCTTCAGAGCGAGGCGGCCTGGAGCGGGAGCGGGCGGTGGCCGCCATTGGCGCCGACGATCAGCGCCGCGGCCTCGCGCTGCGAAAAGGTCTTGGAGCGCACATAGATTCGATAATCGGCCGGCCCGTCGGTGGACAGGTAAATCACCGGACCGCCGTCGACCGGCTCCGCGGCAATCGTGACGAGGCGCGTCACCGGATTGGCCTGACAGGAGTCCGGTTCGGAGCCGAGACCGTCGTCCACGACCGCGAAGTCCGCCGCGTCCGGATCGTCGGTGATCTGAACCCGCACCGTGGCCCGCGACAGATCGTCGGTGAAGGCGATATGGACGCCGGCCGTCCAGAACAGGGATGTCAGCTCGACTGAAGTCTCGCCCAGCGCGATGCAGGGATGCGAGACCGATCCGATCTCGCCGCGGGCGAACACCGCGGCCGCCAGCAGGGGAACAACCGAGGCCAGGATCTTGAAACGCAACATGACACTCTACTCGCCCGGCCCGGTGTGGACTCGTACTGGGAACGCTTGGGCCTTATGGTTTGCAGAGCGTAAAGGAAACTCGTTACCGCCGGGTTGATGCGCGGAAGGATCAGGCCATCTGCCGCACATCCTCCGCGAGTGCGCGGTAGGACAGCGCCTCGGCGAGATGCAGCCGACCGATCTTCTCGGCGCCGTCGAGATCGGCGAGCGTGCGCGCCACCCGCAGCACGCGGTGATAGCCGCGCGCCGACAGCCGCATGGTCTCGGCGGCATCGCGCAGCAATTTGGCGCCTTGCGCATCCGGCTTGGCGACGTCTTGCAACACCGAGGCCGGCGCCTCGGCATTGGTGCGAACATACGGCAGGCCCGCATCCGCGTAACGCGCGAGCTGGATGTCGCGCGCGGCTGCGACGCGCGCAGCGACTTCCGCCGAGCCCTCGGCCGGCGGCGGCAGGATCAGATCCGCGGCGGTCACCGCGGGAACCTCGATGCGCAAATCGATGCGGTCCATCAGCGGACCGGAGATGCGCGCCTGGTAGTCGCCGGTGCAGCGGTCGATGCGGCCGCGCTTGCAGGCATAGCCGGGCTCGAACGCATGGCCGCAGCGGCACGGATTCATCGCCGCGACCAGCATGAAGCGCGCCGGATAAGTCACGCGATGATTGGCGCGGGAGACGGAGACCTCGCCGTTCTCCAGCGGCTGGCGCAGCGAATCCAGCACGCGCGGATCGAATTCGGGCAGCTCGTCGAGGAACAGCACGCCCTGGTGCGCAAGCGAGATCTCGCCGGGCTTTGCGCGGATGCCGCCGCCGGTGAGCGCGGCCATGCTGGCGGAATGATGCGGCGAACGGAACGGCCGCCGCGCGGTCAACGCGCCGCCCTCGATCTCGCCGGCAACGGAGGCGATCATGGAGACTTCGAGCAATTCGCCCGGCGACAGCGGCGGCAGGATCGAGGGCAGGCGCGCCGCCAGCATCGACTTGCCGGCACCGGGCGCGCCGATCATGAGCAGGTGATGTCCGCCGGCGGCCGCGATCTCCAGCGCGCGCTTGGCGCTCTCCTGGCCCTTGATGTCGCGCAGGTCGAGCGGGGAGGCGGCGACCTCGTGCACGCGCGGCGTGGGCCGCGACAGCACCTGCGTGCCCTTGAAATGGTTGGCGATCTGGATCAGCGATTGTGCCGCGATGATCTGGATGTCCGGGCTCGCCCACGCCGCTTCCGAGCCGCAGGCTGCCGGACAGATCAAGCCTTCCTCGCGCACATTGGCGCCGATTGCGGCGGGAAGCACGCCGGCCACCGGCGCGATCGAGCCGTCGAGACCGAGCTCGCCGAGAACGGTAAAACCGGTCAGCGCATCCGGCGGGATCGCGCCGATCGCGGCCATCAGCCCGAGCGCGATCGGCAGGTCGTAATGGCTGCCCTCCTTGGGCAGGTCGGCGGGCGCCAGATTGACGATGATCCGCCGCGCCGGCAGCGCCAGCCCCGAGGCGATCAGCGCCGAGCGGACGCGCTCCCGTGCCTCCGACACCGCCTTGTCGGGCAGGCCGACGATGGCGAAAGCCGGCAGGCCGGGCGCGACCTGCACCTGCACGTCGACCGCGCGGGCCTCGATCCCCTCAAAGGCGACGGTAGAAACCCGCTGAACCATGCCCGAACCAGCCTGCCCTCTCGTACAATTAGGGGTAGCAGAGCCCGATCTTTCTTGCAAGAACAATACGAGAACAACCCGAGGGCCCGGAAAACCCTAACCGGTCGTAAACATCACGCAGACACTACGCCTCGAATGCGAGCGGCTCTCATCAGCACATCCCAACGAATGTTCGCTACTCCTAGAGCTGCGGGATGGGCCGTGATCTAACGGGTGAACAATTCAAATGCTTGCAAATCGCCGCAGAAGCGAACGACGGGTGTGCACTCGGCTCGCCAAGATTCACTTTGGCGCGGGCTCGCTGCCGAGGGATTGCACGATCACGGATATCTCGGATGGCGGCGTGAAAGTGGTGGCGGAGTTTCTGGAAGTGCCGCCGCAATTCACCATCATCTTCGCGCCCGATTATTCCCGCCAATGCCGCCTGCGCTGGCGCATCGGCTGCGAATTCGGCGCCGAGTTCACCGATTGAGCCGGACGGGCCGGGTTCCTTAACTGGACTTTAGCGTTAATCGGTAAGCATCGCTGATCAGTCGCCGAGTGATCAGAGTATGCCCAAGCGTTCGTCCCTTGCCTCTCCGCCGGCGAGATTCCTGCTTTCCGCGCTCGTGATGCTTGCCCTCGGCGGCTGCCAGACCACGAGTCTGGAGGACATCACCGGCGCGCTCGGTGGCAAGTCGGAAACGGCTGGCAGGGCCGATCCGAAGCCGGACATGGACGCGCTTCGCGAGCGCTATCGCGCCAAGCCTTCCGATCCCAACGTCGTGCTCGAATATGGCATGGCGCTGCGCGAGACCGGCCAGCGCGCCCAGGCGGTTGCGGTGATGGAGCAGGCCGTGCTCGCCCATCCCAGCAACAAGGCGCTGCTCGCCGGCTACGGCCGCGCGCTCGCCGACAGCGGTAATTTCCAGCAGGCTTTCGACGTGCTGAGCCGCGCGCATACGCCTGAGGATCCGGACTGGCGCATCCTGTCGGCGCAAGGCGCGGCGCTCGATCAGCTCGGTCGCAACGAAGAGGCGCAGCAATATTATTCGGCAGCGCTGAAGATCGTGCCCGAGGAGCCGCAGGTTCTGTCCAATCTCGGCCTGTCCTACATGCTCCAGAACAATCTGCCGCGGGCCGAGGAAACGCTGCGCCGCGCCTATGAGCGCAATCGCGCCGATTCCCGCGTGCGCGCCAATCTGGCGCTCGTCGTGGGACTGCAGGGAAAGCAGGCCGAGGCCGAGACCATCGTGAAGGCCGACCTGCCGCCGGATCAGGCCGCGGCAAAGGTCACGGCGCTGCGGCAGTTGCTGGCGAAGAAGCAGCAGCGGGCGGACAAATAGCCCGCCCTCGTCTGGATTCTTTTTTTTGACGCGTTGTCCTGGCGCGACCCGGTATTCACTTCGCTCGAAAACGCTTTCGCCCTTACGACACCTTGCGATGCGGAGCTGAACCGCGACCCGCCCTGCCCTTGAGCCTCTTCAGGAGCGGCCCGAGCAGCGAGCGCTTCGGCTTCTTCACCTCGCCGCGCCCGGCGAGGCGGTTCGCCATGTTCTGGAACAGAAGGGTGGTGCGGTGGTTCTTGGAGACTTCCGCGATCATCTGGCCGTTATTGGCCGCGGTCGAGAACAGTTTCGAGTCGAACGGGATCGCCGCGATCGGCTGGCTCTCCATGGTCTTGGCGAACGCCTTGACGTCGATCTCCGCGCGCTTGTGCATGCCGACCTGGTTGATGCAGTACAGCGGCGGACGGTCATTGGGCCGTGCCGCCTTGAGCACGCTCAGCATGTTCCTGGTGTTGCGCAGATTGGCCAGATCGGGCTCGGCCACGATCACGATATCGTCGGCATTGACGAGCGCGCGGCGCGTCCAGCCCGACCATTGGTGGGGAACGTCGAGCACGATGCAGGGCGTCGTCATGCGCAGCGTGTCGAAGATCGCATCAAAAGCTTCGGCGCCGAAATCGTAGACGCGGTCGAGCGTTGCGGGCGCGGCGAGGAGACTGAGGCGCTCGGTGCATTTGGCGAGCAGGCGCTCCATCAGCGCCGTGTCCGGCCGGTCCTGCGAGAGCACCGCGTTGGCGATGCCCTGCGCCGGGTCCTGGTTGTAGTCGAGGCCGGCGGTGCCGAAGGCGAGGTCGAGATCGATCACGACGGAATCGAGCGCGAGGTCGCGCGCGATGGTCCAGGCCACGTTGTGCGCGACCGTGGACGCACCGACGCCGCCCTTGGCACCGACCACCGCGATGACGCGGCCGGTGATGATGGCTTCCGACGCCGAGAACAGGCTGCAGATCGAGCGGACGACGTCGAGGGTTTCGACCGGTCCCACCACGTAGTCGTTGACGCCGCGGCGGACCAGTTCGCGATAGGGCGCGGTGTCGTTGGGGTTGCCGATCACGACCACGCGGGTGCCGGGATCGCAGACGCCGGCGAGATCGTCGAGGCCCTCGAGGATATCGCGTGTGCCGTCGGATTCGATCACGATGACGTTCGGCGTCGGCATCGTGTCATAGACTTCGATGGCCGCGGCAAGGCCGCCGCCCTTGGCGGTGAGATGCGCCTTGGCGAGACGGCGATCCTGCCCGGCCGCGGTGATCGCGGCGAGCGTCTGCTCGGTCTCGCAAAAGGCCTGTACCGAGATGCGAGGAACCGGCGCAATGTGGTCCTCGGGGTGCCGCGGGTCGTCCGCTTCTTCGTCGTCGTGAAAACTTGTCATTTGCCGGTGTCGCTGAGTTTGGCCTTTTCGGCCTCGGGATACATGGTCGTGGTCGCCATGCCCTTGCGGTAGCGCTCGAAGGCGATCTCGCGCCGTGCGGTGTAGGCAGGCGTCTCCGCCCTCGGCTGCTCGAGGTCGGCGGGGTTGTCGATCATGGCCGCGAGGTTGCGCTGGCTGGCGCAGCCCAGATTGAAGTACGGCCGGTTCTCGTTGTAGCCGGGGTCGAGGATGTTCGGACCGACGTCTTCCGGCCACAGTCCGCAGGGGCCGGCGACCGCGGCGATCTTCGAATAGCTCAGGCGGATGGTCGGCAGCAGTCCGGGATCCTCGGGGCGATAGGGATGCTGGACGATGGCGCGCGACGGCACGCCGCCGGATGCGAGCACCGACCGGATCTCGTGATAGGTCGCCGCCGCGGCGCGCGAATTCGCAGCGTCGCTCGGCACGTCGACGACGACGGAACCGGTGCCTTCGCGCACCCAGTCCCTGGCAATGCCCGCGACGTCCGCGTGCTGCGCGGTGGAGAGGCCGCCGCGCGCCTTGCCGACGAAGATCACGATCGACTTCTTGGCTTCCTGCACCGCGATCGGGTGGCGCTGGCGATAGTCGGTCGGCACTGTCTGGGTGACGATGTCACCGGTGGTGTTGCAGGCGCCGAGCATGACGGAAAGCCCCGTCAGCGCGAGCGCGATCCGCAGCTTGCGACGTCGATCGGCGATCGTTTTCGTCATCGCTTTGTCCCCTCTTGCCCCGTTTCTTGTCCCGGTCCCCAAACCGTCCGTCTCAGTCGATGATGAAGCCGAAATCGCCGCGGCTGCCTTCGATCGGATCGACGCTGCGCGCGATGCCATAGAGCCGGTTCATGCGGCCGAGCAGCGCCGTCTGCGCGTCCGAGGCCGGCGCAAAGCCGTCGTCGGGCCGCGACAATTCCTTCTGGGCGACCGCGCGCACCACATAGGGCGTCACGATCACCATCAGCTCGGTCTCGTTGTTGACGAAGTCCTGGCTGCGGAACAGCGCGCCGATGATCGGCACCTGGTCGACGCCGGGCAGGCCGTTGATCGCCTGCTTGGTCTTCTGCTGGATCAGGCCGGCCATCGCCATCGAGCCCCCGGAGGGAATTTCCAGCGTGGTCTCGGCGCGGCGGGTCTGGACCGAGGGGATGGTGATCGAGTTGCTCGAGGTCGAGGACACCGCCTGCGTCAGCGTGATCGCGTTCGTGTTCGACAGCTCCGAGACCTCGGTCATCACGCGCAGGCTGATACGGCCTTCGCTGAGCACGAGCGGGGTGAAGTTCAGCGAGATGCCGAACTTCTTGTAGGTGACCTGGGTGGTACAGACGTGGGTGACCGGATCGCAAGAATAGCCTGCAGGGATCGGGAATTCGCCGCCGGCGATGAAGGTGGCGGATTCGCCCGAGATCGCGGTCAGGCTCGGTTCGGCGAGCGTGCGCATGACGCCGGCGCTCTCCATCGCGCGCATCGTGGCGCTGACGGTGGCGACACCCTTGGCGAGGCCGGCCACGCCGAGCCCGTTGCTGCCGACGATCGGTCCGCCAGAGACCGAGAACGGGTTGGAATTGTTGAAGTTCACGACCGCCGTCCCGGCATTCAGGCTGGCGCTGAGGTCGACGCCCAGCTGCTTGACGATGTCGCGGCGGACTTCGCCGACGACGACCTTGAGCATCACCTGGTCGCGGCCGCGCACGACGATGTTGTTGACGACCTTGTCAGCGCCGCCAACGAGTTTTGCGGCGACGTCGCCGGCCTGCTGGGCCTCGATCGGGCTCGACACCGAGCCGGTCAGCATCACGCTGTCGCCGACGCCTTCGATCTGCACGCCCGGCAGTGACTGGCGCAGCGCCGTGCGCATGCCGTTGAGATCGCGCTTCACCGCGATGTCGTAGGCGGCAACCTGCTGGCCGTCGGCGGTGAAGAACACGACGTTGGTCTGGCCGACCTGGCCGCCGATGATATAGGCGCGCTGCGACGAGCGGATTACTGCATTGGCGATCTTGGGATCGGCCACCAGCACGTCCTTGACCTCGCGCGGCAGATCGATGACGACGGACTTGCCGACGCCGAGCGACAGCGAGCGCGTGCGTGCAGGTGCGATGGTCGAAACCGGCGACACGCCGAGATCCGGCGCCTGCATCGGCGCCTGGTCGCCGACCGGCGCATCCGCCGCGCTGACGAAGTCGGGGGCTGCGATCAGCCCCAGCATCAGCACCGCCCCCGTCCAGAACGAGCGCGCGCGCTTCCCCCGAATGCGCAGGCCCGTCCGATCATCCCCGTAGTTCATGGTGTCCCCATCATCACTTCTGTGACGTCAGTTGCCGTGCCTGCACCCCGTAGCGGATCACGTTCACGCCGCCGGGCCGTTTGGCCGTCAGGTCTTCGATCGAAATCTCCGACGCGTTGGCATCGGCGATGCTTCGCAACGCGAGCGTCAGCGTGCCGCCCTGGCGCGAGGCCGACAGCGTCGCGACCTGGTCCGGCTTGAGCTCGAGCGTGACGGTCTTGCCGAGCACGGCGTTCTGGCCGTCTTTTTCTTTCGGCGCCTGGTCGATCGCGAGCACACGGATGTTGCTCAGGATGACCTCCGACAGGATCAGGTCGTTGCCGCCGGTCGCGCCGTTGGCGCCATCGGGGTTCTTCAGGCGCCGCGTCAGGACGATGTCGACGCGGTCGTTCGGCAGGATGAAGCCGCCGGCGCCGGTCTCGGCTGAAATCTCGGTGGAGACGGCCCGCATGCCGGAGGGCAGGATCGCGGCCATGAAGCCCGAGCCCTCGGCCCTCACCAGCTTCTGCTCGCGGATCGGTTCGCCCTGCATCAACGGCACGCGCGCGATCGAGCCTGCGATCTGGGTCTGGGCGTCGGGCCTGCTGTCGCGGCGGATGAAGGCGCTGCTCGCGGTCGCCGCCGGCCAGGACTGCCATTGCAGGTCCTCGGGCTTGACGGCCTGGCCGAGCTGGATGTCGTTCTTCGCGATCAGCACCTCGACCGTCGGCAGCTTCTCGGCGACGGGTAGGGCGGGCGCGGGCTTGTTGTCGAAGCCGCTCGCCAGATACGCAGCGACGCCGCCGGCGCCCAGCGCGATGACGAGAACGACAATGCGTGCGGTGTTCATACGCTTCTACTCTTACGCGGGGCACTCGAACCGCACGTGGCGGGTTCCCCTGCGTCGATGAGTAGGGAGTAAAGGTATAAGGGGTGTTGCGAGGCCGAGTGTGATGGCCCGTGACGATGCGCGTTCTGGGCAGATGGTGAACGTCGCGTTATCCGGTCGGCCAGTGGCCCCGTAGATTCACGCAGAGCGGGACGTTCGTTCGAACGATGCGCGCGGCGTCATGGTGAATGGGTGGTTTAGTCATGGGCGCTTCGCGCAGCGTGCGCGGTCGTCGCTCCTCAGGGTGAGGAGCGTACTTCCTCGTGTTTCAATTGATGTCCGTAGCCCGGATGGAGCGAAGCGCAATCCGGGCTCGTGCAGCGCGCGGTGTGATCCCGGATTTCGCTGCGCTCCATCCGGGCTACGAGTGAGCGCCCTACTTCGCCCGCTTCTGCTCGATCACGTCCCAGACCTTCGCCGCGACATCAGGTCCGCCGAGCCGCGCGATGGCGCGGATGCCCGTCGGCGATGTCACGTTGATCTCGGTGAGGTTGCCGTTGATGACGTCGATGCCGACGAACAGCAGGCCGTGCTCGCGCAGCGCCGGGCCAACCGTCGCGCAGATCTCGCGCTCGCGTGGCGTGAGCTCGGTTTCCTGCGCGGCGCCGCCACGCACCATGTTGGAGCGGAGGTCGTCGGCGGCCGGCACGCGGTTGACCGCGCCGGCGAACTCGCCGTTGACCAGGATGATGCGTTTGTCGCCGTGCTTCACCTCGGGGATGAACTGCTGGATCACCCACGGCTCCCTAAACGTCACCGAGAACATGTCGAACAGCGAGCCGAAATTCATGTCCTGCGGCATCACGCGGAACACCGCCGCGCCGCCATGGCCGTGCAGCGGTTTCATTACGACGGCGCCATGCTTGTCGCGAAAGGCGTTGATCTCGTCGAGATCGCGCGAGATCAGCGTCGGCGGCATCAGCTGCGGAAAGTTCATCACGAACAGTTTTTCCGGCGCGTTGCGCACCGAGGCGGGATCGTTGACGACCAGCGTCTTCGGATGGATGCGCTCCAGGAAATGCGTCGAGGTGATGTAGGCGAGATCGAACGGCGGATCCTGGCGCAGCAGCACCACGTCGAAGCCGTTGAGCGCTTCGCGCCTGGGCTCGCCCAGCGTGAAGTGATTGCCGGGCTCGTCGCGCACGGTCAGGAGCTGGATGGGCGCGACGATCTCCTCGCCGACCATCGAGAGCTTGTCGGGCGTGTAATAGGACAGGCCGTGGCCGCGCTTCTGCGCCTCCAGGAGCAGTGCAAAGGTGGAATCGCCCTTGATGTTGATACGGGCGATGGGGTCCATCTGGACGGCGACGTTCAGTTTCATGGTCTGCCTTTCAGGTCGAGGCGTCGAATGCCGCCAACACATGGCGCGGAAGTGAGCGCGGCGCAATCAGCATGGCGTCGAATCGCAGTTCGAATTCGGCATGCTCGGGATGCGCCACGAGCCAGCCTTGCGCGGCGTCGATGATCCGCTGCTGCTGGCGCGGGGTCACGGCGAAGGCGGCGTCATCCAGCGTCGCGCGGGCCTTGACCTCGACGAAGGCGATCAGGTTGCGACGGCGCGCCACGATGTCGATCTCGCCATGTGGGGTGCGGTAGCGCTTGGCGAGGATGCGGTAGCCCTTGGCCATGAGATAGGCGGCGGCGCGGCTCTCCGCGGAGATGCCGGTGCGGAACGCAGCGACGCGCTCGGGCGAGGCGACTTTCGGTTCCGCGCCCTCAGTCTTCGCCATCGCCGTCCCTCAGGTCCTTTGCGAGCTCGAGCGCGCGGGCATAGACCTCGCGGCGCGGTCGGCCCGAGAGCGCGACCGCATGCGCGACGGCATCCTTGACGCTGTGCGCGGCGAGCTGCTCGCGCAGGAGACCGTCGAGCGCATCCGAGGTCAGCAGCTCCGCGTCCGCCGCAGGCGGCGCGATCACCAGCACGAATTCGCCGCGCGTCTCCAGCGTGTCCGCTCCGCGTGCCAGCTCCTGCAGCGGCGCGCGCGAAATCTCCTCATGCAGTTTCGTCAATTCGCGGCAGATCGCGGCTTCGCGCGTGCCCATGATCTCAGCAAGCTCGGCGAGCGTGTCCTGGACGCGGTTGCCGGAGTCGAACATCACCAGCGTCGCATCGATGCGGGCGAGCTCCGCAAGGCGCGATTTTCGCGCGGCGGATTTCGCCGGCAGAAAGCCCTCGAAGAAGAAGCGGTCGGTCGGCAATGCGGCGACCGACAGCGCGGCCAGCACCGAGGACGGGCCGGGCAGCGCGTAGACCGCATGGCCGGCTGCGCAGACCTCGCGCACCAGCTTGAAACCGGGGTCGGAGATCAGCGGCGTGCCGGCATCCGACACCAGCGCGATCGAGCCGCCCTGCCCCAGCGCCTCCAGGATCCTCGGACGCGCCGCTTCCGCGTTGTGCTCGTGATATTGCTTGAGCTGCGCCGTGATCGCGTAGCGCTCGGTCAGGCGCCGCGTGATGCGGGTGTCCTCGCAGGCGATGACGTCGACGCCGGCGAGCGTCTGAAGCGCGCGCAGCGTGATGTCGCCGAGATTGCCGATGGGGGTGGCGACCAGATGGAGGCCCGGCGCCGCCTTCGGCGCCGTCAGCCGATGGGCGTCGATGGAGAAACCGCGCGAGGCGGGATCCGTCGCTTCAGGTGTATTTATCGGGCTCGGCTTTACGCGCATAATGAATCGAACTTAGGCATGATCCCGGGGGCTGGGAACCGGTCCTCGGAAAAAGATCGCGCCAGGTCAGGGGTGAGGAAGGACTGGAATGTGATCCATCCGGCATCACATTGCAGAGGGAATGAAGCGTCGGCGCCACATTCGCGGCGGAAACGCCACCTTGATGCGGGTGACGGATGGTGGACAGCTAGCCAGGGCTTGAGGTGTGGCCGCGTTAAGTGGTCATTATCCTTTTGTTTTAGTTAACTATTTGCCGACAATATGCCTGAATCCGCGGCTTGTGTCGTGGAAAGAATGTTGTGACCAGCCGGCCGACGGCCGGTCAGAAGAGAAGTTGTGATGCTGGGCCCGCGCGATCCTAAATCTCCCGTTCAGGGCTCCCGATTATTGGGGGCGACCCGGCGGAGCGCACTCGGCCTGTTGCTCGGCGCCCCCTTGCTGTCGGCCTGCGCCGGCGTGCAGCAGAGTCTCAGCCAGTTCTCCAACCCGTTCAGCAGCTCCTCCCCGGCCCCGGCTCAGCCGGCCGGACCGCCGCAACAGGCCACCACCGCCGGCAGCGGCGGGGTGAAGGTTGCCGTGATCCTGCCGCTCTCGGCCGCCGGCAATGCCGGCCTCGCCGCGCAGTCGATGCGCAACGCCGCCGAGATGGCACTGGCCGAGTTCCAGAATCCCAACATCCAGCTCCTGATCAAGGACGACAACGGCAGCCCGCAAGGCGCCCAGGCGGGCGCGCAGCAGGCGGTCGACGAGGGCGCCGAGATCATCTTGGGCCCGCTGTTCGCGCAGTCGGTGCCGGCGGTGGCGCAGGTCGCGCGTACGCGCGGCATCCCGGTGATCGCGTTCTCGACCGATTCCAGCATCGCCGGCCGCGGCGTCTTTCTGCTGAGCTTCCTGCCGGAGTCCGACGTCAACCGCATCGTCGAATATTCCGCGAGCATCGGAAAGCGCTCGGTCGCCGTGCTCGTGCCCGACAATGCCTATGGCAATGTCGTCGAGGCCGCGGTGAAGGCGGCGGTGCCGCGGCGCGGCGGCCGCATTGTCGCCTTCGAGAAATACGGCGCCGATCGCGCGACGCCGGCACGCACCGTGGCGCAGCAGCTCGGCAGCGCGGATGCGCTGTTCATCGCCGATGACGGCGATGCCGTCGTCGCGGTGGCCGATGCGATGACGGCCGCGGGCGCGAATTTGCGCAACATCCAGCTGCTCGGCACCGGCCTGTGGGACAGTCCGCGTGTCTATGCCAATGCGAACTTGCAAGGCGGTCTCTACGCCGCGCCGGACCCGGCCGGCTTCCGCGCCTTCTCCGGCCGCTACCGCACCAAATGCGGCGCCGAGCCGATCCGCACCGCGACGCTCGCCTATGACGCGGTCGCCCTCGTCGCCGCGCTCGCGCGCACGCAGGGCCCGACGCGCTTCTCGCCGGATGTGCTCACCAACCCTTCCGGTTTCGCCGGCATCGACGGCCTGTTCCGCTTCCGCGCCGATGGCACCAACGAGCGCGGCCTCGCCGTGATGAAGGTGACGACGGGTGGTGGCGTGGCGGTCGCGGGCTCGCCGAAGAGCTTTGGGGCGTAACTGCCGTAGGGTGGGCAAAGGCGCTTCGCGCCGTGCCCACCATCTGCCTGCAAATGCTGTGAAAATGGTGGGCACGCTTCCGCTTTGCCCACCCGACGGCAGCTCGCTACGCGGCGAGATCCGCGACCACGGCGTCCAGCACCGGGAATCCGCTGCTCGTGACCCGCAGCCGTCCCGTCGCATCGACGATGATCGCACCCTCCTCGCGCAACAGCGCGATGCGCTTGGGATCAAGCGGGCGGCCCGACAGCGCGCTGTAGCGTTCGGGGTCGATGCCCTCGGCGAGGCGAAGTCCCATCAGCAAAAATTCGTCGGCGCGCTCCTCGCTGTTGAGGAGATCGTCGGTGACGTTGCCGTGGCCGTTGGTCTCGACGCGCATCAGCCAGGCCTCGGGACGCTTCTCGGTGGCGGTGGCGTGCCTGATACCGTCGATGTCGAGGCGGCCATGGGCACCGGGGCCGATGCCGGCATATTCATCGCCGCGCCAGTACACCAGATTGTGCCGGCACTCGGCGTCGCGCCGCGCGTGATTTGAAATCTCGTAGGCGGGCAGGCCGAGCTTGTCGCAGGTCTCCTGCGTCACGTCGTAGAGCGCGCGCGCGACCGCTTCGTCCGGCGTCTTCAATTTGCCGGCCTGGTGCAGGCCGAAGAACGGCGTGCCTTCCTCGATCGTCAATTGATAGAGCGACAGATGCTCGGCCGCTTCATCGATCGCGAGGCGCAGCTCGTCGGCCCACATCGCCGGCGTCTGGTCGGGGCGGGCGTAGATCAGGTCGAACGAATAACGGTCGAACGAGCGGCGCGCGATGGCGACGGCATCGAGCGCCTCGCGGGCGTTGTGCATGCGGCCCAGCGCTTTCAGCGAGGCATCGTCGAGGGCCTGCACGCCGAGCGAGACGCGGTTGACGCCGGCGGCGCGATAGCCGGCAAAGCGCGTGGCCTCGACGCTGGTCGGGTTTGCTTCCAGCGTCACTTCGACATCGCTGGCGACGTGCCAATGCTTGCCGATGCCATCGAGCACCGCGCCGACGGTTGCGGGCTGCATCAGCGACGGCGTGCCGCCGCCGAGGAAGATCGAGGTGACTTCACGCCCGGGCGCACGCTGTGCGGTCGTTTCGATTTCACGCGCGAAAGCTGAAGCGAAGCGCGTCTCGTCGATCGCGGCGTGGCGGACGTGGCTGTTGAAGTCGCAATAGGGGCACTTCGACAGGCAGAACGGCCAGTGCACATAGACGCCGAAAGCTTGCTTAGCGCGGCTCAAGGCAGATCTCCGCCAGTTTCACGAAGGCGCGGGCGCGATGCGACAGGCCGAGGCCGAGCGGCGGCAGGCCGTGCTTCTCGATGCTGGTCATCTCGCCGAACGTGCGATCGTGGCCATTGGGCAGGAACATCGGATCATAACCGAAGCCGGCCGTGCCGCGCGGCGGCCAGACCAAGCTGCCGTCGACGCGCGCCTCGACCTCTTCGAGATGATCGTCGGGCCAGGCGACGCAGAGCGCGGATACGAAATGCGCGGTGCGCTTGTCGGACGTGGTGGCGCCGCGCTCCTGCAACAGGCGCTCGATCTGCGCCATCGCCGCGGCAAAATTCTTGGCTGGACCGGCCCAGCGCGCGCTGTAGATGCCGGGCGCGCCATCGAGCGCGTCGACCACGATGCCGGAATCGTCGGCGAAGGCGGGAAGCTTGGTCGCCTGCGCCGCCGCGATCGCCTTGATCGCGGCGTTGCTGCGGAAATCGTTGCCGGTCTCGTCGGGCTCGGGCAGGCCGAGCTCACCGGCCGACACCGCCTCGATGCCGCAAGGCGCGAGCAGCTCCTTCATCTCGGCGAGCTTGCCGGGATTGTGGGTCGCGATGACGAGCTTTCCAGTGATTCGGCGGTGCATGGGCTTATTGACTACGCGACGGCCAGTTTCTGCAAGTCCACGAGCCGCGCGATACCCTTCTGGGCCAGCGCCATCAGCGCGAGGAATTCGTCCTGTGTGAACGGTTCGCGTTCCGCGGTGCCCTGCACCTCGATGATGCGGCCATCGCCGGTCAGGACGAAATTGGCGTCGGTCTGGGCTTCCGAATCCTCGGCATAGTCGAGGTCGAGCACGGGCGTGCCGTTGTAGATGCCGCAGGAGATCGCGGCGACGTTGTCGCGCAGCACCTTGGCCTTGATCATGTTGCGCGCCTTCATCCAGTTGATGCAATCGGCGAGCGCGACCCAGGCGCCGGTGATCGAGGCCGTGCGCGTGCCGCCGTCGGCCTGGAGCACGTCGCAATCGACCGTGATCTGGCGCTCACCGAGCGCTTCGAGATCGACGATGGTACGAAGCGAGCGGCCGATCAGGCGCTGAATCTCGACGGTACGGCCGCTTTGCTTGCCCGCGGAGGCCTCGCGGCGGGTGCGTTCGGAGGTCGCGCGCGGCAGCATGCCGTATTCGGCGGTGACCCAGCCGCGGCCCTGGCCCTTCAGCCACGGCGGCAGGCGGTCTTCCAGCGTGGCGGTGACCAGCACATGGGTGTCGCCGAATTTCACCAGGCAGGAGCCTTCCGCATATTTGACCACGCCGCGCTCCAGCGTCACGGGGCGCAATTCGTCGGGCGCACGGCGGCTTGGCCGCATGGGAAATCCTCCAAAACTCTCGGAAAAGGGCTATTCGCGGTGCTTGTAGGTGGGGTGAGGGTGGGCGGCAAGGCTTTTTCACCCCGGGTTTTCCACCCCGCAAACGCCACGCTTGTCAGAACCCTCCGGGATGGACAAATTATAAGCGTCTGAGAGGAGTTACCGTCCGTGGCCCATCACGATCCGATCCATCTGATCGCGCCGCGCGCAGGCCTCGCCCAGCTCAACGAGCGTTCCCGCGACATCTTTCGTCAAATTGTCGAAAGCTATCTCGCGACCGGTGAGCCGGTCGGCTCGCGCAATATTTCGCGGCTGATCGCGATGCCGCTGTCGCCGGCCTCGGTCCGCAACGTCATGGCCGACCTGGAACAGCTCGGCCTGATCTACGCGCCCCACACCTCTGCCGGCCGCTTGCCGACGGAACTCGGCCTGCGCTTCTTCGTCGACGCCCTGATGCAGGTCGGCGACCTCAATGACGCCGAGCGGCAGTCGATCCAGAGCCAGTTGACGTCGGTGGGTCACGCCCAATCGGTCGAGGCGGCGCTGTCGGAGGCGCTGACGCGGCTGTCCGGTCTCACCCGCGCCGCAGCGGTCGTGTTGACCCCGAAATCCAATGCGCGGCTGAAACACATCGAATTCGTCCGGCTGGAACCCGAAAAGGCGCTGGTGATCCTGGTCGGCGAGGACGGTCAGGTCGAAAACCGCGTGTTGTCGCTGCCGCCAGGAGTTCCCTCCTCGGCGCTCACGGAAGCCGGTAATTTCCTCAATGCGCGGATTCGCGGCCGCACGCTGGCCGAGGCGCGGCTCGAGCTCGAAACCGCGCTCGGCGAAGCCCGCGCCGAGCTCGACCAACTGACGCAGAAGGTGATTTCGGCCGGCATTGCGAGCTGGTCCGGCGGCGAGAACGAGGACCGCCAGCTGATCGTTCGCGGCCACGCCAATCTGCTCGAGGATCTGCACGCGCTGGAGGATCTCGAGCGCGTTCGCCTGCTGTTCGACGATCTCGAGACCAAGCGCGGCGTGATCGACCTTCTGGGGCGCGCCGAGACCGCCGAGGGCGTGCGGATCTTCATCGGCTCGGAGAACAAACTGTTTTCCTTGTCAGGCTCCTCCACCATCATCTCGCCCTATCGGGATGCCGCCGGCCATATCGTCGGCGTTTTGGGCGTGATCGGGCCGACGCGGCTGAATTATGCCCGCGTAATCCCGACCGTGGACTACGCCGCGCGCATCGTCAGCCGCCTCCTGGGGGGCTGATCGGCGTTTCCTCCGATCACGGGCGCTTGATTTTCGTGAGCTTAGGCACGATATCCGGGCCAACAATCCCTTGAGACGAGTTCGAGAAGAGAGCCGATGACCGATCGAGACCGGCAGCCCGACGACACGACCCCACCGACCGACGAGCCGGTGGTGTCAAAACCCTACATCATGCCCGACGATCCGGAGCCCGGCTCGGTCGAGCTGTTGCAGAAGGAAGCCGCCGAGGCGCGCGACCGCATGCTGCGGACGCTGGCCGAGATGGAAAATCTGCGCAAGCGCACCACCAAGGAAGTCGCCGATGCCCGCCTCTACGGCATCACCGGCTTCGCCCGCGACGTGCTCGACATCGCCGACAATCTCCAGCGTGCGCTCGATGCCGTTCCGGCCGAGGCCCGTGCCGCGGCCGACCCGGGCCTGACCTCGCTGATCGAGGGCGTCGAGCTCACCGAGCGCTCGCTGCTCAACGCGCTGGAAAAGCACGGCGTGAAGAAGTTCGATCCGCAGGGCCAGAAGTTCGACCCGAACTTCCAGCAGGCGATGTACGAGGTGCCGGATGCGTCGGTGCCTGCGGGCACCGTCGTGCAGGTCATGCAGGCCGGCTACACCATCGGCGAGCGCGTGCTGCGCCCGGCGCTGGTCGGTGTCGCCAAGGGCGGCACCAAGGCTGCACCGGCTGCGAACAGCAACGAAGTGAACTGAGCGGCGCACTGGTTGATCCTCATGGTGAGGAGGCGCGTCAGCGCCGTCTCGAACCATGCAGGCCCGGCTGTTGCAGCTCGGCCTTCATCCTTCGAGACGCGTGCTAAGGAGCACGCTCCTCAGGATGAGGGTTTGGCAGCTTTTCGCGCCGCTTACGCGCTCACCGCGATATCCGCGGACTGAATCCGCTTCACGCCGGCCTTGGCCATGTCGGCCCAGGCTTTTGCGAGCGAACCCTGCGTGTCGATGCCGCGGCAGGCGTCCTCCACCACATAGACCTCGAAGCCCGCCTTGCGCGCATCGAGCGCGGTCCAGGCGACGCAGAAGTCTGTCGCGAGGCCGGCGACGAAGACGCGCTTGATCTTGCGGCCCTTCAGGTAACCGGCGAGGCCCGTCGAGGTCTTGCCGTCGGCTTCCAGGAAGGCCGAATAGCTGTCGACGTCCTTGTGAAAACCCTTGCGGATGATGAGCTCGGCATGCGGGATCGCAAGGTCCTTCGACAGCGCGGCGCCATCGGTGCCCTGCACGCAATGGTCGGGCCACAGCACCTGCTTGCCGTAAGGAAGATCGACGGTCTCGAACGGCTTCTTGCCGGAATGCACTGACGCAAACGAGATGTGGCCCGGCGTGTGCCAGTCCTGGGTCATCACCACGTTCGCAAACGCTTTCGCCATCTTGTTGATGACCGGAACGACCTGCTCGCCTTCCTTAACGGCGAGGCTGCCGCCGGGCAGGAAGCAGTTTTGCACGTCGATCACGAGCAGCGCGGAGGCATCGTCCGGCTTGATCGATGCGGCCGCAAGGAGCGCGGTTGGAGCAAGGGCTACGAGAGCGCTTGTCCCAAGCGCCGCGAGGATTTGTCGTCGATCAAGCATCGTTCGCCTCCCTCCAGGATGATCCAATGGAAGGAAGCCTAGTTCCGTTCGTATACGAACAGAAGCCCGAAAATGCAGCCGGTTCTGTCCAGCGCTTGGGCTAACCCTTGGACTAACCCTTGAGACTAACCCTTGGGCTGGATGCCGTCGCGCACGGCGCGGAAGCGGGTGAAGGCGGCCGACCACTGGTCGCGCGGGGCGCTGGCGATGATGCGCAGCGAGGCGCCGCCGCTCGAGAAGCGGATCCACTGCACCACGGTCACGGGCGTCTTGTCCTTGCCGCTGACGCCGTCGATCCGGGTCTCGAAACCCTGCTGGCCGTTGATGCGGATCGGCTCGGACATGGTGACGCGCGACTCGCGCACGCCGGGGATCTGGAGCGCGGCCTCCTGGGCGAAGCGGGCGCGGTCGTCGGCCTGCTGCGGGGTGGCGCCGATCAGGCCGAGGATCATGAACGGCTTGGATTCATAGCCCGAGCTCTCATTGCCGTCGGCCAGGATGATGCTGGAGCCCGGCGCCAGGGTGCGGATGTCCTTGAAGTCGGCGAGATCGGTGATCTTGAACGGCATCAGCCCGATCTGCTCTTCGGCCGAGACCTGCTTGCGGGTGACGGCGCTCGCAAACATCTGCCGCACCGCCTCGTCGGTGTAGATCTTGGTCGCGTTCTCCGGGATCTGCACCGCGACATAGCCGGAGAAGCCGGCGCCCGGCACGATCATCGAGTAGCGCTTCACCGGCGTCTCGCCGGCCTTGCCGCTTTCCGTGGTGAAATAGGCAAGACCCGCGGGGGTCTCGAGCTTGTCCTGCTTGACGCCGGGGGTGCCGGCGGGATTGGAATTGAAGGCGCTCACGACCTCGCCATAGGCCGCCGGCGGCAGCTCGGTGATCAGCACCTTGACGTTGCCATCCTCGCTCTCGAAGCCCGGAAACGTCTTGGCCGTGCTCAGGCCGACCAGCGGCACCATGCCGAGGCGCAAGCCGGGCGGGAAAACGGCATCGGCCGCAAGGGCCGGAAGCGCCGTGGCGACGAGGACGGCGAGCGCTGCGAGGGGGCGAATGAGCTTCATGGGCACTCTGATTGGTTCACATTGAGGCCGTTCGATGGTCGGCCATTGGGCCGCTTTGTCGCGCAAAGCCGCCTTGATGGCGGCGGTCCGGCCGCCCGCCTTTTAACGGGTTTGGCCCGCCGGTAACAGGGCGGGGCAGATCACGGTGGCGGGGGCCGGCTGACGCCTGAACCTGTTAATAATTCCTCACCCGCAAGGGCGGTTGAGCCCGGATATGATCTTCCAAAACCCAATGTTTTCATGGCCGAAACTTGCGTTCGGTCCTTGCGGGCCCCTCCCCCCCTCCTATATGAGCGTCAACCATCGCAATATCGCGGATGTTTGATCTTAGGGGGTTTGGAGCGGGTGCCTCTTGGGCCCAGCCAACCTGCCGCAAAAACAAGGATATCAGGACCATGGGAAAGGTCATTGGGATCGACCTCGGCACCACGAATTCGTGCGTCGCCGTGATGGATGGCAAGAACGCCAAAGTCATCGAGAATTCCGAAGGCATGCGCACGACGCCTTCGATCGTCGCCGTGACGGACGACGGTGAGCGCCTCGTCGGCCAGCCTGCCAAGCGCCAGGCCGTTACCAATCCCGAGCGTACGTTCTTCGCAGTGAAGCGCCTCATCGGCCGCCGCTACGACGACCCGATGGTCGAGAAGGACAAGAAGCTCGTTCCGTACAAGATCGTGAAGGCTTCCAACGGCGACGCCTGGGTCGAGGCCGACGGCCAGACCTACTCGCCCTCGCAGGTGTCTGCGTTCATCCTGCAGAAGATGAAGGAGACCGCGGAAGCCCATCTCGGCCAGAAGGTCGACCAGGCCGTCATCACCGTTCCCGCTTACTTCAACGACGCCCAGCGCCAGGCGACCAAGGACGCCGGCAAGATCGCGGGCCTTGAAGTGCTGCGCATCATCAACGAGCCGACCGCGGCCGCGCTCGCCTATGGTCTGGACAAGACCAAGACCGGCACGATCGCCGTGTACGATCTCGGCGGCGGCACGTTCGATATCTCCATTCTCGAAATCGGCGACGGCGTGTTCGAGGTGAAGTCGACCAACGGCGACACCTTCCTCGGCGGCGAAGACTTCGACATGCGCCTCGTGGGTTATCTGGCCGACGAGTTCCAGAAGGAGCAGGGCATCAACCTGCGCAACGACAAGCTCGCGTTGCAGCGCCTGAAGGAAGCCGCTGAAAAGGCCAAGATCGAGCTGTCGTCGACGACGCAGACCGAGATCAACCTGCCCTTCATCACCGCGGACCAGACCGGCCCCAAGCATCTGACGATGAAGCTCACTCGCGCCAAGTTCGAGGCGCTGGTCGACGACCTCGTCCAGAAGACGGTCGAGCCCTGCCGCAAGGCGCTGAAGGACGCCGGCGTCACCGCCGGTGAGATCGGCGAAGTCGTTCTGGTCGGCGGCATGTCGCGCATGCCGAAGGTCCAGGAAGTCGTGAAGCAGCTGTTCGGCAAGGAGCCGCACAAGGGCGTCAACCCGGACGAAGTCGTGGCGATCGGTGCCGCGATCCAGGCCGGCGTGCTCCAGGGCGACGTCAAGGACGTGCTGCTGCTCGACGTGACCCCGCTGTCGCTGGGCATCGAGACGCTGGGCGGCGTGTTCACCCGCATCATCGACCGCAACACCACGATCCCGACCAAGAAGAGCCAGGTGTTCTCGACCGCCGAGGACAACCAGAACGCGGTCACCATCCGCGTCTTCCAGGGCGAGCGTGAAATGGCGGCCGACAACAAGATGCTCGGCCAGTTCGACCTGATGGGCATTCCGCCGGCCCCGCGCGGCATGCCGCAGATCGAGGTGACGTTCGACATCGACGCCAACGGCATCGTCAACGTCTCGGCCAAGGACAAGGCCACGGCCAAGGAGCAGCAGATCCGCATCCAGGCCTCCGGCGGCCTGTCGGAAGCCGACATCGAGAAGATGGTCAAGGACGCCGAGGCCAACGCCGAGGCGGACAAGAAGCGCCGCGAGGCCGTCACCGCCAAGAACGAGGCGGATGGCCTGGTGCATTCGACCGAGAAGGCTCTGGCCGAGCACGGTTCGAAGGTCGGCGAGCCCGAGCGCCGCGCCATCGAGGATGCCGTCAGCGACCTCAAGGAAGCGCTGAAGGGCGACGATGCCGAGGCGATCAAGGCCAAGACCCAGACGCTGGCCCAGGCTTCGATGAAGCTCGGCGAGGCCATGTACAAGCAGCAGGCCGAGGCCGACGCCAAGAAGGATGCGGCCAAGGACGACGTCGTCGACGCGGAATTCACCGAAGTCGACGACGACAAGAACAACAAGAAGTCCGCCTGATCCCCAAGAGGGTGATGATGCGGACGGCTTGGACCCCACACGCGCTACCGGCCTCCCCCCTCACGGGGGAGGCCGTCGTGTCGGGCTCGGCGGGGCGTGTCCCCGTTACGATCGATCAATTCCCAGCCGTTATGATGAACGTCGCCGTGCCGCCCTCTGCCGCGAAGCAAAGGGCTGCCTATATCGTCTCCTGGCGACGTTGTTCCGCTCCGACTTGAATCGCGATTGGATAGACCGAGTTCAACATGTCCACGTCCACCAAGCGCTGCTATTACGAAACGCTCGAAGTCGAACGCACTGCCGACGATTCCGTCCTGAAATCGTCCTTCCGCAAGCTTGCGATGAAATTCCACCCGGACCGCAATCCCGGGGACGACACCAGCGAAGTCAAGTTCAAGGAAATCAACGAGGCCTACGAGGTCCTCAAGGACAAGGACAAGCGCGCGGCCTATGACCGCTTCGGCCATGCGGCCTTCGAGCAGGGCGGCGGCGGCGCCGGTTTCGGCGCGGGCTTCGCCTCCTCCTTCTCCGACATCTTCGAAGACCTGTTCGGCATGGCCGGGCAGCGCGGCCGTGGCGGCCGCGAACGTGGCGCCGACCTGCGCTACAACATGGAAATCACGCTCGAGGAAGCCTTTGGCGGCAAAACCGCGCAGATCGAGATTCCGGTCTCGGTCACCTGCGAGGCCTGCTCGGGCATCGGCGCCAAGGCCGGCACCAAGCCGAAGACCTGCTCGAGCTGCGGCGGCGCCGGTCGCGTGCGGCAGTCGCAGGGCTTCTTCACGCTGGAGCGCACCTGTCCGAGCTGCCAGGGCCGCGGCCAGATGATCGAGGATGCCTGCCCGTCCTGCTCCGGCCAGGGCCGGGTCACCCGCGAGCGAACGCTGTCGGTCAACATTCCGCCGGGGGTCGAGGACGGCACCCGGATCAGGCTCGCCGGCGAAGGCGAGGCCGGGGTTCGCGGCGGCCCGCCCGGCGACCTCTACATCTTCCTGTCGCTGGCCCAGCACCAGCTTTTCCAGCGCGACGGCGCCGATTTGCACTGCCGGGTGCCGATCTCGATGGTGACGGCCGCCCTCGGCGGCGAATTCGAGGTGCCGACCATCGACAGCGGCAAAACCAAGGTGAAGGTGCCGGCCGGAACCCAGTCGGGCCGCCGATTCCGCATTGCATCAAAAGGCATGCCGGTGCTGCGCTCGCGCCAGATGGGCGACATGTACGTTCAGGTTGCCGTCGAGACCCCGCAGAATCTCACCAAGAAGCAGCAGGAATTGCTGGCGGAATTCGAAAAGCTCTCCTCCGGCAATACCCAGCCGGAATCGGTCGGCTTCTTCGCCAAGGTCAAGGATCTATTCAGTAATCGGGCAACCTGACTCGTCTTGACCGTATCGCCTTCGGCCTATACCTGTTTATGACCATTTTCTGACACGCCGCGGTCCCGCGGTCCCGTCCGGTCCCGACATGCCATTGCCATCGTCCGCGCGTGCGTTGAAGAAGCCCCGTCTCGACGACGAGGTGCGCTTTCTAAGGTCGTGGATCGAAAAGCCGCTGCACATGGGTGCAGTGATGCCTTCGGGCAAGCTTTTGGCCCGGACCATGGCGCACTACGTCGACGTCAATTCGGACGCGCCTGTGGTCGAGCTCGGGCCCGGCACCGGCGCCATCACCTCGGCCCTGGTCGAGCGCGGCGTCGACCAGAAGCGCCTCGTCCTCGTCGAATACAATCCCGGCTTCTGCGCCTTGCTGCGCGACCGTTATCCGCAAGCCAAGGTGGTGCAGGGCGATGCCTATCGCCTGCGCGATACGCTCTGGAACGTGCTCAGCGCACCGGCCTCCGCCGTCGTCTCCGGCCTGCCGCTCGTGACAAAACCGATGCTGACGCGGCTCCGGCTGGTCCGCGACGCCTTCGCGGCGCTGACCCCGGGTGCGCCCTTCGTGCAGTTCACCTATGCGGTGGTGCCGCCGATCCCGAAATCGCTGCCCGGCGTGTCCACAGAGGCCTCGGAGCGGATCTGGATGAACCTTCCGCCGGCCCGCGTCTGGGTGTATCGCAAGGACTAATTCCGCCGGCATTCCCCTTTGCGCGGCGGACTCGTTTCGCCGAACGCATGGAAGTGGATGTCCGCACCCAAAATCCTGATCATTCCCGGCTCGCTGCGCACCGGCTCGCACAATGCGAAGCTGGCGGCGGTCGCCGCCTATGAATTCGCCCAGGCCGGTGTCGACGTCACCCGCATCTCGCTCGCCGATTTTCCGCTGCCGATCTATGACGGCGATCTCCAGGCCAAGTCGGGCGTGCCCAAGCACGCGATCAATCTCAAGCGCATGATCGGCGCGCATCATGGCGTGCTGATCGTTTCGCCCGAATACAACGCCTCGGTGCCGCCGCTGCTGAAGAACGCGATCGACTGGGTCAGCCGCGTACATGAGCTGCACGAGACGCGCGGCGACGTGTTTCGCAACCGCGCCTTCGCGCTCGCCGGCGCCTCGCAGAGCCGGCTCGGTGCGGCCCGTGCGCTCCAGGCGCTGCGGCTGATCCTGACCTCCTGCCACGCCAATGTGATTGCCAGCCAGCTCACGCTCGCCTTTGCCGACCAGGCCTATGACGATATGGACAGGCTGAAGAACGAGGGCGACATCGCCGCGTTGAAGGAGCTGGCGCGGCAATTGATCGACATTTCCCAACGCATGATGTGAGGTGACATGACGCCAGCCGAGATCGCCCCGAAGGACCGCCTGATCGTAGCGCTCGACCTTCCCAGCGTTGACGCCGCGGAGGCGATGATCGCAAGGCTCGGCGACAGCGTCACCTTCTACAAGATCGGCTATCAGCTCGCCTATGCCGGCGGCCTGCCGCTGATCGGCAAGCTCGCCGACAAGGGCAAGAAGGTGTTCGCCGATCTCAAGATGCACGACATCGGCAACACCGTCACGCGTGGTGTGGAGAGCGTGGCCAGGCTGGGTGCAACCTTCGTCACCGTGCACGCCTATCCGCAGACCATGAAGGGCGCGGTCGAAGGCCGCGGCAGCGCGAGCCTGAAGATTCTCGCCGTCACGGTGCTGACGTCCTACAACGACGACGATCTGCACGCGGCCGGCTATCGGCTCGGCGTCGCCGAGCTGGTCGAAGCGCGCGCGCAGCAGGCGCAGGTGCTCGGCGTCGACGGGCTGGTGTCCTCGCCCGAGGAGGTCGGCGCCTTGCGCAAGATCGTCGGCCACCAGATGCATCTCGTCACCCCCGGCATCCGGCCGGCGGGTTCTGCGAGCGGCGACCAGAAACGCATCATGACGCCGGGCCGCGCAATTGCCGCGGGCGCCGATTATCTCGTCGTCGGACGGCCGGTGGTTGAAGCCACCGACCCCAAGGCGATCGCGGAAGCCATCCAGGCCGAAATCGCGCAGGCGCTCAGCGCATGATCCGGAAAAAGCGTGCAGCGGTTTTCCGGTCGGATCATGCTTAGATGGACATCAACAAACAGGGAGAAGAACAATGGCAAAGGGCTACTGGATCGGGCGCGTGGATGTGAGCAGTGACGAGGGCTACAAGCCTTATGCCGTCGCCAACGGTCCGATCTTCAAGAAATGGGGTGGCCGCTTCGTCGTTCGCGCCGGCAAGTTCACCACCGTCGAAGGCGCCAGCCGCTCGCGCAACGTCGTGATTGAATTTCTCGACTACGAGACCGCGATCGCCTGCTACAACTCGCCGGAATACCAAGCCAACATCAAGGTGCGCCAGCCGCACTCCATCGCCGACCTCATCATCATCGAGGGCTATGACGGCCCGCAGCCCTGAAGACGGATCGTCGCGAGAGCCGATCCTGGATTGACGCGAGCGTCATCCGGCTCTAGCGGACAGCACGCGCGTGCGATCATCGCACGCGATCGGGAGAGCGTCGTAGACATTTCCGCTCGCACTCACGCCGACATCGTCTTGCATCACCTTGACGGACTCATTCGCTTGAACGCGTGAGTGCCGCTCGCGCCTGAGACGAAGGCTGTGGCCGTCATTGGGTCCACCAGCTTGCCGTATTCTTTTGTCCCCAAATGGGGATTGCTGGATCGCTCTCCTTTCATCCAAGGTTGCTTGATCGGAGCCCACATCGATCGGTGATGGGCATCAAGCCAACCCGAAATCTGCGACGTCCGTGACGGGCCGCAAGGCGACCCGCATCGCGCATTTCCATGCAAAGGGAGTGAAGATCATGGCACTGATCATCGGAACAGCAGGCGACGATGTGTTGCCTGGCACGAATGTAGACGATCAGATCTTTGGCCTTCAAGGCAACGACACCATTACTGGCCTGGACGGCAATGATGACGTAAGCGGCGGCGCGGGCAATGATTCCATCGATGGCGGTGCCGGCAACGACATCCTTGATGGAAATGCCGGTATCGATACGATCACCGGTGGCGCCGGCGACGACACGATCAACGGCGGCGCGGGCGACGACACGCTGAACGGAAATGCCGGCGCCGACATCATCCACGGCGACCAAGGCAACGACACCATCGATGGCGGAACCGGCGCTGATCAGCTCTTTGGTGACGCCGGCGACGACGGCATCCACGGCGGCGACGGCAATGATGACATTCATGGCGGCGCGGGTGCCGACACCCTGTGGGGCGACGCCGGCGACGATACGTTGAGCGGCGACGCCGGCGATGACGTCTTGAATGGCGGCGCCGGTAACGACCTACTCAACGGTGGATTCGGAGATGACACTCTGAATGGCGATGCCGGCAACGACACGCTGAACGGCGGACTTGGCAATGACCTGCTGAACGGCGGTACCGGTGACGACATCCTGAACGGCGGTTTGGGCGCCGATACACTCGACGGTGGCGATGGCAACGACACCATGCACGGCGACGCGGGCGACGACATCATGGACGGCGGCGCCGGTAACGATACGATGTTCGGCGATGCCGGAGACGACGAGATGGCCGGCGGCGCGGGCAACGATGCCATGAGCGGCGGCGCCGGTGATGACGAAATGAGCGGCGGAACCGGCAACGACACGCTCGACGGCGACGCCGGAGATGACACGCTCGATGGCGGCGACGGCACCGATGTCCTGAACGGCGGGGCTGGGGCTGACATCCTGTCGGGCGGTGCCGGCAATGACACCCTGAACGGCGGTAACGGCGATGACGAGTTGTCCGGCGGCAATGGCGCCGACGTCCTCAACGGTGGACTCGGCGATGATGTGCTGACGGGCGGTGCTGGTACCGATACGCACAATTTCGGCGACAACACAGCTACGAACTTCGGCAACGATGAAGTCACCGATCTCAGCTTTGCCGATGGCGATGCCGTTGTTGTCGACGCTCCGCCAGGCTTTGACCCGGCTACAGTGGTAGTGGACGACGACGGCACCAACACCGTGCTGGATTTCGGCTTCGGCGCCATCCAGCTCGATGGCATCACGGGCGGCGCGACACCGTTCGAGTCGATCGCCGAAATCAACACTGCCGCCGGTTATACGGCCGTTGACGTTGTCTAGTCCCGACTAGTAGCGGGGCGGCTGTCAGGCCGCCCCGCCCTCATTTCAGTCAGTGATAGTGCCGGCAAGTTATGTATTCGCGTAACCGTGGTGTGATCCCAGCATCTGGTCAGAGATTGCTGGTGGCCTTGATTCCGGGACGATTCGCATTGGTGTGGATCGTCTGCTTCAGCGTGTCCGTAAACCTGCTGCTGCTGGTCGTACCTTTCTTTTCCATCGAAGTGTTCGACCGCGTGCTCAGCAGCGGAAGCGTCGAGACGCTTGTCGGCCTCACCGTCATCGCCGTCGGCGCTCTCGCCTTCAGCGCCGCCTTCGACACGTTTCGTAACCGCCTGTTGAGCCGGTTCGCGGTCGGGTTCGAGCATTGCCTCGCTCCGATCATCCTTGAAGGCAGCATCACCGGCGCGGCGCCGGGCGACGGCCGGCAGCACGATCTGGTCAAGCTTCGCGAGTTGAGAACTTTCCTGTCGAGCGGAACGGTCACATCGCTGATAGATGCTCCATTCCTCCCGGTGTTCATTCTCATCCTGTTCTTCCTGCACCCCTGGTATGGCGTCATAGCCCTGATCGGGGTGGGGGTCCTGCTGGCGATGGGTGTTGCAAGCCACTGGATCGCGCGCGGGGAAATTGCGCAGGCTTCGCAGGCCGCGTTGAAGACGCAGGCCTTGCTCGATGGAATCGTCCGGCACTCCAGCGTGGTGCGGGCGATGGGCTGGACCCGGGGCGCCATCCGCGCGTTCATGAGCCTCAATGACGAAGCCCTGGCTCCGGTGGTGCGGGCCAGCGAACGCATCTACACGATCAGCGCCGCCGCGCGAATGGTCAGGACCATTCTGCAGATTGCCGCGATCGGATGCGGTGCCTGGCTCGTGCTCCAGAACGAGGTGCTGTCCGGCAGTCTGATCGCGAGCTCGATCCTGATAGCGCGCACATTGCAGCCCATGGAAGGATTGGTCTCGGCCTGGCGCGCGCTGGCATCTGCGCAGGACGCCTGGACGCAGGTCTGCAACGCCGCGATGCCGGTGCTTGCGCGTCCGCGGAAGACATTGCTTCCGCCGCCAGCCGGCATGCTCAAGGTCGAACGGGTGACATTCCGGATTGGCGGGACGCAGCGTCCCATCCTCGCGGGCATATCATTTCAATGCCGGCCGTCCGAGCTTGTCGTCGTGATCGGGCCGACCGGCGCCGGAAAATCCACATTGCTGCGCTTGATGGCAGGCCTCGAGCGGCCGGCCAGCGGTACGATCCGGTTGGACCACGCAGCGCTCCATACCTGGGATCCCGACCAGCTTGGGCAATTCGTCGGCTATCTCCCCCAGGACGTGCAGCTCCTGGATGGAACGCTGGCCGAAGCCATTGCCGGGTTCGACGAATACGCACGGGACGAGGCCATCGTCGCCGCGGCCATGCTCGCGCAGGCGCATGAGATGATCCTGTCCCTTCCGGCCGGCTACCAGACCGAGATCGGCCGCGACGGCTGCAGGCTATCCGGTGGCCAGCGTCAGCGCATTGGCCTTGCACGCGCCTTCTTCGGCGATCGCAAATTGATCCTGCTGGATGAGCCCAATGCCAATCTCGACCCGGACGGCGAAGAAGCGTTGTGCTCCGCCATTCAATCGGCCAAAGCGCGCGGCGCGGCGTCGGTGATCGTCACCCACCGGCCGCGGCTGTTGACCATCGCCGATGCCGTGCTGCTGCTGAGGGATGGCAACCAGATCGCCTTTGGACCGCCATATGATGTTCTTCGCGCCCAGCGGCCGGCACCGGTACCGGGTTCGCCAGGGCTCCCGCGCAATGTCGAACCTCAGAGGTTGCCAGGCAGGAGGGTCATTCCATGACGCAAACCGGTCATGCCTCCGCGATGTCCGCGCCTGTTGCAGGTCCGTCGAAGACCTGGCCGACGGAGCAACCGCGATCCGACATGCGACGGATCATCGCATGGGGCTGTGTATTGCTCGTCCTGCAATTTTGCGGCTTCGGCTTGTGGGCAACCACGGTTCCGCTCCGCGGCGCTGTCGTGGCACCAGGATTCATCAAGGTCCATTCGAAGCGCAAGGCTGTGCAACATCTGGAAGGCGGAATCATCAAATCGATCTATGTCCGGGAGAACGATCACGTCGAAGCCGGTCAACTCATTGCACGGCTCGACACCGCGCAGATCGAAGGGAGCCTTGGTTCCCTCGAAACGAAGTTCTTTGCTGATCTGGCGATGGAGGCCCGGCTGGCGGCGGAGCAGGACGCCGCGAAGTCAATCCGGTTTCCGGACGAATTGCGGGAAAGTGCGACGCGTCTCTCCGCACGTATCGCCATTCAAACCCAGGAGGCCGAATTTGCCGCGCGACTGGCCGCGATTGAGAACGAGCGCAAGGTGATCGATCAGCAGATGCTGCAAAACGCGGACACCATCCGCGGCCTGCAGAGCAACACCCAAGGACTTGAACAGCAACTCAAGCTGTTGCGGGAAGAGATCGCCGACACGAGCTATCTCCTCGCAAAGGGCCTCGCCCGGAAACCACGTTTGCTGGCCCTGCAACGCGCCGAAGCCGAGGCCACTGGACAGGTCGATCGCAATGCCGCGTCAATCTCGGAGATGCAGGGCAAGATCGCGGAGTTGCAGGACAGACGCAGGCAACTGGGGTTCAACCAAAATCAGGATATCGCCAAGCAGCGGCATGCGACGAGCGAGGAGATCGGCGACCTCAGACATCGAATTGCCGCGTTGCGTGCCCAGCTTGTCCGGTCTGAATTGCGTGCCCCGGAAAGTGGAAGGATCGTCGGCCTCAACAGCAGGGACCTCAATGCCGTGCTTGGACCTCGCGAAACCCTTTTGGAAATCGTTCCGATGCAAGATCGGCTTGTCATCGAGGCGACATTGAAGCCTGCCGATCGGGAAGAGGTCTATGTCGGACAGATGGCGCGTGTGCGAGTTCACGCGCTGAACATTCGCCGCCGGCCGATGCTCGAGGGAAGGGTCGTCGGCGTTGCGGCAGACGCACTGACCGACACCCATTCCGGCGACAGCTCCTATTTGGCCGAGGTTGAGCTGGACCCCAACGCGCCGACGGCCTCCTACATCTCCACATTGATGCCTGGAATGCCTGTCGAGATATTTGTCGAGACGGGGGAACGAACCTTTGCGGAATATCTTTTGCAGCCGATGACGTTACGGATCAACCGTGCGTTCAGGGAGAATTAAGCGCTGGTAAGGGGTGGGCCGGCCTATGAGGGAGGCGACCGTGCATGAGTGCAGTAAGGCACTACCTTCCGCACAGGATGATTTTCGTTCCGATTGCGTCGAGCGCGCCTCGAAGCAAGGCAATGACGGATGCGGTCCGTCTGGGTCTTGTCCGGAGCCACGCCCGCAACAGGCCGCAATGGAATATTTCGCGAAGGCCATGGCGGAATTGCTCGGCTGCCGGAGCTGCTACGTAGCCATGCTATCCGCCTCCGGGCTGGAAGAAGCCAGGATCGGAGATGCTCCTGCCGATCCGTCATGCGCGGCGATGGTTGAGCGATTTGCGCGCAAGGGCACGGCCGAGGACGTCGCCTCGCTCGAGCCGATCAATTCCCGGACCTCCTTCGTCCGCAAGTTGATCGGCGCGGAACCCCCGGTAAAGAGTCATTCAGTCATTGGCAGGTTTGCTTCCGATGAGCGAACCACGGTCGTGTTCGTGGCCGGATGGCGACCGGCCGCGCTTGCGGCATCGGAGATTCCCGGCTTGGCGCATACCGTGCGCCCGTTATGGAAGGCTGCTCATTCACTTGCCCGGCAAGCGCCGGGGCAGGTCGATGCGCAACTCTGGCTCGAAGAGCTGACCTTTCCCGCCATCGTCGTGGACCAGGGCCTGCACATTTACGCAGTCAATCGTGGTGGACGCGTGCTGCTTGCCAAGCGCGAGTTGCTCAGGATGGAAGGAGGCAGGCTTGCTGGCTCATGCGCTTCCGTGACCGAGAGCTTGCGGGGGGCAATCGGGAAAGTGCTCATCGAGAGCGGGACTCATGGATGGTTCAACACTACGGTACCGCTTTCGACGGATCGTCAGCAATTCGCCTTCGCCAAGATCGGCGCTGTTCCAACGCATGACAAGCTGGGACAGGCCCTCATCGTCGTGCCGCAATTCGATGACGTGCAGGGCGCGCACTGCATCGCATCTGCCTTCGGCTTGAACTGGGCTGAGGAAAGAATCGTCGCCCGGATTCTTCAATTCCAGTGCCCTCGCGATATTGGAGCCGAGCTTGGGCTGACCGAGGCAACGGTGCGAACCTACACCAAGAGGATCATGCTCAAACTGGGGATCAACCGACAGTCGGAGTTCTTTCTTCTGTATCATCTCACCCAATCGCCTTTTGGCGCTGGCAGGCGCGAGAACTGGGTGAGCCGGCCGGCCTCCGACGGTCGATTGGACGAAGAGGGTCCGATGAGATTGCGGACGGCTGGCAAGCATTCGCCTGACTGAGTACGGGGTTCTCCGCGATGTCGAGGCGCATGAGCTGCGCAGGTTTTCTCTACCGGGCGTTCGCTGCCTTGGCATTGGCCGGGGCCGGCTTCCCTGCACATGCCCAGAGCATTCAATTGGCGCTTCCGATTGCCTGCGAGCCTGGCCGCACCTGCTACATCCAGAATTACACGGATCTCGATCCGTCGCGGTCGGCGCGAGATTACAAGTGCGGCACGCTGACTTATGACGACCACAACGGCACCGATTTTCGTTTGCCCTCACTGGCAGCGCAAAAGGCCGGCGTGGACGTGCGCACGGCGGCAGGCGGTCGCGTTCTTCGTACACGCAATGACGCGCCGGACGGCGCTTTCACAAAATCGGGACGCGAAGCGGTGCGCGAGGCCGAATGTGGCAATGGCGTCGTCATCGAACATCCGGAGCAGTGGGAAACCCAGTACTGCCACCTCGCCGCCGGCAGTGTGTTGGTCAAGCCTGGAGACAAGGTCGACCTAGGACAGCCGCTCGGCCGTGTCGGACTCTCCGGCCTCACGGAGTATCCTCACCTGCATTTCACCGTGAGGCACAATGGCGCGGTCGTCGATCCCTTTGCGTATGGCGTTCGTCCCGAGTCTTGCGAGGGCGGTCAATCGCTCTGGCTTGCTGCCCTCCGCCCGAAACTCGAGTACCAGGAACGAGCCATCCTCAATGCGGGCTTTACGACGGGGCCGGTCACGATGGAACTCATCGAGGACGGCAGTGCCGAGAGCCAAAAGCCGTCCGCCGGTTCGATGGCGATCGTCGCGTTCGTGCGGGCTATCGGGCTGAAGGCGGGCGATGCGCAATGGCTGGTCATCAAGGATCCCCTCGACAACGTCATCGCGGAAAATCGGTCTGCACCACTTCAGGCCAACAAGGCGCAATTCATGCTCTTTGCGGGGAAGAAGCGGCCTCCCGGGGGGTGGGAACGCGGCTCCTACAAGGCCACTTATGTTGTCGAGCGCGATGGTCAGATCGTGCTCAGGAAAGAGCTGGAGCTCATGCTCTAGCGTTGCACCTGTGCGCGGGGAGACCCGCGCCACGGGCCTTTTGCAGGCCTGATCGGTTGCCGGAACGGCCCGCTCCCGCTATAGGGCGTGGAGAGGGTGAACCATGTCCGATATGCGTTTGATTGTTGCTGGGGCAGGCGGCCGGATGGGCCGGGCGCTGGCACGAGCGATTGCCGACACCGAAGGCGCGGTGCTGGCGGGAGCCCTGGAGGCGCCCGGCTCGGAGCTGCTCGGCAAGGATGCCGGCGTACTCGCGGGCCTGCCGGCCAACGGCGTCAAACTCTCGGCCGACCTCTGGGCGATGTCGAAGGACGCCGACGGCATCCTGGATTTCACCGTGCCGGCCGCGACCATCGCCAATGTCGCGATCGCGGCCGAGCGCGGCATCGTGCACGTCATCGGCACCACCGGACTGTCGGCCTCCGACAACGCCGTGATCAAGAGCGTCACCAACCGTGCGGTCGTGGTGCAGTCGGGCAATATGAGCCTGGGCGTCAATCTGCTCGCCGCGGTGGTCAAGCGCGTCGCCAAGGCACTCGACGAGAGCTTCGACATCGAGGTCGTGGAAACCCACCACCGCATGAAGATCGATGCGCCCTCGGGCACTGCGCTGATGCTGGGCCAGGCCGCTGCCGCCGGCCGCGGCATCTCGCTCGATGAGCATTCGGATCGCGGCCGCGACGGCATCACCGGCGCGCGCAAGCCGGGCGACATCGGCTTTGCCTCCTTGCGCGGCGGCACCGTTGCTGGCGAGCACAGCGTGACCTTCCTCGGTCCGTTCGAACGCCTGACGCTGTCGCATCTCGCCGAAGACCGCATGCTGTTCGCACACGGCGCGCTCAAGGCGGCGTTGTGGGCGCATGGCAAGAAGCCGGGGCACTACTCCATGGCCGACGTGCTCGGTCTCGCAGACATCTGAGCGAGCCAGAGCATGAACCGGACCCGAAGGGCCGCGTCAGCGCAAGATGTGAAGCGGCTTTCCGCCAAGATCATTCCTCAACAATAACCTGAATGGAAAGCAGTCAATGAGCGAACGTCTCCTCGTGCTCGTGCGCCACGGTCAGAGCGAGTGGAATCTGAAGAACCTGTTCACGGGCTGGAAGGATCCTGATCTCACCGAGCTCGGCGTGAAGGAAGCCACGGAAGCCGGCCGCAAGCTGAAGGCGCAGGGCCTCGTGTTCGACGTCGCCTACACCTCGGTCTTGACGCGCGCGCAGCACACGCTCGATCTCATTCTCGGCGAGCTCGACCAGAAGGGCCTGCCGACCTCCAAAGACCTCGCGCTGAACGAGCGCGACTATGGCGATCTCTCCGGCCTCAACAAGGACGACGCCCGCAAGAAATGGGGCGAGGACCAGGTGCTGATCTGGCGCCGCTCCTACGACGTGCCGCCGCCCGGCGGCGAAAGCCTGAAGGATACGCTGGCGCGCGCGCTGCCCTATTACGTGCAGGAGATCCTGCCCGGCGTGCTCAACGGCAAGCGCACGCTGGTCGCTGCCCACGGCAATTCGCTGCGCGCGCTGATCATGGTGCTGGAAAAGCTCTCGCCCGAAGGCATTTTGAAGCGCGAACTCGCGACCGGTGTGCCGATCATCTACCGGCTCAACGCGGATTCGACGGTGGCCTCGAAGCTGGATCTGGCGGGCTGAGCTTCGCCACAAGCGCGGAGTCGTAGGGTGGGCAAAGCGTAGCGTGCCCACCATGTGTCAGCGATCGCGGAAGAATGGTGGGCACGGCGCTATGCGCCTTTGCCCACCCTACGGAAGCGGGGCCTACTGCATCCCCAGCTGCCCGGCCTCCCAGCCAAGCATCGCCTGCTTGCGGGTGATGCCCCAATGATAGCCGGTGAGCGTGCCGCTCTTGCCGAGCGCGCGGTGGCAAGGCACGACGAACGAGACCGGGTTCTTGCCGACCGCAGCGCCGACGGCGCGTGAGGCCTTCGGGCTGTTGATGTTGCAAGCGATGTCGGAATAGGACACAGCGCGACCCATGGGGATCTTCAGCAGCGTCTCCCAGACCCGCACCTCGAAATCGGTGCCGATCATGACGACGCGCAACGGCTGGTCCGGCCGCCACAGCTTGGTGTCGAAGATGCGCTGTGCGAGCGGCGCGGTGCCTTCGTGATCCTCGACGTAAGTTGCGTTGCGCCATCGCCGCGTCATGTCGGCGAGCGCGACCTTCTCCTCACCGGGATCGGCGAACGCAAGGCCTGACAGGCCGCGGTCGGTGGCGATCACGATCGCCGTGCCGAAGGGCGAGGGATGGAAGCCGTAGCGCAAGGTGAGACCCGCGCCGCCGTTCTTCCATTCGCCGGGCGACATCGCTTCATGGGTGACGAAGAGATCGTGCAGCCGGCCCGGTCCTGAAAGACCTGAGTCGAGCGCGGCATCGAGAATGCTCGCGGAGTCCCGCAACAGTCCCTTGGCGTGATCGAGCGTCAGCGCCTGCATGAACGCCTTCGGCGTGATCGAGGCCCAGCGGCGGAACAGATGGTGCAGCTCATCCGGCGTGACGCCCGCCGCATCCGCCATCGCTTCGATGGCCGGCTGGGTGCGCCAGTTCTCCGAGATGAATGCGATCGCCCGGCGCACGGAGTCGTAATCGCGCAACGCGGCGTTCTGGGAGCCCGGCTTGGCCAGGCGCTGGTCATGTATGGCGAGTGTCATCATGACTGGAAATGTAGGCGTGGCGCCGGGCCGAAACCACCCGATTTCCGATCCGGAGTCAGGAGACCGGGTTGTAGGTCGGGCCGCGCTTGGCAGCGTTCAGGGCCTCAACCAAGCCTTTGTAAAAACTTGCCTTTTCGTCTGGACCGAGGAACCGGGCGATCTGGATCTGGTGGCCGCGCGAGATCAGATAGAGATGCTCGATGCCAAAATCCTCGTCGACTTCCGTGTCGAGGCGGACCCAGAGCGGATTGAACGTCCATTCGGCGACCTGGCCGCGATGACTGACGCGCCGCACGCGCAATTCGGACGCCGTGACCGTAATCTCCTCGCGCGCCCGCGCGCTGCGGAAATTGGCCTTGAAGGCCCACCAGATCACCAGCACGTCGAGGCCGAAGAAGCCGAACACCGGCCACGCACCCATCATCAGGAAGGCGAGGCCGGTGGCAAAGCTCACCACGCTCAGGAACAGCATCACGGCGAGGAAGCCGGTGCGGTTCAGCGAGCGGTGCGGCGTCAGGAGCGCGGAGAAGATCTGAGGCTCCGTCTCGCTTTCAGATCGCCCGCGCTCAATTTCGTTGCCTGTGCTCATCGTCCGTCAGTATATCCGGATCATGGCGAAAATCACCCGCAAGCCGGCCCCGCGCAAAGCGTCCGTGCCGAAGAAAAAGGCAAAGGCGATAGTTGCGAAGCCGAGGGCTCCCGCCAGGAAATCGCTCAAGGCCGCAAGACCCAATTCTACCAAACCTTGGACGCCGGCCGAGATCCACGAGGTCTTCAGCCGTTTCCGCAAAGCCAATCCGGAGCCGAAAGGCGAGCTCGAGCACGTCAATCCGTTCACGCTGCTGGTCGCCGTGGTGCTGTCGGCGCAGGCCACCGATGCCGGGGTCAACAAGGCGACGCGCGCCTTGTTCGAGATCGCCGACACGCCGCAGAAGATGCTCGACCTCGGCGAAGAACGCTTGCGCGAATACATCAAGACCATCGGCCTCTATCGCACCAAGGCCAGGAACGTGATTGCGCTGTCGGCAAAGGTGCTCAGCGAATTCGGCGGCGAGGTGCCGCGCACGCGCGCCGGGATCGAATCTCTGCCAGGCGCCGGGCGCAAGACCGCCAACGTGGTGCTCAACATGGCCTTCGGCGAGCACACCATGGCGGTCGACACGCATGTCTTCCGGGTCGGCAACCGCACCGGGCTCGCGCCCGGCAAGACGCCACTCGAAGTTGAGCTCGGTCTCGAAAAGGTGATCCCGGCCGAGTTCATGTTGCACGCCCATCATTGGCTGATCCTGCATGGCCGCTATACTTGCCTCGCCCGCAAGCCGCGCTGTGAGGTGTGTCTGATCAACGATCTCTGCCGGTGGCCGGAGAAGACGGTCTGAGGTGGCACCGTCGTTTCGGGGGGCGATGTGAAGCAAGCCGGGTTTGGGGGCATGTCGTGAGTCAGCAGGAACAAGTCTCGTCGCCACCGCCGGCCGCGGCCGCGGCCCCGGCTCCGCCGCCGAAGCCGACGCAGCGGCCGGCGAGCCCGCTCTGGAGCCGGCTCGCGATCCCCTTGTTCGCCGTGATCGTCGCGCTCGCCTTCGTGGCACTGGCGACGCTGCGCTTCGACGAATGGGTCGGCAACGCCGTGGTCCAGACCACCAACGACGCCTATGTGCGCTCCGATCTGACGCGGCTTGCAAGCCGCGTCTCCGGCGAAGTGCTGACCGTCGGGGTGACCGACTTCCAGCGCGTCAAGGCCGGCGATCTCCTGATCCAGATCGATCCCGCCGACTACCAGGCCCAGGTCGCGCAGTCCGAGGCCGCTGTCGCCGCCGCGCAGGCCGTGCTCGACAATCTGAGCAACCAGGTCGAGCTGCAATATGCGACCATCGCGCAGGCGCAGGCCGCGCAGCTGTCCGCGGAAGCGTTGGAAGTCGAGGCCCGGCAGGAGCAGGACCGCCAGAAATCGCTGACGCAGACGGAAGCCGGCACGCGGCAGCGGCTCGAACAGGCCGTCGCGGGCTATGCGAAGGCGCAGGCCGACGTGCGTGCCAGTCGCGCCGTCATCGCCGCGCAGCAGCATCAACTCGAAGTTCTGCAGGGCACCAAGAAGCAACGCGCCGCCGATGTCGCGGCGGCCAAGGCGACGCTGGCGAGCGCGAAGCTGAAGCTCGGCTATACCAGGATCACCGCGCCGTTCGACGGCGTCGTCGGCGAGCGCCAGGTGCAGCCCGGCGACTACGTCAACATCGGCACCAACCTCATCAATGTGGTGCCGCTGCCGAAGGTCTACGTGATCGCGAATTACAAGGAGACCCAGCTCACTCATGTCGCGCCGGGCCAGCCGGTCGAGATCACCGTCGATGGCTTCCCGCGCGAGAAGCTGCGCGGCAAGGTCGAGCGCATCGCGCCCGCGACCGGCGCGCAAGTGGCCCTGCTGCCGCCGGACAATGCGACCGGTAATTTCACCAAGGTCGTGCAGCGCATTCCCGTGCGCATCCAGTTCGACGACAACCAGCCGCTGCTGACGCGGCTGGTGCCGGGCATGTCGGTCGTCACCAGCATCGACACGAAGGCCGCGAATGGCGGAAAATGACGATGCCGGCCGCGGGCCTCTCTCGCGCGGCGGCATCGCGCCACAGCCGTTGTTTGCCGTGGCGGCGGTGCTGCTCGGCTCGTTCCTCGCCAATTTCGACAGCCGGCTGACCACGGTCGGCCTGCCGGACCTGCGCGGTGCGTTCTCGCTCTCGTTCGACGAGGGCGCCTGGCTTTCGACCGCCGGCATCGGCTCGCAGATCCTGATTGCGCCGGCGGTGGCGTGGCTCGCGACGGTGTTCGGCCTGCGCCGAGTGCTCGGCATCCCGAGCCTGGTCTACGCCGCAGTGTCGCTGATCATTCCCTTCGTGCACGATTATCCGACGCTGCTCGCGCTCAGCGTCGTGCATGGCCTGCTGCTCGGCACCTTCGTGCCTGCGACGCTCATGATCGTGTTACGAAACCTGCCGATCCGATGGTGGGTGCCGGCGATCTCGATCTATTCGATCCGGGTCGGCTTTGCACTGGATACGTCGAGCTCCCTGGTCGGCTTCTATGTCGACCATCTCGGCTGGCAATGGATGTACTGGCAGAGCGTCGTGATCGCGCCCTTGATGGGCCTGATGGTTTATCTGGGCACGCCGAGCGAGCCGGTGAACCGCACGCTGCTGCGCGAGGCCGATTGGGGCGGCATGCTGCTGCTCGGCGCCGCGGTCTCGATGATCTATGCCGGCCTCGACCAGGGCAATCGCCTGGACTGGCTCAACTCGGGGACGGTGATGGCGCTGCTCGTCAGCGGTGTGGTGCTGTTCGCAGGCTTCCTCGTCAACGAGTCGCTGGTGCGACAGCCCTGGGCGCATGTGAACGTGCTGTTCTCGCGCAATGTCGGGTTGGGGCTGATCTTGATCCTGCTCTACACGCTGACCAGCCTCTCCAACTCGTCGCTGGTGCCGAATTTCCTCGGCAATGTCGTTCTGCTCCGGCCGGAGCAGAGCGGGATGCTGCTGCTCACCTATGGCGCGCTGCCGATGTTCGTGCTGGTGCCGATCTCGATCTGGCTGCTGCGGCATTTCGATACGCGGCTCGTCGTGGTGCTGGGTTTTGCCTGCTTTGCCGCGGCCAATCTCTGGGGCACGCAGCTCAGCCATGTCTGGGCGCGCGAGGATTTTGTCGGCATCGTGCTGCTCCAGGCGATCGGGCAGTCGCTGCTCCTGCTGCCGATCATCATCACGCTGCTGTCGAACGCCGATCCGAGCCGCGCCACCTCCTTTGCCGCCTACATCCAGATCATGCGGCTCGGCGGCGCGGAGATCGGCATCGCGCTGATGGGAACGTGGCTGCGCGTGCGCGAGCAGGTCCATTCCTTCTATCTCGGCCAGGACCTTGTGGTCGGCAATGCCGACGTGGTGGGTAGGCTCAAGCAGCTCGCCGATTACTTCGCGGCCCACGGCACCGGCATGGCGCAGGCGCGCGCGGTCGGCACGCTCGCGGGCCTGGTGCAGCGCGAGGCCAATGTGCTCGCCTATATCGACGGCTTCTGGCTGTGCTTCTGGCTAGCGATGGTCGCGCTCGGCGTCGTCGCGCTGATCACCCGGGCGCCACCGGGCCCGTTCACGCCGGCGCCGTTCGGTTTCGCCAAGATGCTGCTGCGCAAATGCGGGGTGCAAGTGAACTGAGAGGCCTCACCGCATCTGCCGCGCCGGCTCGATCAGCTCGGGCCGCGGCCCCGACAGGCGCTTGTGCATGTGGACCATGAACGCCATGCCGAAGATCGGCGTCGCCAGATTGACGATCGGGATCGAGACGAAGGCCGCAATGAAAAGGCCGGCGGTGAAGATAGTCGCGGCGTTGTCGCGCCGCATCGCCCTGGCCTCCTCCGGCGAACGGAAGCGCATCGCGGCGAGCTCGAAATATTCGCGCCCGAGCAGCCAGGCGGCGGCGACGAAGAAGATCAGGAATCCGGCACCAGCGAACAGGACCAGCGGCAACGCCACCAGATAGACCACGATCGTCAGCAGCGCGGTCTTGACGCCCTCGTAGATCGCCTGGCTGAACGGCAGCGCGGCGCCCGGCCGCTCGGCGGGATAGTGCTCGCGCTCGACGATGTCGGCGACGTCGTCGACGAACAGGCTCGCTACCAGCGAGGTGATCGCAGGCATCAGGAACACGCCGCCGAACACGACGCCGAGGCCCGCCGTGATCGAGACGATCCAGGCGAGGACCTCGAGCGAGGAATGCCAGCTCGGCCCGAGCAGGCCTTCCAGCCAGACCTCACCATAGGTCGCAAACCAGCTCAGCAGCCGCTGCAAGCCGATCGCCAGCACGACGATCAGCACCAGTGCAAGCCCGATCGATCGCCACAGGATCGAGCGCATCGGCGGCGAGATCAATTGCGACAGCGCCTTTACGGCGGCATCCAGCATCGGAGTACCTCTCAGCAAAACTACCCGCGAGAGGTAGACATGCGCGGAAGGTTCGACAAGAGGTCGAGCTTTCCGGGACAGATTGCCGCGCCTGGAGCTTGGGTTCTGAGTGAATCAGAACGGAAGCTCAAGGCGCTTGTTTTGACGCGTTTTCTTCGCGCGAGCCGGCAGCCACTTCGCTTGAAGACGCTCTAGCTCACCCTGATGACGAGGGCATAGTTCTGCGGCGCGACGGCGATGGAATGAGCGATGACCGATATCACCGCTTCGCCGGCCGGCAGATTCGCGAAGATGACCTGCTCGACATTGTTCCTGCGGTCGAAGTCCTTCGAGCCGGCCGGCATGTTGCCATGGCGTTCCTGCTTGTTGGCCACCACGACGAGATCGAGGTCGCTTTGCAGGCCTTCGCCGGGCGGATCGGTCCAGACCAGCGTGACCTTCAGGCGGCTGCTTCCCGCCGGTATCGTGACCGTGCGGTCTTCGCGTTCGCCTGCGTCGAGCTTCTTCTTCTCGTCGAAGAACTGCAAGGCTTCCTTCGCAGCAAGGGGGCCGACCACGGCCTGGACGTCGACTCGGCCGAAACCCTGACTGTTGTTTGCGACAGAGCCCGCCTCCGAGGGAATGTATTGGCCAGCAATGCTACGAGCTCCGTTGATGATGAGTGCCTTCAGCAGTGCGGCGCTCGGCGACTTCAGCCCGTGGCTCTTCCTCAGGAACGACCGGACCACCGCGACGCATCCGGCCACCAGCGGCGTGGCCATGCTGGTACCGCCTTCGAACATGTAGAGCGGGTCCTTCGAGAGCTTCCATCCCTTCGATTTCGTGACGCGGGAGCGCGTTGACAGGATGAAAGATCCTGGCGCCACGACGTCGGGCTTGATGCGATCGTCGTTCGTGGGTCCCCGGCTGCTGAACGCCACCATCCCTTCGGGATCGTTGGCGACGGGATCGGGGTTGATGGGAATGGCCGGAAAATCGCGTGGCCAGGCCTCTCCGTAGGTCATGGGCTCGTTGGGGCGATTGTTCTCGCATGCGCCGATGGTGAGGCAGTTCTTGGCCGTACCAGGCGGCGTCACGGAGTTGGGGTCGACCTGGCCATTGCCATCCTTGTCGCTGCCTTCATTTCCCGCGGCAAAGCAGATCAGCATGTCGCGATGCGCGTAGACGAACGTGTCGAGCTCGTTGGCCTGGGAATCATATACGCCGAAGTTTCCGACGCTGCCCCAGGAGTTGGAATGAATTCGCGCCTTGTCGGTCTTGTAGGGCGGACCGAACAGCGCATCGAGGCTGTCGGGAAGGCCGCCGAGGTTGCCGCCGCTGTCGAGCACGGATTGCAGAACCAGCTTTGCGCCGGGAGCCGTGCCGCGGATCGGGCCGTCGCTTTTCGATACGCCGTCGCCGAGGGCGGAACCCGCAACATGGGTGCCGTGACCATCAGGATCGTCTTTGCGCCCAGGCCGGCCGAGCGCGTAGAGCTTCTTGACGCGCCCCTTGAAAGCCGGGTGCGTGTTCGTGGTCGATCCCTTGTCGAAACCGGTATCGGCGATCGCGATGATCTCGCCCGCGCCTTCGCCGCCATTGCTGGGCGTCGCCGCGGGAACGCGAAGAATGCCCCGCGCGATGTTGTTGAGCAGCTTGCGGGGAAAGACCTTCTCGACGCTGCGCACCTCGTCGAGCGCAGCGACGTCGGCAAGACGGCGCATCTTCAGCGTCACACGCACCTTGGCCGTGCCCGGAACGACGTCGTCAAGCTGCACATGCGCCGCTTCCGCGATCTTCTTTGCAGCGGCCTTCACGCCGACATTGCGGTGGAGCATGACGTCGACGGTCACGCTGGTGCGGTCGAGCGCCGCCGGCTTTGCCGCAAGCGCGCGCGCCGCAGCGACGCCTCCGGGTTGGGTGTCAAGGTTGCGCAGTGCCGGCGCGATCTTCACGATGCCCGGGTAGAGGTCTGCCCATGTCACGAACGGCAGTTTCCGCACCTTGTCGAGCCCGGCCGCCGGAAAGTGACAGATGACGGCGCTGCCCGGGACGGCTTCCAGGATCTCGGCGCCGGCCTTGGCGAGCTGCCCTCTGCGCTCGGCGTTGAGCGGCTGGTCGGTCTGCACGATGATGTAGTCGGATTCCTTCGCATTCGCATGATCCAGCGACAGCGCGGCGCGTTCCGCGTGCGGAGCCGAAGGATCGATCGTGATGCCGTTGATCGTGATCTGCGCCATGGCCGTTCCACTTTCCCTGATTGATCGCCCGTCCTTTGTCGTCTGCGCTGGCCGGATCGCTCGCTACGGCTCCGCCGCGATGCTGGCCCAGCAGGTGATGGCGCTACAGACCGTGCTCCAGCGGCCGAACCCCTTGTAGATCTGGGCGGCGATCTGCTCCTGCTGCTGCAGGGTGCCTTCGGCCTTGATCTGCGGATCGGAAACGTTGCGGATCGCGAGCCAGCGCGGTGCCTTGTCGCCCATCTCCTGCGCGACCAGGCCAAGGATGGCATCGCCCATTTCGGAGACGTCGCCGAGCCCCTGGAGATGGAAGTGGTCGTCCGAGGTGTCGAAGCCGAAGAAGTCGGTGGTGACCACGGAGGAGGACAGGCCGCTCGGCTTCACGACGAAGATCTTCGGCGCCCTTGTATTGTCCTTCGGCAATTGCCCGGCATTGGCCTTGAACAGCGTCTTGGCCTGCGCGAACTTCTTCGTCACGGCGGTTCTGCTGGAAAAATGCTCCTGCGCGAACGGCTGCTTCTTGAACTTCGACAGGCAGTCGAAGCGAACGATCGGACTGACGACGACGTCGCCGACCTCGAATTCCCTGCCGATGCCGCCGGCCGTGCCCGTGGTGATGACGAGCGTCGGCTGCACCTCGGTGATGATCTGGCGCCAGACGTCGATGTTCGGCAGCTGCGGGCCGTCCTGCGACATGTGCGAATCGGATTTGAAGATCACGACCTTCTTCTTGCCGATCGTGGTGGTCCAGTAGGTGCCGAGCCGTTTCAGCTCCTTGGCCGGACACCCGTTGCGCATCTTCTTGGAGATGGCCGCGTAATTGTGCGTATAGGGTACGTAATCGTTGCGGGAGTCCTTGCCCGGCGTCAGCACGCGGCTGAGGGCGTGCCCCTCGTCGACGGTCCAGGTCACGACCAGCACGTCGGCGCGCGGCAACGGTCCCTTGCCGTTGCCTTTCGGCTTCGGCCCGGTTTGCGGCGCCAGCCCCTTCGGCCAGGCAATGTCGGTGAAGCGCGACAGCCCGGTTGAGGTCGAGAAGGCCATGAACTCGCGGCCCTCGCTCGATTCCGAATCGAAATCGATGATCTCGCGCCGAAAGTCCTCGGTCGAGACCTTCGCGGATTTCTTCACCGCGCCCTTGGCCACGCGCTTCACCACGAAGGTGTCGGGCGGGGGCGGCGTCGTGATCGGATCAAAACCGAGATTTCTCTCAACCCATTTGCGGTCAGCACGCATCGCATTGTCTCCGCCAAATTGATTTCCAGACGTCTGATTTCGACAAACGTCTTCCGTTGGTCGGCCAGACAAGCCAACGGTTGCAATTTTAAATCGAAATCCTTGTCGTCGAATGGTCGTGAATATTGACCGATTCCGTGCCGATCTGAGCCAGTCGGATGTTGCCCCTGCCAAACAAGAGGTTTTCTGAAAAAATATCGCTCAAATGCCTGAACCAATTTGGGTTTGAGATTACACCTATAGTTGAGGTGCGACAATCTGCCTTCCAATCACAAACGGAGGAAGTCATGGCAAGCTCGACCACGCGCGTGACGCTGGCGAACAGCGCACGGAAATTGCCGAAGGGGGCCAAGCTCGTCGGCGCGGCCGATCCCAAGCAGGAAATCGAGATCAGCGTCCGCCTGCGCGCGAAGCGTGCCGACGATGAGCAGGTGATGACGCTCGGCGCGCAACCGCCGCGCGAGCGGCAGTATCTCTCGCGTGCCGAGTTCGGCGCAGAGATGGGCGCGGATACCGCCGACGTCGCCAAGATCGACGATTTCGCTCATCACCACGATCTCAACGTCAAGAGCGTGCATCTGGCGTCCCGCACCGTGAAGCTGACCGGGACGGTGAAGGCCATGAGCGCAGCCTTCGGCGTCAAGCTCAACAAGGTCAGATACGAGGGCGCGACCCATCGCATGCGTAAAGGTAGCGTGCAGATCCCGGCCGAGCTCGCAGGTATCGTGGTCGGCGTGCACGGCCTGGACAACCGGCCGGTGGCGCAACCCCACTTCCGCCGCAAGCTGCCGCAGAAGGGCGCAGCCGCACGCGCCGCGCAGGGCGGCAGCTTCTCGGTCGATCAGATCGCCCAGCTCTACAATTTCCCGGGCGGCGAGACCGGCGCCGGCCAGTGCATCGCCATCATCGAGCTCAACGACATCGACCAGAAGGGCCATCCCACGGGCGCCGGCTACAAAACGTCAGACCTGCGCACCTTCTTCAAGAAGGCGGGCATCGCGATGCCGAAGATCGCACCCGCGAGCGTCGACGGCGGCGCCAACAAGCCCGGCCATTCGGACGCCGACGGCGAGGTCGTGCTCGACATCGAGGTGGCCGGTGCGATCGCGCCCGGCGCCAGGATCGTGGTCTATTTCGCGCCCAACACCACCAACGGCTTCATCGATGCGGTCAAGGCCGCCGTCCACGACACCGCGCGAAAACCTTCGGTGATCTCGATCAGCTGGGGCGGGCCGGAAGACCAGGAAGGCTCGCAGCAATTCGTCGACGGCCTGAACGAGGCGATCCGCGACGCCGCCGCGATGGGCGTCACCGTCTGCGTTGCCTCCGGCGACAATGGTTCGGCTGACATGGGTGCGGACTGGGACGGCAAGCCACATGCAGATTTCCCGGCCTCGAGCCCGTTTGCACTCGCCTGCGGCGGCACCAATCTGAAGGCGCCGAACGGCCAGATCAACGAGGTGGTCTGGAACGGCGGGCCGCAGGGCGGAGCAGGCGGCGGCGGCGTCAGCGTCGTGTTCCCGCGGCCGCAATACCAGGCCCAGGCCCATGTGCCGAAATCACCGACGCATCACAACGGCCGCGGGGTGCCCGATGTTGCCGGCGATGCCGATCCTGCGACCGGCTATCAGATCTTCCTCAACGGCGTCGGCACCACCATCGGTGGCACAAGTGCTGTGGCGCCGCTGATGGCGGGGTTGATCGCCCGCATCAACGAGGCGACGACGAAGAAATTCGGCAAGACCGTCGGCTTCATCAACCCGCTGATCTATGCCGCGCACACACAAGGCGTGTTCCGCGACATCACGGTCGGCAACAATGACATCACCGGCGATCTGCACGGCATGTACAAGGCCGGCCCCGGCTGGGACGCCTGCTCCGGCCTCGGCGTCCCCAATGGCGAAGCGCTGCAGAATTTACTCTCGGCGTGAGGTTGTCTCTTCCTTCTCCCGTTGTGGGAGAAGGTGGCGCGAAGCGCCGGATGAGGGGTATGCTTCCGCGAGTTCAGAATTCGCGGAGAAATACCCCTCACCCGTCTCACCGCTGCGCGGTGAGCCACCCTCTCCCACAAGGGGAGAGGGTTAAGCGCGTGTGCGGCTCGCTCCTACTCGTGCCGGTGTCCGTGCTTGCGCACCTTCGCCTGCTTCCCTTCACCGGTCGGGATCATCACCACGCGGCCGTAGCGGACGCCGCGTTCGGCGATGATGTGGTCGGCGAAATGCCTGACCTCGCCGGCGTCGCCGCGCAGCGCCGTCATCTCCATGCAATTGTTGTCGTCGAGATGGACGTGCAGGGTGGCCAGCGCGAGCTCGTGGTGGCCGTGGAATTCCTGCACGAGGCGTTTCGAGAGATCACGCGCGGCGTGGTCGTAGACGTAGACGAGGCCGGCGACGCAGGGGCCGGTCTGTGCGGTGTCCTCGGTGCTCTGTTGCAGGCCGGCGCGTGCGAGGTCGCGGATGATCTCGGAGCGGTTCTGGTAGCCGCGCGCTTCCGCCGCCGCGTCGATCTCCGCCAAAAGATCGTCCTCGATGGTGATCGTAATCCGCTGCATCAGATGCTCCCCGCGTCTCGCCTGTGTCCCGTGAACCGTAGCCCGGATGGAGCGAAGCGCAATCCGGGACGGTGCCAATATGTGGGCAGGATCCCGGATTTCGCTTCGCTCCATCCGGGCTACGCAGTTCCTTCATAATTTCGTCGCGCGCAGCCGCAGGGCATTGCCGACCACGCTTACCGAGGACAGCGCCATCGCCGCCGCCGCGATGATCGGCGACATCAGCACGCCGAAGGTCGGATAGAGAATCCCCGCCGCGATCGGAATGCCGGCGGCGTTGTAGATGAAAGCGAAGAACAGGTTTTGCCGGATGTTGCTCATGGTCGCCTGCGACAGTCTTCGCGCACGCACGATGCCGGTGAGATCACCGCCCAGCAGGGTGACGCCGGCGCTCTCCATCGCCACGTCCGTGCCTGTGCCCATGGCGATGCCGACCTCGGCGGCCGCCAGCGCCGGCGCGTCGTTGACGCCGTCGCCCGCCATCGCGACGCTGCGCCCGGCCTTTTGCAGCTTCGTCACCACCGCGCTCTTCTGGTCGGGCAGAACCTCGGCCTCGACCTCGGCGATACCGAGCCGGCGCGCCACCGCTTCCGCCGTCGTGCGGTTGTCGCCGGTCAGCATGATGACCTTGATGCCTTCATCGGCCAGCGCCTTCAGCGCTTCCGGGGTCGAGGCCTTGACCGGATCGGCGATCGCGAACAGGCCGGCCAGCTTGCCGTCGACGGCCATGTTGATCACGGTGGCGCCGTCCTGGCGCATCCGTTCGGCCTCGGCATCGAGCGCTCCGGTGTCGATGCCGATCGACCCCAGGTATTTTGCGTTGCCGAGCACGATGCTCCTGCCGTCGATTATTCCGGTCGCGCCCTTGCCCGTCGGCGAGTCGAACTGTTCGACCTGAGCGAGGGTGAGTTGCTTCTCCTTCGCGGCGCGCACGATGGCGTCGGCGAGGGGATGCTCGCTGGCGCGCTCGACGCTGGCGGCAATACGGAGGATGTCGTCCTCCGCAAAGCCGGCAGCCGGAACGATCGCGACCACCTTCGGCTTGCCCTCGGTCAGCGTGCCGGTCTTGTCGACCACCAGCGTGTCGATCTTCTCCATCCGCTCCAGCGCCTCGGCGTTCTTGATCAGCACGCCCGCCTGCGCGCCGCGGCCGACGCCGACCATGATCGACATCGGGGTCGCCAGGCCCAGCGCACAGGGGCAGGCGATGATCAGCACGCTGACGGCAGCAACGAGGCCGAACGCCAGCCGCGGCTCCGGTCCGAACCAGGCCCAGGCGGCAAAGGCGGCGATGGCAACGGCGATCACGGTCGGCACGAACCAGCCCGCGACCTGATCGGCCAGCCGCTGGATCGGCGCGCGCGAGCGCTGCGCGTCCGCGACCATCTGCACGATCTGCGACAGCAGGGTCTCGCGCCCGACCTTGTCGGCGCGCATGATGAAGCCGCCCGACTGGTTGAGCGTGCCGGCGATAACTTTCGCACCTGGCTCCTTGGTGACCGGCATCGATTCGCCGGTGACGAGGGATTCGTCGAGCGCGGAGCGTCCCTCGAGGATAATTCCGTCGACTGGCACCTTCTCGCCGGGACGGACGCGCAAATGGTCGCCGGCGTGGAGCTGCTCGATTTCGACCTCATGCTCGCCGCCATCGGCATCGACGCGGCGCGCGGTTTTTGGCGCAAGCTGCAACAGCGCCTTGATCGCGCCCGACGTCGCGTCGCGGGCGCGCAGCTCCAGCACCTGGCCGAGCAGCACCAGCACGGTGATCACAGCGGCGGGCTCGAAATAGACGGCAACGGCGCCATCATGACTGCGGAAGGTCGCCGGGAAAATCTGCGGCGCGACAGTCGCGACGACGCTGTAGACATAGGCGACGCCCGTGCCCATCGCGATCAGCGTGAACATGTTGAGGTTGCGGGTGACCAGAGACTGCCAGCCGCGGACGAAGAACGGCCAGCCGGCCCACAGCACGGCGGGCGTGGCGAAGGCGAGCTGGATCCAGTTCGACAGCGCCGGATCGATCCAGTCGTGAGGGCCGGCGAGATGGCCGCCCATCTCCAGCACCACCGCCGGCAGTGCCAGCGCGCCACCGATCCAGAACCGCCGCGTCATGTCGGCGAGTTCCGGATTGGGTCCGGTCTCCAGGCTCGCGATCTCCGGCTCCAGCGCCATGCCACAGATCGGGCAGCTGCCGGGTCCGACCTGGCGGATCTCCGGATGCATTGGGCAGGTGTAGATCGTGCCCGCCGGCATCTCGGGTTCGGGCGCCTTCTCTCTGGTGAGATACTTTGCGGGATCGGCAGCGAATTTGGTGCGGCAGCCGGCCGAGCAGAAATGGAAGGTCTCGCCGTGATGTGTGTGGTGATGCTTCGAGGTCGCGGGATCGACCGTCATGCCGCAGACGGGATCGAGGACCTTGGTCGCGGCGGCGCCATGGTCATGCGCGTGATGATGGGCATGATCGCCGTGCCCGCCGCAGCAGGAGGACGCTGCGGGCTTGTCGGCCGGTGGGGCAGCCTTGGGGGCGGTCTCGGAAGCAGCCTTGGCGGAACAGCCGCATCCGGAAGGTGTTTCCGACGTGTGATGGTGCCCGTGGTCGGCGTCGTTCATTGCCATGCTCCGGCCTTGCAACATATACCCTAGGGGGGTATATAGAGCGCATGCGCAAGGACATCAAGGCATCCGTCGGAAAACGTCTTGGCCGGATCGAGGGTCAGGTTCGCGGCCTCTCGAAGATGGTCGAGGAGGACCGCTACTGCATCGACATCGTGACGCAGATTTCGGCCGTGCGTGCCGCGCTGCGCCGGGTCGAGGAAGAGGTTCTGAAGGATCACGTCGCCCATTGCGTCGAGCACGCGATCGCGAGCGGCGACAAGGCCGATCAGCGCGAGAAGATCGCGGAGCTGATGGCGGTGATCGGGCGGGCGGAGCGGTAGGCTCTCACCATCGTCATTGCTTGGCTACGCCCGCAATGAAGGTTGTTGATGCGAGATCGCACCACGCCCACAGGTGTCGTCCCTGCGAACGCAGGGGACCCATAACCCCAGGGAGGGGTTTGGCGAAGACTAGAAGTTGATCCCGGGTCGGTACAAAGACTGCCCGCACTCGATAGATTACGCGGTATGGGTCCCCGCGTTCGCGGGGACGACAGCGGGGCTACGCCGCCATCTCCCGCGCCCGTCCTCGTGCGCGGTACATCGCGAGCTCGTTCAGCAGCACAAAATGCTCGGAGCAGGCGGCGCCCATCTCGGCAGGCTGCGCGCTCACTTCTTCAGCCGGAACTTCAGCCGGCGCTTCTTCGTCAACCGTCTCAGGAACGAGCGGCGGCGCACTGAGCGCTTCTGGAAACACACTGAATGTGCCCGCTACCTCCTCGAGCGGCTTCTGCTTGTCGGCCCAGTGCAGTGCGGTGTAGTCGAAGCCGTGCACGATGGTGGGTTTGACGACTTCGAAATAGGGCGAGATGTCGAAGTCGCGGGGCATGTAGAGCGAGGAATCGCGGATGTGCAGGATCTCGCGGCGGGCGGCGCGGCTGCCGGCCTTGGTGATCTTCGGCAGGATCGGATAGCGCACGGCATCGAAGGCCTGCGCGATCAGCGCCGAGCAGATGATTTTTGTCGGATCGCCCGAACCGATCGAGATCATGCGCCGCCGCCAGCGTTGCGGGATCGGCAATGGGAACAGGAAGCGCATCAGGTCGACGATGTTCTTGGTGTCATAGCCGAAGCCGATGCGGTTGATCGCATAGCGGCAGACCGTGGTGCGGTCCTCATAGGACAGCCCGACCGGGCGGCAGACGCGAGTGTGATACGGGAAATATTTCGACAGCGGCGCCGAGGTGACGCCCTCGCCGATATTGGCCTCGATCAGCACATGCGGCTCGCCGTTGGGCTCCGTGGCGCCCTCGACCGGACCGACATAGAGCGCGGCATGGGACCAGGTCGACTGCGTCAGATATTTGATGATGCCGGAGATGCGGTTGTTGCCCTCGACCAGCAGCACGTCGCCAGGCTCGATGACGCCGCGCAGGTGCTCCGGGTCGCTCGGCGTGAACGGCTCGTAGCCCGGCACCTCCTTCGAGAGGTACGCGGCAATCAGCTTGCCGACTGAGTCCAGAACCGTCCCCATTTCAAACTCCCCCCACGGCCTTTTCCGGCCGCCTTTTTCCCTTCTCTATCATGGTCGAAACGTGTTGCAATTCGGTTCATCACTCTGTGAGATCAAGCACGATTGATTCACCATGATGGTTGCCGTGCAACACCAGATGCAGCAAGGTTCGCGGGCTGTTCCCGTTCGCCGCAAGTTCCCGGAAACCATGACATGACAATCACGCGCCGCAGCTTCCTATCGGCGTCGGCGGCCCTTGCCGCGATGCCGGTCCTGCGCGCGACTGCCGCACCCCTGCCGCGCGAGGCTGACATCGTCGTGATCGGCGCGGGAGCGGCCGGAATTGCCGCGGCGCGGCGCATCATGGCGGCCAACCGCAAGGTCGTGGTGGTAGAAGCGGCATCCCAGATCGGCGGCCGCTGTATCACGGACAGCACGACCTTCGACGTGCCGTTCGATCGCGGCGCGCGCTGGATGCACAATCCCGAGACCAATCCGATGATCCGGCTGGCGCGCAGTGCCGGGCTCGACGTGCTGCCGGCACTGACCGGCCAGAAGATGCGTATCGGCCGCCGCAATGCGCGCGCGGGCGAGACCGAACAGTTCCTGGCGGCGCTGGTGCGCGCCAACCGCGCCATCGACGAGGCCGGGCGCGGCAAGCTCGATACGGCCTGCGCCTCGGTGCTGCCGAAGGATCTCGGCGACTGGGCCGGTGCGGCCGAATTCGTGCTTGGTGCGAGCTTTGCGGGCAAAGACCTCAAGGAGCTGTCGGCGATCGACAAGGCGCGTGCGCAGGACCGCAACACCGCGATCGCCTGCCGCCAGGGCCTGGGGACCCTGATCACCAGGCTCGGCGAACAGGCGCCGGTGGCGCTGTCGACGCCGGTGAGCAGGATTGTCTGGAGCAATCGCGATGTCAGTGTGGAGACGCCATCCGGCAGGATCGCCGCACGCGCCGCCATCGTCACGGTCTCGACCAATGTGCTGACGTCGGGCGCGATCAAGTTCGGGCCTGATATTCCCAAGCGCACGCTCGACGCGGCGTCGAAGCTCACGCTCGGCAGCTACGATCGCATCGTGCTGCAACTGCCGGGTAATCCGCTGGGGCTCTCGCGCGACGACATCCTCATCGAGCAGAGCAATTCGACGCGCACGGCGCTGATGCTCGCCAATATCGGCGGCTCCTCACTGTGTTCTATCGATGTCGGCGGCTCGTTCGGCCGCGATCTCTCCGAGCAGGGCGAGAAGGCGATGATCGCCTTCGCCAGGGAATGGATCACGAAGCTGTTCGGCAGCGAGGCGGCGGCCGCCGTGCAAAAGACCACCGCGACGCGCTGGAACGCCTCGCCTTTCGTGATGGGCGCGATGTCGGCGTCCTCGCCCGGCGGGCAGCTCTCGCGAAAAATCCTGACCGAGCCGATCGGCAACATGTTCCTCGCCGGCGAAGCCACGCACGAGACGCTGTGGGGCACCGTCGACGGCGCCTGGGAAAGCGGCGAGCGCGCAGCCGATGCGGCCTTGCGCAAGATCGGCGCGCTCAAGGACGAGTCGGCCGACGTGCCGACGCAGTCGACGAAGAAGCGCCGCGCGCCGCGACAGTAGAGCAATTAGCGCAAAATCCTGTCCAGCACCGGCAGCCCCGCGATCACCGCCATCGCGATCAGGCCGTAGCAAATCGCGCGAAACACTTTTTCGCTGGCGCGGCCGAACAGCGACGCACCGAACGCGACGCCTATCGCATAGACCGGGCCGACGATCAGCGACAGCACCAGCGACTCGCGCGAGATCAGGCCGGTCGTCGCGTAGCTGACCATCGAGAAGAAATCCGACGCGCCGAAGAACAGCACGATATTGGCTCGCGCGACGATCGGGGCGATGGGGCGGCCGAGCCAGTAGCCGACGATCGGCGGGCCGCCGGTCTGCGCCAGTCCGCTACAGAAGCCCGAGAGGCCGCCGATGCCGACCGAAAGCCAGGCATGGTCCTTGCCGCGATAGCGCCAGCCGGACAGCAGCAGCAGCAACAGCGCGGCGACGAAGCAGGAGATGATCCAGCGCGTCGTGACGGGCTCGAGCACGCTGAGGAAATAGGTGCCCACCGGCACGCCGACCAGCGCGCCCAGCACGATCACCGCGGTGGCCTTGCGGTCCGCCTTCCGCCACGCGTCGGGCAGCAGCGGCAGGGCCGCGACGAAATCGATCACGAGGAGCAGCGCGGCAACGAGACGCGGCGCCGCGATGCTGCTCGCCAGCGGCATGAAGATCAGCGCCGAGCCGAAGCCGGAGAACCCGCGCGCGGTGCCCGAAACGAAAGCGACGGCGCAGAGCGCCATCGCAATGGTGAGGCTGACGTCCTTCGGAAGAACATCCGCAAGGGTCATCCGCGCAAGACGCCGCCGGTCTTCTTCGTGACTTCCGCCACGATCTTCCCGGCGACGGCCTCGATCTCCTGATCGGTCAGCGTCTTCTCGCGCGGCTGGATCGTCACGGCGATCGCGATCGACTTCTTGCCGTCATCGATGCCCTTGCCCTCGTAGACGTCGAAGACATTCACGCCGGTGATCAGCTTCTTGTCGACGCCTTGCGCGGCGCGAACGATGTCGCCGGCCTTGACGGTGCGGTCGACAATGAAGGCGAAATCGCGCGACACAGGCTGGAAGGCCGAAAGCTCGATCAGGGGCTTGGCGCGGGTCGGCTTCTTCTTCGCCTCGGGGATGCGGTCGAGGATCACCTCGAACACCATCAGCGGGCCGTCGGCGCCGAGCGCCTCGAGCGCGCGCGGATGCATCTCGCCGAAATAGCCGAGCACGTTCTGCGGGCCGATCTGGATCGTGCCGGAACGCCCCGGATGCAGCCAAGCCGGTCCGCCCGCGACGATCTGCAGCGCCTGCATCGGTGCACCGGCAACGGCAAGCACCGCGAGCGCGTCGGCCTTGGCGTCGAACAATTCGGCCTGCGCCGAACCCGACCAATGCCGTCCCAGACCTTCGGACGAAGCAAAGCCGCGGCGCACGCCGCTGGCCGCCATGAACTGATCCTGCGGGCGGTCGCCTTTGAACACCTGGCCGACCTCGAACAGCGCGACATCGCCAAAGCCGCGATCGGCATTGGCCTGCGCCGCCGCGATCAGGCCCGCCAACAGGGTCGGCCGCATGTCGGACAGATCCGAGGCGATCGGGTTGGCGACTTCGAGCTCGCGCTGGCCGCCGCCGAACAGGGTTGCTGCAGACTTCGTGATGAAGGACCAGGTCACCGCTTCGATGATGCCGCGGCTCGCGAGTGCGCGCTTGGCGCGGCGGGTGCGGAGCTGCAGCGGCGTCAGCACCGGCTTGCGCGCGTCCTCGCCGCGCTCGAACGGCGTCATCGGCACCTTGTCGACGCCGTAGATGCGTACGATCTCCTCGACGATGTCGGCCTTGCCATGCACATCGGTGCGCCACGAGGGCACCGCGACCTTCACCACCGGACCCGGGCCGGCCATCATGAAGCCGAGATGGGTCAGGATGCGCTTCATCTCCGGCTGCGGCACCTCGATGCCGGACAGCCGCTTGACCTCGGTAACCGGGAAATCGATCACGCGGTCGTCGCCGAAAGCGTTGCCGACCACGACGTTCTCCGACGGCGCGCCGCCGCACATCTCCATCACGAGCTTGGTCGCGAGCTCCAGCCCCGGCACCATGAAGGCCGGATCGACGCCGCGCTCGAAGCGGTAGCGCGCGTCCGAATTGATGCCGAGCTTGCGCCCGGTCTGGGCGATGTTGATCTCGTTCCACAGCGCCGATTCGATCAGCACGTCGGTGGTGTTCTCGTCGCAGCCCGAGGCTTCGCCGCCCATGATGCCGGCGAGCGATTCGACGCCGTGCTCGTCCGCGATCACGCAGATGGCGGGATCGAGATTGTAGGTGCGGCCGTCGAGCGCCAGCAGCGTCTCGCCGTCGCGGGCGCGGCGCACCACGAGATTGCCCTTCACCTTCTTGGCGTCGAACACGTGCAGCGGACGGGCGCGGTCGTAGGTCATGAAGTTGGTGATGTCGACCAGCGCATTGATCGGACGCAGCCCGATCGCGGTCAGCTGCTTCTGCAGCCATTCCGGCGACGGCCCGTTCTTCACCCCGCGCACGAGGCGCAGCGCGAAGCCCGGACACAGCGTGGCGTCCTCGACCGTGACCTTCACAGGGCACGGGAATTCGCCCTTGATCGGCTTGATCGTGGGGTCCTTGAACTTGCCCATGTCGGCGGCGGCGAGATCGCGGGCGATGCCGTGTACGCCGGTGCAGTCCTGCCGGTTCGGCGTCAGATTGATCTCGACCACGGGGTCACCGAGGCCCGCCCATGCGGCGTAAGCAGCGCCGATCGGCGCATCCGCTGGCAATTCCATGATGCCGTCATGGTCGTTGGAGATCTGGAGCTCGGCCGCCGAGCACAGCATGCCGCGACTCTCGACGCCGCGGATGGTGCCGACACCGAGCGTGATGTCCTTGCCGGGAATGTAGGTCCCCGGCGGTGAGAACACGCTGACCAGGCCCGTGCGCGCATTCGGCGCGCCGCACACGACCTGCACCGGTGCGCCACCATCGCCGGTGTCGACCATGCAGACGCGCAGGCGATCCGCATTCGGATGCTGCTCGGCCGAGATCACCTTCGCGATGGTGAACGGCTTCAGCGCCTTCGCCTTGTCCTCGATGTTCTCGACCTCGAGCCCGATCATGGTGAGCTTGTCGGCGAGCTTTTCCAGGGGCTCGTCGGTGTCGAGATGATCCTTCAGCCAGGAGAGGGTGAATTTCATTGTGTTTCGCTCTCGATCGCGGCGCCGATTGCGCGCATCCCTGAGGATTTAACTCTCTTGTAGCCCTTCTCGCCCGCGCCAGACCCTGCCCAATCAAGCGGGGTATCATCCGGCACGACCAGAAAATCAATTCTGGCTTCTACTTCGCCGTCGGCAAAGTCGTCGATGCGCTGATAATCTTTAATCGCACCTTGCCGGTAGGAAGATTCCGATTTCGAATTATGAAGAGCGAACTTCGCTCCATACTTCAGGCTCTTCTGAAGCACCTCTTCCGCGACAACCCACGAAGTGCTCCAAAAAGTGCCATCGGAATTGAACTTCACCCCGCGATCATTTCTGCAGACGAAATGATACTCCGTAACGAGATCTCCGATTTCTGTATCGGTCGCCTTTCGCATGCGTGGTGAGGCAGGCGGTTTCCGAAGGCCGATCGCCGAATCGCACATTGCAACGAGGTCAGCTGCTCCGTTGCGCTCTGCGTTCTCTCGGACCACCTTGAGTTTCGCAAGCTCGAGTGCAGACAGCTTTTCGATGGTCCAGGTATGAGCGTGAGTTTTAGTCGTCACGAGCTCAGTCCTCCCGCAAGCGTCGGCACTTCGAGCGGCTTGAAGCCGTAATGGGACAGCCAGCGGACGTCGCTGTCGAACAGCTGGCGCAAATCGGCGATGCCGTATTTCAGCATCGCGATGCGGTCGATGCCCATGCCCCAGGCAAAGCCCTGGTACTCGTCGGGATCGATGCCGCAGGCGCGCAGCACGTTCGGATGCACCATGCCGCAGCCGAGAATCTCGAGCCAGTCCTCGCCCTCGCCGAACCGGATCTCGCCCTTGTCGCGGCGGCACTGGATGTCGACTTCCAGCGACGGCTCGGTGAACGGGAAGAACGACGGCCGGAAGCGCATGTTGATGTGGTCGACCTCGAAGAACGCCTTGCAGAACTCGTGCAGGATCCATTTGAGGTGGCCGAGATGCGAGTGCTTGTCGATGACGAGGCCTTCGACCTGGTGGAATTGCGGCGTGTGGGTCGCGTCCGAATCGATGCGGTAGGTGCGGCCCGGGCAGATCACGCGGATCGGCGGCTTCTGGCTCAGCATGGTGCGCACCTGCACCGGCGAGGTGTGGGTTCGCAGCAGCATGCGCGAGCCGTCCTCCTTCGGATGGAAGAAGAAGGTGTCGTGCATCTCGCGGGCGGGATGGCCTTCCGGAAAATTCAGCTTGGTGAAGTTGTAGTCGTCGGTCTCGATGTCGGGGCCTTCCGCGACCGAGAATCCCATGTCGGCGAAGATCGTCGTCAACTCGTCCCAGACCTGGCTCAGCGGATGGATGCGGCCGGCTTCAGTCGGCGCATCGCGCAGCGGCAAGGTGACGTCGATGGTTTCGGATGCGAGCCGCGCGTCGAGCGCCGCCGACTTCAGCACGTCGCGCCGCACGGCGAGGGCCTGGGTGACCTCGTCCTTGGCCTGGTTGATCGCCGCGCCTTGCGTCTTGCGCTCGTCCGGCGACATCTTGCCGAGCGTCGCAAGCAAGGCGGAGATCGAGCCCTTCTTGCCGAGGGACGCGACGCGGACGGCTTCGAGGGCGGCTTCGTCCCCGGCAGCACTGATCTGCGCGAGGATGGATTGGACGAAACTGGCGAGGTCGGACACGGTCGGATCCTTTCAAAACGCTGCCGGTTGTGGCCGCAGCCGGGCCGGAACGTCAAGCCGTATAGCCGTCGTAAATGCAGGGCATTTGAACCCTATAGGCATGGCTGGCACCAACCTGAAGTCGAGGGAGAAGACGATGCGTTTACGATCCTGGGTGGTCGGCTTGAGCTTGGTTCTTTTGGGGAGCGCGGCTCACGCCGCGGAGGAATGCCCGGCCAAATCGACGTCGATGGATGACATCATCGCGGTCCTGAACGCGGCGCCGAGCTGCGACCGTGCCATGACGCTGTTCGATGCTTGCGCATACGGCGCCAGCGGCGACGTGCAATTCGGCGAAGCGGTCGAGAAGAAGTGCGAGGCCGATTTTGTCGGCCGGCTGAGAACGCCGCAGAAGCTCAGCTATCAGCGCGAGTTGCGGGTCTGCGACCGGAAGTACCGGAACAAGTCCGGCACCATGTATATCTCGGCCACGGCCTTCTGCCGGGCGGAGGTCGCCCAGCGTTACTCGCGACGTGCGCTGAAGGCCGGCGGAGCCGGCCGTTAGTGCTGGGCTTGCTCTGAAGCAGCCTCTTAGGCGGCCAGCGCCGCCTTGGCCTTCTCGGCGATCGCCTGGAACGACGCAGGCTCGTGGATCGCGAGATCCGACAGCACCTTGCGGTCCACGGTGATGCCCGACTTGGCGAGACCGTCGATAAATCGGCTGTAGGTCAGGCCGAACGGACGCACGGCGGCGTTGAGACGCTGGATCCAGAGCGCGCGGAAAGTCCGCTTCTTGCGCTTGCGATCACGGAACGCGTACTGCTGGGCCTTTTCCACGGCCGGCTTGGCGGCGCGGATGGTGTTCTTGCGGCGGCCGTAGAAACCCTTGGCGGCCTTGTAGACTTTCTTGTGCTTGGCGTGGGCGGTCACACCGCGTTTGACGCGAGACATGACAAAATCCTTCAGAGATGACTTGGTTTTCGGATCGCCGCGCGAGCGCGGCGGAGGTGGCAATGATCTTCGACGATCTTGGACGCGATCAGGCGTTCGGCAAGAAGTACTTCTTGACGTTGTCGCCGTCGGTCTTGAACAGCACGCGAGTGCCGCGCAGCTGACGGATCTGCTTCTTCGTCCGCTTGATCATGCCGTGACGCTTGCCGCGCTGGGCGTGCATCACTTTGCCGGTGGCAGTCACCTTGAAGCGCTTTTTAGCGCCCGATTTGGTCTTCAGCTTGGGCATTTGGCTCTCCTAATGGCCACAGAAATCCGCCCGCGAAGGCGGCTGGCCGTCAAAAATGCTCGTTAGAGCGTTGATTGTGCTCAGGTTTTACGAACAAGCGCGAAACCCGCACGGACACCGCCACGGCAGCCCTTAATCAGCCGGGCGATGAAGGCTGGGCTTATGACAGAGGACAAGCCAAATGGCAACGCTGAACCGCCGAAACCTGCCCGGCGACTATTCGGAGTTACCACCCATATGTCCAAGCCGTGTCGCCTGGAGCAAGACCAAAATGGCCCATTTTCCCCGATCGCTTTCGTCCTTGACGGACCTCGCCCGCCCGCGCCGCCTGGCGCTGCTTGCCGTGCTCGCCACGGCCATGCTGCCCTCGACCGCCGATGCCCGTATCGGCAGCTATGACGGCATCTGGAACGTCACTTTCGCCACCACGCGGGGCAATTGCAGTTCCGGTTACAGCGTCCCCTTCACCGTCACCGGCGGCCGGGTGTCGTCCGCCGGCGGCGGCCGGGTCTCCGGCACGGTTCGTCGCGGCGGCGCCGTCGCGGTCCAGGTCTCGGTCGGCGCGTCCCACGCCAGCGGGGGCGGCCGGCTCGGCGGGGTGGCCGGTGCAGGCTCCTGGAGCGGCGTCATTTCCGGCGACCGGTGCAGCGGCACCTGGCAGGCGACCCGGTCCTGATACACAAACGGCCCGCCGGAAATCCGGACGGGCCGTTGAACTCTCAGTCCTGAAAAGCGGACGTCAGCGCGGCGCCAGCACCATGACGACCTGACGGCCCTCGAACCTGGCATCCTGCTCGACCTTGGCGAGCTCGGCGACGTCGTTCTTGATCTTGTCCAGAAGCTTGGTGCCGATCTCCTGGTGCGCCATTTCGCGGCCGCGATAGCGCAACGTGATCTTGACCTTGTCACCCTCTTCGAAGAACCGCTGCATCGCGCGCATCTTCACGTCGTAATCGTGGTCGTCGATCATCGGGCGGAGCTTGATCTCCTTGATCTCGACGATCTTCTGCCGCTTGCGGGCTTCGGCGGCCTTTTTCTGGGCGGAATACTTGTACTTCCCGTAGTCCATGATCTTGCAGACGGGAGGGCTGACATTCGGCGAAATCTCGACCAGATCCATGCCAGCTTCCTGGGCCATACGGATGGCCATGACGGTTTCGACCGTGCCCTTGTTGTCACCGGTCTGATCGATCAGCTGGATTTGCGCATTGCGAATATCATCATTGATGCGCGGCCCGTCTTTGCTGGCAACGGGCGGGGCTTTATTGGGACGGCGAATGGGTGGTTCTCCAAAATTGTGAAAGAGGCGGCTAGTCTGAAGGAAGATGCGTTTGCGGGCAAGCAAGTCGCGTGCGGGAGGCGAAAAAGCCTCAAATGCGAGGCATTTTGGTCACGCCCATGGGCACGCTGCAGGACATAGACACCTTGCTTCTGTTCCGCAAGCGTCCCAAAGGGCAATAGCGATGCTGGGCTGGGCCTCGGAACGCATCCAGACAGCTCAAACCGAACAACCAGAGTAAACGTTCCATGAGCAATGCAATTCCCGAAGCCGTGCTCGGCTTCATCGATGTGGGCGAGGGCCCGTCCGCACGCAGGATCGCGGTGCGCAGCCGCGCCGGTCGAGGACCCGGACTGGTCTGGCTCGGCGGGTTCAAGTCGGACATGCAGGGCAGCAAGGCCGTGGCGCTGGATGCCTGGGCCGCGGACCACGGCCGCGCCGCGGTCCGGTTCGACTACTCCGGCCATGGCGAATCCGGCGGCGATTTCGCCGATGGAACCATCGGAAGCTGGCTCGAGGACAGCGTGGCGGTATTCGAGCGGTTCTGCGACGGCCCGCAGGTTCTGATCGGTTCCTCCATGGGCGGCTGGATGGCGCTGCTGCTCGCGCGCGAGATCAGGAAGCGGGCCAGTAAAGCGTCGCTTGCGGGCCTGGTGCTGATCGCGCCGGCGCCCGATTTCACCGAGGAGCTGATGTGGAAGAATTTTTCGGCCGGGGTGAAGAAGGAAATCGAGACCAAGGGCTTCTGGCTGCGGCCGTCGGACTATGGCGATGGCTCGCCTTATCCGATCACGCGGAATCTGATCGAGGAGGGCCGCAATCACCTCGTGCTCGGCAGCGCCATCGATCTCGGCTGTCCCGTCCGCATCCTCCAGGGCGCGCAGGATCCGGATGTGCCCTGGCAGCACGCCTTCGCGCTGACGCATCGCCTGCCGGCCGACGACGTCGTGCTCACCATGATCCAGGATGGCGATCACCGCCTCTCCCGCCCGCAGGACATCGCCCGCATTCTTGCCGCGGTGGCCGAGATCGGGTGAGACTGCCGCGCAACATTCGGTGTCATCGCCCGACTTTGATCGGGCGATCCAGTATTCCAGAGGCCATCGTGCTTTAGCCGAGAAGCCGCGGCGTACTGGATGCCCCGGTCAAGCCGGGGCATGACGGAGAGCGAGAATGGGAGAAATGCCAATGACCGCCACTGCCATGCTGCGCACCTTTTGCGACGCCGTCGAACAGCGTAACGGAAAAGCCTTCGCGGATCTCTTCACCGAGGACGGCGTCTATCACGACGTCTTCTACGGTGCCTTCGAAGGCCGCGAAAAGATCGCAGCGATGGTCGACGACTGGTTCTATCGCACGGCGACCGATTTCCGCTGGGACATGCATGATCCCGTCACCGACGGCACCACGCTCTATGCGCGCTACACTTTCAGCTATCGCTCGACCTTGGCCGAAGCGAACGGCGCGCGGGCGATGTTCGAGGGCGTCGCGATCATGACGCTGCGCGACGGCAAGATCGTGAGCTATCACGAGGTCGCCAACACCGCGCCGGCGTTCGTCGATCTGAAGTTTGCGCCGGAACGGATTGCGAAGATCGTCGGCAAGCAGGGCGCCGAGCTGAAAGCGCGGCCGGAGATGAAGCGGCATCTGGCGTAGCCGCGCGGCCCCTCTCCTCTTGTCATTCCGGGGCGTGCCACTTGGCGCGCGCCCCGGAATGACAGTAACGACTATCGCTTCGACGGATTCGCCATCGGCTTGCGCTGCGCCAGTGCTGCGACCGTGGCGGTGCCGATCGGGCCTTGCTCGTCGTAGAGCCAGCATTCGCCGATCGCGACACCGTCGGTCGCCTGGTGATTGACCACGTCGAAGCCGATCCAGTTCGTCACCGGCAGCCGGTGCAGATAGATCGTCACGTCGCTGTTGATGTAGCCGAGCCCCTTGTCGCCGGCGTTGGCAAAGGGGCTTGCGAAATCGGCGCCGACAGCGACATGCACGAACGGCGTCATCGGCACGCCGGCCACCAGCTCGCGCACCTCGCTCATCCAGAGCCGGCGCGGACCGAGCGAGCCCATATGGCCGACGATCGGCCGCGTCGTCCATTTGCCGTTCATGCCGAGCCTGGGATCGGTCGGCTTGGGAATGTCATCCGGCTTCGGCACATCCCAGTTCGGCGGCGACCAGACGTTGCCGTCCGGATTCTGCGTTTTGCGCAGCAGCTGGCACGAGGCACGCGCCATGCTGACGCCGCCGGAGACAAATTCGGCCTCGACCACGCGAATGCGTAGTCCGTCGCGCACCAGCCGCGTCGTCACCTCGATCGGCTTGTCGATGGTCGGCAGCCGAAACATGTCGACCGTGAGCCGCGCCGGGACGAATTCGGGGCCGCAATGGCGCTCCTCGATGGCGAAGCCCAGCAGGCCGACGATGACGCGTCCGTGCAGCGATTTCGGATCCCAGGGACCGTTGGCCACTTCCGTCGGATGGAATGTATCGCCGTCGCGGGTGAAGAAAGGCATGTTTGTCATGACGCGCGACTTTGAGGAAACGCGTGAGGAAATCAAGGTCCCCCAATCCTCAGGATGAGGGTCAGAAGCAGAGCGCTGTCGCCACAACAACGCTGTCATCGCCCGACTTGATCGGGCGATCCAGTACTCCGAGCCGGTCGTGATTGAAGCGATAAGTCGCGGCGTACTGGATGCCCCGGTCAAGCCGGGGCATGACACCGAGAATTAGGAAACGGTTTGCCACTCTTCACGCACGCTGTCGTCGTGCTCGTTGCTCGCCGCGGCAGACCTCATCGCCTCAAACTCTCCGCGCGACACCAGCTGCTCCAGCGCCCACACCGCAGCGCCACGCACCAAAGCGCTCTCATCGCCGAGCAATCGCCGCGCTTCTTCCGCCAGCATCGCCTCACCGGAGTTACCAATCGCGATCAGCACGTTCCGCAAAAAGCGGTCGCGGCCGATGCGCTTCACCGGCGACTTCGTGAACAGCGCGCGAAACGCGGCGTCGTCGAGCCGTGCGAGTTCGGCAAGCGACGGCGCGCGCAATTCGTCGCGCGCCGCGAGCTTTGCCTCGCGTCCCTCCTGCGCGAACTTGTTCCAGGGACACGCCGCAAGGCAATCGTCGCAGCCATAGATGCGATTGCCGATGGCCTTGCGAAACTCGCGCGGGATCGGTCCCTTGTTCTCGATGGTGAGATACGAGATGCAGCGCCGCGCATCGAGCTTGTAGGGCGCCGGAAACGCCGACGTCGGGCAGATGTCGAGGCACGCCTGGCATGAGCCGCAATGATCGATCTCGGCGTCGTCGCGCGGCAGCTCGAGCGTCGTGTAGATCGCACCGAGGAATAGCCAGGAGCCGAACTCGCGCGAGACGAGATTGGTGTGCTTGCCCTGCCAGCCCAGATGCGCGGCTTGCGCCAACGGCTTCTCCATCACCGCCGCGGTGTCGACGAACACCTTGACGTCCGATGGCGCGGTCGCGACCAGCCAGCGCGCCAGCGCCTTCAAGCGCTTCTTGATAAGATCGTGATAGTCGTCGCCCTGCGCATAGACCGAGATCGCCGCGCGCGTGCGCTGCTGCAGGATCGCGAGCGGATCCTGGTCGGGCCCATAATTGACGCCGAGCATGATGACGCTGCGCACGTCCTGCCACAGCCCGCGCGGATCGACGCGACGCTCGGGGCTCGCGGCAAGCCAGTCCATGTCGCCATGGCCGCCCGAGGCGATGAATTCGAGAAAATGCTTCCCAGCGTTTTCGATCGTGCCGGATGCAGTGATGCCGATGCAGTCGAAGCCGAGCGCGCGTGCCTCGTTTGCAAGCGCCGCCTTCAATTCGGTCGGATCCGAGTTCAGAAGTCGAGGTCCACGTAGGTCCGCGATGCCGGCACGCCCGCCAGCCATTCGCTCAGCAGCGGACGGAACGACGGGCGGGATTTCACCCGCGCGTACCACGCCTTTGCTGCGTCGTCCTCGCTCCATGGCACGTCGCCCAGATAGTCGATCGCCGAGAGATGCGCCGCGGCGGCGAGATCCGCGTAGCTGAGCCGGTCGCCGGCGAGGAAGTTCCGCGTCTGCGCCAGCCAGCCGATATAGGCCAGATGATAGCGCACGTTGGCCTTGGCGGCTCGCATCACGTCGGCCGAGGGCGCGCCGCCGCCGTTCTCCTCGCTCATGAAGCGCTTGTAGATCCGCTCGGTGACCAGAGGATGCGAGACCTCCTCGAAGAATTTCTCGTTGAACCAGGCCATCAGCCGGCGCACCTCGACACGCTCGGCGACCGTTTCCGGCATCAAGCGCTTCGGTCCCATGTCGGCGCCATAGGCCTCATCGACATATTCGGCGATGATCGCCGCGCCCGGTATGGGCGATTGTTCCTTGTCCACCAGGACGGGCGTGGTGCCGGCCGCATTGAGCAGCAAAAATGCCTCACGCCGCTCCCAGCTGCGTTCTTCGACCAGCCGCAATTCGAGCCCGTATTCTCCCGCGATCAGGCGGATGAAACGCGAATGCGGGCAGAACGGATGATGAAACAGCGTAAACATGAAGCCTTTGACTATTTGATGGTGATTAAGAATCCATCAATGTTTGTGCGGCGCCACACTAGTCCTTCAAAACCGCGAGGCAAGGGCGTGACGTCGCATTTTGCGATTGCGAGAGCAGGACGAATAGGCGAGAAGAGCCCCGCTTTTCCAGCGGAAATGGACCGTAAATATGTCAGACGCAATACGGGCAGTGATCCTCGGCATCATCGAGGGTGTGACCGAGTTCCTTCCCGTGTCCTCGACCGGCCACCTTCTGCTCGCGGAGCGCTTCTTCCATCTCGGCGAAGGCGCCTTCTGGGATTCGTTTACCGTTCTGATCCAGCTCGGCGCGATCCTTGCGATCGTCGTGCTGTACTTCAAGAAATTGTGGGACGTCGCGATCGGCATGTTCACCGGCGACGCCTATGCGCGCCGCTTCGTGATCGGCGTGCTGGTGGCGTTCCTGCCCGCGGTCATCGTCGGTCTCGTCGCCGGTAAATACATCAAGAGCCTGCTGTTCAATCCGTGGGTCGTGTGCTTCTCGCTGATCGTCGGCGGCGCCATCCTGCTGTGGGTCGATCGGCTCGATCTCAAGGCGCGCGAGCATGACGCCACCCGCTTTCCGCTGCTGATGTATCTCTATATCGGCATCGCGCAGTGCATCGCGATGATCCCGGGCGTGTCGCGCTCCGGCGCCAGCATCGTCGCCGCGATGTTTCTGGGCGCCGACAAGCGCGCGGCGGCGGAGTTCTCGTTCTTCCTCGCCATCCCCACCATGATCGGCGCGTTCGCCTACGATTTCTACAAGAACCGCTCCGAGATGACGATGGACCACATGGGCATCGTCGCGATCGGCTTCGTGGTGTCGTTCATCACCGCGATCATCGTGGTGAAGACGTTTTTGAGCTACGTCACCCGCCACGGCTTCGCGGTGTTTGCCTGGTGGCGCGTGATCGTCGGCACGCTCGGCCTGATCGCACTGGCGCTCGGCCGTTAACCTCTCGAAAACTCACTGACGCGCCTCAACGCAATATAAGCTTTTGATCGGTAGGCAGTTTCCAGAGCAGGGCGGCGCGCGCCCGGCACAGGAGCTGAGCCATGACCCTCGTCAGCGGCTGGGGGCGTTTCCCGGTCGTCGATAGCGAGCTGCTGCGGCCGCGGTCGTTCGAGGCCGTGGGCGAAGCCGTGGTGACGGGCTCCGTGGCTCGGGGCAATGGCCGCGCCTATGGCGATGCCGCGATCGGCGCCGCAAGGACCATCGCGATGACGGGGTTCGACCGGGTCCGGTCGTTCGATCCCGTGACCGGACGCATCCGGCTCGAAGCCGGCGTGCTGCTGTCGGACCTGATCGACACCTTTGGTCCGTGCGGTTTCCTGCCCTTCGTGGTTCCCGGAACGCGCTTCGTCTCGGTCGGCGGTGCCATTGCCGCCGATGTCCACGGCAAGAACCATCATTGCGAGGGCGGTTTCGGCCGCTATGTCGACAGCATCCTGCTGCGCACCGGGCAGGGCGAGACCATCGAGGCCTCGCGCGAACAGAATTCCGATGCCTTCTTCGCGACCGTCGGCGGCATGGGCCTCACCGGGGTGATCCTCGAGGCGACGATGCGGCTACGACCGGTCGAAACGGGGTGGATCCGCGAGCGGGTGATCTCCGCATCCGATCTCGATGCCGCGATGCGTGCGCTCGATGCGGGCGATTCCGCGACCTATTCGGTGGCCTGGATCGATTGTGCCGCACGCGGCAGCGATCTCGGCCGCTCGCTGATCTATCTCGGCGAGCACGCAAGGACGGGCGAGATTGCCGACGGCGCCGGTGCATTTCCCGCTGGCAAAAATCCCGGCCTCGCGGTGCCCGTCGACCTGCCGTCGATGACGCTGAACCGCTACAGCATCCGCGCCTTCAACGAGCTCTACTATCGCATGGGCGCGCGGCGCGCCGGCGGCGGCCATGTGGTCTCGCTCTATCCGTATTTCTTCCCGCTCGACAGTATCGCCGACTGGAACCGCATCTACGGCCGGCGCGGCTTCCTCCAGCATCAATGCGTGATCCCGGAGCTGGGCGCCCGCGCCGTGCTCGGCGAGATCCTCGATCGCGTCGCCCGGCGCGGCGATGCCTCCTTCCTCGCGGTGCTCAAGAAACTTGGCCAGGGCGACGGCATCCTGTCGTTCCCGCTGCCCGGCTACGCGCTGGCGCTGGATTTCCCGGTGAAGGGCGACATCCTGAATTTCCTCGACGAGATCGATCGCCTGGTCGTCGCCGCCGGTGGCCGGCTTTATCTGGCCAAGGATGCACGCCAGTCGCGCGCCACGTTCGAAGCTGGCTATCCGGCCTTGCGGCGCTTCAACGCGATCCGCAAATCGCTCGATCCCGCCGGGACCATCCGCTCAAAACTTTCACAACGCCTGTTCGATGAGGTTTAAGCCGTGACGTCACGCAAGTCCGCAATTGTGCTCGGTGGCTCCTCCGATATCGGCCGCGCCGCCGCGCGCGCCTTTGCCAAGGCCGGATACGATGTCGCCCTCGCAGGCCGTGACGTCGCCGCACTCGAGCCTGACGCCGCCGATCTGCGCGCGCGCTACAATGTCGAGGTTGGCCTCCACACATTCGATGTGCTCGATACCGCTTCGTTCGAGGGCTTTGTGAGCGGCCTTGCTGCGTTGCCTGATGTCGTCATCTCGATCGTCGGCCTACTGGGCGCGCAGCAAAATGCCGAGAGCGATCTCGCGCATGCCACCACGATCATGCGCTCGAACTACGAGGGCCCCTCGCTGATTCTCGGCCTGTTCGCGGAGAAATTTTTGGCACGCGGCAGTGGTACGCTCGTCGGCGTCTCATCCGTCGCCGGCGATCGTGGCCGCGCTTCCAATTATGTCTACGGATCGGCGAAGGCAGGCTTCTCCGCCTTCCTGTCGGGCCTGCGCGCCCGCGCCAGCCGCGGCGGCGTTCACGTCGTCACGGTGAAGCCCGGCTTCGTCCGGACGAAAATGACGGAAGGCATGAAGTTGATCGGCCCGCTCACCGTCGAAGCGCCGGTCGTCGGCGATGCGATCCTCAACGCCGTCGAGAAGAAGACCGACGTCGTCTATGTCAGCGGCAAATGGCGTCTCGTGATGCTGATCATCAAGACGCTGCCGGAAGCGGTGTTCAAGAAGCTGAAGTTTTGAGGCTTGAAGGAATTGCGCAGCTGCCGCGCCGGCAGTGCGCCCCCTCGCCCCGTTCTTACGGGGAGAGGGTTGGGGTGAGGGGCCTCTCTCCGCGCATACAACTGCCGAGGGACCTGTACCCCCTCACCCGGATCGCAAGAGCGATCCGACCTCTCCCCGCAGGCGGGGCGAGGTGAAGAAAAACCTCAAACGCTCATTCGCTGGAACTGCCCGGCCGCGCGAAAACGCCAGAGATATTGCGGGGCGATGGCCTCCAGCGAATCCCCGGCAATGCCGAGGCCTTCCAGCGTCAGCCCCGCCGCCTTGGCCGCCTCCGACACGACATTGTCGTGCTCGAGCAGCGTGACCTGGTCCGGCGTAAGCTTCAGCGCACCCGGCGCGAATTGCAGGAAGTTGGCCTGGAAGCGAGCAAGGCCGAACGACAGCGGGACCAGCGCCCGCTTGCGGTCGGTGATGGCCAAAATGGCCTCGATGATCTCGCGCATGGTCAGCACTTCCGGCCCGCCGAGCTCGTAGGTCGCGCCCGCCTTGGCCTTGCCGTCGACCGCATCCGCGATCGCGGTGGCGACGTCGCCGACATAGACCGGCTGCATCCTGGTCTCGCCGCCGATCAGCGGCAGCACCGGCGACATCCGCGCCAGCGCGGCAAAACGGTTGGTGAACTGGTCCTCGGGGCCGAACATCACGGAGGGACGGAAGATGGTGGCCGAGGGCACCGCGGCCAGCACCGCCGCCTCGCCGGCCGCCTTGGCCTTGGCATAGCGCGAGGGCGATTCCGCATCGGCGCCGATCGCCGAGACATGCACCAGGCGCGCCCCGGCAGCGGCCGCCGCCTTGGCGACGGTCTCGGCGCCCCTGGCCTGGACGGCGTCAAAGCTCTGCGCGCCGCCCTCGGTGAGGATGCCGACCAGATTGATCACGACATGCGAATCACGCAGCGCCGCCTCGACCGAGGCCGGATAGCGCAGATTCGCCTGCACGGTGTGGACCTGCCCGACCTTGCCGGACGGCTGGAGGTACCCGGCCAGTTCCGGCCGGCGCACCGCGACCCGGACCCGGTAATCCCGCCGGCACAGCGCGCGGACGACATTCCGGCCCAAAAACCCCGATCCGCCGAAAACCGTGACGAGAGTTTCCAGATTCGATGCCATGGGATCCATTCCTGGGGTCCATTCCTGCGGAAAGAGTGCGTGTTATCAGGCTTGTATCGGGCCGGTTTGCGATGCGCAATCCGCATCCCCGCGCAGGTGCCAAGCAGCATTTGACAACCGCGTCACCGAACCGTAGTAACCGCCTCCGTGCCCCAAACGGCATGCCCAGGTGGTGGAATTGGTAGACGCGCTGGCTTCAGGTGCCAGTGGCTTAACGGCCGTGAAGGTTCGAGTCCTTTCCTGGGCACCATACAATTCTGGAAAATGAGCAATTCCAGTTAGTTGAGCCCCATCTGCGTGCTTGGACGGCTCCCTTGGCCACGGGTGGTTTTGTCTCGCCCGGCGAGCGCGCTCAGGCCATCTACTCCCTCCTGGCGAGGATGGCGGCCGCGGGCTCCTGGCTTGCAAGAATACGCTCGCCGTGTCGGCACCCGCGCTTCCTATTTCGCAGAGCGTTTGCGCTGGATGCGACCGCCCGGTTTGCTGGCCCACAAATACAAACCGCTCACCAGCACCATGATCGTCACGATGTCGAAAAACGCCCAGACGAGCTTGGGCGCCAGGCCGGGAAACGTCGTCGGAAAATGCAACGGCTCGGCGATCAGCAGCGCCTTCGTGACACCCGTCGGCTCGAATACGTCCGACACGCCACCGGTATGGGCGTCGATGAGCACCGCGTAGAAGAGCTCCTGTGTCATCATTTGTCCGTCCTTCATCAGAACCACGTAGTGGTTGGACGGACTGATCTCAGCGTTCGGGAACAACAACGACATCACTCGCGCTGCTGGCACCTTGCCGCGGGCAGCAGCAATCGCAGCTTCGATTGACCCAGGCCGATCGACCTCGTCCATTCGCCCTGCCTGGGTCATGACGACCCGCCGCCGAATCTCGTCGGACATGGCTGTCCTTACCGAAGTGGAAACGGGGCCATGCAGGGTGTTAATTGCTCCGGTCGTGGCAACGAGGAGCAGCCATGCCATCGTAATGATGCCCGTCAGATTGTGCAGGTCGAGCCACAATAGTTTTCGGCTCTTGTTCGTGCGAACCGTGCCAAATCCAAATCGGCGGACGAATGGCGGATAGAGTATCAAGCCCGAGATGACAGAGGCGATGACGACGAGTGCCATGCCGGCAAGGAACAAGCCGCCGGGCAGCCCCAGATACAAATCCGCGTGCAGCGTGTGCAGGAATTGCATCACGGGACTACGCCGTTGCGGCATCGTTGTGAGCTGACCGGTGCGAAGGTCGATCGCCTCGCGGTGTATCCGGGTGGGTCCGGCATCCGGGGTTGGCGCCGAGCGCGTCTCCACGATTGGCCACCGCTTGGCAAATTCGAGTGAGATCATCGTATCGCCGGGGTGTCTCGCCAGCGTTGCCGCGACGATGGAATCAAGCGTTGGCGCGCCATTGCTTGCCGGGACTTCGGCCAACATTCCCGATGAACCAAACGCCTCGTCGATCTCCTTTTGGAATATCAGCGGCAAGCCCGTCAGGGAGAGGATCAGCAGGAACAGCGTCGAGATGATGCTCGTCCAGCGGTGGATGCCGGCCCACGTCCGCAGCGATCGCATGTTGGGTCGCTTCCGCGCGGCGGTACGCGACGCATTTACCAGTAGCGATGTCATGTCGGGTCTTGAGTCCCCAGCAATTGCGCGTCTGTGACAATTGACCGCGGTGGTTTCGCGCGGTCTGCCTCATGGCTCGTCGCGATCCCATCCGGCGCGTTGCGGTCTTACGAAGTTTTTCGAATCGTGCGTTCGGGCGGCAGCAAAAGGCTTTCGCGCTTACCAACAATCGATGCGATGTGAAATCGAAACGTAGAGCGGCGCGCCAGGATCACCTGGAAGCTTAGATGCCTTCTAGTTGGCATGGATTTTCCCGAATGCTTATTCGCTCTCGTCCCAAGCGATTCGTGTCTGGGACGGGGCATCAAGAAGAAAAGACTCCGGGGACTGCATGCTTAACGACGTGACCTTCTCGCGCGCATTCGGGCTTGCGTGCGTGTCAGTGTTTTTGACCACGACCTCATCCGTCGCACAGCAGTCGGGCCGCCAACAATCGGCGACGTCCGGACAGTCACTCCCTCCCGTGACCGTCGTCGCGCCTGAGCAGCGAGCCTCTCTCGCGCGGCGACAGCGGTCATCCAATACATCGCGCGCTGCGACGACGCGGCGGGCAGAGCGACGTGAGAACGCGCCAGTGATGAGCACGCCTGCCACGCTTGGAGCAAGGCAGGCAGCGTTGCCGGTGCCGTATGTTGGAGGGCAAGTCGCGCGGGGCGGACAGGTCGGCCTGCTCGGCAACAGGGATTATATGGAAACGCCATATAGCCTCACGAGCTACACGGAAAAGACCATCCGCGATCAGCAGGCGACCAGTGTCGCCGAGGTCCTGACCAATTCCGATTCGTCGGTACGGGCGGCGATCGGCAGCAGCAATCGCTATGACGCGCTGACCATTCGCGGCTTCCGGGTCGAGAACAGCGAGATCGCGCTGAATGGGCTGTACGGCCTCGTGCCGGCTTACCGGATCAACCCTGCGCCGATCGAGCGCATCGAGCTGCTCAAGGGGCCCGCGGCGTTCCTCAATGGCATGGCTCCTTCCGGCAGCATCGGCGGCAGCGTCAATGTCGTGACCAAACGGGCAAACGAGGACCTGACGCGTCTGACTGCCGGCTACATCTCGAATGCGCGGTTTGGCACGGAGATCGACGTGGCGCGCCGTTACGGCGAGCAGCGCGAATGGGGCGTTCGTTTCAACGGCGGGATCGATGGCGGCAATACGACGATCGACCGTCAGTCGGTACGCGACGGAGTCGGTTCGCTTGGCGTCGACTATCGGGGCGAGCGCTTCAGGTGGTCCGCCGATGTCATCTATCAGGACGACTGGATGAAAGCGGCAGCTCGCGGCTACACGCCCGTCACTGGCATCGCGGTGCCGAATGCTCCGGACCCCCGCATCAACCTCGCCCAGCCGTTCGACTATGCCCGCGCGAAGAGCCTCACCGGGCTTACGCGCGCCGAATATGATGTGTCGAACAATGTCACCGTGTTCGGCGCAATCGGCGCCAACCAATTCACCTTCGACAAGCAGGAAGCCCCCGGCGCCACCATTCTAAACACGGCAGGCGATGCCCTCTCGACCTCTCGCTTCCAGACCGGCAAAAACGACGGCGTATCGGGCGAAGCCGGCGTACGGGCGCGTTTCGACACAGGTCCGGTTGGTCATGAGGTCGTTGTCAGCGGGAGCGCCATGAACCGCACTGACTGGCTCGGTCAGACCAATTACGGAAACTATCTTACCAACATCTACACGCCGACCCTGCTGGCGAGTCCGGGCACCCCGGTGTCTTCATTCCCTGAAGGGAAGTCGGATTTCCTCGGTCTGAGAAGTGTCGGCGTTGCCGATACGCTCTCGATGATGAACGGGATGCTTCAGGTGATCGTCGGAGCGCGACAGCAGCAGGTTATCGCGAACAGCTATGCCCCCGTGAGCGGCCTGGAAATGACCCACTACGATCAGAGCGCCACGTCGCCTTCCGTGGCGCTGGTGGTTCGGCCGATCAAGGAGCTGTCCTTCTACGCCAACTACATCGAAGGCCTCACGCCTGGACCAACGCCGCCGTCCGGCGCCGCCAACACCAATGCGGTGTTCGCGCCCTTCAAGACAAAGCAGTACGAAGTCGGAACCAAGCTTGATCTCGGAGGCTTCGGCGCGAGCCTCGCAGCATTCCAGATCAGCTTGCCGAGCGGCGCGACCGATCCGGTTACCAGGATCTTCAGTCTCGATGGTGAGCAAAGGAACCGGGGCATCGAGTTCAATACGTTCGGTGAAGTCGGGCCCGGGATCCGCGTCCTGGGAGGGGTGACTTACCTTGACGCGCGGCTGACAAAGACTGAAGGGCACCTCCATGATGGCAACCGTGCCATCGGCGCTCCGGAATGGCAGAGCAATCTCGGTGTCGAGTGGGACACTCCGTTCCTGCCCGGGCTGACCACGACGGCGCGTACCATCTACACCAGCCAAGCCTATGTCAGCGCTGACAACATCCAAAGTGTTCCGGCCTGGATGACGTTCGACATTGGTGCACGTTACGCAACCCAGCTGGCGGGACGACCCACCACGTTCCGCGCATCGCTCACGAACCTCTTCGACAAACGCTATTGGATCGGCAATCCGACCGGTTATGTGATCAGCGGCATGCCGCGTACGTTGTGGTTGTCAATGACGGTTGACTTCTGACGCTGCCAGAGAGGCGCATCGTCCTGCGCCAAGCGCGTCACCGAACCATGGTAACCGCCTCCGTGCGCCAAAACGGCATGCGCAGGTGGGTGGAATTGGTAGACGCTCTGGCTTCAGGTGCCTTCGCGGCCGTGAAGGTTCGAGTCCTTTCCTGGGCGCCAGCTTTTTCTGGATACCCAGCATTTCCAGATAGATAAATCGCATCCTTGTGTTGCGTGATCTCAAACGCGCAACGAAGGGGCGCGGCCCCGCCGACCCGACGCGGATTTCCGCGATCGCTCACGATGTCGACGTATCATTCGTATCGATCGCGAGTTCGCCACTCGCGACGCGTGTGACGTCACCCGTCCGGCAATCATCTGCTCGATGTTTCGGCGTTTCCAATTCGCACGACAATCTGCGGAGCCGAACGGCTGATAACAATGATGTTGACGGCGATTGACCGCTTGTTGCGGTAACACCAGCGCAAAGCTGCGTGGCACGGCCGCTCCTGCAGATTATGCAACGCAGGTCTGTGATTGATGTCCGGCGCAAAACTCGGATAGCCTTCGGGAAGGCCTGACCCCGACAGGGAGTGTGCTTCGTTGAAGAATGATCAAGCGCCAAAGCTTCTTCGACGCGACTTGCTTCGGCTGACGATTGTCGGTGCCGGTGCGTTGGGTGCCGGCCAATTGTTGCCGGCGGCGGCTTCCGCAAAGCCCGTTGATCTCGATCAGAAGCGGAAGGCTCGCTATCGACCTGACTCCCAGGAAGTCAGGAATTTCTATCGCGTCAACAGCTATCCCGCTCGATAGGAGACTTCCGTGCTGATCAGGAAGTCCGATCGTCGTCCGGAGCGTGCCAGGCTTTTCGATGCGGCGGCCGACGCAGCATCGGCGAAACTGGACCGGCGGACGTTCCTGAAGCGCTCTGGAGTCACGGCCGGTGCATTGGCCGCGGTGGGTGAGCTCGCGCTGCACGGCGTGCGCAAGGCCGAAGCCGGTCCGCCGCCACCTGTCGGCGCAACGGTCACGACCCGCAAGAACGTCTGCACGCACTGCTCGGTCGGTTGCTCGGTGATTGCCAAGGTCGCCAACGGCGTATGGATCGGGCAGGAGCCCGACTACGACAGTCCGATCAATCGCGGCTCGCATTGCTGCAAGGGCGCGGCAGTTCGCGACGACGTGTTGAACGAACGACGCCTGCGTTACCCCGTAAAGCTCGTCAACGGACAGTGGACGCGCATCTCCTGGGAGAAGGCGATCGACGAGATCGGCGACAAGCTGCTGGATATCCGCGAGAAGGCGGGGCCCGACTCGGTCTATTGGCTTGGCTCCGCCAAATTCACCAACGAGGCCGCTTATCTCAATCGCAAGCTTGCGGCGTTCTGGGGCACCAATAATTCCGATCATCAGGCGCGGATCTGCCACTCCACGACGGTCACCGGTGTAGCCAATACCTGGGGCTACGGCGCGATGACCAACAGCTACAACGACATCCGCAACGCCAAGACCATCCTGTTGATGGGTGGTAATCCGGCCGAGGCCCATCCGGTTTCCCTGCAGCACATTCTTGAAGGCAAGGAGCTCAACCGCGCCAACATGATCGTGGTCGATCCCCGGATGACGCGGACCGCTGCGCACGCGACCGAATACGTCCGGGTTCGCCCCGGCACGCATATCGCCACGATCTACGGCATGCTGTGGCACATTTTCGAGAATGGCTGGGAGGACAAGGAATTCCTCGCTCAGCGCGTCTATGGCCTGGATGAGGTTCGGAAGCAGGTTGCGAAGTGGCCGCCCAAGGAGGTCGAGCGCGTGACCGGCCTGCCGGAGGCGCAGGTCAAGCACGTCGCCGAACTGTTCGCCAAACAGAAGCCGTCCACCCTGATCTGGGCGATGGGGCAGACCCAGTTCACCACCGGCACCGCCAATGTTCGCGCCAGCTGCCTGTTGCTGCTCGCCACCGGCAACATGGGACTGCCCGGCGCAGGCGCCAACATTTTCCGCGGCCACACCAACGTGCAGGGTGCAACCGATCTCGGTCTCGATGTCACATCGCTCCCGCTGTACTACGGTCTTGCCGAGGAGGCTTGGCGGCATTGGTGCCGGGTATGGGAGGTCGACTACGACTGGATGAAGTCGCGTTTCCCCGACAAGAAGCTGATGGAAACGCCGGGCATTCCGAGCACGCGCTGGTTCGACGCAACCTTGTTGCCAAAGAATCAGATCAGCCAGCCCAATCCGGTTCAGGCCATGTTCATCATGGGCCATGGCGTCAACACCATCACGCGGATGCCGGAGGCCGTGAAGGGCATCGAGAAGCTCGAACTTCTGGTGGTCTGCGATCCCTATCCGACCGCCTGGTCGGTGCTGTCGGAGCGCAAGAACGGCACCTATCTCCTGCCGGCCTGCACGAGTTTCGAGATGGAAGGTTCGCGCACCAACTCGAACCGCTCCCTGCAATGGGGCGAAAAGATCGTCGATCCGGTCTTCGAATCGAAGAACGACTACGACACCATGTACCTGTTCGCCCGCAAGTTCGGATTTGCCGACCTGATGTTCAAGAACATCGAGGTCGAGAACGGCGCAGTCTCGGCGGAGGACATCCTGCGCGAGATCAACCGCGGCGGCTGGTCGACCGGCTATTGCGGCCAGTCGCCGGAGCGGCTCAAGGCCCACATGAGAAACCAGCACAAGTTCGATCTGGTGACGCTGCGGGCGCCGAAGGACGATCCGGAGGTTGGTGGAGATTATTACGGCCTGCCATGGCCGTGCTGGGGCACGCCCGAGTACAGGCATCCGGGCACGCCGATCCTCTACAACACCAATCTTTCGGTGAAAGAGGGCGGCGGCACCTTCCGCGCGCGGTTCGGAGTCGAGCGCGTCGTGAAGCGCAAGGTGATGGAGAACGGGCAGGAGGTGGAGCGGGAAGATCACGATAATCTTCTTGCCGAGGGCTCGTACTCCGTCGGTTCGGAGATCAAGGACGGTTATCCCGAGTTCACCCTTGGCGTGCTGAAGAAACTCGGCTGGGACAAGGACCTCACGGCGCAAGAACGCGAGGTGATCGAGCGCATCAATCCGGCCGATCCCGACAAGGTGTCATGGTCGACCGATCTGTCCGGCGGCATCCAGCGCGTCGCGATCGAACACGGGTGTTCGCCTTACGGAAACGCCAAGGCACGCATGATTGCGTGGAATCTTCCCGATCCGGTTCCGGTGCATCGCGAGCCGATCTACACGCCGCGTCCCGACCTCGTTGCCGACTATCCGACCTTGCCGGACGCGAAGCAATTCCGGGTGCCCAATATCGGCTTCTCCGTGCAGAAGGCCGCCGTCGATCGCGCAATCTCGAAGCAGTTCCCGCTGATCCTGAGCTCGGGCCGTCTGGTTGAATACGAAGGCGGTGGCGAGGAAACGCGGTCCAACAGATGGCTCGCCGAACTGAAGCAGCACATGTACGTCGAGATCAACCCGGCGGACGCAGCCGAGCGCGGCATCGTCGATGGCGGCTGGGTCTGGGTGACCGGTGCAGAGAACAGCTCGCGGGCTCGGATGAAGGCGCAGGTGACTGAACGCGTCGGCAAGGGCGTTGCCTGGATGCCGTTCCATTTCGCCGGCTGGTACGAGGGAGCCGACCTTCGGGCGAAATATCCAACGGGGGCCGATCCCATCGTGCTCGGCGAGAGCAACAACACGCTGACGACCTATGGCTATGATCCTGCCACCGGCATGCAGGAGCCGAAAGCCACGCTGTGTCAGATCAGGGCCGCATGAGAGGTTAGACCAATGGCACGCATGAAATTCCTGTGCGATGCGGACCGTTGCATCGACTGCAATGCCTGTGTGACCGCCTGCAAGAACGAGAACGAAGTGCCTTGGGGCATCAATCGGCGGCGCGTCGTCACGATCAATGACGGCAAGCCCGGCGAGCGGTCGGTGTCGATGGCCTGCATGCACTGTACCGATGCGCCTTGCGCGTCGGTGTGTCCGGTCAAGTGCATCTATCCGACCGAAGACGGCATCGTCCTGCACGACAAGGATTTGTGCATCGGCTGCGGCTATTGCTTCTACGCCTGCCCGTTCGGAGCGCCGCAATATCCCCAGGTCGGGAATTTCGGCTCGCGCGGCAAGATGGACAAGTGCACCTATTGCGCGGGCGGCGGCGGACCGGAGGCGCCGGGCAGCGCCGAAGAATATGCGAAATACGGCTCGAACCGCTTCGGCGAAGGCAAGCTGCCGATGTGCGCCGAGATGTGCTCGACCAAGTCGCTGCTCGCAGGCGATGGCGACATCATCGCCCAGATCTACGAGGAGCGCGTCGAGAAGCGCGGCTACGGCTCCGGAGCCTGGGGCTGGACAACCGCCTATCACGAGGACGTCAAGTCATAAGGGACCTGCGTTTACCGCCGATGGGAAGCGCGACGATCAGGGACGAAGATTGGGTATCCGTCATGACGGCTTTCGCACGCATTCGCTTCGCAGCGCTGTTGTTGATGCTGTTCGGTCTCACGACAGCCCCGGTGCTCGCCCAGAAGCTCGGTCCCGACGGGGCGCCCAATCCGACCGCCAGTGTGACCAATCAGAAGACCCTTCTCGAGCAAGCGCCGCGCATCCAGGGCCGGATCGACATTCCAGACGTCAAAGCCGGCGTGCTGATGCAGCCGGCGGGACGGACCTGGGACTATTTCCACGAGGTCCTGCTGCACTGGGGTGGGGCGGTGGTGATCGTCGGCATGCTTGCAGTGCTCGCGCTTGCCTATCTGATCATGGGCCGGCTTCGCATCGAGGCGGGGCGCTCCGGGCAGACGATCGTCCGCTTCAAGGCTTTCGAGCGGTTCGCGCATTGGCTGACAGCGGTTTCGTTCGTGCTGCTCGGATTGACCGGCCTGAACATCACCTTCGGCAAGGTCCTGCTGCGGCCGCTGGTCGGCCCGGAACTATTCTCGGACATCTCCCAGGTCGCCAAGTACGTGCACAATTTCACGAGCTTCGCCTTCGTGGCGGGCCTCGTTCTGATCACGGTGCTCTTCTTCAGGGACAATCTGTTCAAGCGAGTCGATATTGACTGGGTCAAGCAGGGTGGCGGCTTCATCAAGTCGAAGCATGCGCCTGCAGGCCGCTTCAATCTCGGTGAGAAATTGGTCTATTGGCTGTCGGTCGCGGCCGGCCTCCTGGTCTCCGCATCGGGATTCGTGCTGCTGTTTCCCTTCTACGGCACTAACATTGCCGACATGCAGATCGCCCAGGTCGCCCACGCCGTCATCGCGATCCTTTTCATCGCGCTGATCCTGGGACACATCTATATCGGCACGCTCGGCATGGAAGGCGCGTTCGAAGCCATGGGTACGGGCGAGGTCGATATCAATTGGGCGAGAGAGCATCACGACCGCTGGCTCGCCGAAAAGCTCGAAGCGGAAGGCCGGCAAGCCTCGGCGACACCGGCTGAATAGCGCGATGGCGCCCGGACTAACCTGAACCGGGCAATTCAGTTGGAGCGGCCGTCCGGGTCTCGCTTCGCGTCCCGGTCACGCAGGTAATCGTCGGTGGTGCGGACGGTCGGGCTCTGCGCGCCATAAGATTCAAAACCTTGCTCGGCCACGAAGCCGACGCGGCAGTCGCCGCACATCTTGATTGCGTCGAGCCGCTGCGCCGAGCCCGAATACATCCAGTGCTGGCCTTCGAGCTTCGCGACCACACGCTCGATGCTGCTCTTGACGCCGAATGGCTTGCCGCAGCGGATACAGCAAAACGGCTCCTCTTCCTTGAGCACCCGGGTCGGCGCCCGACTGGCACGGAAGTCGATCTGCGGAACCAGTGTGATGACGTTTTCCGGGCACGTCGTCCGGCACAGGCCGCACTGGACGCAGGAGTCTTCGACAAATCGCAATGCCGGGCGCTCGGGGTCGTCGCGCAGGGCGCTCGTCGGACAGACCGACACGCAGGACAGGCAAAGCGTGCAGCCGGCAGCATCGATCTCGACGGCCCCGAACGGCGCGCCTTCGGGCAACGGAACGACATCGACGGGTGCAGGCGCCGCGCGGTGCAGTTCGGCCAGCGCAAAACGCAGCACGTCGCGCTTGCCGCCCACGGCGCGGAAGCTCGCAGGGCGCGGAGTGGGCGCGTCGGCCGGCGCGGTGCGGAGCGCTTCGATCAGACGGTCCGGATCGTCGGTCGCGATGATGGAAAGCCGAGCCGGGCCGAAGCCGAGTCCGGCAAAGATCGGATCGGCGAGCGCGACCGTCCGCGTCAATCCGGAGACGTCGTGGCGCGGCTTGGCCCGTAGCAGGAAACGCACCGCCGACACGCCATATGCAAAAGCCGCGATGATACTCTCCAACCCGACCTGCGTGACCTCGTTGACCGCAAACGGCAATACATTTGCGGGCAATCCGTCACCGAACCGCGAAAGCGCGTTGATCAGCGGCGCGCCGTGGCCTTCGTCATGGACGAGGACAACGGCCCGCTCGCCGCCCGCCTGACGGTATGCGAGCAGCATGGCGCGCAGCTTTCTGACCAGCGCGTCTTCCGCCGGCAGCGCATAGGACGCGGCGCCGGTGGGACAGGCCGTCGCGCATTGGCCGCAGCCCGCGCAGATGTTGGCGTCGATCGCCACATGGTTGCCGGCAGGTGTAATCGCGCCGGCCGGACAGGAATCGAGACAGCGGGTGCAGCCGGTCCGCTTCGAGCGCGAGTGCGCGCAAAGTCCGGCGTCGAAGGTGATGTAGCGCGGCTTCTCGAAGGTCCCGACGAGGTCGCGCGCTTTCAGCACGGCCTGGAGAATAGCTGCGGGACTGCCGGGATCCGCGCGCAGATAGCCGTCGCGCAAGTCGGCCGGAACCAGCGCTGGCCCGCCGGTCAAGTCGAGGACGATGTCGCAGGTCGAACGGGCGTTGTTGCGTGAGGCGCCAAACGTCAGGGCTCGACGCGAGGACGGTGCGGCTTCGGCGAAATCGTCGACCACCACATCGAACGCGCCCAGGTGACCCTTGACACTCGTTATCCGGCCTTTGGCAATCGGATAGTCGGCGCTACGTGGCGGTGCGATCGCGGCTGGCGGCGCAATCAGCACCGTGACGTCGAGATGCTCCTTCAGCAAGTCGCCAGCCTCGATCGCGGCCTCGTCGCGGCCGTAGATCAGGATGACTCCGCTGCTTTCCAGCTGGACCGTCGGCGCGGGTGCGGCGACTTCGGCCGCGGCGGCCAGCAGCGCGGCCATTTTCGGCCCGGCGCGGTCGGCATCGCCGGACCATCCGGCGGTCTCGCGGATGTTGGCAAACTGTATCGAATTCGCACGATTATTTTCGGCCGCAACCTGCGAAAACAGCGCTGCCTGCTGCGTGCAGGCCACCGTGAGCGGACCATCTTCGGCGGCGACAGCCTTGAATCGGCCGAGTTCGGCGCCGCAGAGCTGCGTCGCCGCCGTCACTTCACCGCGGCAGCCGCGGCGAATTGCGTCTGCATCAAGCGGCATCGTCCCTTCGCACGAGCAGATCAGGAGGCGCCTGCCGGTGTCAGATATGACGGTCACAATATCTCGCGGCTCCCAAAATAGAGCGGCCACCTACTGGCCCGTTCAGCCCCGAAGTATATACTCCGCGTATCGGAAAAGACGACGCCCGTATCATGAGCGCACGATTACTGCTCTCGCCGGGGCAAGCGCGCGGCGTCGCTGGATTGGCTTCGGAAGCAGGAACCACGTCTCGATCGCGAGAGGGTACATTGATATCGACAAGTCTTGCACGCATTGCTGTCGGTGTCGCAATCGAACGGCGCAAGGCGAAGAGCGCGTGGGCCGATTTTCTGTGGCGGCCCGTCTCGGTATTCGCGGGAGAGCCGACTGCGAAGCCGTGGACTCCGATTGGAGGCGAAGGCGAGGTCACGTTGTTCTATGCCGGTGATGCCGTGATCGAGCTGCACCGGACCGAAACCGCCAACTATCGCGAAAATCTCGCGTCAGGCTCGCCGACGCTGTGGGTCAATTTGCGTCCGACCGGTTCCGAGCCGCCCTACGAGCTGCTCGCGGTCACCGCCGATCCGGCGGAGGGCGAGGCGTTTACCGATGCAGGCAGCAATCTGGTCGAAGCCGTGCCGATGCCACCAGGCATCTCCGAGATCGTCGGCCGGTTCGTCGCCGAGCATCATATCGAACGACCATTCATCAAACGGCAGCGCCATCGTTAGCAACGGCATGAGAGAGATCGATGTCAGAGACTAACGTCTTCGTTCGCTGGGCGCGGCTCAAGCAAGCCTCGAGAAGCCAAAACGCTGAACTTGCCCCGGCCGACAAAGAGCAGGCTGCCGAGCCGTCCGTAGCGAATGACGAGACAGACCGGCCTTTCGATCTCGCCAGTTTGCCGTCGATCGAATCGATCGCCGCTCACACCGACATTGCGGCGTTCCTGCAGACGGGCGTTCCGGCCGAACTGACGCGCCTGGCATTGCGCCGTGCCTGGGCAACCGACCCTGCGATCCGCGACTTCATCGGAATCGCGGAGAACCAGTGGGATTTCAACGATCCCAACGCAATTCCCGGATTTGGCCCGCTCGATCCGGCGGACAACGTCGCCGATCTTGTCGCGCGGATGTCAAAGGGGCTCGAGCAGGTGGGTGACGCGCTTGCGGACGTGCAGCCGCCAACCGAGCTCATTCCGCAAGGGCGGCCCGATGCCGAACAGCCCATTCTCGAACCGACGATATTGGCAGCTCAATCGCTGCCCGATGATGCGACGGCACGACCGGACCAGGACCGGAATGAGAGCATGCAGTCCGTCAATGCTGCTGCCGGAGAGCCGCCCTCCCAGCGAACACGACGTCATGGCAGCGCAATGCCCCGCTAGCAACCGACAGGATCATATGTCTTGCGCGATCGAACAATGATGGATCCAACTTCAACAATCGCTTCAGTGCATATCGTCGATGAATTCGACCTCGCCCGGGCGCAGGAATATGCGCTGTTGGCGACGTTGCTGACGCGCAGCCCGGACACGCAGCTGCTGCACCGGCTCTCTGCATTGCACGGCGATGCCAGCCCGATGGGCGCGGCACACATGGCGCTGGCGGATGCGGCGCGCCGGACAAATGAGGAGGCCGCATCGCGCGAGTTCTTTACCCTCTTTGCAGGTTTGGGCAAGGGGGCGCTGCTGCCTTATGCGTCACACTACCTGTCCGACACCCTGTATGGCCGTCCACTTGCGCGGTTGCGGGAAACTCTTGAGGGGCTCGGCCTCGAAAAGGCCCCGGAGCGTACGGAGCCCGAGGATCACGCGGGATTTCTTTGTGAGATCATGGCAGGACTTGCCGGTGGGAGCATTTTGGCACCAGCGGGCGCCGAGCGCCTCTTCTTTGATCAGCATGTCTCACGCTGCATGAGGCGCTTTTTCGCCGATCTCGAGCGCGCGCGGTCGGCTCACTTCTATGCCGCCGTTGGCGCGCTCGGACGGACGTTCATCGATATCGAGGCGGAGGCCTTCGCACTTCCAGGTTGAACACGGCGTTTTGTACGGCCGCTGCACAAATCCGTTTGGGAGCGTGCTAGATTATAGATGTAGGGATCAACAGAATGCGCGTTTTCATAATTGCCTGTCTGTTCGCCGTCGTCGTCGCACTCGGTGCCGCCGGCATCCTTGATCATTTCGTGCAGGAGTCCGCCACAACGGCGTTCGCTGAGTCGAGCGCCCGCGTTTAGCGGTCATTATTGTTTGTTAAGCTTTCTGTTCTCCACATAGACGTGGGAGACGCCATATGCGCCGGTCGCTGATCGCTTGTTTCGTCGTTGCAGCTCTGATCGCCGCTTCTGCCCTGATCTTCAGGACGCAACCTCGCTCGATAGAGCTATCCGCAGCGGCCATGCCGCCCTTGGTCGAGCTGCACGCCATGGCGGGCGTCCATCAGCTCCCGGATCAGGAGATCGATGATCAGTCGCTCATTTTCCCGGCCAGCGTAAAGCGATAACCTGGCTCCAGACGATCTTGCTCCCGGCCCGCTTAGATCGGCATCTCGAAAGAGAAGGTCGTTTCGCGTCCGGTCGATATCGCACTCAATTTGCCGCCATGGGCCTGGGCGATTTGCGAAGCGATGTAAAGACCAAGTCCCAGACCCTGCTGACTGGGCCGGTCGCCTCGCGTGTATGGCTTGAAGAGGTTTGCCAGCGCCTTTTCGGAGATTGGCGGGCCTTCGTTGGACACCGTCAGATCGAACGTTCCGTCCAAGGTTCTGGCTACGACGTGGATCGGCCTACTCTGGTCACCGTACGCAATTGCATTCCCGAGCAGGTTCGAGAAAAGTTGGCCCATCTTGCTCCGATCGCAGCTGATGGGCTCTTCGATCTGGACCGATGAACTGATCGTTACGGTCGGCCAAGCCGTCCTGAACTCCGCGATGATTTGCTCCAGCACCGGCGCCAAAGGCAGCGTCGCATCTCGCTTGATCGTAAGGCCTCCGCCAAGTCGGCCTCGCGCGAAGTCCATGACGTTTTCGACGATGCCGGCCATGCGATAGACGGCTTTTTGAACGCCGAGCGCGATTTCGGGCGCCCGCCCGGTGTCGAGGTTCTTCAGCAGCACGCGCATGCCTGCATCGACGGCTGCGAGGGGATTACGAAGATCGTGCCCCAATACGCCGATGAACTGCTCGCGAAGCTCTGCCGTTTTTCGCTCGTCGATGAGATCGGCCTGACTCCGCTCCAGACGTTGATTGAGTTCGAGCTGTGCAGCGATCAGTTCGGCCAACAGCTGAAACGTGTCGAGGATCTCCGGTGTGCGAAGTTGTCGAGGCGTGGGGTCGATGGCGCACAGCGTTCCCCAAACGGTTCCGTCGATCAGGACGATGGGCGCTGAGATGTAGCTGCGAAATCCATACATGGCCGGTGTCGGATGATTGCAGAAGACGTCGTCCGTCTGCACATCGTTGATGACGACCGTGTTGCCGTGCTGCCGGATCTCGTTGCAGATGGTCGTCTCGACACGCAGTTCTCCGCCCGGCTCAAGGCCAAAGGCGATGCTGTCCCGAACGGCGCAGCAAATCCATTGATCTGAAGTTACGCGAGCTATGGCGACGAAGCCCATGCCCGTGATGCGTGCGGCCAAATCCAAAACTTTGGGAACTGCCCCAATCTGCTGGACGGCATCCACGTCCGCCTTGATGTCAATTGCCATGGTGAACCCTAACGCCCTGCCCTGGCAAACGCGAGCCTCGGCAAGACGTTCGGTGGAACGAAGAAGCCGTTCAAACCTTATGCTCGGTTACGCCGGAGAATAAGTGTCCAATCTCGGTCAGCATAGGGACGTGATCCTCATCGTCGAAGATGACCTTCTCATCCGCATGAACGCGGCTGACATGGTCCGGGATATGGGCTTCGATGTCTTCGAGGCGGCCGACGCGGACGAGGCTGTCAATCTGCTGGAGACGGAACCGGCGATCACCGTCGTCTTCACCGACATTCAGATGCCCGGCTCGATGAATGGCCTTCGGCTGGCGGCGGTGATCAGAGACCGATGGCCGCCCGTGCGGCTTCTCATTACGTCCGGCCAAGTCAGCCCGGCAGCGGATGACATCCCACTCGGGGCGAGGTTCATCCCCAAGCCGTATCTTCCTGCGCAGCTGCACGACCAGCTTGAAAGGCTGGCCGGCGGGCGGGCATAGCGGGCTTTTCAAGTCGAGCCCTCAGACCACCCGTCTCCCGGTCCGCTCTGCCACCGCCTTCTGCACAAAGTACATCGCCACCAGCGAGACGATTGCCGACGCGACCACGACGTAGCCGATCCGGTCGAAATGGAGCAGCGAACCATCCGGTTGTTGCGCGATGATGGCGGCGGCGAGGACCGAACCGAGCCCCCCGGAGAGCTGCTGAAGCGACGCGCTGACCGCACTGAACGAGCCGCGCTGGCTGGGGTCGGGGATCGCCGACATCAGCGCCTGCGACGGGATCATGCGCGAGAAGATGCCGACGAACATCAGCACGTTGACGAGGATCGCGGTCGCGAGCGAGACGTGGCCGAGATGGGTGTAGATCAGCACCATGATGACAGACACCACACTGCCGAAGACGAAGGTCGGGTACTTGCCGAACGCGTCGCTCGCCCTGCCGACCAGCGGCCCCGTGACGATGCTGAACAGGCCGGAGACGAGGTAGATCGTCGGCAGATGCGTGATGTCGATGCCGAGATTATGCACGGTGAAGGCGCTGGAGAACGGCATCAGCATGTACCCGCCCGTCGCCAGCAACGTCGTGACGGCGAAGGCCAGCGTATAGCGCGGTTGTCCGACGGTCGCGATCAGATGGCGGAACGGATTTCTGTCCTGCTTCAGTTTCAGATGCGCGTCGACCGGCTCCATCGCGAAGGCGATGATTGCGATCGCGACGATCGACAAGCCGACGATCGCAACGAAGCAGACATGCCAGTTCCAGTGATTGGCGAGAAACAGCCCGGCGGGAATGCCGAGCACCTGGCTCGCGGCGAACGCCGTCTGGACGAAGCCCATCACGCGGCCGCGCAGGTGCAGCGCGAACAGATCGGTGATGATGGCCAGCACGACCGAGCCGATCACGCCGCCGAACAATCCGGTCACGATCCTGCCGAGCAGCAGCACGTGGTAGGTCTGCGCGGCGGCGCAGAGCAGGGTCCCGAGCGTGAAGCCGACATAGAAGAACAGCAGCAGGCGCTTGCGGTCGAAGCGATCGGCGAAGCCCGCGGCCAGGATCCCCGACAGTCCCGCGCTGAACGCGTAGGCCGACACCGCGACGCCGAATTGTCCGGCCGTGATGTCGAGCGCCGGCATCAGGATGGCGCCGAGCGGCGACATGATGATGAAATCGAGAATGATCGTGAACTGCGTGAACGCGAGCAGTGCGATCAGGAGCGCCTGGTAGCGCGTAAAGCCGCGCTGGCGTTCCTGTTGGTCGTCGATAGGCGCAGCGAGCGTCTGTTCGGTCATGACACCTGATTTCATTGTGGGCGGGGCGGGCAAGCGCGCGAAAACTCGCAGATGGGGTCGGCCGGGAGGATTTTCACGGGGCGCGCGGCAAAAGCCCTGCCGGAACATCAAGCTGGCGCCGGGTTGTGGGATCCATGCAACAGCAGGGTGCATGGCCTGGACCCGGCATCCCCCAGGGGCGCCGGCCCTTCTCCCCCCGGTTAAGTCGCCCTTAGCGAATGCCCCCTAGGCTCTCGGCCGTCCATTTCCCTGCTCCCCGGCCTCAGGGCCGGTCATGTTGCGGCAAGTCAGAGCGTTTTCGGATGGAGCAGCCTGCCTGGCACTACGATTCGGGCGTCCCCACACCGTCGGCGATCCCCGCCGCGGCGCGGACGCTTGTCATCGATCTCGAAGGCGCCCTGCTCCGTTCCGAGCTGCTGCTGGAAGCGCTGTTCTCCAGCCCCGGCCGCATGCTGGCCCGCTTCGGCGCGGGCGGACGCCCGGGCATGGCGGCGCTCACGGATATCCTGGCGCAAGCCGAGCTCGACTACACCCATCTGCCCTATGATGCCGACGTGCTGAACCAGGCGCTGGCGGCGCGGGCGCGGGGCGAGGCAATCTATCTGGTGGCCGGCCGCTTTGCGCACCATGCGGCGGGCATTGCCGCGCATCTCGGGTTCGATGGCGTCGTTGCGCCGGCCGATCTCGCGGTGGGCGACCGGCTGCCGTTCGACCGCGCCTCCATGGAGCGCATCGAGACGCGCGGCAGCAGCCGTGCCAGTCTCAAAACCTGGGCGCAGGCGCTGCGCGTCTATCAATACGCCAAGAATACGCTGGTGTTCGTGCCGGCGATCACGGCGCATCAGATGAATCTTGCGACGCTCGGCTACGCGTTGCTGGCGTTCGTGGCGTTCTCGGCCTGCGCGTCGGGCGCGTATCTGATGAACGATCTGCTCGACCTCGCCGCCGACCGGCAGCATCCGACCAAGCGCCATCGCGCGCTGGCGGCAGGTCGGCTGCCGATGTCCTCGGCACTGCTTGCGATTCCCGCGCTGTGGCTGCTCGCGGTCGCCGCCAGCCTCTGCATCTCGCCTTTGTTCCTCGGCGTGCTCGGTGGCTATCTCGCCACCACGATCGCCTATTCGCTCGCGCTCAAGCGCAAGATGCTTGTCGACGTCGTGACGCTCGCCGGCCTCTACACGCTGCGCATCATCGCCGGCGCGGTCGGCGTCGGCGTGGTGCTGTCGGAATGGCTCTTGATCTTCTCGCTGTTCGTTTTCACCTCGCTGGCGCTGATCAAGCGCTTCAGCGAGCTCAGCATGCGCGAGAGCGCCGGCCTCGCCGATCCCTCCAACCGCGATTACAGGATCACCGACCTGCACATCATCGGCGCGATGGCGGCGGCGAGTGCCATGAACGCGGTGACCGTGTTCTCGCTCTACGTCTCCTCCTCCGCGGTGACGCCGCTCTACAGCCGTCCCTGGATGCTGTGGCTGCTCAACCCGCTGCTGCTCTACTGGTTCGGCCGCGCCCTGATGATGGCCCATCGCCGCGAGATGCCCGACGATCCGATTCTCTACACTTTTCGCGATGGCGCCAGCCGCGCGACGGTGGCGGCGATGATCTGCATCATGCTGGCGGCGATCTGACCGCGCCCCGGCGGGAACAGCTGCCGCTTGCGCGGCCGGCCGGCAGTGGCTACATCGCGGGCAATCCGATTAGCTTATGATGCCGACCGACCAATTCGATTGAGGTTTTGAAACGCCATGACCGTACGCCTGCATCGCGGCGACCTGCCCGACCTGCCCCGCTACACCGGAGCGGTGGCGATCGACACCGAGACCATGGGGCTGAACCCGCACCGCGACCGGCTCTGCGTGGTGCAGCTCTCGCCCGGCGACGGCAGCGCCGACGTGGTGCAGATCCCCAAGGGCCACACCGACGCGCCGAACCTGAAGGCCCTGCTGGCCAATCCTGGGATCACGAAGATCTTCCACTTCGCGCGGTTCGACGTCGCGGTGCTGTACGAGACGTTCGGCGTCATGACCGGCCCGATTTATTGCACCAAGATTGCCTCCCGCCTGACCCGCACCTACACCGACCGGCATGGCCTCAAGGACCTCGTGCGCGAGGTGCTCAATGTCGACCTCTCCAAGCAGCAGCAATCCAGCGACTGGGGTTCCGACAGCCTGACCGAGCCGCAGCTCGCCTACGCCGCCTCCGACGTGCTGCACCTTCATGCCCTGCGCGAGCGGCTCGACGCCATGCTGGTGCGGGAAGGCCGCACCGCGCTGGCAAAAGCCTGTTTCGACTTCCTGCCGACCCGCGCTCTGCTCGATCTCCAGGGCTGGGCGGAAGAGGACATTTTCGCGCATTCCTGAGGCCTCGGGCCGCTGTTAGCTTAGGGCTGCCGCCCCGTTTCGGACACTTTCGTGCGGCCTGTCGCAGGCTGCATATTCAGGCGGCGCCGGATACAATGGCGTGCGCCCGTCAACCGGACGAGACGAGCGACACCTCGGGAGCTCAGGTGAATTCGGCCCAGAATCCAACCTACGACGCCGCGCTTGCGGCGAAGTTTGCCAGCGCGGCGCGCCACAGCCGCCTGGTGCGGATTCTGCGCATCGCGGTGCCGGTGACGGTGGCTGCGTCCATGGCCGCGATCGTCGCCGTCTCGACCTTCCTCAATCCCTTCCAGATCCCCGTGAAGCTCGACTCCGGAAATCTCGTGGTGACGGGCACCAAGATCACGATGGAAACGCCGCATATGTCCGGCTTCACCCCGGACCAGCGGCCCTACGAGCTCTGGGCCAAGACCGCGACGCAGGACATCACCGACCCCGATCATGTCGATCTCAATGATTTGCGCGCAAAGGTGCTGATGGAAGACAAATCCACTTTGCTGCTCGATGCGCGCACCGGCCGCTTCGACAACAAGCAGCAGCAGCTCGACCTGCACAAGGACATCTTCCTGCGCACCTCGTCCGGCTATGAGGCGCGGCTGAACTCGGCCTTCGTCGACATGGGCAAGGGAACGGTCTCCTCGGATGAGCATGTCGACGTCAAGCTGACCAACGGAACGCTGACCGCCGACCGGCTGCGGATCACGGAAGGCGGCGACGTCATCCGCTTCGAGGGCAATGTGGTGATGCATCTGGACAAGCTGGATGACCCCGCTGCCGCGCCGCCTGCGCCGGCCGAGCAGCCCGCGCCGCCGGTGAAGACACGCACGCCTCAGAACAAGTCTGCCAATTCAAAGTGATTTTCATGGTGAGATTCTTTTCGCGCAACGAAGACAAGCGGTGCGCCATTCTCGGTGTGGCCGCGCTCGCCGTCACCGTCGCGCTGGTCGCAACCGGTGCGGCCGTCGCGCAGAGCACGATGCAAGGCGTGCCCAACGCAATGCAGGGCTTTTCGCAAAACCGCGACCAGCCGATCCAGATCGAAGCCGCCTCGCTCGAGATGCGCGACAAGAAGAAGGAGGCGACCTTCTCCGGCAATGTGAAGGTCATCCAGGGCGACACCACCATGACCTCGAAGACGCTCGTGGTGTTTTACGACTCCGGCGGCGGCGACAAGCCGGCCGCGCCGCAGCCCGCGGCGAAGGGGACCAAGGGTGCGCCGATGCAGTCGGCGCAGCCGGGGCCGGGCGGCAGTTCCTCGATCAAGCGGCTGGAAGCGCGCGGCAATGTCGTCGTCACCCAGAAGGACCAGGTGGTAACAGGCGAGACCGCCGTGTTCGACACCAAAACCAACCTCATCACCATGCTCGGCGGCGTCGTTCTCACGCAGTGCAGGAACGTGCTGCGCGGCGACCGTCTGGCGGTCGACATGACCACGGGCGTCTCGCGGGTGGAATCCGACAGCGGCAGGGTGCAGGCATTGCTGCCGCAGGGCGGCAGCAATGATTGCGGATCGGGGAGCCCGGGCAAGCCCGCTCCGGCGCCGCCTCTCCAATTGCCCGGCGCAGGCAAACAAAAGTAAATTCCTGAAGTAACTTCAAGCGCTTGGGTCAGATTCTCCCGATCCGAGGTTGAAGCTTGCCCGGCGAGGCTGTATCTAGCGCGAAGGGCTTTCCAAGCGGGGTTCGCCGCTTTTCGGGCGTGTTTCACTGGGCATGAGACATCCCTTCACTCATGCTGTGCTGGCGAATCGCAAGGCCGGTGCGGCAGATCGCGGGATCACGCGCGGATCATCGCGCGGGATTGTCGTGAAAGGCTAGAAGGCGGGATGGTCGATCTCTTCAGCATGTTCCGTCGGCGCCCCGCCAAGCGCGGCCGGCCAGGATTTGCGCGCCAGGACATCACCGCGCTCGGTGACAGCGTCGGCGGTCTCGTGCCCAGCCCGGTGCGGGATGCATCGCCGATCGCCCGCGACCAGATGCGCGCGCCCGACCATTTCCAGGCCGACTACCAAGCCGACTACCAGACCGAACCGCCGCGTGCCCAGGCGGTGCATCCCGTGAGGGCCGCCAGCAGGCCTAACGGCGCCGGCGGACCGCAGCTTCTGAAGCGGCCGGGTTTCCTGGCTGTGCATAGCGTGGAAAAGAGTTTCGGCAGCCGCCAGGTGGTGCGCGGCGTCAGCATCTATGTGCGCCGCGGCGAAGCGGTCGGCCTGCTCGGCCCGAACGGCGCCGGCAAGACCACCGTGTTCTACATGATCACCGGCCTGATCAAGCCCGATCGCGGCGCGATCGAGCTCGACGGCCACGACGTCACCAAGCTGCCGATGTATCAGCGCGCGCGGCTCGGCATCGGCTATCTGCCGCAGGAAGCCTCGATCTTTCGCGGCCTCACCGTCGAGCAGAACATCCGCGCCGTGCTCGAAGTGGTCGAGCCCTCGCGCAAGAAGCGCGAGCAGCAGCTCGACTCGCTGCTCGACGAATTCAACATCACGCGCTTGCGGAAATCGCCGTCGATCGCGCTGTCGGGCGGCGAGCGCCGCCGCGTCGAGATTGCGCGCGCGCTGGCGACGCGTCCGAACTACATGCTGCTCGACGAGCCCTTCGCGGGCATCGATCCGATCGCGGTCGGCGACATTCAGGACCTCGTCCGCCATCTCACCAACCGCGGCATCGGCGTGCTGATCACCGACCACAATGTGCGCGAGACGCTCGGCCTGACCGACCGCGCCTATATCGTCTATGCCGGTGAAATCTTGACCGAGGGTAGCCCGGATGAGATCGTCGCCGATCCCGACGTTCGCCGGCTTTACCTTGGCGAGGAATTCCGCCTCTAGCCCTTTTTTCCCGTTCGTCAAGCCGTGTACATCGTGCCAAGACTAGGATAAGCAAAAATCGGACCAACTTTTGGGATCGGTTCTTGCTTCATGGCGCTCACGCAGAGATTAGAGTTCCGGCAATCGCAGTCGCTGGTCATGACGCCGCAGCTGATGCAGGCGATCAAGCTGCTGCAATTGTCCAATCTCGATCTCACGACCTTCGTGGAAGAGGAACTCGAGCGGAACCCCCTGCTGGAGCGGGCCAACGACGAGCCGCCCGCGGGTGAAGCCCCGGCCGAGACCGGCCAGTTCAGCGATTCCGACGGGGGCCACAACGACGAGCCGGGCGGCGGTCCGGGCGAGGCGTTCGAGCCAGGCCAGGAAGAATGGATGAGCAAGGATCTCGGCACCCGCGCCGAGATCGAGCAGACCCTGGATACGGGCCTGGACAACGTCTTCTCCGAGGAACCGGCCGAGGCCGCCGCGCGCAACGCCCAGGATGCGGCGCCGACCACCTATACCGAATGGGGCGGCGGGGCCTCCGGCGACGAGGACTACAATCTCGAAGCCTTCGTCGCCGCGGAGATCACGCTCGGCGACCATCTTGCCGAGCAGCTCTCGGTCGCCTTCACCGGCCCGGCGCAGCGCATGATCGGCCAGTACCTGATCGACCTCGTCGACGAGGCCGGCTATCTGCCGCCGGATCTCGGCCAGGCCGCCGAGCGCCTTGGCGCATCGCAAGCCGATGTCGAGAACGTCCTTGCCGTGCTGCAAAAATTCGATCCGCCCGGCGTCTGCGCGCGCAATTTGAGCGAATGCCTGGCGATCCAGCTCCGCGAGCTCGACCGCTACGACCCGGCGATGCAGGCCCTCGTCGAGCACCTCGATCTGCTCGCGAAGCGCGACATCGCTTCGCTGCGCAAGCTCTGCGGCGTCGACGACGAGGACATCGCCGACATGATCGGCGAGATCCGCCGCCTCAATCCCAAGCCCGGCATGAAGTTCGGCTCGGCGCGGCTCCAGACCATGGTGCCCGACGTCTATGTCCGCCCGGGTCCCGACGGCGGCTGGCATGTCGAGCTCAACAGCGACACCTTGCCGCGCGTGCTGGTCAACCAGACCTATTATTCCCAGCTGTCGAAGAAGATCGGCAAGGACGGCGACAAGTCCTATTTCACCGACGCGCTCCAGAACGCGACCTGGCTGGTGCGCGCGCTCGATCAGCGCGCCCGTACCATCCTGAAAGTTGCGACGGAAATCGTGCGCCAGCAGGACGGCTTCTTCACCCATGGCGTGGCGCACCTGCGGCCGCTGAATCTGAAGGCCGTTGCCGACGCCATCCAGATGCATGAATCCACAGTGTCGCGCGTCACCGCCAACAAGTACATGGCGACAAATCGCGGCACATTCGAATTGAAATATTTCTTCACGGCCTCGATCGCCTCCGCCGACGGCGGCGAGGCGCATTCCGCCGAGGCCGTGCGCCACCACATCAAGCAGCTGATCGATTCGGAAGCGCCGTCGGCGATCCTGTCGGATGACACCATCGTGGAACGCTTACGCGCCTCGGGAATTGATATTGCCCGCCGCACGGTCGCGAAGTACCGCGAAGCCATGCGCATTCCCTCTTCGGTGCAACGCCGCCGTGACAAGCAGAGCGCTCTTGGTAACGTCCTCTCCACCGCAATGCCCGATCGCTCCCGCAACACCGAGCCGGCCTGATTGCGCTGGCGCGAAATCGCGCTACTCTCGATCCCCCATCGAGACCGATCCAAGCTGGGCACTTAAAACCAAGCGAGGCATCACATGACCCTCAGAATCTCGGGAAAGAGCGTCAGCGTCGGCGACGCCCTGCGCGGCCGCGTGACCGATCGGACCGACGAGGTCCTGCGTAAATATTTCGACGGGAACTATTCCGGCCACATCACCCTGAGCAAGGATGGCTTCGGCTTCCGCACCGACTGTGCCCTGCATCTTGATACGGGAATTACGCTGGAGGCCGATTCGAACGCGCCGGATGCCTATGCCAGCGCCGACCAGGCGCTCCTGATGATCGAGAAGCGGCTCAAGCGCTACAAGAGCCGGCTCAAGGACCGCTCGGCCCGCAAGGCCCATGTCGCCTCCGCGGCGCTGGCCGCCATGGACGCCACGAGCTACGTGCTGGAGGCGCCGGGCGAGGGTGAGGACGAGGACGAGGTCACCGGCTACAGTCCCGTCATCATCGCCGAGGCCACCACCTCGCTGAAACAGCTATCGGTGAGCGAGGCGGTGATGGAGCTCGACCTCAGCGGAGCGCCCTGCCTGGTATTCCAGCACGGCTCCAGCGGCCGGGTGAACATCATTTACCGCCGGGCCGACGGCAATGTCGGCTGGATCGACCCGCCGGGGGCCAAACCGGACGGTTAAGGGCTGGAACCGGCCCCCGTACCAACCGCAGCCCTTAACAATGAGCGGGGCAAAGCCGCACGCAGCAGTTGGCACCGGGATTGCGTTGGAGTAGAAGCGCCCCACATCAGGATCGGGGCTAAGTCCCCCTCCTGCTTCACCTTCTTGATGCCGGCCAGGCATGGTTTGACCAAGCTGGCCAATTCGGAACCTGACGGTTTAATTCACCTCGGAAACCTTCCATGCCGATTACCGATCTGGTCGCACCCGAGGCGATTCTCCCGGCATTGAAGGTCAACAGCAAGAAGCAGGCGCTTCAGGAGCTCGCGGCCAAGGCCGCCGAGCTGACCGGGCAGAACGAACGCTCCGTGTTCGAGGTGCTGCTGCAGCGTGAGAAGCTCGGCACCACCGCGGTCGGCTACGGCGTCGCCATTCCGCACGGCAAGCTGCCCAAGCTCGAAAAGATCTTTGGCCTGTTCGCGCGCCTCGATCGCCCGATCGATTTCGAGGCGATGGACGGCCAGCCGGTCGATCTCGTCTTCCTGCTGCTCGCCCCCGAAGGCGCCGGCGCCGATCACCTCAAGGCGCTCGCCCGCATCGCCCGCCTCCTGCGCGACCAGGACATCGCCAAGAAGCTCCGCGCCTCGCGCGACGCCCAGGCGATCTATTCGGTGCTGGCGCTGCCGCCCGCGACCGCGGCGTAACGTCGCCTGTCCTCGTCGCCCGCTGAGAAGCGGAATCGATCCACGCAATTGCCAATGCACGCCGGCCATCTTCGTGGCATGCGCGCGGGATGTCGTGATCTCGTACTAGCCGGCAAGAGAACGCGAAAAATTTCCCCAGTTGAGACGTCCGGCACATCGCGCCTTGTCGGAGTCCGCTAAAGACGCCCACGAACGCAAGTGGCGCTAGGATCGACGCGCCGTCCTGCGCTTTCGCTGAGGTCGTTACCTATCGCCCGAAGGTCGGGCCCGTAGGATGAAAGTGGTTGGCGCGGTGCAGAGCAGGGCTGTTGTGGTGGGGCTAGTGATAGCAGGTACCACAGTCCCGGCTGTCGCGCAGGATGCCGGATCGCTGCTCCGCGAGATGCAGCGGCAGCAGGAGATGCAGCGGCAGGAAAGGCTGCCGTCCCCTGACGAGATTCGACCGCAGCAGGCGCCCGCCGCAATCCCCGACCGGGGCGAGCGCATCATCGTGAAGGGCGTTCGCTTCACCGGCAAGGTGGAGCTGCTGCCACAGGCCGAGCGCGAGCAACTCGTTGCCTCGGTGCGCGGCAAGCGCCTCGGCATCAAAGGGCTCTATGCGCTGGCCGATCAGGTGACGGCCGTGCTCCAGGGCCGCGGCCGGTTGCTGGCGCGCGCGCTGCTGCCGCCTCAGGACGTCACCAACGGCATCGTCACGATCGAGATCGCCGAGGGCGCGCTCAAGACCATCACGCTCGATCGCGTCAAGGGCGTGCGCGTGCGTGAGGACCTGTTGCGCGCGATCATCGAGGGCCGCGTTAAGTCGGACGGCGTGACGCGGCAGGATCTGGAAGACGCGCTGTTGCGGATGAACGACCTGCCGGGCGTGTCGGTGCATGCCAAGCTCGCGCCGGGTGACGCGCCGAACACCAGCAAGCTCGTCGTCGGCGTCGCGCAGGCGCCCATTCTCGGGGGCGGTATCTGGGCCGATAATTACGGCAGCTCCAACGTGGGCAAGGCGCAGGGCAACGGGCTCATCTCGCTCACCGACGTGTCCGGCTACGGCGACCTGACGCGGCTCTCCGGCACGGTGTCGCAAGGGCAGGAGTACGGCTCGCTGGCGACGAGCGTGCCGCTCGGCGCCAGTGGCTTCATCGCCAATGCGAGCTACGGCTATCTCGACTACCACAATATCGACGCCATCGGCCGCGCCCTCGGTCTCACCGGTTTTGCGCATTTCGCCAATGGCGGCGTCGACTACAGCCTGATCCGCTCGCGCGATTTCAACCTCCAGCTTGGTGGCACCGTGACCTGGAAGGCGCTGGTCGACGACAGCATCGTCGGAACGCTTCAGGACAAGCGCTCGACCTCCGGCACGCTCAGCCTCAACGGCGACCGGCGCGACGCGCTGCTCGGCGGCGGCATCACCAACTGGTCGGTGAGCTGGACTTTTGGAGACCTCGATCTCGCGCGCGTGGCGAGCGCGCTCGCGGTGGACCAGGCTGGACTCCGGACGCAAGGGCCGTTCAATCGGATCAATGCCTCGGTTGCCCGGCTTCAGGCCTTGCCCGGCGACTTCGCACTGTTCGGTCGCCTCTACGGGCAATGGGCCGACAAGAACCTCGATTCCTCGGAAGATTTTGCGCTGGGCGGCCCGTTCGGCGTGCGCGGCTATCCCGTCGGCGAGGCGCGCGGCGATATGGGCGTGCTCGGCACGCTGGAGCTTCGCTACAACGCGCCGCTGCCTGTGCGCTTCGGCAGCCTGCAACTCGCGAGCTTCCTGGACGGCGGCTACGTCAAGATCAACGTGTCGCCGAACGGCATCGCGCCGGTCACTGTCTGCGGCTGCAACGATTACGGGCTCGCCAGCGCCGGCCTCGCCGCGCGCTGGACGCGCGAGTGGCTGAACGTCTCGGCGAGCTGGGCCCATACGCTGGGCGACAATCCCGGCCGTTCCATCATCACCGGCGCCAACGCCGATGGCGTCAAGGCCAACGATCAGTTCTGGCTGCAAGCCGGCATTCGCTTCTGATGTTTCGAGGGGGCACGCGATGACATCGACCCTGCCGCGGATGCGACTCGCAATCGCGCTGTCCGCGACCACGATGCTGACGCCGCCGGCGCTGGCGCAGACGCTGCCGACCGGCGGCCAGGTCGTGTCGGGACAGGCCACGATCAATCAGTCCGGCAACGCCATGACGATCAACCAGTCGAGCGACCGGATGATCGCCAACTGGCAGAGTTTTTCGATCGGCGCCGGCAGCTCCGTGACCTTCAACCAGCCCGGCGCATCCTCGGTCGCGCTGAACCGCGTCGTCGGCCAGGACCCGTCAAAAATCCTCGGCAGCCTGAGCGCCAATGGGCAAGTGTTCCTGATCAATCCGAACGGCATCGCCATCGGCAAGACCGGCAGCGTGCAGACCGGCGGCTTCGTCGCCTCGACGCTCGGCATCAGCAACGCTGATTTTCTGGCCGGTCGCTACAACTTCACCGGCAGCGGCGGCGCGATCACCAACGAGGGCAGCATCTCCGGCAAGGTGGTGGCGCTGATCTCGCCGAGCGTCAGCAATTCCGGCACCATCACCGGCAGCACGGCGCTCGCCGCGGGCACCGACGTGCTGCTCGACTTCAACGGCGACGGCCTGCTCTCGGTCGAGGTCAAGGCCTCTACCGTCAAGACCCTGGTCGAGAACAAGGGATTGATCCGCGCCGATGGTGGGCTCGCCATCCTCACCGCCAAGGGCGCGAGCGACGCCATGAAGGGCGTCGTCAACAACACCGGCATGGTGCAGGCCGCGAGCATCGGCAGCAAGAACGGCCGCATCCTTCTGCTCGGCGATGCCAAGCACGGCGAGGTCAATGCCGGCGGCACGCTGCGGGCCCGCTCGGTCGAAACCTCCGCCGCCAAGGTCAATCTCGCCGCCGACCTGAAGGTCGATACGCTGGGCGGGCATTGGCTGATCGATCCCGTCAACATCACCATCGACGCGAACTACGTTGGCGTCTTGCAGACGGCACTTGCGAGCGGCGACGTGACGGTGACGACCTCGGGCAGCGGCACCGATGAAGGCAACGTCACGGTCAACTCTGCCGTCACCTGGGGCTCGCATATCCTGACGCTGCGGGCCGACAACAACATCGTCATCAACGCGCCGTTGACGTCGACCGGCACGACGAGCAGTGACGGCCTGGTCCTGCAATACGCACAGACCACGGCCACCGGTGGCTACACCATCAACGCGCCGGTCAACCTGGCGGCGGGCAGCTTGTTCCAGACCCAGAAAGGAACTGATGCCGCTATCACCTATGCGGTGATCACCGATGTGAATGCCCTGCAGAACATCAACACCAACCGGTCCGGCAACTATGTGCTGGGCGCGAACATCGATGCCAGCGCGACGGCGGGTTGGAATGGTGGCGCCGGTTTCACACCGATCGGCGGCATCGGCGATATCAGCAAATATTTTTCCGGCATTTTCGACGGGCTCGGTCACCGCATCAGCAACCTGACCATCAACCGGCCGTCCAGCGATAACATCGGCCTGTTCGGCTACATCGATGGCGGGACCATCCGCAATGTCGGCTTGGAAGGCGGCAGCGTGACGGGCAACAATGCCGTCGGCGGGCTGGTGGGGTCGAGCGGTCTCTGGGTCTACGGCGGCACGAGCAGCGTCGCTTACAACACCATCAGCAACGTTTACAACACCGGCAATGTGACCGGCAGCGGCGCCATGGTCGGCGGGCTGGTCGGCGACGCCTATATCACGACGATCAGCAACTCATATGCCACCGGCACGATCGCGGGCTATGGCGCCGCCGGCGGGCTGGGAGGGCGCGTCGTCGCCTCGTTCGTCTCCAACTCGTATGCGACCGGCAACGTTTCCGCTAGCTGGGACGGCGCTGGCGGGCTGATCGCGTACAATATCGGCACGTGGATGGGACCGGGCCCCGGGGATTATGCCATCGGTACGGTGAGCCACTCTTATGCCACGGGTACCGTATCCGGCGGCATCAATGTCGGTGGCTTGTTGGGATACAGCAACATCGGTCTCGTCACCGACAGTCACGCCACCGGTAATGTTTCGGGCACCGGCGCAATTGGCGGCACAGGCACATCTGCCGGCGGACTGGTGGGGTTCCAACAGTACAGCCGGGTGGAGCGGTCTTACGCCACCGGCAACGTGTCCGGTGTCGATTCGGTCGGCGGGCTGGTGGGAGGCAGCTGGTACGGCGCCGTGGTAAGCCAGTCTTACGCGACCGGCAATGTGTCCGGAACGCGTTCGATTGGCGGGCTGGTCGGGCACAGCAATGAAGCCGTTTCGGTGCTCGATTCCTACGCCACGGGAGCGGTTTCAGGAAATTCCGAGGTCGGCGGGCTGGTGGGGGTGAATCAGGAGAGCCACGTGAGCCGAAGCTACTTCGCGGGCACCGTGTCGGGAACCAGCAATGTCGGCGCGATCGTGGGGATGAATTGGGATGGCGGCGACGTCACCCAAAGCTATGCGAACAGGGAGACATCGGGGCAGAGCGCCGCCTGTGGCGCATCTTTCGGCGGCGGCATCTGCGATGGCGGCATGCTCACCACGGCCCAGCTGCGCGATCCCTTCACCTTTATCAACAACGGCTATGACTTTGCCGCCGTCTGGGGCAAGTCCGTCAGCGGCGCCAACAACGGCATGCCGGTGCTGCGCGCGTTCGGCGACACCGTCTACGATGCCTATGTCAACGTCGCGGGCTCGGCCAGCACCACCTATGGCACGCTGGCCTCGCTCGGCGGATTGACGATGACCGGCGTGAACGCCAATCGCGTCACGCTCGGCTGGGGCAGCGCAGTCACCACCGCATTGGGCGCGGGCAGCTACAATCTCAGCGGCCCCGACGTTATCAACGCGACCGGCTCGGGCGGCGCGGTCTATGTCGGCTCGGTCGCGGTCGGCCTCACCATCGACAGGGCGCCACTCACCATCAGCGCCAACGCGTCCAAGACCTATGACGGCCTCGCCTTCTCCGGCGGCAGCGTCGCTTATTCCGGCTTCATGAATGGCGAGACTGCATCCGTGCTGTCGGGCACGCTCAGCTATGGCGGCACGGCGCAGGGCGCGGTGAATGCCGGCCGCTACAGCCTGACGGCGTCGGGCCTCTCCTCGGCCAATTATGTGATCACCTATGTCGACGGTTCGCTGACCGTCAACAAGGCGCCGCTCACCATTGCAGTCAACGGCGTCACGAAGAATTACGACGGCGTGCCGTTCTCCGGCGGCAGCGCGATCTATTCCGGCTTCGTGAACGGGGAGGGGCTGTCCGCACTGTCCGGCACGCTCGACTACGGCGGCTCGGCCCAGGGCCCGCGCAATCCCGGGGTCTACAGCATCGCCGCCTCGGGGCTGACATCCGCGAACTACGACATCACCTATGTCGACGGCCGGCTCGCGATCATTCCGCGCGACGCAGGCGCCTGTTCGCTTGGGGCTGGCGGCAACCCGATCTGCGGCGCCACTCCGCCCGATCCCGCCGCGCCGCTCGGGTTGAACGACCAGGCGCCGATCGAGGTCGTGCTGCGTTAGAGCACCTGGTAGCGGCACAATCGCAGCTACGCCGGCAAGGGCGTCCTGCACTACGCCTGGTGAGACCGCAGAGGCGGCCCTCATCCGTTCGAACCGAAGCCCCGCGGTCTGCGACTTATTTTCGCAGCCGGTCGCTGTGATGTCTTTCCGCCGGATTCGATCGTCGCCCGGTTGCGCGTCCCGCCGCGGCTTCGGTGCAGGGTTTTTTGAGCCATGAATTGCGGTTCGATCGGCCGGATTTTCGGTCTGCTTTGCTCTGTCACCATTGCCGTGACGGTTGCCGTCCATGCCGACGATACGTCCAACGACCGCGTCATCGCCGAAAAGACCGAGATCATTGCGGCTGATCCGACCAACGCGGTTGCTTACGAGCTGCGTGGCGAAGCCTGGTACATCAAGCGGGACAGGGATCGCGCCTTCGAGGATTGCAGCGCCGCGATCCGGATCGATCCGAATTTCGGGCGGGCTTACAACTGCCGCGGCCGCGCCTATTCGGCGAAGGGCGAACGGGATCGCGCTTTGGCCGATTACAACGAGGCCATTCGCCTCGATCCCGGCTACGGTCCGTCCTACACCTCCCGTGCCCTCGAATATTTCAACAAGCGCGACTTCGATCTGGCGATCGGCGCGTTTACCGAGGCCATCGAACGCAATCCCAAGCAAGCCTACTTTGCTCTCATCAAGAGAGGGGAAGCGTATGCGGCGAAGCGCGACTCCGATCATGCCGTCGCCGATTACAACGAGGCGATGCGGCGCAATCCCGCCGCCGCATGGCCCTACGAGCTGCGAAGCACCGTCCATTTCGACAAGGGCGAGATCGACGAGGCTCTCGACGACTGCAACACCGCCGTCCGTCTGGAGCCCGGGAGTGCTGGCGGCCATTATTGCCGGGCCATCGTTCTCCTGAAAAAGGACGACACCGACAACGCCATCCGCGAGCTTGATGACGTCACGAGGATCATGCCTTCCTTCGAGAAAGCCTACTTCGTTCGCGCAACCGCCTGGCGCAAGAAGGGCGATGATCGTCGCGCCATTGCCGATTTCGACGAGGGCATCCGGCTGCAGCCGGGAAATTCGATGGCCTACAGCAATCGCGCCAGCACGCTGCGCGACATCGGAGAGCACGCCCGCGCGCTCGCCGACTACAATGAGGCGATCCGGCTCGATCCCGGCAATCAGATCGCGCTCGTCAATCGCGGCATCCTCTACATGAAGCTGTCCGACGCCACGAAGGCGCGCGCGGATTTCAAAAGCGTGCTCGCGCTGCCGCCGGGCGACCAATGGGCCGTGGACACGGCGCGCGAAGGACTTGGCTTTTTGAAGTGATGCGTCTCGAAAGAGCGTGCATCTCCGCTCTGTCCCCCGGACGCAGCGCAGCGCTTCCCTCGCGATGCGAAGCATCGTCGAGAGCGGTGCGCCGCAGAGCCTTCGCCGGCGCCGCTGTGCGCTTCAGCAGACCGTCGGCAGCAGGCGCCGGACTTCGTCGAGCAGTTCGGGAATCGCCGTCTTGTCACCCGCGAGGTGCTTAAGCAGCGCACTTTGGAATAGACCGTCGAACAGCGCATAGAGCGCGGCGGGCGACGACGCCGGCCGCTTGCCGCCGAGCTCGGCATAGCGGGAGGCGATGCGCCAGATCATCGCTTCCAGGCTCTTGTCGATCTCGAGTACATCCTTGCGAAACGCCGCCTCGAACATCGCCTGCGAGCGCAGGTCGTACCAAAGGCGGTGCATACGGGCTTCGTTCTGCAGCGTTGCGGCGAGCTTGGCAAGGAAACCCTCCGTCAATTCGTCGCGGCTCGTTGCTGTCGCGACGACATCGTCATATCGCGTCACGCACTTCGCCTTGTAGTGGCGGACGCAGCAGCAGATCAGGTCGAGCTTGTCGCTGAAATAATAGTGGAACACGCCGTGCGTGAACGCCGAGTTCTGCGCGATTTCGCGCAGGCTGGTGCGTGCGAAGCCGAGCTCTCCAAGCGTTTCGAGCGCGGCCTCGGCAAGCTCGACGCGCCGCGCGTTGAACTTCTCGTCGCGCAGCACCTCGGCCGCATCAGCCACACGCCGGGCCGCTCCCGTCACCTGCCGCGCCATCTTGTCCTTATCCTCAGTCCCGTTCTTTCAAGGACTTATACCGCGTCGACCGCGGAATGCTCCATCCCCTCACAACCACTTCCTTTGACAACTGTCAAATTCGTTCTTGACAAGTGTCAAGATTTTGGCGGAGGTTCGCTCCAAGAATTTGGACAGTCGTCAAGACGTCCGGCCATGGAGGAACGCTTCGCTGGGTGCCGCCGAAAGGCCTGCGCCCATCGACTTGGTGCGCGCCGATTGGCGCAGCACGAATCGATCACCAGCAACGGAGGAGTGCGTCATGAGTGGGAAGAGCCTTGCAGGCAGGAAAGCCCTGGTCACCGGCGGTGCCCGAGGAATCGGCGCGGCCATCGCGCAAGCGTTGGCGCGAGCCGGCGCCTCGATCATGATCGCCGACATCCTGGAAGAGACCGGCCGTGCCAGCGCAGCCGCTATCGCGAAGGAAGACGTCGCCACGGGCTTCGTCCAGCTCGACGTCACCGACGACGCTCAATGGGAGCGGGCGGTTGCCAACACCGTCGCAACCCTCGGCGGCTACGACATTCTGATCAACAATGCCGGCATCGAGATCACGTCGCTGATCTCCGAGGTCAAGGCCGAGGACGCGCGGCGGATGTGCGACGTCAATATCGTTGGCACCGTGCTCGGCATGAAGCACGCCTTCCGTGCCATGCGTCCGGGCGGGCCGGCCGGCAAGGGCGGCGCCGTCGTCAACATCGCCTCGGTTGCGGCAACGATCGCCTTCCCGAGCATCGCGGTCTATTCGGGCACCAAATCCGCGGTTGACCGCATGACGCGGGTCGGAGCGATGGAAGCCGGCAAGCTCGGTTTCGGCGTGCGCGTAAACTGCATCTATCCGGGCCTGATCCCGACCGACATGGGCATGCAGCTCGCCAACGACATCGTCAAGGTCGGGCTCGCGGCTGACGTCAACGCCGCAGTCGGCTCGGTGGTGGAGCAAACCCCGCTCGGCCGTCTCGCCGAGGTCACGGACATCGGCGATGCCGCGGTGTTCCTGTGCTCGAACGAGGCGCGCTTCATCACCGGCATCGGACTGCCGGTCGATGGCGGCATGGGCATGTAACAACATAGCCGACAACAAGCATTTCGGAGGAACGCAATGAGCGAGAAGAAGCCCGTCATCGTCTATGGCGCTTCCGGCTATACGGGCCGGCTGGTCTGTGAATACTTGCGCGAATACAACATCCCCTTCATCGCCGCCGGCCGGAGCAATGAGAAGCTCAACGCCGCGATGAAGTCGAATGTAGCGGGCATCGAGACCGCCGACTACGAGGTGGTCAAGGTGCCGCACACCGTGGCTGCGCTGACTGAATTGTTCAAGGGCGCCTCGGTGGTGCTCAACACCGTGGGTCCCTTCGCCAAGTTCGGCGGCGAAGTGGTGCAGGCTTGCCTCGCTTCCAAGTGTCATTACACCGACACCACCGGTGAGCAGGACTGGCTGATCACGCTCGAGCAGGAGTGGGGCACGAAGTTCGCCAATGCCGGGCTGCTGTTGGCGCCAGGCATCGCGCAGATGTACACCACCGGCGAGATCGCCGCGCAGCTGTGCCTGGAGACGCCCGGCCTCGACACGCTGGACATTGCCGTGTTCTGGGGTGGCAGCCCGACCATCGCATCGACGCAGACCATCCTGGTCAACGCCGCGATGGCCAAGGCCTACTACCTGGAGCAGAACAAGTACGTCGAGCATCAGCCCGATGCCGGCCTCTACAACCTCGCCATCCCTGGTCAGCACGAGCTGGCGCTGGCGTTGCCCTGGGGAGGCACCTCGCACCCGGTGTGGTTCAAGCGCGATCCCCGCGTGGCCAACGTGAAGGTGCTGGGCGGCGTGTTCAATCGCGCGCTGATGCTGGGCGTGCCGCAGATCGTCGCGGCCGCGCTGGAGGCGACCAAGGATATGAATCCCGACGACCGCTACGCCGCATTGGCGCAGACCGCCGCCGGTGTGATGAACACCATGCCGCCGCGCGAGAACCCGCGCGTCAACAAGTCGATGGATTCGGTACATGCCTCCGGCCCGTTGGGGCGCGCGCACTGCATCATCTACGGCAACAGCAACTACAAGCAGACCGGCTTGCTGCAGGCCTATGCCGCGGCGCACCTGCTGCAGCAGCCGCCGAAGCGCGTAGGGTTCGCCTCCGGCTGCCAGGCGTTCGGCCATCACGAGCTGCTCGGTCAGTTGCGCAGCTTCGGGCTCGTCAGCAAGCCGGTTCTGACCGTGCACGATTAAGTAAATCGCGGGTGGCGCGGACCTCCGCGTCACCCGCTACCGCTTCGGGTGTTGATCATGCGCTTCATCGATTACCTGGACAAAGGTGCCTCGCTCGGCGCCGACGCGCCATGCCTCACCATGGATGGACGCGACCTCAGCTATCGCGCCGTGCAGTTGCTGAGCTACCGCGTCGCGCGCGGGCTCGCGCGATCGGGGATTGCTGCCGGTGAGAAGGTCGCAATCCTTTCCGGCAACGATCCGGTCGCGTTTGCCTGCGTGTTCGGCATTTCCCGCGCGGGCTCGGTCTGGTGTCCGATCAATCCGCGTAACGAGGCGGCCGAAAATCGGCTCATCCTCGAGCAATTCGACTGCAGCCTGCTGTTGTTTCATTCAAGCTTCGCGCCGATGGTCGAGGCGGTGCGTGCAGAGCTGCCAAAGCTGCGCGCCGTCGTCTGCCTCGATGCTGAGTTGTCCTTCGCGCCCTCGTTCGACAGCTGGCTCGCCGGCCTTGCAGACGACCACTATCAACGCGAGACGATCGACGATGTCGCGATGATCCCGGGCACCGGCGGCACCACCGGCAAGCCGAAGGGGGTGATGCTGTCGGGCCGCAACATCGAGGCGATGACGGCACTGACGCTGATGGGCTATCCCTTCAAGGGCCGTCCGATCTACCTCGCGCTTGCGCCGCTGACCCACGCGGCCGGCGTGCTGTGTTTCCCGATCATGGCGCTCGGCGGCCGCATCGTGATCATGCATCACCCCGACATCGCAGAATTTCTCGATCTGATCGAGCGCTATCGCGTCACGCACACCTTCCTGCCGTCGACCGTGATCTACATGCTGCTCGATCATCCGAAGCTCGACTCCGCGAGGCTCGGGTCTCTGCAATGTTTCTGGTACGGCGCGGCGCCGATCTCGGCCGCGCGGCTTGCGGAAGCGCTCCAGCGTATCGGGCCGATGGCGCAGTTGTTCGGTCAGACCGAAGCGCCGATGATGATCTCGATGATGGCACCTAGCGAGCATTACAATGCCGACGGCACGATCGCGATGGAGCGTCTCGCCTCGGCCGGGCGGATCAGCCCGCTGGTGCAGGCCGGTATCATGGATGGCGACGGCAATTTGCTGCCGACCGGCGCCCGCGGCGAGATCGTGGTCCGCGGTTCGCTGGTGATGGAAGGCTATTACAAAAATCCCGAGGCTACGGCGGAAGCCTCCGCGCATGGCTGGCACCACACCGGCGACATCGGCTACATCGACGACGACGGCTACCTCTATATCGTCGATCGCGCCAAGGACATGATCATCACCGGCGGGTTCAACGTCTACTCGATCGAGGTCGAGAACGCGCTGCGGGCGCATGAGGCGGTGCAGGATTGCGCCGTGATCGGGCTGGCGGACGAGAAATGGGGTGAGCGGATCGTTGCCGTTGTGCAGCCCCGCGCCGGCCAAAGCGTCGATGCGAGGGCGCTGGCGGCCTTCGTCAAGCAGCGGATCGGCAGCGTCAAGACACCGAAGCAGATCGAAGTCTGGGACGATCTGCCGCGCTCCAAGGTCGGCAAGGTCTTGAAGCCGGACATCCGCGCGCGGCTGGCGGAGCGTTCAGGCGGCTGAGGCGCATCTTATTGCGGCGCCCATCGCTTCGAAGATATCCGCGAGACGCGCTGACGCGGACATTCGCGCGGGCCTGGAACTCTCATCCGTGTCCGGGCAGGCAAAGGCATGTTTCCGCTTTTCGATGCGCGCTTTGGGTGTCACCATGCTTTTGAACGGACGGGAGGGCCGCCATGCGCTGGTGTGTCTCGGTCGGGGCGGTGCTTGTTGCGGGGGCGATCGTCGGAGGTGACGTTGCCAGCATTGCCGCGCCGAGCCCGAAATCAGGGATAGCCGACGCCAGGCACAGCGCACTGTCCGTCAATGTCGAGCTCGTTATCGCCGTCGACGTCTCCTATTCGATGGATCTGGACGAACTCGCCATTCAGCGCGAGGGCTATGCACAGGCCATCGTCTCGAAAGACTTTCTTCAGGCGCTAAGGGCCCGTCCGGCCAGCAAGGTGGCTCTGACCTATTTCGAGTGGTCGATGTCGGGCGACGACAGGATCATCATTCCGTGGCGCGTGATCGACGGCCCGGAATCGGCGGACGCCGTGGCCGCCGAGATCATGAAAACGCCGATTCGCCGAGGTTCGAGCACCTCGATTTCCGGCGCGATCAATTTCGCAGTGCAGCTGTTCGAAGAGAATCCTTATCGCGGGTCGCGGCGCGTCATCGACATTTCCGGCGATGGGCCGAACAACGACGGAGCCCCCGTCACCGGCGCGCGCGACGCTGCCGTTGAGAAAGGCATCATCATCAACGGTCTGCCGATCATGGTGAAGGAGCCGTCCTATTTGACGACCGATATCGAGAATCTCGATCTCTATTACGAGGACTGCGTGATCGGAGGGCCGGGTGCCTTCATCATGACAATCAAGGATCGCGAAAAATTCCAGGAAGCGATCCGGACCAAGCTTGTTCTCGAAGTTGCGGGCCTCACGCCGGAGGGGAGGATCGTCCGAACCGCCGAGAAAGAGCCCCGGGTGTCCTGTCTGGTCGGCGAAGAAAAATGGCGGGAGCGCGGGCGACGGATCATGCGCTAGTTGCCCGTGAGCAAAGCGAACCGACGTCGGTCGATCGCCTCACGCGCCACCAGCCCTGCCGCCTTGCAAAGGTCTGGCGCATAGAGTTGGCAGCGCCGTTCCTGCTTCTCGATAGCCTTGTCGATCAACTCCAGCAGTCGTGCGGGGGCCATTCCCGCGGGAGCGGCAATTCGCCCCGTGACGACGTGCTTTTCTATTCCCTCGTGACGGTCGTGATCGAGATCGGGGTCGCGCCAGCAATTCGCGCAGATCATCACGAAGCTCTCGGAATGCGAATAGACGACGGCGTCCTCATCCAGCTCTGCGGTCAAGTCCGCCAGTTGCCGTGCCGAATCCTGTGTGCCGGCGAAGTCGAATAGCTGATAGTTCCGCCGCTCCAGCGTCGCCAAATGTGGAAAAACCGGGACCTGCACCTCACCATACGTGTGATGTGTAATCGGCGCGCCGTCGATCAGGATGACGTCGCCATAGTCCACGCCGAGCTTCTGGTAGAGCACACTGCGGACGATGCCGTGGCACGGGCTCAACCGTTCGATCCAGATGGTTTCCTCCGCGCCCGGATCGTCCTGATCGGCCGTGCGCTCCGCCAGGGGCCGCTCCGCCAGCTTGACCTTGCATTGAGACAATGAGCATTCCGGCAAGCCAAAGCGCCCGATCTCGATCGCAAGCCCCATGCGCCTCCAGACATCCAGTGCCAGAGAGGCATTCTTTGCGCCGGTGGCGCAGATACCAAGGTTCCACTCGTAACTCTCGGTGACTTCGTCCGCGAGGCTGGCTGCGATCTGGTTTGCGGTCGCGCCATCTGCGAATCTGCCGCGTGTCTTGTAGAAAAGACCCAGATTGTAATGGTGGGTGCTGTTTTGCGGATTGAGTTCGGTGAGTTTCCGATAGCTGCTCTCGGCAATCGCATCTTGCTGGCGCGACAGCATTCGCGCCGCAGTGGCCAGACCTTCGAGAATCGGTTCCTGTTCGGGTTGCCCCTCGTGGACCTTGGCCAACCCGCCCAGTTTTTCGACGACCAAACGGAACAATGCAATATCGGGCGGCGGTGCATTGAGATCGTCAATGTCGCGCGCTGCTTCAAGGCAGAGCCCTACAGTCGAGAGAATCCAGAAGTCCTGATCGTGAGATTGTGCGACCTCTGACAGAACGTCTATCGCGGCTTCTCTTTGCAAGCATCGATCATGGACAACCCGCAGCAATGCCATGGCGGCTTCGGGCTGCCGGGGCTGCGCTTTTCGCAGCGGCATCAGCTTGTGCAACGCGGCCTGTGTTCTTCCCGCCTGAGCTTCCGCAATGGCATCGCGCGCAATCGCCTCGATCTCATCGGATGAGAGCACCGCACTTGGACCGTCCGACGTCATTCTCGATTCTCTTCTCAGAGCACCCGCTTCGGCGTTGAGCCCGATGCTAGGCCGGAACGTCGACGCTTCGCCAGATGGCCCATAAAAAATGCGCGGGCCGCCTTGAGGCATGCCCGCGCATTTGAATTCGCAGATGTCGCGCTAAGCGTGCGTCAGTGCACGCTCACGGCTTGCAGCTCGTTGCTCCAGGCGTTGGCGACCGCGGCTTCGCGGCTGTCGGTCAGCATGATCGGCGTGCCGTCGGCGGCGTGGAGCGCGAAGAGCTTGAGGCCCGGCGCGATCTTTGGCGCTTCGGGAAACAGGCCCGGCACATCCTCGGAGCGGATCTGCTTCACATAGGCGATATGACCTTCGCCGAGAGTTGCCAGCGTCTCGGGCGAGACGTTCTTGGCTTCGTATTCGAACGCAACGTGACCTTCACTCATGGTCTCGACTCCTTCACAGAAACTAAGCGGTCGAGTCCGCTACTCGTTCCATTATTCGTGCTCATTGATAGCGATTGTCTTAACGATCCTCTCCGGTTCAGGCCGGGCAAGATCGACCGACAGCAGCCCGTTCTTCAGATCCGCTCCCAGCACGAGCATCCCCTCCGCCAGCACGAAGGTGCGCTGGAAGTGGCGCGCGGCGATGCCGCGATGGATGTATTGCCGGGACTTGTCGTCCTGCTGACGCCCGCGAATCACGAGCTGGTTTTCCTCAATGGTTACATCGAGTTGGTCGCGGGTGAATCCGGCGACCGCCAGCGTGATCCGCAGCCGCTCGGGCTGACCGTCCGACCGGTCGCACCTCTCGATATTGTAGGGAGGGTAGCCGTCGGCGCCTTTGACGACGCGATCAAGCACGCGCTCGATCTCGTCGAAGCCCAGAAGGAACGGACTGGAAAGCGTTGGAACACGAGACATAGTTTACAAAGTCCTCTCGAAGCGACTTTGGCATTTCAGGGCCCGGAAGCGGCGCCCCTTGGTCAGCAATATGGTCATAACCCCGTGTCGGTTCAAGGACGTAGCGGGGGCCTGTGGATTGCCCATTTTCGCGCCTGACCCCGCTCGCGGTCGCGCGGAAGCGCCCGATTCGTCACCGGGAACGCAAATGCTCGGGCAAGCCCGGGCATGACGAATCGGCCGACGATTTATCTCAATAAAATCAAACCCCCGGCTACTGTGCATGGGGTTGTTTTTCGCGTTTTTGATCGGCCGGCCCTCGGAACCGCTCAGGCCCCGATCCGCGTCCGTCCGTCGCCGCTGAAAAGGTGCAGCTTCGGCCGTACCGCGGCGACGCGGATCCTCTCACCGATGGCGGGGGCCTCGGTTCCGGGAATGCGGACGATGACCTCGCCGGGCGGCAGTTCGCCGGGGGTGGCGGCGACGCGCTGCTCGTCCTGGGCCCGCGTGCCGTAGACGAAAGTCTCGGCGCCGACGCGCTCGATCGCTTCCACGGTCAGCGGCAGTGCGACGCCGCCGGCCGGGGTCTGGTCGGTGATGACGAAATCTTCCGGGCGGATGCCGAGGATGCCGGCCTCGCCCGCGCTGGCGCCGAGCTGCGATTTGATCTCATCGGCGCGCGTCGACATCAGGTTCATCGGCGGTGCCCCGATGAAGGAGGCGACGAAGGTCGTCGCCGGCTTCTCGTAGATCGCAAGGGGATTGCCGACCTGCTCGACCTGGCCGCCGTTCATGACCACGAGAATATCGGCGAGCGTCATCGCCTCGAGCTGGTCGTGGGTGACGTAGATCGAGGTCGTGTTGAGCCGGCGCTGCAATTTGCGGATCTCGACCCGCATCGCGATGCGCAGCTTTGCGTCCAGGTTCGACAGCGGCTCGTCGAACAGAAACACCTTTGGCTGGCGCACGATGGCACGGCCCATGGCGACGCGCTGGCGCTGGCCGCCGGAGAGCTGACGCGGCTTGCGCTCCAGCATCGGCGTGAGCTCGAGCACGCGCGCGGCCTCGTCGACGCGGGTCTTGACCTCGGCCTCCTTCATGCCGCGGTTGCGCAGGCCGTAGGCCATGTTGTTGAAGACGCTCATATGCGGATAGAGCGCGTAGTTCTGGAACACCATCGCGATGTCGCGATCGGCGGGCTCGATCTGGTTGACGACGCGGCCGCCGATGTCGATCTCGCCGCCGGTGACAGTCTCGAGACCTGCGACCATGCGCAGCAGCGTGGACTTGCCGCAGCCGGAGGGGCCGACCAGCACACAGAACTGGCCGTCGCCGACATCGACGTTGACGCCCTTGATGGCCTCGAAGCCGCCGGGATAGGTCTTGCGGACGTTGCGCAGGGTAACGTTAGCCATGAAAACTCGCTTCTACTTTTCCGTCTCGACCAGGCCGCGCACGAACAATTTCTGCATGGCGACGACGACGAACACCGGCGGCAGCATGGCCAACACGGCCGTGGCCATCACGATCGGCCATTCGGTCAGCGCATCGGTAGTGGTGATCATCTTGCGGATGCCGACCTGGATGGTCTGCATGTCGTCGCGCGTGGTGATCAGCAGCGGCCAGAGATATTGATTCCAGCCGAGGATGAAGAGAATCACGAACAGCGCCGCCATGTTGGTGCGCGACAGCGGCAGCAGCGTATCCCAGAAGAAACGCAAGGGGCCGGCACCGTCGATGCGCGAGGCCTCCAGCAGCTCGTCTGGCACGGTCATGAAGAACTGGCGGAACAGCAGCGTCGCGGTGGCCGACGCGATCAGCGGCAGCGCGAGGCCCGCATAGCTGTCGAGCATGTGCAGATCGGCGACGATCTTGTAGGTCGGGTAGATGCGCACCTCGACCGGCAGCATCAACGTGATGAAGATGATCCAGAAGATCGCCATCCGGAACGGAAAGCGGAAATACACGATCGCATAGGCCGAGATGATCGAGATCGCGATCTTGCCGATCGCGATTGCCAGCGCCATCACCAGCGAGTTCAGCATCATGTTGCCGACGGGCTCGCGGGTCGAGCCGCTCGTGCCGATGAAGATGGTCTTGTAGTAGACCTCGAAGAAATGGCCGCCCGGCAGCAGCGACATCTGCCCGTTCGCGATCAGGGCGTTGTCCTGGGTCGAGGCGACGATCGCGATGTAGACCGGGAATGCGACGATCGCGATCCCGATCCAGAGAATCGCGTGGGCGACGTAGCGCCGAAAGCCCTCTTCTTCGACCATCAGTAGGTCACCTTGCGTTCGACGAAGCGGAACTGGATTCCCGTCAGCACGATCACCATGACCATCAGGATCACCGATTGCGCCGCCGAGCTGCCGAGATTGCCGCCGAGCAGGCCGTCGGAATAGACCTTGTAGACCAGCGTGACCGTCGATGTTCCGGGACCGCCGCGGGTCATGGTGTCGATGATGCCGAAGGTGTCGAAGAAGGCGTAGACGATGTTGACGACCAGCAGGAAGAAGATCGTGGGCGACAGCAGCGGGAAGGTCACTGTCCAGAACCGCCGCATCGGGCGGGCGCCGTCGATCGCGGCGGCCTCGAACACGCTTCGGGGGATGGCTTGCAGGCCGGCGAGGAAGAACAGGAAATTATAGGAGATCTGCTTCCACGCCGCGGCGAGGATGATCAGCCCAGCCGCCTGGTTGCCGTCAAGCAGCGGATTCCAGTCGACGCCCAGGTTGCGCAGATAGCGCGACAGCACGCCGAGCGAAGGATGCAGCATGAAGATCCAGAGCACGCCGACCACGGGCGGCGCCACTGCATAGGGCCAGATCAGCAGCGTGCGGTAGAGCATCGAGCCACGCAGCGGCTTGTCGGCCATCACGGCGAGCAAGAGCGCGAAGGACAGCGACGAGACGGCGATGGCGAACGAAAAGACGAACGTACGGACAACCGCCTCGAAATAGGCCGGGTCCTTGAACAGGTCCTGATAATTCTCGAACCAGACGAAGCTTGTCGACAGACCGAAGGCGTCCTGGAGCAGGAAGGATTGGATCACCGCCTGCGCGGCCGGCCAGTAGAAAAAAATCAGGACGATCGCGAGCTGCGGCGCAACCAGCGCGTAGGGCAATAGTTTTGCTTGGAAAATGGCTTGCTTTTGCATGATGTCAGCAGAAGCGGCAGGCCGGGTCGCGGCCTGCCGCTCGTCGCCTCACTTGACGGCGGTTTTTTCGAACTGCCGCAGCATCGTGTTGCCGCGCTCGACGGCGGCATCCAGCGCCTGCTTGGCGGTCTTCTTGCCGGCCAGCGCCTGCTCGATCTCTTCCGACCAGACGTCACGCAGCTGAACCATGTTGCCGAGGCGCAGACCGCGCGAATTGTCGGTCGGCTCCTTGTTGGTCAGCTCGATCAGCGGGGTCTCGAGATAAGGCTGATCCTTGTAGAAGCCTTCTTCCTTCGCCTTGGCGTAGGCTGCCTTGGTGATCGGCAGATAGCCCGAGGCCTTGTGGATGTAGACCTGGCGATCGGTGTCCGAGAGGAAGGTCAGAAACTTCGCCACGCCCTTGTATTCGTCGGCCGGCTTGCCGCCCATGACCCAGAGCGAAGCGCCGCCGATGATCGAGTTCTGCGGCGCGCCCTTGACGTCCGGATAGTATGGCATCGGCACGGCGGTGAAGTTGAACTTGGCCTGCGCCTTGACGTTGCCGAAGAACGCCGACGAGGTCAGGTAGATCGGGCATTCGCCGGAGGTGAAGCGGCCTTCGCCGGTGTTGGTGCGGCCGGCATAGTCGTAGGTCTTGGTCTTCTGCAGCTCGACCAGGGTTTCGAGATGCTTGACCTGGAGCGGGCCGTTGAACTCCAGCACGGTGTCGAAGCCGTCGAGGCCGTTGGCCTTGCTGGCGAGCGGTACGTTGTGCCAGGCGGAGAGCTGCTCGAGATTGACCCAGGTGACCCAGGAACCGGAGAAGCCGCAGGTGTCATGACCCGCAGCCTTCAGCTTCTTGGCGGCCTCGAACGTTTCCGGCCAGGTCTTGGGGATCTCGACGTTCGCCTTCTTGAGCTCGTCGAGGTTGACCCACATGACGGTCGACGACGAGTTGAACGGGAAGGAAAGCATCTCGCCCTTCGAGGTCGAGTAGTAGCCGGTGATGGCGGGCAGGTAGATCTTGGGATCGAACTTCTCGCCGGCCTCGGCCATCAGCTTGTAGACGGGTTTTACGGCGCCGGTCGCGGCCATCATGGTCGCGGTGCCGACTTCGAACACCTGCATGATGTGCGGGGCGTTGCCGGCGCGGAACGCCGCGATGCCGGCGTTCATCGTATCGGGATAGTTGCCCTTGTAGGTCGGGATCACCTTGTAGTCGGTCTGCGAGGCGTTGAAGTCGGTGGCGAGCTTGACGATGACGTCGTTGTTGGCGCCGGTCATCGCGTGCCACCACTGGATTTCGGTCACGGCCAAGGCCGGCGATGCGCCCATGCCGATCGTGATCGCAACTGCGGCAGCCGCCCCAAAGTGTCGAAGAGCCATCAAGTAAACCTCCCTTGGCCGTCAAAAAGAAGCGCTTGCGCTAGCAGCGCCATATGACGTTCACATGACTGTGTAAGCGGGAGAAACGAAAGCAGCAAGCGCGGCCAAAAGGGAAGCCGTCAAATAGGCGAATGCCGAGCGCGCAGCCTCCTCCGTTCGCGGCGCACATGCGTGCCCGCGCCGCAGTGCGGCATTTGCTCGGGTGAGACGGCGAGGGCGTTTAGCGCTTGCGCTCGGGGCCGCAGACGGTGCCCTGCTCGACCATCGCGTCGATCTCCGATTTGGAGTAGCCGAACTCGCCCAGCACCTCCTGGGAGTGCTGGCTGAATTTCGGCGGCAGGCGGCGCAGGCTCGGCTTGCTGCGATCGAGCCGGATCGGCGAGGCCACGCCCTTGTACCAGTCCTTCTCGATGACATCGCCGCGGGCGATCGTGTGCGGGTTGGTCAAGGCCTGGTCGATCTTCTGCACGGGACCTGCGGGCAGGCCGGCGGCGAGCAGGCGGTTGCACAGCGGCTCGGCCTCGTGCTGGCTGAACACGGCGGCGAGCTCCGCGCGCAGCGCCTCGCGATTGGCGATGCGGTCCTTGTTGCGGGCAAAGCGCGGATCTGTGCCGAGTTCGGGCTTGCAGATTTCCTTGGCGAGCTTGCGGAAGGTGCCGTCATTGCCGACACCGATGAAGATATCGTCGGTCCTGGTCGGGAAGATCGCGTAAGGCACGAGGTTGGGATGCTCGTTGCCGGTGAGCGACGGCGGCTTGCCGTGCATGAAATAATTCGCGGTGTGCGGATGCATGATGGCAAGGCCGGTCTCATACAGCGTCGTCTCCAGGAACTGGCCCTGGCCCGAGCGCTGCCGCTCCGACAGCGCCATCAGGATGCCGATCGCCGCATAGAGGCCGGTGGTGATGTCGACCAGCGGCACGCCGATCCGCATCGGTCCGCTCTCGGGCGAACCGGTCGCCGCGATCATGCCGGTCATCGCCTGGATGATGGCGTCATAGCCGGGATTGCCGCCGCGCGGTCCGTCGGCGCCGAAGCCGCAGATCCGGCAATGCACCAGGCGCGGGAATTTCTTGCTGAGCACATCGTTGCCGATGCCCCATTTCTCCAGCGTGCCCGGCTTGAAATTCTCGATCAGGACGTCGGCGGTCTCCAGCATCTTGAGCAGCACGAGGCGGCCGCCCTCGGAGGCGAGGTCGAGGCCGATCGAGCGCTTGTTGCGGTTGATGCCGATGAAATAGGCCGCGTCTTCCTCGTGGAACGGAGGGCCCCAGTCGCGCACCTCGTCGCCGGCGGGCGGCTCGACCTTGATCACGTCGGCGCCGTGGTCGGCGAGGATCTGGGTGCAGTAGGGACCGCCAAGCACGCGCGTGAGATCGATGACGCGCAGCCCGCTCATTGCGCCCAAAACGGCTTCAGTCATGCCTTCGCTTCCCCTGTGTCGATCATTGATCACAGGCCTAGCGAGGTTTTTTTGCGCCAGCAATGGCTTGGTGCGTAGGGCCGCATGCGCCGCCGCTGCGCCATCCCGCAACGTGGCAAATCAAGCGGAAGCGGCCGGCCCGAGGGGGATCTCGGGCCAGCCAATCCGCCGTTTGATCAGACGACCGTCAGGCGAACGTCGACATTGCCGCGCGTGGCATTGGAGTAGGGGCACACCTGGTGGGCCTTCTCGACCAGCGCCTCGGCTTCCGCGCGGGCAAGGCCCGGCAGCGAGACGGCTAGATCGATGTCGAGACCGAAGCCGCCGGCCGAGCGCGGGCCGATGCCGACGGTGGAGGTGACCGAGGCGTCAGCCGGAACCTTCGGGCCGCCCTGCGAGGCCACGAACTTCATCGCGCCGATGAAGCAGGCGGCATAGCCAGCCGCAAACAGCTGCTCGGGATTGTTGCCGGCGCCGCCTCCGCCGCCGAGTTCCTTCGGCGTGGTGAGCTTGACGTCAAGCGCACCGTCGAGGGTCGCGGCATGGCCGTCGCGGCCGCCGGTGGCTTTGGCGCTGGTCTTGTACAGGACGTTTACCGACATTTTCGTCTCCTCAGGTCTTCGGGTTGGGGTGGAACCTACATCGCAAACAATTAGATTGTGCGCAATTGAAATTTGCATGCCTCACATTTAATTGTTCGCAATTGAATGTCCGGCCGCCCGGTCCCAGAATGGGGGAAACCGCGTGAGATTCTCGATGCCCCGGAAATTATCGGCGCTGGACCCGCAGCGCCTCGACAATCAGATCTGCTTCGCGGTCTATTCGGCCGCGCATGCCTTCAACCGGGTCTACAAGCCGCTGCTGGACCGGCTCGGCCTGACCTACCCGCAATATCTGGTGATGCTTGTGCTGTGGGAGCGCGACGACGTGCCGGTCAAGGACATCGGCGAAAAGCTGTTCCTGGATTCGGGCACGCTGACGCCGCTGCTCAAACGCCTCGAGGCCGCCCACCTCGTCAGGCGCACGCGCTCGCGCGAGGACGAGCGTCAGGTGCTGATCGCGCTGACCCCGCAGGGCCACGCCTTGAAGGAAAAAGCGCGCGCCGTGCCGCAGTCGATCCTGGCGGCGTCGGACTGCTCGGTCTCGGAACTGGTCGCGATGAAGGACGAGATCGTCGCGCTGCGGGATCGGTTGAATGCGGTGATCGGGGAGTAGGGGGGCTAGAGGCTAGGACAGCCGCTTCTTCGTGAAGGCGCGGCCGGAGTGGGACTTCAGGTACTTCTCAAATTCGAGCGCTTTGTACTTGTCGGGGAACGCGCAGTACCAGATCAGCTTCCACGGTCTGAACTTGGCGGTATGGGTGGATCTGCCCGCATTGTGCTCCGGAACCCGGCGCTTCAAATCCTCCGTGGCCCCAACGTATTCCTCCTCGGGAAATTCGACGCTGCGGAGGATGTAGACGTACCACATTGACGGAGATCGCCTGGGGTAGTCGTTAGGTGGGGGTCTCATCAGTCCGTCTTCGCCCTACGGGCTTCGCCGGACACCACGCTTCGCCCTTCGAGTTCCGCGCGGCTGCGCCACGCGTAGCCCGAAGGGCGAAGCGTGGTGGAGCCAGGCGGGATCGAACCGCCGACCTCTTGCATGCCATGCAAGCGCTCTCCCAGCTGAGCTATGGCCCCTTAGTCTTCCAGTTGGGAGGATCCTGGTGGATCACTCCCGACCGCCGAGCCTGGTGACTCGCGCGGTGCACCCTGTTTCACAGATCAGGGCTGATCTCAAGTCTCTTCATCACCTCCGACATCACCAATGATGTCGGTAACGTCCTCATCGCCCTCTTCGTCGTCGGCGATAAAGGTCGAATCATCGTCGTCATCGTCCTCGATGGTCTCGTCGACCTCGATGTCGTCCTCGGACTCGGGCACCGCGGCCTTGACCTTGCCGGTGTTTTCCTCGGCGTCGGCCTCCTCGAGCGAGACCTCTTCGACTTCTGCCGGCTCCGGCGTGGTGTCGGCAGCCGGCGTGTGGCGAGGTTCGGCGCCGCGGGTCGCGCGGGCCGGCGCCACAGGCGCGATCGGGACGACTTCGCCGGTATAGGGCGAGATCACCGGATTCTTGTTGAGGTCATAGAACTTCTTGCCCGTGGTCGGGCAAATACGTTTGGTTCCGAGTTCGGACTTGGCCACGGCAGGAATCCTGGGAATGTCTGAAAAGCGGTGTTTCACTTGGCTAGTTGGCGGCCCGCTGTCAATAGCGCATTACGGGAGAAAGACATGCCCGTGACGGCGGGCAGACCTTGTGGTACCTGCCCCGCGAGCCCCGCAGGGATGTTTCGGGCCTATCCAAGGACACAAACTTGACTGATTCCGACAAGCCGACGCCGCTTCAGTCGCGCGCAAGCGGTCCCCTGACCGGGAAAGTACGGGTCCCCGGGGACAAGTCGATCTCCCACCGCGCCCTCATCTTGGGCGCGCTCGCGGTCGGCGAGACCCGGATTTCGGGCCTGCTCGAGGGCGAGGACGTCCTCAACACCGCCAAATCCATGCAGGCGCTGGGCGCCAGGGTCGAGCGTACCGGCGATTTCGCCTGGAAGGTGAATGGCGTGGGCGTCGCCGGCTTCGCCGAGCCCAGGGCGCCGCTTGATTTCGGCAACTCCGGCACCGGCTGCCGGCTCGTCATGGGCGCCGTCGCCGGCTGCCCGATTTCGGCGGTTTTCGACGGCGATGCCTCGTTGCGCAGCCGCCCCATGCGCCGGATCCTCGATCCACTCGAGAAGATGGGCGCCAAAGTGGTGTCCGGTGGCGAGGGCGGCCGTCTGCCGCTGACCGTCCAGGGCGCGCGCGATCCGCTGCCGATCACCTACAAGACCCCGGTCGCCTCGGCCCAGATCAAATCCGCCGTGCTGCTGGCGGGCCTGGCCGCGCCCGGCACCACGACGGTGATCGAGACCGAGGCCAGCCGCGACCACACCGAGCTGATGCTGAAGCACTTTGGCGCCGACATCACCTCCGCGCAGGAGGGTCAGCACGGCCGCCGCATCACGCTCGTTGGCCAGCCCGAGCTGCATGGCGCCACCGTCGTGGTGCCCGCCGATCCCTCTTCGGCGGCCTTCCCGGTCGTCGCGGCGCTGATCGTCGAAGGCTCGGACGTGGTCCTGTCCGACGTGATGACCAATCCGCTGCGCACCGGCCTGTTCACCACGCTGCGCGAAATGGGTGGCTCGATCGAGGAAAGCGAAGTCCGCGGCGATGCCGGCGAGCCGATGGCGCAGCTGCGCGTGCGCGCGTCGAAACTGCGCGGCGTCGAGGTGCCGCCGGAGCGCGCGCCCTCGATGATCGACGAATATCTCGTGCTGGCGGTGGCGGCCTCGTTCGCAGAGGGCACGACGATCATGCGCGGCCTGCACGAGCTGCGCGTCAAGGAGTCCGACCGCCTGGAGGCCACCGCCGGCATGCTCCGTGTCAACGGCGTGAAGGTCGAGGTCTCCGGCGACGATCTGATCGTCGAGGGGCGCGGCCACGTTCCGGGCGGCGGCACAGTCGCCACGCACATGGATCATCGCATCGCGATGTCCGCGCTGGTGATGGGCTGCGCCTCCGACCAGCCGGTGACGGTCGACGACACCGCCTTCATCGCCACCAGTTTTCCGGACTTCATCCCGATGATGCGTTCGCTTGGGGCCGAGTTTTCATGATCATCGCCATCGACGGGCCCGCGGCTTCGGGCAAGGGGACGCTCGGCAAGCGGCTCGCCCATCATTACGGCTATCGTCATCTCGATACCGGCGTCATTTATCGCGCGGTGGCCTTTGCCGTGATGGAATCCGGTCATGATCTCCGGGACGAGGCGGCTGCGGTGCAGGCTGCGCTGGAGCTTGATCCCGAAAAGTTCGGCAATCCCGCCCTGAAGACCCAGGAGGCCGGCGAGGGCGCCTCGATCGTCTCGGCGATCCCCAGGGTTCGCGAGGTCCTGCTCAATTTCCAGCGGCAATTCGCCGCCGATCCGCCCGGCGCCGTGCTCGACGGCCGGGACATTGGAACCGTGATCTGCCCCCATGCCGACGTGAAGATCTTCGTCGTGGCCGACCCCAGGGTCCGCGCCCACCGCCGGACCATGGAGGCCAAGGCGAGGGGCGAGGAGGCGGACGAGGCGGCGGTGCTCGCTGACATCATCCGGCGCGACGAGCGCGACAAGAACCGGCCGATTGCGCCCTTGAAACCGGCCCCGGATGCTTACTTGCTAGATAACTCCCAACTGGATATAGAAGGCGGCGTCCGGGCCGCCATCGACATTATCGAGGCCGTCCGAGCGGGCCGGTCGCGGGGTTAAGCCGCCGCCGTCATTGGAGGAAGCGCCCGCTCCCGCTCTTTGAGGTCGATAACCCCGGTCCCCTGTTTGGGCCCGGCGCGATCCAGGCTCCGGACCAAGATTTCCACGTATCGAACGCGCGGGCCTCAGCCGGCCCGCCTCCGCTGTTCCGCCTCCATGCCGGAGCAACGAGCGGTCGCTCGAAGGTCTTGCGGACCTTCCGACACTGCGTGTGCGATGCGCCCATGAACCCAACGGCCGGCACGACATCCGCAACTGGAGAACAAATGGCTTCGACTTCTGCTGATACCTATAGCCCGTCGCGCGACGATTTCGCCGCGATGCTCGACGAGTCCTTCGCAGGTGGCAACCTGCAGGAGAGCTCCGTCGTCAAGGGCAAGGTGGTTGCAATTGAAAAAGACATGGCCGTCATCGACGTCGGCCTGAAGACCGAGGGCCGCGTTGCCCTGCGTGAATTTTCCGGCCCCGGCCGTGAGAGCGAGATCAAGGTCGGCGACGAGGTCGAAGTGTTCCTCGATCGCATCGAGAACGCCCTCGGCGAAGCCGTGCTGTCGCGCGACAAGGCGCGCCGCGAGGAGAGCTGGGGCAAGCTCGAGAAGGCCTTCCAGAACAACGAGAAGGTCAACGGCGTCATCTTCAACCAGGTCAAGGGCGGCTTCACCGTCGACCTCGACGGTGCCGTGGCCTTCCTGCCGCGCTCGCAGGTCGACATCCGTCCGATCCGCGACGTTGCGCCGCTGATGAACAACTCGCAGCCGTTCCAGATCCTCAAGATGGATCGCCGCCGCGGCAACATCGTCGTCTCCCGCCGCACGGTGCTGGAAGAGACCCGCGCCGAGCAGCGTCAGGAGCTGGTGCAGAACCTCGAAGAGGGTCAGGTCATCGACGGCGTGGTCAAGAACATCACCGATTACGGTGCGTTCGTTGATCTCGGCGGTATCGACGGTCTGCTGCACGTCACCGACATCGCGTGGCGCCGCGTCAACCACCCGACCGAGGTGCTCTCGATCGGCCAGACCGTGAAGGTCAAGATCATCAAGATCAACCACGAGACGCACCGCATCTCGCTGGGCATGAAGCAGCTGCTGGACGATCCGTGGCAGGGCATCGAAGCCAAGTACCCGCTGGGTGCCCGCTTCACCGGCCGCGTCACCAACATCACCGACTACGGTGCGTTCGTCGAGCTCGAGCCGGGCATCGAAGGCCTGATCCACGTCTCCGAGATGTCGTGGACCAAGAAGAACATGCACCCCGGCAAGATCGTTTCGACCTCGCAGGAAGTCGAAGTGCAGGTGCTGGAAGTCGATTCCGCCAAGCGCCGCATCTCGCTCGGCCTCAAGCAGACCATGCGCAACCCGTGGGAGGTCTTCGTCGAAGGTCACCCGACCGGTTCGGTGGTCGAGGGCGAGGTCAAGAACAAGACCGAGTTCGGTCTGTTCCTGGGCCTCGAGGGCGACGTCGACGGCATGGTCCATCTCTCCGACCTCGACTGGAAGCTTCCGGGCGAGCAGGTGATCGACAACTACAAGAAGGGCGACGTGGTGAAAGCCGTGGTGCTCGATGTGGACGTCGAGAAGGAGCGTATCTCGCTCGGCATCAAGCAGCTCGAAGGCGACCCCTTCGCCGAGCCGGGCGATGTCAAGAAGGGCGCGGTCGTGACCTGCGAAGTGCTCGAAGTGAAGGAAAGCGGCATCGAGGTGAAGATCACCGGTACCGACTTCTCGACCTTCATCAAGCGTTCGGAGCTCGCCCGTGACCGCAACGACCAGCGCGCCGAGCGCTTCGCCGTCGGCGAGAAGGTCGATGCCCGCGTGATCCAGTTCGACAAGAAGGCCCGCAAGGTCCAGGTGTCGATCAAGGCGCTCGAAGTCGCCGAAGAGAAGGAAGCCATCGCGCAGTACGGCTCCTCCGATTCGGGGGCGACGCTCGGTGACATTCTCGGCACCGCGCTCAAGAACCGCGACAAGTAAGCGAAACGCCTGTTTCGCAACCATCAAAGCCCCGGCGCGAGCCGGGGCTTTTTTGTTGAGGCAGCATACTCAACCGTCGTCCCGGGGCGCGCGACTTGTCCGCCGTAGCTCGAAGAGCGAAGGCGGAAGCGCGAGCCCGGGACCCATAACCACAGGATCGAGTTTGGCGAAGACTCGTGGTTGCCAACTCGCGCGACAACTTCTCCCTGGGGGTATGGGTCCCCGCGCCCGTGCGCAATTGCGCACTAGGCGGGGATGACATCTGAGTGCTTGGCTACCATCCGGGCTACGCCAGCCTTGTTTTCTTCAAATTACGCCGCAATTGATGTATCCAGATAAGCCAATGGTCACGCTGTGACGGCACAACGCGCCCAGCCTTTCATTTGGAGATATTCCGATGTCGCTCGATTCGGACATCATCGTCGATCGCCGCAGGATTCGTCGCAAGCTGACGTTCTGGCGCGTGATGGCTGCGCTGATCGCGATCGCGGCGATTGCGGGCTTCGCGCTGATCGCAACACCCGGTGCGCGCGGCACGTTCGCATCCGCCGGCTCGATCGCGCGGGTCCAGATCGATGGCCTGATCCGCAGCGACTCCGATCGCACCCAGGCGCTGGAGCGACTGGAGAATTCGCAGGCCGCCGCCGTCATCATTCACATCAACTCGCCGGGTGGCACCACCGCCGGCTCCGAGCAGCTTTATGACTCGCTTGTACGGCTGAAGGCGAAGAAGCCGCTCGTCGTCGTGGTCGAAGGCCTCGCCGCGTCCGGCGGTTACATTACCGCGATCGCGAGCGACCACATCATTGCCCAGCAGAGCTCGCTGGTCGGTTCGATCGGCGTGCTGTTCCAGTTTCCCAACGTCACGGAGCTGCTGAAGACCGTCGGTGTGAAGGTCGAGGAGGTGAAATCCTCGCCGCTGAAGGCCGCACCGAACGGTTTTGAGCCGACCAGCCCCGAGGCGCGCGCCGCGCTCGATGCGCTGGTGAAGGATTCCTATGCCTGGTTCAAGGGATTGGTGAAGGAGCGGCGTGGCATGGATGACACGCAGCTCGAAAAAGTCGCCGATGGCCGCGTTTTCACCGGACGCCAGGCGATCGATCTCAAGCTGATCGATCAGCTCGGCGACGAGAAGACCGCCGTGACCTGGCTGGTCGAGCAGAAGGGCGTCAAGAAGGGCCTCACCGTCCGCGATTACAAGCTGCAGCCCCGCTTTGGCGATCTGCCGTTCCTCAAGACGGCGGCTGTCGTCACGCTGGAAGCGCTTGGTTTAGGCTCGATTGCGCATCAGATCGGACAAACCGGCGTCGCGCAGGCCGTCGATCGGCTTGGAATGGATGGAATGCTGGCCCTGTGGCAGCCGGCTGCGTCAAATTGATGGAACCGGGCGAGCTTCAGAGGCTTTTCCCGTCTGGCGGGTGGCGGGGCAGCCCGCTTTTTCGGCATTTGTCACGCAATTTCCCGACGCCCAACCTTCATTTAGCGTCTTGACAGATCACAGTATTTTCACGGAAATGGTCATCCGCACGCTTCCGGGTCCTATCTCTCGATGATCAAATCCGAACTTGTTCAGCGTATCGCCGAGCACAACCCGCATCTGTACCAGCGGGATGTCGAGAACATTGTGAATGCGATTCTCGAAGAGATCGTAGCGGCTCTCGCGCGCGGTGATCGCGTCGAGTTGCGCGGCTTCGGTGCCTTCTCGGTCAAGCATCGCCCTGCGCGCGCAGGACGCAATCCGCGCACCGGCGCCCATGTACCAGTCGATCAGAAGAGCGTTCCGTTCTTCAAGACCGGCAAGGAAATGCGCGAACGGCTGAACCGCGACCATCCGGATCCAGGCGCGCCAGACTGAGACCGGCGTCAGGGTTTTCCGCGGTCGCGAGCGATGCGGCCGGAAGCTTGATTCAAGGCGAGCGAAGCGAGATGCGAAAGTTCCTGACCGCGCTGATCGTGATTCCGTTGGGCTTGATCCTGGTGACCTTCGCCGTCGCCAACCGGCATTTCGTCACGGTCTCTTTCGACCCCTTCATTACGAACGACCCGTCATTCTCGGTGACGTTGCCGCTGTTCCTGCTCCTCATCCTGGTGGCGGCCCTCGGGGTCCTCGCGGGCGGCTGCGCGGTCTGGCTCGGCCAGCGGCGCTGGCGCCGCGCGGCGCGCCGGAATGATGCGGAGGCACGGGCTGCCAGGACCGAATTGGCCGATCTGCGGGCCCAGGCGGCCGCAGCGAAGCCCCAGCCCCAGCGCCTCCCCGTTCCCTCCGGGGTTGGCCTTTACGGGCCCATCGGGCGAGACAAGCAGCGCGCGACGTTGTAGAAGCGGCCGCAACCGAAAACCCGGTTTTCCGGCCGCAGACCCGCGGCCTTCACCTGCTTCGAGACCATGTCCCTGCTCGTCAAAATCTGCGGCCTGTCCACGCGCGAGACGCTCGAAACAGCGCTCGACGCCGGCGCCGACATGGTGGGGTTCGTGTTCTTTCCGCCGTCGCCGCGGCACGTCTCTCTGGAGCTTGGCCGCGACCTCGGCCGCCAGGTGAAGCGGCGCGCGCTCAAGGTCGCGCTCACGGTCGATGCCGACGACGCCACGCTCGACAACATCATGGACGCGCTGTCGCCGGATATCCTTCAGCTCCACGGCAAGGAGAGCGTCGCGCGCCTGCGCGACATCAAGCAGCGGTTCGGCCGTCCGGTGATGAAAGCGGTGCCGGTCGCGACCGCCGCCGATCTCGCCGTGCTGCCTGGCTACGCAGAGGTTGCCGATCGCATCCTGTTCGACGCGCGGGCGCCAAAAGATGCGACACGTCCCGGCGGCCTCGGCGCGGCCTTCGATTGGCATCTGCTCGAAAACCTGGAACTCAAGCTGCCGTATATGGTCTCGGGCGGACTTGATGCCCACAACGTCGCCGAGGCCCTTCGGGTCACGCGCGCCGGCGGCGTCGACGTCTCCTCCGGTGTCGAGAGCGCCTCCGGCGTCAAGGATCCCGAGATGATCAAGGCCTTCATTCGCGCCGCGCGCGCCACCCAAGATGCAAGTCAAGAGTTGAGCGTTCGATGAACATCGCCAAACCAAACTCCTACCGCAGCGGTCCCGACGAGCGCGGGCACTTCGGCATTTTCGGCGGCCGCTTCGTCGCCGAAACCCTGATGCCGCTGATCCTGGATCTGGAAAAGGCCTACACCGCGGCCAAGGCCGATCCGGCGTTCCAGGCCGAGATGAACGGCTATCTCAAGAACTATGTCGGCCGGCCTTCGCCGCTCTATTTCGCCGAGCGCCTCACCGAGCATCTTGGCGGCGCCAAGATCTATCTTAAGCGCGAAGAGCTCAACCACACCGGCTCGCACAAGGTCAACAACGTGCTCGGCCAGATCATGCTGGCACGGCGCATGGGCAAGAAGCGCATCATCGCCGAGACCGGCGCCGGTCAGCATGGCGTTGCCACCGCGACGCTGTGCGCGCGTTTCGGCCTCGAATGCGTGGTCTATATGGGCGCCGTCGACGTCGAACGGCAGCAGCCCAACGTCATCCGCATGGAGATGCTGGGCGCAACGGTGGTCCCGGTGCAGTCGGGCACGCGCACGCTGAAGGACGCCATGAACGAGGCGTTGCGCGACTGGGTCACCAACGTGCACAACACGTTCTATTGCATCGGCACGGTGGCGGGCCCGCATCCCTATCCGACGCTGGTGCGCGACTTCCAGTCGATCATCGGCAACGAGACCAAGACGCAGATGCAGGAGGTCGAGGGACGCCTGCCGGATTCGCTGGTCGCCTGCATCGGCGGCGGCTCGAACGCGATGGGCCTGTTTCATCCGTTCCTCGACGATCCCTCCGTCGAAATTTTTGGCGTCGAAGCCGCCGGCCATGGGCTCACGCAACTGCATGCGGCCTCGATCGCGGGCGGCCGTCCCGGCGTGCTGCACGGCAACCGCACTTATCTCTTGATGGATGCGGACGGCCAGATCCAGGACGCGCATTCGATCTCCGCCGGCCTCGACTATCCCGGCATCGGTCCCGAGCATTCCTGGCTGCACGAGATCGGCCGCGTCAACTATCTCTCCGCGACCGATGACGAGGCGCTCGCAGCATTCCAATTGCTGTCGCGGCTGGAAGGCATCATCCCCGCGCTCGAGCCCGCGCATGCCATCGCCAAAGTGATGGAGCTCGCGCCGAAGCGGCCGAGAGATCACCTGATGGTCGTCAATCTCTCCGGTCGCGGCGACAAGGACGTCCCGCAGGTCGGCGACATCCTGAGGGGCAAGAGCAAGTGACCACGCGTATCGACACCCGTTTCGCCGAGCTGAAGAAGCAAGGCCGCTCGGCCTTTGTCACCTATGTGATGGCCGGCGATCCCGATCTCTCGACGTCGCTCGATATCGTCAAGGCGCTGCCCAAGGCAGGCGCCGACGTCATCGAACTCGGCATTCCCTTCACCGATCCGATGGCCGATGGTCCCTCGATTCAGGCGGCAGGTCTGCGCGCGCTCAAAAACGGCATGACCTTGAAGAAGACGCTGGAACTGGTGCGCGACTTCCGCAAGGACGACAACGTCACGCCGCTGGTGCTGATGGGCTATTACAATCCGATCTACATTTACGGTGTCGACAAGTTTTTGGCCGATGCCAAGACGGCCGGCGTTGACGGCCTGATCATCGTCGATTTGCCGCCGGAGGAAGACGACGAGCTCTGCATTCCCGCGCTGAAGGCGGGCCTGAACTTCATTCGCCTCGCGACCCCGACCACCGACGACAAGCGCCTGCCCGCGGTACTCGCGAACACATCAGGCTTTGTCTATTACGTCTCTATCGCCGGCATCACCGGTGCAGCGGCGGCGGACGCGAATGCCGTTGGTGAAGCTGTCGCGCGCATCAAGCGGCATACCAAGCTGCCGATCTGCGTTGGTTTTGGCATCCGCACGCCGGAGGCGGCGCGCGCCATTGCCGAGAAGGCCGATGGTTCGGTGGTTGGCACCGCGCTGGTCGACGCGCTCAAGAACAGCCTCGACGCCGAGGGCCGGGCGACCGCCAAAACCGTTAACGCGGTGGCCGAGCTGACCGCGGCCCTGGCCCAGGGCGTCAAGGGCGCGAAACAGGCGGCCGAATAGGCCATAATTCCGCTTCTGGGGCGGGCGAACACGGCAGCTTGCCGGGCAGAGGCCCGGCCGCCATATATCCTTCAGGCAGCCCTTTCGCGGGGCTCGCACATCGGAGCAAACCATGAACTGGCTTACCAATGTGGTCCGGCCGAAGATCCGCAACATGCTGCGGCGGGAGACGCCGGAGAATCTGTGGATCAAGTGCCCGGATTCCGGACAGCTCGTGTTCTACAAGGACGTCGAGGCCAACCAGTTCGTCATCCCCGGCTCGAACTACCACATGCGCATGGGCGCGGTGGCGCGTCTGAAGTCGATCTTCGACAACGAGACCTGGTACGACGTCGCGCTGCCCGACGTCACGCCCGATCCGCTCAAGTTCCGTGACGAGAAGAAATACGTCGACCGCATCAAGGATGCCCGCGCGCGCACCAATCTGAACGACGCGATCAAGGTCGGCTATGGCAAGCTCGAAGGCGCCGCCGTCGTCGTCGCTGTGCAGGATTTCGATTTCATGGGCGGCTCGCTCGGCATGGCCGCGGGTGAAGCCATCGTGCGCGGGCTGGAGCTCGCGGTCGAGAAGAAGTCGCCGTTCATCGTGTTCGCCGCGAGCGGCGGCGCGCGCATGCAGGAAGGCATCCTGTCGCTGATGCAGATGCCGCGCACCACGGTCGCGGTGCAGATGCTGCGCGAGGCGAAACAGCCCTACATCGTCGTGCTGACCAATCCGACCACCGGCGGCGTCACCGCGTCCTACGCGATGCTGGGTGACGTGCAGATCGCCGAGCCCGGCGCGCTGATCGGTTTCGCCGGCGCGCGCGTGATCGAGCAGACCATCCGCGAGAAATTGCCGGAAGGCTTCCAGCGTGCCGAATATCTGAAGGATCACGGCATGGTCGACATGGTCGTGCATCGTCACGAACTGCGCCCGACCCTGGCGCGGCTCTGCCGCCTGCTGACCAAGGCGCCGGCGCAGGAAGGCGCATCGAAATCCGTGCAGCCGGTGGTCAGTCCGGCGCAGATCGTCTCGGCCGCCGAGACGGCGCCGGCCGCGCCGCACGCGTGAACGCGTCCTCTGACAGCGCAAAGCCGCCGCTCGGTGAATTGATCGGGCGGCTGTCGGCCCTGCATCAGAAGCGCATCGATCTCGGGCTGGAGCGGATGCACCGCCTGCTCGAGCGGCTCGACCACCCCGAACGCAAGCTGCCGCCGGTGATCCACATCGCCGGCACCAACGGCAAGGGTTCGACGCTCGCTTATCTGCGCGCGACGCTGGAGGCCGCCGGCCTGCGCGTCCACGCCTACACCTCGCCCTATCTCGTCCGCATCAACGAATGCTTCCGGCTCGGCCGCGTCGGCGGCGGAGTGCTGGTCGGCGACGATGAATTGCGCGCGGCTCTGGAAGAGGTCGAGCGGGTCAATGCCGGCGAAGCCGCGACCGTGTTCGAGCTGAAGACCGCGGCTGCCTTCCATCTGTTCGCGCAGAACCCTGCCGATGTCGTGCTGCTCGAGGTCGGCCTCGGCGGTCGGCTCGATTCGACCAATGTGGTCGACACACCGGCAGCCTGCGTGATTACGCCCATCAGCATGGACCACATGGATTTCCTCGGCGATACGCTGACCTCCATCGCCGGCGAGAAGGCGGCGATCATCAAGCGCGGCGTGCCCGTGATTTGCGCCGAGCAGACGGGCGAGGCGATGGCCGTGATCGAGGCGCAGGCGAGGCACATGCGCGCGCCGCTGTTCGCCGCGAACGAAAGCTGGCACGTCAATGTCGAGCATGGACGCCTGGTCTATTCCGACGATCGCGGCCTGATGGATCTGGCGGCGCCGCGCCTGTTCGGCCGCCACCAGTTCGACAATGCGGGCCTTGCGATCGCGACGCTGCGCGCGATCCCGAGTTTCAAGGTCAACCACGCGGCGTTCGAGGCGGGCATCGTTGGCGCCGAATGGCCGGCGCGGATGCAGCGCATCACCTCGGGCGAGCTGCTTGCGCTCGGACCGCAGGGCTCGGAGATCTGGCTCGACGGTGGCCACAACGCCGAAGGCGGGCGCGTCGCGGCGGCTGCGCTCGGCGATCTCGAAGAGCGGGTCTCGCGTCCGCTGGTCGTGATCGCGGGCATGATGGCCAACAAGGACGCGCAAGGTTTTCTCGCCAATTTCGCTGGCCTGACCCGTCACATCATCGCGGTGCCGATCCCCGATACCGAAAATGCGATGCCGGTCGATCGCCTCGCGGATGCCGCGCGCAGCCTCGGCATGCGCGTCGAGACCGCGCCCGGCATCGAAGCCGCGCTGCGCGGCTTGGCGAAGCTCGCCTACGAGGTGCCACCGCGCATCCTGATCACCGGCTCGCTTTATCTTGCCGGCCACGTGCTGGGCATCAACGGCACGCCTCCTGCATAGTCTCTTGTCCCGGACGCGCTGCAACGCGTAAGCGTTGCTGCACAGAGCCGGGACCCAGAGGCCACATGGGCCCTGGCTCTGCAGCGCACCGCACTCGACGATGCTTCGCATCGCGAGGGAAGCGCTGCGCTGCGTCCGGGGCACGAGAGTGATGAGAATGCCAATGCGTTTTGCCGCGATTGCCGACGTCCACGGAAACCATCTCGCGCTGGAGGCGGTGCTTGCCGACATCCGCGCGCAGGGCATCGCCGACATCGTCAATCTCGGCGACATGCTGAGCGGCCCGCTCGATGCGCGCCGGACCATCGAGATCCTGATGCAGTTCGACGCCGTGCACGTGCTCGGCAATCACGACCGCTATCTGCTCGACCGGCCGCCGGAAAAGATGGGCTCGTGGGACCGTCCCGCATACGAAGCGCTCAACGCCGCCCAGCTCGACTGGCTGCGCGCGCAGCCGATGACGCGGGTGTTTCGCGACAAGGTTTTCCTCTGCCACGCGACGCCTGATGACGACGAAGTCTATTGGCTCGATACCGTGCATCCCGACGGCACCGTTGCGCTATCGCCGCTCGACCGCATCGAGCAGTTCGCGCAAGGCATCACCCAATCGCTGATCCTCTGCGCCCACACCCATCTCGCCCGCGCGGTGCGGCTGCGCGACGGCCGGCTGATCGTCAATCCCGGCAGCGTCGGCAGCCCCGGCTATCGCGACGTGCATCCATTCCCGCATGTCGTCGAAGCCGGTACGCCGCACGCGCGCTACGCGATCCTCGAGCTTGTCGGGAGTGCATGGCAGGCGACGTTCCGGCACGTCGCATATGACCATGAGGCGATGGCCGCGCTCGCACGCCACAATGGCCAGCCGGAGCTGGCGAATGCATTGGCGACGGGGTGGATCGGATAGAGGCGCTTCGTCCCGGTTGCCTCGACTCCTCAATAAGCGCGCTTATGATGAGCGTACATATTAAAGAGGGCAGCGTGCGATGAACGACGACAATGTCTGGCGGGGCGAATACGCGGTCGAGACATCGGCAGCCCCGGAGACGGTCTGGAGCATCTTCCGCGATGTGCCCGGTTGGAAAACCTGGAACGCAGGTATCGAGCAGATCGACATTGACGGGCCATTTGCGGCCGGGACCTGGTTCACGATGAAGCCTCCCGGCGAGGAGGCGCTGCGCTCGCACCTGATCGAGGTCCGCGAGAACGCGTGCTTCATCGACGAAACGCGGGTCGGCGATCTCGTCATCAAGGTCGCCCATCGCATCGAAGCCCTTGGGGCAGGGCGCACGCGGATCGTTTACGCCGTCGACGCGCGAGGGCCGCAAGCGTCCGAGATCGGTCCGTCCGTCGCGTCGGACTTTCCCGATGTTCTCGCCAGTCTCGCCAAACTCGCCGAAACGAGATCGGCATGATTGCCGTCGAGCAAAAATAAAACGGCCGGCATGTTGCCGGCCGTTGAAGAATTCTCAGTTACACGCGAAGCGGATCAGACCGCGGAGGTGATCCACTGCTGAAGCTTTGCCTTCGGCGCGGCGCCGACCTGGCGGGAGGCCATCTCGCCGCCCTTGAAGATCATCAGCGTCGGGATCGACATCACGCCGTATTTCGACGCGGTCTTCGGGCTCTCGTCGACGTTGAGCTTCACGATCTTGACCTTGTCGCCCATCGCGCCGGCGATCTCGTCGAGCGCGGGTGCGATCATGCGGCAGGGGCCGCACCATTCGGCCCAGAAATCGACGACCACGGGGCCGTTCGCCTTGAGCACTTCGGCTTCGAAATCGGCGTCGGAAACCTTGCTAACGGCCATTGGAGTACCTCACTCGGTTGAAAGAATCGGCGCGGATGGGAATCGCGCTTGGGATCATGGCGTCAACCTATGAACGGCCCCTTGCCGGGTCAAGGACGCTCACGCCGACATGAAGGGATGCCAGCGCCGCGTCCAGCGCGGGGGCTGAAATCTCCATATATTCAAGGGCCTCGGTCCAGAGCAGGACGGCCCTGATCGGCTTTTGGAGATAAAGCCGCGCCAGCACCGCCCGGTACAGCGCAAGCTGCCGGACATAGGCGGCAGGCGCCTCCGCGGCGCTTTTGGGCGCCGCCTGGTTGGTCTTGAAATCGACGATCAGAACCTCATCCGGACGAACGACCAGCCGGTCAATCTGCCCCGACACCAGCGCTGGCGGCCGCCCCGGCCGGTCCAATCGGCCGACGATCGAGACCTCGGCACGGCTGCCGGCGGCAAACACCGGGGCAAAGCGCGGTTCGGCGATCAGGGCGAGAACCTTGTCGGCCAGCGCGGTCCGGTCGGCCTCCGTCCAGTCGGGTGCATTGCGCGCCATGAAGCCAAGCGCGGCGTCGCGCCGGCGCTCGGGGGCGATGTCGGGGAGGGATTGCAGCAGCCGGTGCACCAGCGTGCCGCGCTGCAGCGCCACCGCGCGCGACTGCACCGATTCGCCTGACCGCACGCTACGGCCGTCCTCGGCCGACTGGCCGGAGGGGCGCACGGGATCGTCATCGACGCTCTCGTGCGGTAACGGCGTCCGCAGCCAGTCTGGCAATGCGATCGATTGGTCCACCGCCATCGCAGGCGTGCCCAGCGCCGCGACATCCGCCGGCCGGGCGAATCGGGTCACCTTGCCGAGCGGCGTCTCGATCGTCTGCTTGTCCAGGCCCGAGCCGGTGAGCCCGGTGTCGATGAGGTCGTACCAGCTCAGCTTGCGCACCGTCTTCATGTTGCCGGGCATGCAGCCGCCGACGATCAGCCGATCGGCCGCGCGCGTCATCGCGACATAGAGCAGGCGGCGATACTCGTCCTCGGTCTCCTCGATCATCGCCTTGCGTGCGTCGGCGACGGGCTTGGGATCATCGGCCTTGCGCCCGGCCCAGACCACGACCTCGCCGCCATTGCCGCGCGGCACGTGGATCAGCCGGACCCGCTGCGAATCCGCGGGCGATGATGTCGTGTCGACCATGAACACGACGGAGGCTTCGAGGCCCTTGGCGCCGTGCACCGTCATAACCCGCACCTCGTCGCGCGAGATCTCCATGTCGCGCTTCACCTCGGTGTCGGCCGAGCGCAGCCAGGCCATGAAACCCTGCAGGGAGGCCGGTGCCTTGCGCTCGTAATTCAGCGCCAGCTCCAGGAACTCGTCGAGCGCGTCGTTGGCCTCATGGCCGAGCCTGCGCAGGATGCGCGCTCGTCCGCCGTCGCCGCCGAGCAGCCAGGCATAGAACGCGAACGGAGTCTCGTCGCGCGACCGCGCCTCGCAGGTCTCAAGCCGCCGCAGTGCCGTCGCGAACGTCTCGCTTGTGGCCGCATGTTCGCCAAGCGCGCGGCGCAGCGAGCCCTTGCGGCCCCAGGCGAGCTGAAACAGGTCGTCGTCATCGAGCCCGAACAGAGGGCTCTTCAGCGCAACCGCGAGCGCGAGATCGTCCTGCGGCAGCAGCAGCGCGTCCGCAAGATTCATCAAGTCGATGATCGCGATGTGCTCGGTCAGCTTCAGCCGGTCGGCGCCGGCGACCGGAACGTTGGCGTGCTTCAGCGCCTGGATCACAGCGTCGAAGGCATTGCCGCGCCGGCGCACCAGGATCAGCGTGTCGCCGTAACGTAAGGGGCGGCGCTCGCCTTCGTGTCCCGTCAGCGTGCCGCTCTCGACCAGTTGCTTGATCTCGGTCTGGATGCGGCGGGCGAGCTTCACCTCGGGGCTGGTGGCGGCGACGCCATCGAACGGCGCGCGCCAGCCCTCGATCTCCTGCCTGTCATCGGGCTCGGCGAGATCCCACAGCTCGATCACGCTCGGGCCCGCATCGGCGAGCGCATTGTGCAGGGGATGGCCGATCTCGACCGAATGGATGCTCTTGTAGATCTGGGGCTCGCGGAAGACGTGGTCGACCGAGTGCAGGATCGCCGCGCCCGAGCGGAACGAATAGGTGAAGGCGACCGGATCGAATTTCAGCCCGGCGGCGGTGAACTTGCGGTGCAGTTCGCGCCGGCGTGCGTCGAATTCTCGGGGCTGGGCGCCCTGAAAGGAGAAGATCGACTGCTTCTCGTCGCCGACGGCAAAGACGGTGCGGTTCAACCCTTCGCGCGCGCCTTCGCCCGCGGTGAACTCGGAAATGATGTGCGCGACGATGTCCCACTGCCGCGGGCTCGTGTCCTGGGCTTCGTCGATCAGGACGTGATCGACGCCGCGGTCGAGCTTGTAATGCACCCAGCCCGAGGAGACGCGGTTCAGCATCGCCAGCGTCTTGTCGATGAGGTCGTCGTAGTCGAGCAGCCCGCGCTCCTGCTTCTCGCGGCGGTAGTTTGCGGCGGCCGCGGTCGCGATGTGCAGCAGGGCCGCGGTGCGGTCGCGCATGGTCACAGCGCGGCGCTTCTCGATCAATCCGCCAAGGCGCTGCACCTCGTTCTCGAACAGCCGGGCGACGGATGGGTTGTGATCGCCAAACTTCTTGGTCAGCACCGCCTTACGCGGCAGTTTTTCGTCGGTGAGGAAGACGCCGAGATAGGCATCGACCTGTGCAGCGCCGGAAAACACCTTGGCCTCGCGGAAACGAGCGGCCTGGCTCTTGTCGGAAGAGGTGCCGTCTTCCAGCGCGAAGGCGATGTCGTCCCAGCGCGACCGCGGCAGGAACGGGCCGTCGAGAATCTCCGTTTCGACGTCCTCGATGCGATCGCTCGCATCAACGCCCAGGACCGACGCCATTTGCGCGGCGGCAGCCTCTGCGTTGCCGGCCTCGTCGGTCCAGGCCATGAAATGGTCGCGGCTGAGACAGGCCTCGCGCACGACTTCCTTGAAGGTGACGTCGGCCGCACTCGCCATCGCGGTGAGCAGCGCGCGGCCGGTGACGGTCTCCGGATCGCGTGCGGCCTCCAGCAGCACCTTCAGATTGGCGCGCTCCATCATGTCGGTCTGGTCGCGCTCGTCGATCACGGCGAAGCGTGCCGGTACGTTGGCCTCGAATGGAAATTGCTGGAGCAAGCGGGTGCACAGCGCGTGGATGGTCTGCACCTTCAATCCGCCCGGCGTCTCCAGCGCGCAGGCGAACAGCTTTCGTGCTTCGCGGCGCAGTTTTCGATCGGGATGTGGGATGCCGACCGCCTTAATCGCCGCGTCGAGTGCGTTGTCGTCCAGCGTGACCCAATGGCCAAGCGTCGTGAACACGCGCTCGGCCATGTTGGCGGCGGCGGCCTTGGTGAAGGTGATGCAGAGGATCTTTTCCGGCGGCACACCCGACAGCAGCAGGCGGATCACCCGCTGCACCAGCACATGGGTCTTGCCCGAGCCGGCATTGGCCGACACGAACGCCGACGCAGTCGGATCGGACGCGCGCGCCTGCCGCGCACGCACCTCGTCGGGAATGGGACGCGGCAGCTTCACCATTCCTCGATCCCCAAACCGCCGGCCGCGGACCATTCCTTGATGCGGGCGAGGTCGTCATAGGTGCCGTAGCGGTTGGTCCACATCGGCAGGTTCAGCGAGGTGTACGCCTGATTCTCGTCCTCGAAGGCGCGGATCAGCGCCTCGAGCTTGGCCCGTGCTTCGGCGGCGGCCGTATCCGGCGGCTGCGGCTCGTCGCCCTGCCTATACTTGAGCTCGAGGATGCGCTCCTCGCCGGGTGGATTGTTGCCGCTCAGGCGCACATAGACGAGCTGGCTGACGGACGAACCCGCGTCGATGTCAGGGAATCCGCCCTCGCGCAGGATCGCCGCTTCCAGCGTGAGCTGCGGCGACAGGCCCATGCGGACCTGCTTGCCGGTCGGCGGCTGCCCGGTCTTGTAGTCGAGGATGGCATAGCTGCCGCCCTGGCGCCGCTCGATGCGGTCGGCGCGGGCGGAGAGCTGGAAGCTGCGGTCGTGGTCGAGCCGGATCGAGATCTCGCCACGCGTCTCCGCGGTGATCGACTCGATCGCGTCGCGGCGTGCCGTTTCCCATTCGCCAAACCAGCGCGCGATGCGCTGGAAGCGCGGCCACCACAGTGCCCGCGCCTCGGGACGCTCCATCAGCGGCGCAAAATACTTTTCGCCGATCGCGCGCAGCACGCGCGCGGGATCGTCGGGCAGGCGCGTGGCGTAGCTCTCCGTGAATTCGCCGAGCGCATCGTGGATCGCCGAGCCGCGGTCGGCGGCCGACAGCGGCATGTCGACGGGGTCGAGCGCGTCGAGCCGCAAAATGTGCTTTGCGTAGATCGTGTAGGGATCACGCAGCCAGTCCTCGATCGCGGTGACCGACATCTTCAGCGGTCGCGTCGCGCGCGGCGGCCGCGGTTCGGGCTGCTTGACCGGCCTGACCTCGGCGGGCTGATCGAGCGCGCCCGCGAACTGCACGTATTTCTCGCCGGCGCGAATCGCCGTCTTCCAGAGCTGGTCGCCTGCGACCGCCTCCAGCCGATGCAGGAAGCGCGAGGCAACCGCCGGCGCGCCGCCGGCCTTGGCGGAATGGGTGAGGATCACCTCGTCGCCGCCGAGCAGTTGGGCGAAGTCGTGTGCGGAGAGGCCGATGCGGCGTTCCGGCAGATCGAGGCCAAGCTCGTGCCGCATCGGCCGGCTGAGCCAGGGATCGATGCGCGGCGCCGGCGGCCAGACGCCTTCGATCAGGCCGCCGATGATGATCCGGTCGGCCTGCATCAGGCGCGATTCCAGCGGGCCGTAGATCTGCAGCCGCGCGCCGGGTCTGTCCCGCCGCCGCACGGCCCGGTCGCTGAACGCGGTCTGGAAGACGTCGGCATAGTCAGGCAGCGTCACCATCAACCCGCTGGTGGTGCCGCCGCGCAGGAGGTCGTCGAAAGCGGCTGCGAGCGCCAGGCCCTCGCGCTCCTCGAAAGCGAGCGGGATGCCCTGCTCGTCGCGCGACAGTTCGATCATGATCTCGTGATGCCGGTGCGCGAGCTCGGCGAAGTCGTACGGTCTCGATGACGCGAGACTCTCGATCGGCGCCAACGCTTGTCGCAGGGCATCGATCAGCGCCTGGATGCGATCGAGGTCCTCTGCCTTCAGACGCGCACGTGGCTCCGCGTGGTGGAGCGCAGAGACCTCCTTGCGCCACAGCTTTGCCAGCTCCTCGCGGAAACGATTGAATTCGCGCAGCAGGCCCGCGGTGCCCGCAGGCGGCCGCGTGCCGCGCAGGACTGCAAGCTCGAGGCCCTCGATTGCCGCCTTCCATGCGCCAGGCAGCCGGCCAAGCCGGCACAGCGGATGCTTCAGCATCGCCAGCAGCGGCGGCGGCTCCAATCCCTTGGTCGCAGCCTCGGCCGCGAGGCGCGCAAAGACACCGGCGGATGTTTCCATCAGCACGTCGCCGCCGGAATCGTCGAATGCGAGATCCCATCGCGTCAGCGCGGCCATCACCCGCCGCGCCAGCGCGCGGTCCGGCGTCACCAGCGCCGCCGATTTGTCGAGATGGCGCGCCTCGCGCATCGCAATGGCGATCGCGAGCGCTTCCATTTCAGGATTGGGGGCTTCGACGACCGCAAGGTTTGTCATGCCGCCCGCGATCTTCGCGGCGACGTCAGGCTGCTTCAGCCGGTCGTGCCAGACTTCCGTCTTCGCCGACGGACGCATCGATTCCGATGCGAGCAGATCGCGGCCGCCTTCCGCCGGCGGCTGGAGGATGTCGACGTCGCTGCGCTTGATGCCAAGGCGATCCAGCAGCGCGTGCATGGCATATTGCGGATGGTTCGACGCCGGATGCTCGGCGAACTTGCCGAGCGAATCGCGCACACCGCCGATGCTGCGCCAAGCGTCGTCGTCGAGGTCGGTGTCGAGGCCGGGCAGCACCACGGCACCATGCGGCAGCGATGCGACCGCATGCAGGAATTTTGCGGTGGCCGGCATCGAGCCGGTCGAGCCCGCCGCGATCACGGGGCCATGGGGATGCGCGGTCAGCCGCTTCGCTTCCGCCGCGATCAGGAGGTCGCGCCGCGCCGCGGGCTCGATCCGGTTGATCTCGGCGAGATGGCCGGGCCACGCGATGCGCGCGATGCGCAGGAATTCGAGCGAGTGCTGCCAGTAGCGGTCGAGCATGTCGGGCACCAGGCCGTCGAGCGCGCTCCAGTCGACGCCGCGCGTCACCATGTCGTCGATCAGGCGTGCGAGGTCGCCGGCCAGCGCGAGTGTCGAGGCGGGGCCGCCGACCACCAGCGGGGACAGCACCGGGCCCTTGGCCCAGGCAGCCACGAGCTGCGCCAGCGTCAGCCGCCGTTCCAGCTCGCCAAGCCGTGGCGGAATGTCGAGCGGCGCTCCGCCAGAGAACTGCTCGCCCTCGTCGGCGAAAGCGAGTTCGTCCTCGTCGATGTCGCCGAGCGCGACGATGCGCGGCAGCACCACTGCATCTGCCTTCATCTCCTCGAGAAAGATCTCGCGCACGACGCGCATCGCGCGCCTTGTCGGCAGGTACAGCGTGGCATCCGCAAGCCGCGCCGGCTCCTTGTGCGCCTCGAATCCGTCGACCAACCGGCCGTCGAGCAGGCTCGAGACGACCGTGCGCAGAAACGGAACTGAGATAGGAACGCTGAAAACGCGCATGGGCTGCCTGATTCGGGAATCAGGCGCCAATATAGGCGGGCGGATTCAAATGGATATGGGTGGAGGGGAGATAGTCCCCGCTGTTCGCCGGACTAGGATCAGGTGTCGTAGGGTGGGCAAAGGCGCACTCGCGCCGTGCCCACCATGTATCCCCGATCTCTAAGCAGAGAGATGGTGGGCACGCTTCGCTTTGCCCACCCTACGGTACCCGCGTCCGGGACACGAGAGCGGCTTACGCCACGCTCTCCAGAAATGCCTCTTCCGCCGCATGCACGGCATCGGGCGTGCCGACATGCATCCAGACGCCGTCGAGGCGGAGGCCGAACAGCCGCTCCTGCTCGTTGGCGCGGTCGAACATCTTGGTCAGCGAGAACTCGCCCTGCGGTGCGTCGGCGAAGATCGATGGCGACAGGATCGCCGCGCCGGCATAGACGAACGGAACGACCTCTTTTTCCTTGCGCTTGCGCAGGGCGCCGTCGGGCAGCATGCCGTAATCGCCACGGCCGCTATAGCCGATGCTGGTCGCGGTCGGCGCCATCAAGAGCAGGATGTCCATGCGCTCAGGGTCGAAGTTTTCCGCAAGCCGCGCCAGGTTCGAGCGCACGCCGTCGATCCACAGCGTGTCGGAATTGACATGGAAGAACGGCGCGTCGCCGAGCAGCGGCAGCGCCTTGACCACGCCACCGCCGGTGCCGAGCACCTGGTCGCGCTCGTCCGAGATGGTCACGCGCGGATGCTGGCGGGATGCGGTGTGGTTGATGATCTGGTCCGGCAGATAGTGCACATTGACGATCGCCTCGGTCACGCCGGCGTCGCCGAGCTTGTCGAGCACATGGTCCAGCAGCGGCTGGCCGGCCACCGGCACGAGCGGCTTCGGCATCTTCTCCGTCAACGGACGCATGCGCAGCCCGAACCCCGCAGCGAGCACCATGGCTTTGGTCGGTTTGACGGACATCGTTCGCTTTCTCAGACTCGTCTTTCCCGGAATCCTGGACTTGAGAACTTTTGAAGTTCGCGTACGCAGCAATCCTAACACGGACCGCAATTGGCCGCACCGCGTCTTAACCGCCTTAACCACCTGCCGTGACGGTTGTACGACGGGTGTGGCCGTCACGCCCCAACGGATGTGGAACGCGCCTTCTTCTTCTTGTCGCCGAGCTTGAGAAAATTGACGCCGATCTGGTCGCCGTTGACCCACGCCAGCTCACAGCGACGGTACGCAAGTCCGGTGGACGACAGCAGGAGAAAAAATTCCTTCAGATGCAGGCCCTCGACCGAGCCGTCGATGGTCAGCTTGGCACCGCTCTCGGAGACGTCCTCCATGGTGCACTCGCGCCGCCAGGTGCCGTCGATCCCCATCATCTGGGCCGGTATCCCGCGCTCGAAAACAACCCGGCTGTTGCCACGATGGTCCGTCTTGACCGCCATCTGCCCTTGCTCCAGCCCCGTCCTTGTCCGGCTGCCTGCGGGCGATGATACCGATGCGATGGCTAACAGGCGGTAAATCGGGCCGCGAATCAGGCTTGGGGCTGATTTTGGGGCTGCTCTTGAGGCTGCTCTTCGGACGGCTCTTGGGACGCTCCCTGGGGCGGCGGGACGTTGGCGAGATACCAGTCGCGCAGGTGAGCCAGCGCGGGATGTGCCAGCGAGCGCTGGAGGTAGGTCCAGATCCGCGGCTGGTGGCGAAGATAATGCGGCTTACCGTCGCGGCGGTTGAGGCGGGCGAAGGTGCCGAGCAGGCGCGTGTTCCGCTGCGCCGACATGATGGCGTAAAGCTCGGCGAAGCCGGCCGGATCGAAGCTCGCATCGGCCGTGCGCCGCGCCTTGATGTAGCGCGACAGCAGTGTCAGCTCGAGGGTCTCAGGGACGTCGATACGCGCGTCCTGCAGCAGCGACACTACGTCATAGGAGTGCGGCCCGAGCACGGTGTCTTGGAAGTCGATCACGCCGACGCGTGCCATGCCGGTACGATCGGCGAGCCAGATCAGATTGGGCGAGTGGTAGTCGCGGATGATCCAGGTTTTTGGCGCGGCCAGCGGCCTCTTCAGCAGCTCGCGCCACATCGCGAAGAATTCCGCACGCTTCTCGTCGCTCAACGGCGCGTTGCGATCGGGCAGATACCATTCCGGCATCAACCCGATCTCGATCAGCAGCGCCTCGGTGTCGAAGGCAGGAATGGTGTAGGTCTGATCCGCCAGCCGCAGCGTCTCCGGCAATGTCTTGCTGTGCAGCACGGCCAGCACGTCGGTCGCAGCTTCGTAACGTTCGGCGATCGGGCGCGGCGGATCGCCTTCGATCACGCCGTCGCTGCCGAAATCCTCGGAGATCAGGAAGCCGTGGTCGAGATCGTAATGGTGGATCGCGGGCGCTGAGACTCCCGCCACGCGCAGGCCTTCGTCGACGGCAACGAACGGCTTGATGTTCTCGGCAAGATGCACCGCCGCGCTGTAGGATTTTCCGTTGTACATCGCAGCGCCGTCGGGCCGCTGCGGAAAGTTCATGAGGATGACGATCTCGTCGTCGCGCAGCAGTCGCGCATAGGAGCGGGTCGAGGCATCACCGGCCATGTGCTTGCGCCTTGCATCCATGTAGCCGGATTCCTCGAGGAATTCCCGCAGCGCCTTCAGCCGCGCGACTTGCGCGGCGGCCTTGCCGTAACCGGTGATGTCGGCGGCGCGCGCATTCGAGCCCAGCGCCGGCCGGTGCGTCAGCGCGATGTCGATGCGGTCTTCCGGCATCGCCGACGGCGCGCGTTCCGGCCATTCGATCAGGACGAGCGTGGCATCGGGAAGCGGCGACAGGCCGATCTCCTCGAGCTCGCTCTCGTCCTCGACGCGGTAGAGATCGGCGTGCATCACCGGAAACGGCGGCAGCTCGTAGCCCTGCACCAGCGTGAAGGTCGGGCTCGGGACTTCCAGCGCCTCGTCGCCGGCGAGATAGCGGATCATGGCGCGCGCAGCCGCAGTCTTGCCGGCACCGAGATCGCCGGTGAGGGTGATGACGTCGCCGGGGCCGACCAGCAGCGCGAGGTCGGCCATCAATTGCGCAGTGGCCGTCTCGTTGACAAGCGCGACGGAGAATGTGGTTGGTTCAGTCATTCGGCGGCGTCGCGATGCGCCGCCTGGTCGGTCGGGAAGTCGCAGATCACGACCGTGCCCCTGCCCACGATCGAATCCACCCGCACCTTGCCGCCATGCAGCTCGACGAAGGAGCGCACCAGCGACAGGCCGAGCCCGGCGCCGCGGTGACGCGACCCCTGCGAGCGGCTTTCGAACCAGTTGAACACCTTGTCCTTCATGTCGGCAGGTATTCCAGGCCCGGAATCTGTCACAGTGAAGACCACGCTGCGTTCGGTGCGGCGTGCGCTGATGCCGACGGTGGAATCCTGTGGAGAAAACCCGACGGCGTTGGCGAGGAGGTTATAGAGCACCTGCACCACGCGCTTCTCGTCGCCGACGAAGCTGCCGATATCGGGCGCGATCTCGACCTTGAGGCGGATGCGGTCGGTGGCGAGGCGGTCCTGGATGCCCTCGGCGGCGAGCTCGATGGCCTTGCTGACGTCGACCGGGCCGAGTTCCAGCTTCATCGCGCCGGCGTCGATCGTGGCGAGATCCAGGATGTTGTTGGTCAGCGCCAGCAGGGCGTTGGTGGATTTGGTGACGTAGTCGAGATATTCGGCCTGTTTCGGCGTCAGCGGCCCGGTCGAGGGATCGCTGAGGAAATGCGCGAAGCCGATGATGGTGGTGAGCGGCGAGCGCAGCTCGTAGGAGACGTGGTGGACGAAATCCACCTTCATCTGGTCGGCGGCCTCCAGCGCCTCGTTGCGCTCGCGCAGCGCACGCTCGACATTCTCGGTGTCGGTGATGTCCTGGAACGTCAGCATGGTCGCGCCGTCATGCAGCGGACGGATCATGCCGTCGAGCACGCTGCCGTCCTTGCGCTCCAGCTTCAGCGGCACGTCGGCGCGGCTCTCGATCGAGGTGACGGCCTCGCGGATCTGCCGCCAGACTTGCGGGTCGTCGAACAGCTGATGGCACCAGCCTTCGACCGTCTGGATGTGCGGCTCGTCGCGCATGGCGTCGCTCGACAGCTTCCACATCCGGACGAAGGCCGGGTTGAACAGCTGCGCCCTGCCGTTGCTGCCGAACACCGCGACGCCCTCGGCGAGGCTGTCCAGCGTCTCGCGCTGGACGCGGATCATGCCGTCGAAGCGGCGGGCGAGCTCGAGGCTTTCGGTGACGTCGTCGAACAGATAGGTGACGCCGCCTTCCGGATTCGGCGTGGTGACGACGGAGAGCGCGCGGCCGTCGGGCAGGTACCAGGTGTCCTTGGCGGCCTCGACCGCGCGATAGGCCTCGTGCAGCTTGGCCTTCCAGGCGCGGAAGTCCGGCTGCTCCGGCAGCTTGCGCGCTGCGCGGAGCTGGTCGAGCACGCTGGAATCGTCGGGATTGGCGTCGAGGAAGATGCGGTCGAGGTCCCACAGCCGGCGGTAGGAATCGTTGTAGAAGGCGAGCCGGCGCTGGCCGTCGAACACGGCAACGCCCGAGGAGAGCTGGTCGAGCGTGCGCCGATGCGCCTCCGCCATCCGCACCAGCGCCGAGCTCAGCGCATCCGCCTCGCTGGCATCGATGGCGACGCCGACATTGGCGCTGCCGACATTGACCGCGCGGACGTCGTAGATGCGCCGCTCGCCGCCAATCACGATCGGCAGTCGCGAGGTGAAACTGGCCGCGTCCTTCAGGCCCCGCTCCATCGCGGTCCGGTCGGCACTGTCGAGCAGCTCGAGCTTGCGCTGCTGGGCGTCGGTGACGCTGCTTGCCTCGGTCGCGCGCACATAGGCCGGATTGGCGTAGCTCAGCGCGCCGTTCTCGGCCTTGGCCCAGATCGGCCAGGGCGCGGCGGCGGCAAAGCCGCGCAGCATCTCGGTCTCGTCGGCGAGGGCCTTGTAACGCAGATTGGTCTCGGCAAGATCGCGCCGGAGACCGGAGAGTTCGCGAATCCTGACAATGGCTTGGCCGCCGATGGCGCGGCCGATGGCCTCCAGCGTGTGGCCGTGCGCGGTGGTCAGCGTCAGCTGGAACCCGTCGCCGCGGTCACGCAGCGCATCGACCGCGTGATCCATTTGGAGCGCGGGTTCCGGCGGCAGCCATGTTCCGAACGCGAGGACGCGCTGGGGGGAGGAATCGCGCGGCAGCACCATGGAGATGTCGCCGGAAATCTGCGCGCGATTGTCGCCGGCCGGCCAGGAGATCAGGATCTGCGGCTCGGCGAACAGCAACGCGCCGAAGCGGTCGGACTGGAGTTGCAGTTCCCCGATGCGTGCGCGCAGCCGCGCCTCGTTGTTCGCCGTGCGCACACGCGTGCGCATCAACAGGATCGCGGCCACGACCGAGAAGCCGAGCAGCGCGAGCGCGGTGGCCAGCACCGCGAGTTCCTGCCGGTTGAAGTCCAGCATTATGGAAAGTGTGTCGACGAGGTCGGCAGCCTCAGCCGGCGCAGCCGGCAGCAGCGCCGCGAGAGCGCCTCCCAACAAGCCGTTGCGCGCCAACGATGTGCACGACAGCAGCGTCCGACGCATCGACACGATCACGCCTGACATAGTTGCCCCAGATCGCACGAATTTGCGCGCGGCGACCCCCGTCGCGCGCGAATCAAACGACAATACCCCCACCGTGACTCCAGCGGTAAGAGTCCAGATCGTGAACGCAAAGGCGGTCCCACAAAAATGCCGGGCGCGCTGTTCCAATCCACCTAGTTCTTCGGGATGATTCGGCTGGAGTTGCCGTGTGTTAGCGGCCGGTCGAGCCGAAGCCGCCGGCGCCGCGATCGGTCGCGGACAATGTCGCCACGGGAACCAGCGCGGCCTGCACCACCGGCGCGATCACCATCTGCGCGATGCGCTCGCCGCGCTTGACCACGAAGGGCGCTGCGCCGTGGTTGATCAGGATCACCTTGATCTCGCCGCGATAGTCCGCGTCGATCGTGCCGGGCGAGTTCAGCACGGTGACGCCGTGCTTGGCGGCAAGGCCCGAGCGCGGCCGCACCTGCGCCTCGTGGCCGGGCGGCAGCGCGATCGCGAGGCCCGTCGGCACCAGCGCATATTGGCCGGCGGCGAGCGTCAGCGGCTCGCTGTCGGGAACTGCGGCCATCAGGTCGAGGCCGGCGGCTTCGGAGGTCTGGTAGGCCGGCAGCGGAAGGCCTTCGGCGTGGGCCAGTTGCTGCAGTTCGACCGTGACTTTCGTGCTCAAGATGCCGGCTCCCGGGATTTGTCGGTCACGCTCTTTGCGACATGCGCGACCAGCTCGATGGCGACCTGTTCCTTGGTCATCACCGGCCAGGAATCAACTGCGATCTCGCCGTCCTCCTCACCATTCTTGCGACTGATCAGATGCACGGTGTTGCGGTCGCCGCCCATCACACCGGTCGCCGGCGAGACGTCGTTGGCGACAATCCAGTCGCAGCCCTTGCGGGCCAGCTTGGACTTGGCGTTGTCGATGAGGTGCTCGGTCTCGGCGGCAAAGCCGATCACCAGCGGCGGGCGCCGGTCGGTCAGCTTCGAGATCGTGGCGAGGATGTCGGGATTCTCGACCAGCTGAAGCGGCGGCATGCCGGCCGAGGTCTTCTTCAGCTTCTGCCCGCCCTCACTGGCGACCCGCCAGTCGGCGACCGCGGCCGCGAAGATCGCGATGTCGGCGGGAAGCGCCGCCTGCACCTGCTCCAGCATCTGCCGGGCCGATTCCACGCGCTTCACTGTCACGCCCGGGGGATCGCCGAGATCGACCGGGCCGCTGACCAAGATCACCTCGGCACCGGCCGCCTGCGCGGCGGCGGCGATGGCAAAGCCCTGCTTGCCGGACGAGCGGTTGGCGATGTAGCGCACCGGGTCGATCGGCTCGTGGGTGGGGCCTGCGGTGATCAGCACGCGCTTGCCGGCGAGCGGGCGCGGCACCGGCGGACGCAGCAGGCGCTCGGCGGCGGTGGCGATCTCGATCGCCTCGGACATGCGGCCGATTCCGGCTTCGCCCGCCTCGGCCATCTCGCCGGAATTCGGGCCGATCAGCACCACGCCGTCACGCTGAAGCTGCGTGACGTTGCGCCGTGTCGCCGCGTTGTTCCACATCAGCGGATTCATCGCCGGCGCGAGCAGGATCTTGCGGTTGGTCGCAAGCAGGATAGCGCTGGCGAGATCATCGGCATGGCCATTGGCCATCTTCGCCAGGAGGTCGGCGGTCGCGGGCGCGACGACGATCAGGTCGCACTCGCGCGCCAGGCGAATGTGCCCGGCGTCGAACTCGCTCTGGGGGTCGAACAGGTCGGTGTAGACGCGCTCGTGCGACAGCGCGCTCACGGCCAGCGGCGTGACGAATTGCTGCGCCGCCTTGGTCAGGACGCAACGGACCTCGATCCGGCGCTCCTTGAGCCGGCGGATCAGGTCGAGCGACTTGTAGGCCGCGATGCCGCCGCCGATGATCAGGGTGACGCTGGCCTCGGGAAGGGCGCCGGTCCGTTGCGGCGTGGGGGCGGTAGATTGGGCCGGCGGCAGCGCAAACGGCGTCAGCGGCTCCTCGCGGCCCTCGATCAGCTCCCCGAGGATGACCCGGACCTCTTCCTCGACCGACCTGCGGTTCCTGGCCGAGCGAAGGCGCAAATAGGTTTTGACGCCCTCGTCGAGCTTGCGGATGGTCAGGCTTGCCATGACGCCCCTCCAGCACGGAATGATAGCGATGCTATCGTTTCCGTGATTGCAGTGCAATCACAGATTCCGGACGGCGATCAGGATTCCGATGAAGGTGGCGGCAATGATCCAGAGCGCCACGGTGCGCCAACGGTTCTTGCGGCCTTCGCTGCGGCCCATCGCGGCGATGCTCTCCGGCGACAGCCGGATGCCTTCCCGCGTCATGGTCTCGAGCTGCTCGAGCACCGCGACCGAGCGTTGCGCGATGTCGGGCAGGCGCATCAGCACGCGGGCGAGATCGCTGCCGCCGGAGAGCGCGCCCTGCACCCGTCCGAGCGGGCCGAGATTGCGCTCGATCCATTCGCGCACCACGGGGTCGGCGACCTTCCAGATGTCGAGCTTGGGATCGAAGGCGCGCGCCACGCCCTCGACCACCACCATGGTCTTCTGCAGCAGGATCAGCTCGGGCCGCGTCGTCATGTCGAACAGGCCGGTGACCTCGAGCAGCAGCGTCAGCAGCCGCGCCATCGAGATCTCTTCCGCCGTGCGGTTGTGGATCGGCTCACCGATGGCGCGGATGGCTTGCGCGAAATTCTCGACCGAGTGATGCGCCGGCACATAGCCCGCCTCGAAATGCACCTCGGCGACGCGGCGATAATCGCGGGTGATGAAGCCGAGCAGGATTTCGGCGAGGAAGCGCCGCTCCTTCATCCCGAGCCGGCCCATGATGCCGAAATCGACCGCGACCAGACGGCCGGCGTCATCGAGGAACAGATTGCCCGGATGCATGTCGGCGTGGAAGAAGCCGTCGCGGAGCGCGTGGCGCAGAAAACTCTGGATCACCTTGCGGCCGAGATCGGGCAGGTCGACCTGCGCCTCTGCCAGGCGCTTGTGATCGTTCAGCGCGATGCCGTCGATCCACTCCATCGTCAGCACGTTGTGCGTGGTGCGATCCCAGTCGACGGTCGGCACGCGAAAATCAGGATCGTCGCCCGTGTTCTCCGCCATCTCCGACATTGCAGCCGCTTCCAGCCGCAGGTCCATCTCCATCGCGACCGAGCGCGACATGGTGTTGATGACTTCGATCAGGCGCAAACGCCGCGCCTCGCTCGAATAGGTCTCGGCCTTGTGCGCGACGTAGAAGAAATCGGAGAGATCGCGGCGGAATCGCGAGGCCACGTTCGGCCGCAGCACCTTCACCGCGACAGGCCTGCGGACACCGTCGCGCGACACCTCGCCGCGATGCACCTGCGCGATCGAGGCTGCCGCGACCGGCGGGCCGAGGCTCGCGAACACGTCCTTGAGCGGACGCTCCAGCGAGCTCGCGATCGCGGCTTCCGCTTCGGCTTGCGAAAACGGCGGCAAGCGATCCTGGAGGCTTTCCAGATCACGCGCCATGACGACGCCGACGACGTCGGGACGCGTGGCCAGAAACTGCCCGAGCTTGAGATAGGCTGGGCCCATCCGGGTCAGCGCGCGCGTCAGCCGTGGTCCGTGCTTTGGACCGCGCCGTTCGACGATGCGCGCAAGCTTCAGCGCGAGTTGCCCTGGCGGCGGCACCAGGGTCGGATCGACGGAACCGAACACGCCCTCGCGCGCAAACACGAACGCGGCGCGGATCAGGCGCGAAATGTGGGTAATGGAAGAAATCACAAACGCCAGCCCGAATGCAGTGCGACGATGCCGCCGGACAATGTCTGCCAGCCGACGCGGGCGAAGCCGGCGTCGCGGATCATGTCGGCGAAGGCGTTGGGTTTCGGAAACTTGCGGATCGATTCGACGAGATACTGGTAGGACTCGGCGTCGCCCGTGACCATGCGGCCGAGCGGCGGGATCACCTTGAACGAGAACAGGTCATAGATCCGGTCGAGCCCGGGCATCTCGACGGTGGAGAATTCCAGGCACAGGAAGCGGCTGCCGGGCTTGAGCACGCGATAGGCCTCGCGCAGCGCCAGGTCGATCCGCGGCACATTGCGAATGCCGAAAGCGATCGTATATGCGTCAAAGCTGCGGTCGGCGAAGGCGAGCGCTTCGGCATTGCCCTCGACGAAATCGACCTGGGTCTCGAGATGCCGCTTCGCGGCGCGCTCGCGGCCCACGGCCAGCATCTCGGCGTTGATGTCGCAGACCGTGGCATGGAAGCCGGGACCTGCCGCCTTGGCAGCGCGGAACGAGATGTCGCCGGTGCCGCCGGCAACATCGAGCAGCGCGAACGGCCGGTCACCCCGCGGCGGGTTAAGCGCGTTGATCATGATGTCCTTCCAGACCCGGTGCAGGCCACCGGACATCAGGTCGTTCATCAAGTCATAGCGCGACGCCACGCTGTGAAACACATCGTTCACCAGCGTCTGCTTGTCCCCCAGGGGCACGTCCCTGAAGCCAAAATGCGTGGTTTCGCCCGGCCGATCCATTACTCTACTCCACTGGGCGGACCATAGCGCGGCCGCCGCAATGGCGCTATCACACCGCCCTCATAAGGTGAATGCCTGACCATGCCTGAATTGCCCGAAGTCGAGACCGTCCGCCGCGGCCTTCAGCCCGTCATGGAGGGTGCGAAAATCCTCGTCGCGGAGGTCCGCAGGCCGGATCTGCGCTTTCCGTTCCAGCCCGATTTCGTGGCCCGGCTCCAGGGGCAGGTCGTCACGGGGCTTGGCCGCCGTGCAAAATATCTCATGGCCGATCTCGCCTCCGGCGACGTGCTGCTGATGCATCTGGGCATGTCGGGCTCGTTCCGCGTCATCAAGCCGGACAACGAGGCCGCGCCGGGCGAGTTTCACTACCCGCGGGCTAAGGACTCCACGCACGACCACGTGCTGTTTCGGATGTCCTCCGGCGCCGACATCGTGTTCAACGATCCGCGCCGCTTCGGTTACATGAAAGTGATCGCGCGCAACGCGCTTGAAGACGAGCCACTGCTGCGCGATCTCGGCCCCGAGCCGCTCGGCAACGAATTCGACGCTGCGATGCTGGCGCGATCGTGCGAGGGCAAGACGACGAGCCTGAAGGCCGCGCTGCTCGACCAGCGCGTGGTCGCCGGGCTCGGCAACATCTATGTCTGCGAAGCGCTGCATCGCTCGCATCTGTCGCCGCGCCGCATTGCCGCGACGCTCGCGACCAAGGGTCGCAAGGGTGTTGGCGGCGGCGAGCCGACCGATCATGCGAAGCGGCTGGTGAGTGCCATTCACACTGTGCTCAACGACGCGATCAAGGCCGGCGGCTCGAGCTTGCGCGACCATCGCCAGACCTCGGGCGAGCTCGGCTATTTCCAGCACTCCTTCAAGGTCTATGACCGCGAGGGGGAGACCTGCAAGACGCCAGGGTGCGGCGGCACCGTGAAGCGATTCACCCAGAACGGCCGGTCCACATTCTGGTGTGCGAAATGTCAGAAGTGAAGATCGGGCCTGCCGCCGACAGGCCGTGAGTCTCGGCGAAGGAGACGACCCCACCACGCCGTCATTGCGAGCGCAGCGAAGCAATCCAGAATCCCTCCGCGGAAAGACTCTGGATTGCTTCGCTGCGCTCGCAATGACGAGGAGGATGGTTGCTCGCCTAGAAAACGCGAAGCGAAGCAATCCGGCCGGGCTGGTGGCCGGACTGCTTCGTCGTTTGGACTCTTCAACCGGATAAGTGAAGAGGCCGCCTGTCGTCGGAGCGATCCCGCTCAGGACGCCAGTGTCGTGGTCTCGTCCGCTGAACGCTCGGTGGCGGCGTGCAACATCCCGTCCGCGACCGAGATGACCTGGTCGATCAGGACGTTGGTCGTGGCTTCGAGCTCGAGACGGGTCTCGATCCAGCGCCAGAGGCCGCGGATCTCGTCCGCCGACTTGCCGTTCGGCGCGAATTCGCTGACGGCGAGGCCGCTCGCGAGCGAGTCCTGGTGGTCGTTGCGCATCACGATCAGCGGGCGCGCGAGCACCTCGGCGAGATCGAGGGCTGCTTCCTCGGCGAGCGTGTTGGCGGCGTTGTCGATGCGCTGGCCGCGGATCGGCGCCTGGTTCAGCACGAAGCCGTAGGGCCGCTTCCAGGCGCGCGCGACGCTCAGCGTCGAGATGGTCGCCTCGATGTCGGCAAGGCTCGGGCGAGCCGGAATCAGGCAGAGGTCGGAGTGGCGGATCGCGGCGGTGGTCGCGGCGCTGAGGCCGGCCGCGGTGTCGACGATCGCGAGCTGCAGGCCGCTGTCGGCCAGCATCTTCAGGCGCGGCGCGATGTCGGCCGCGTGATAGATCGGCTCGACGACGAGATCGTCAGCGTGGCGGCGACGCAGCCAGTTGGACAGGGTACCCTGCGGGTCGGTTTCGATCAGGCGGACGGTGAAGCCGGCCTGCTTGGCCGCCAGCGCGAGGCCGATGGCAAGCGTGCTCTTGCCGCTGCCACCCTTTTGGGTGGCCAGTACGATCGTGTGCATGGAAAGTTGAATCCTTTGGAATGCTTGGGTCTGTGGGGTAACGCCACGCGAACGTGCATCGCTTCTCGATGCTGAGCTCTACTCGCTCAGGACGTGCCCTGCCCGATCCAAAGGGGACCGCGGATGTCCGAATCAACGCCAACGATGATGGCAGAATCGGGAATGCCAGCTAATCCGTACCAATACTGGACCCGTCGTCGCCCGTATGATGTGCTTGCCGCCGTGAATAAAAGGGGCAGGCGGCATGGGCGGAAACTGGCGCGACCGGACGGCAACGATCTTTGAATGCCAGAAGATGCCGGCGGTCTCGAGCCGCGGCATGGTGGTCAGCAACCATCCGCTGGCCTCAAGCGCCGGCGCCGAGATGCTGGCCGCGGGCGGCAACGCCATCGACGCCGCGATCGCGACGCTGTTCACGCTGACCGTGGTCGAGCCGATGATGGTCGGCATCATCGGCGGCGGCATGGCGCATATACGGCTGGCCGACGGCAGCCACCGTTTTATCGACGGGCAGAGCACCGTGCCTGCGGCGGTGCGTGACACCAGCTACACCTCCGCGCCGGGCGCGGCGCATGACGTGTTCGACACTGTCGGCAACGAGAACCTCAACGGCCCCAAGGCGGTCGCCACGCCGGGCTCGTTGAAAGCCTGGTGCGAGACGCTGCGCCGCTTCGGCACCATGTCGCTCGGCGATGTGATGCAGCCCGCGATCAAGCATGCCGCGCGCGGCTATGCGGCGACGCCGTACTTGCACGAATGCATCAGCGAGAGCGCCGCCGAGATGCGCAAGGACAAGCCGATTGCGGCTATCTACCTGCCTGATGGCGCGCCGCTCAAGGTCGGCGAACGCGTGGTGCAGGCCGAGTATGCGGAGACTCTGCGTACTATCGCCGACCACGGCGAGAAGGCGCTCTACGAGGGGCCGCTTGGCGATGTCCTCGTCGACTACATGGAGAAGGCCGGCGGCTTCATCCGCCGCAGCGATCTCACCGGCTACAAGACCGTCGAACGGCAACCGATCCGCGCCGATTATCGCGGCTGGACCATCCTTGGCCCGCCGCCGCCCGCAGCCTCCGGCGTGCACATCGCGCAGATGCTGAACATTCTGGAGGGTTATGACATCGGCGGCCTCGGCTTCGGCACATCAGAGACCATCCACTATCTTGCCGAAGTCCTGAAGATCGCCTTCGCCGATCGCGCCGCGGCCAGCGGCGATCCTGATTATGTCGGCGTCCCCGTGGAGCGGCTGACGTCGAAGGCCTATGCCGACGAACGCCGCCGCGCCATCGATCCGGCGCGGGCGCAGGCCTGGGGCGCCGGCGTCTCGCAGCTCGAAGGCGCACACACCACGCATATGACGGCGGCGGATGCGTTCGGCAACGTGGTTGCGACCACGCAGACCATCAACAATCTCTTTGGCGCGAAGATCATGATCCCGGGCCTGGGCGCCATCCCCAACAATTACATGAACCTGTTCGATCCCCGTCCCGGCCATGCGCTGTCGCTGGCGCCGGGCAAGCGCGTCACCACCTCGATGTCGCCGATGATGGCGCTGAGCGGCGGCAAGCTGCGCTATGCGCTCGGCCTGCCCGGGGGAAAACGCATCTTCCCCAGCGCGATGCAGGCGCTGGTCAATCTGATCGACCACGGCATGAGCCTGCAGGAAGCGGTCGAGGCGCCGCGCATCTGGACCGAAGGCAACGCGCTCGAAGTCGAGCAGAAGGTGCCGGTGGCCGTGCGCGCGAAGCTTGCGGGCCTCGGCCACAAGGTGCAGCCCGTCGCGACGGTGGCGGGCGGCATGAACGGCATTGCCTTCCACGACGACGGCACCATGACCGGCGCCGCCTGCTGGCGCGCGGACGGCACGCCGGTCGGGATCTCTGGGGGGCTTGCGCGGAGCGGTGTCAGGTTCAGGTTGAGCTGACCGCGCATTCACAAGGACGGTGCGCTCGTACCTCTTGTGCAACTGACGTCGTCCAATCGCCGGCAGGTGTCGCGACCGCAAATCCAGCGGTTCGCGGTTTTCGAACCTCCGCGGTATTTTTCGGTGCGAGGCAGATGTCGCCTATGCGGCCCGATCCGCGCAGATGACGGCACAAGTTCGGCAATGTAGGGTGCGGAACACTGGCGGCAGGCTCGTCGATCAGCGTCTGAGTAAGGCTGTGCGTATGGGCGGCGATATAAGCGGCGACTTCCTGGCCGGCGGCGGCGAGATGGGCGCTTTGACGCGAGCGTTTGACTGGTCAAGCACATCCGTGGGCTCTCCGGACACTTGGCCCCAAAGTCTTCGAGTTACAGTGCGGCTCGTTCTGACCTCGCGGCACCCGATGTTCATTTGGTGGGGACCAGAACTCATCCAGTTCTACAACGATGCATACCGGGAGACGATGGGGCCGGAAAGGCACCCTAGTGCTTTGGGGGCACGCGGCCGTGAGTGTTGGGCTGAGATCTGGGACATCATTGGTCCCCAGATCGAGTACGTCATGTCGGGCAAGGGGGCGACCTGGAATGAGGACCAGCTGGTGCCGGTGACTCGTCACGGGCACCGCGAGGACGTTTGGTGGACGTATAGCTTTGGTCCAATTGATCTTGAGGGCAAGGTGGGCGGCGTGCTTGTCGTCTGCAGGGATGTCACGTCCGAGCATATGGCAAGGGAAGCGCTGAACCTCATCAATGAGGAGCTGAAGCACCGCGTCAAAAACACGCTTGCAGTGTTGAGCGCGGTAGCTGCCCAGACATTCCGCGACCCGACGAGCAAAGCCGATCTCGAAAAGTACCAGGCACGGCTCGGCGCGTTTGGACGAGCGCAGGACCTGCTGACCGCATCAAATTGGGCGGCCGCGCCACTTCACGATGTGATCGGCACTGCTCTTGCGCCTTATCGGACAGGCGAAGGCCGCTTCATCGTCTCGGGTCCTCCACTCGTTGTGAAATCTCGACAAGCGCTTGCTCTGTCATTGGCGCTCCACGAGCTCGCGACCAACGCTTCGAAGTACGGCGCTCTGACCGTGGTGGGAGGCTGCGTATCAATTACATGGTCAGTCGAGACTCAGGATGGTGAGTCAAAATTTGCCTTTGTCTGGCAGGAGATTGGCGGTCCATCCGTATCGCAACCCGTCAGCACAGGCTTCGGCTCCAGGCTGATTTCCCGAGTGCTGAAAGACGATTTCAGCGGTTCCGTTGACGTTTCGTATGGCTCGGCCGGGCTTACATGCAGGCTGACGGCGCCTCTCGAAAATCTGGGACCATCGCCAAAAAGCACGTGAGACGGTGCAGGAGCTGCGTGGCTCAGCGGAGGGGCATTGCGTCCTGCACCGCGTCCGGGACACGAGAGAAGTATTATTCTCTCTCGCCTATTTCCGCACGCAGATCACGCGGACGACGGCCGCCTTCGCATCCGTCGACGTGCCATTCGCAGTGACGACATTCGCCTTCAGGAAGTCGCGCACCGTTTCTGCAGAAACCATCACCGCTTGCGACGCCGGCACCGATGTAGCGGGTCCGGCGACCATCGCCGGCTTCAACAGCGCGACGCCGGTGAACTTGCCGTCGCTGTCGATAGCCGGGCTGCCGGAGAAGCCGACCGCCGGTGGCGGCGACAGCACAGAGTCGCTGCTCGAGACTGGCGCCAGCGCGCCCTTGAGGCTCGACACGCCCGCAGCTCCGCCCTGGCTTTGCGGATCGGCAATGCCGATGACATCGACGCTCGTTTTCGCTGTACCGCCGGTGAGGCTGAGCGGCTTCAGGCCGCGCGCGCCGTAGATGTGCAGGAGCGCGAGATCGTGCTCCTTGTCCTCGGCGAGACGGTCGGCGCTACCATAGCCGGCAATGGTGATCGCAAGACAGCTATCGGTGACGAGGCGGTCCGTTACAATCGCACCATCGTCGCTGACGACGATGCCGGTGCCGTATTCGACGGTCTTGCGCGGCGGCGGCCCGGCCTGCGGTCCCGTCGGAAATGCATTGAACGCGCTCGACATCGCGATCACGACCGGCTCGACCGTGTTCTCGGTCGCCTGGTCGTAGAGGATCGTCATGGTGCGGACTTCGTCGCCCTTAAAGGTGCCTCGCACGTAGAATTTCTTGAGGCCCTGCAATCCCGACAGCACGAAGAAGTCGGGCTTCACCACGGTGTAGTCGACCTTGCGCCCGGACGGCTCCTTCTCCGACTCAGCGAGTTTCGCCGTGGTCGGGTTGGCTTCCTTGCGGCGGCTCAGCAGCACCTGCACCGTGCCGGTCGGCGAAGTCCATTTCGAGCCGTTGGCATCGGTCGCCTGCTGCGGCACCAATTTGCCGGGGATGCCGAGCCGGGCGCCGCTGGTCGGCTCCATCACGATCTTCCAGCCGACGCTCTCCTGCTTCCGCCGCGCGGTCTCGGCGAGCGCAGCGCGCTCCTGCGGATTGAGCACGCCGGTCGGCTTGCCACCCTTGGCCTTCTGATATTCCTTGATCGCCTCGACCAAGCGTGCGCTGACGTCGCCGGTGATGGCGCCGTTATATTGGCCGACCCAGGCGAGGTCGGACTGGAGCGACAGCCGTTCCGCCTGCGCCATCGCATCGGCCGTCGCCGACGGCGTCTGCAGTGCGGGAGGCCGGATCGGCACGGTCTGGACCGGCTTCGGCTTGGTGCCGGGGATCTCTGGCGTCGTCATCTGGGCGCTAGCGCCTGTGGCAGCCGCGAACATCAGTGTTGCCGCAAGCATCGATCTCATGACAAATCCAGCCAGCCCATTGAACGTGCTACCATTGAAGCACATCTCGTTGGTCGCGAACAATGTTGGGGTGGTTCAGGTGGCGTAAAGGCCACGAACTCAGGCCCTCATCCTGAGGAGCGGCCGAAGGCCGCGTCTCGAAGGATGGCCGCAGGCGAGATCGGGGCCTTCATGGTTCGAGACGCGCGTTCCGCGCTCCTCACCATGAGGGTTTGAGAGAACGAAGGACGACGATGCTGAGCCCGGACGAACTTGAACGCTATGCCCGGCATATCGTGCTGCGCGATGTCGGCGGGCCGGGCCAGGCTGCGCTGAAGCGGGCCTCCGTACTGGTGATCGGCGCCGGTGGGCTCGGCGCGCCCGCGCTGATGTATCTGGCGGCCGCCGGCATCGGCACGCTCGGCGTGGTCGATGACGACGTGGTCTCGCTGTCAAACCTCCAGCGCCAGGTGATCCATACGACGCCCGATATCGGCCGGCACAAGGTCGAGAGCGCGGCCGAGCGGATCTCCGCGCTCAATCCGCATGTCCGCTTCGTCGGCCACGCCACCTGGCTGAATGCCGACAATGCGCTGAGCATGATCGGAGACTACGATCTCGTGCTCGACGGCTCCGACAATTTCTCGACGCGTTATCTAGTCTCGGATGCCTGCTTCTTCGCGAAGCGACCGCTGATCACGGCGGCGCTCGGCACGTTCGACGGCTCGCTCACCACCATCCGCGCGCATGAGAAGAACGAGCAGGGCGTGTTCAACCCGACCTATCGCTGCCTGTTTCCGGAGGCGCCGCCGCCCGGCACCGTGCCGGCCTGCGCGGAGGCCGGCGTCATGGGCGCGCTTGCGGGCGTGATGGGCTCGATGATGGCGCTGGAGGCGATCCGCGAGATCGTCGGCTTTGGCGACGGCCTCGTCGGCCGCCTCCTGATGATCGATGCGCGCGCGATGCGCTTCGAGACGCTGCGCTACGCGCGCGATCCGGCCAATCCGCTCAACGGCGATGGGCCTGTCATCACTGACCTCAGCGCCCATCGCACCTGATCGCTGCCGCTACCGCGTGGCTGGCTTCTCGCTGTCGAGATGCGCCATCTGCTCGGCCGCGTAGCGTGTGCCGGAAGCGATGTCGGGCGGAAATGCTTTTGCAAGCGCCGCAAGATGCGCCGGCGTCAGCGTTACCTTCGCCGCGCCGAGCGCTTCGGTGAGACGGTTGCGGGTGCGTGCGCCGACCAGCGGCACGATCTCCTTGCCTTGAGCCGCCACCCAGGCGATTGCAACTTGCGCCGGCGTTGCGCCGATCTCCGTGGCGATCGCGCGCAGGGATTCCACCAGCGCGAGATTGGCGTCGAGATTTTCGCCCTGGAAGCGCGGCGTCATCAGCCGGTAATCCCTGCCGGCCTTGCCGGAGTCCTTCGACCAATGGCCGCTGATCAGGCCGCGCGCCAGCACGCCGTAAGCCGTGATGCCGATGCCGAGCTCGCGGCAGGTCTTGAGGATGTCGCGTTCGATGCCGCGCTCGATCAGTGAATACTCGATCTGGAGATCGGCGATCGGATGCACGGCGTGCGCGCGGCGGATGGTGTCGGAGCCGACCTCGGACAGGCCGATATGCCTGATGTAGCCGGCCTTCACGAGATCGGCGAGACCGCCGATCGTCTCCTCGATGGGAACGTTGGGATCGAGACGCGCCGGACGGTAGATGTCGATGTAATCGGTGCCGAGGCGCTGCAGCGAATAAGCCAGGAAGTTTTTGGTCGCGGCTGGCCTTGTGTCCATGCCGGCGAATTCGCCGGCGGGACCGCGTAGCGCGCCGAACTTCACGCTGATCTGCACCTTTTCGCGTGACACATCCTTCAGGGCCTCGCGCACCAGCATTTCATTGTGGCCCATGGCGTAGAAATCGCCGGTGTCGAGCAGCGTGATGCCGGCATCGAGCGCCGCATGGACCGTGGCGATGCTTTCGCCGCGGTCGGCGGGGCCATAGACCTCCGACATGCCCATGCAGCCGAGACCAAGGGCGGAGACGGTCGGGCCGGTTGAACCGAGTTTGCGCTGTTCCATGATGGTTCTCCTCGAAAAGGCGGCAGGCTGATTGTGCCGCGTGACGAGGCCAGATATGCGCCTGACCGATTAGGCCGATAAGCTGGACAATCCAGAATGGCTTGTTCATCATAACGAACAATGGCCGAGCCCGATCTGCGTGATCTCGACGTCTTCGTGGCGGTTGCCCGCACCCGCAATTTCCGGCGTGCGGCGATTGAAATTCGCGTGTCGGTGTCGAGCCTTAGCCAGCGGCTGCGGGACCTGGAGGAGCGCCTTGGCGTCCGCCTGATGAACCGCACCACCCGCAGCGTCGCGCTGACCGAGGCGGGCGAGCTGCTGTTGTCCCGCATCGCTCCGGCGCTGCGCGATGTCGGCGATGCCCTGGACCAGGTCCGCGGCTTGCGCGAGGTGGCCTCGGGCCGCCTGCGCATCAACGCGCCGCCGCCGGCGGTGGATCTCGTGCTGGCGCCGATGATCGGGCCGTTCCTCGCGACCTACCCGCAGGTCGATCTCGATATCGTTTCCGAAAGCGGCTTCGTCGACATCGTCAGCGCCGGCTACGATGCCGGCGTGCGTTATGGCGAGCACCTCGCGCAGGACATGGTGGCGATCCCGCTGAGCGGTCCGCAGAGCTACGTCGTCGTCGCATCGCCCGATTACATCGCGCGCCGCGGCACGCCGAAGCATCCGAAAGATCTGCTCGACCATGACTGCATCCGCGCCCGCTACTCGAGCGGCGTCATGCATGATCTGGAGTTCGAGAAGGCTGGCCAGATCGTGAAGGTCGATCCGCCCGCAAAGCTGATCTCGACCAACATGGGCCTTGCCATGCGCGCTGCGCTCGACGGCGCCGGCATCTGGGCGACGCTCGATGGCTACGTCCATGACGCCGTGAGGTCCGGCGCGCTGGTCAGCTTGATGGAAGATTGGTGCGAGCCGTTTCCGGGCCCGTTCCTGTACTATCCGAGCCGGCGCCAGACGCCGCCCGCGCTACGCGCGTTCATCGATTTCGTCGCGGATTGGCGCAAGCGCGAAACGCGCGGCAAATAAACCTCAGAGCATGCTCGGCAGCACGCGGTCCGGCGGCTTGTGCGCGTCGAGGAAGGTGCGGATGTTGATGATCACCTTCTCGCCCATCTCGACGCGGCCCTCGATCGTGGCCGAGCCCATATGCGGCAGCAGCGTCACCTTGCCGGCCTTGGCGAGCCGCACCAGCTTTGGATTGACCGCGGGCTCGTGCTCATAGACGTCGAGGCCGGCGCCGCCGATCTCGCCGCCCTCGATCAGCTTGATCAGCGTGTCCTCGTCGGTCACCTCGCCGCGCGCGGTGTTGACGATGTAGGCGTCCTTGCGGATCAACTTCAGCCGCCGCGCCGACAGCAGATGATAGGTCGCCGGCGTGTGCGGACAGTTCACCGAGATGATGTCCATCCGCGCCAGCATCTGGTCGAGGCTTTCCCAATAGGTCGCCCCTAACTCTTCGGCGATCTTCGGGGCCACGGGGCGACGGTTGTGATAGTGGATCTGGAGGCCGAAGGCGCGGGCACGGCGCGCGACCGCCTGGCCGATGCGGCCCATGCCGATGATGCCGAGACGCTTGCCGCCGATGCGGTGGCCGAGCATCCAGGTCGGCGACCAGCCGGGCCAGGGCTTTCCTTCGGTCAGGATCGAGGCGCCTTCGATCATCCGGCGCGGCACGGCCAGGATCAGCGCCATGGTCATGTCGGCGGTGTCTTCGGTCAGGACTTTTGGCGTGTTGGTGACGGTGATGCCGCGGGCATGCGCGGCCTCGACATCGATATTGTCGACGCCGTTGCCGAAATTGGCGATCAGGCGGAGCTTGCAGTCGGGCTGGTTGACGATGTCGGCGGTGATGTGGTCGGTGACGGTCGGAACCAGCACGTCGGCGGTGCGCGCGGCCTCAGCGATCTGCTCGGCCGACATCGGTGTGTCGTCGAGATTGATCCGCGCGTCGAACAGCTCGCGCATCCGGGTCTCGATCGAGTCCGGCAGCTTGCGCGTCACCACCACGAGGGGCTTTTTCTTCACCGACATGTCATGCCCTCATGAGGCGCCGCAAGCCGCCTCTGTTACCAAAGGCCGGCCGTTGAGGCCTCATTAACCCGGTTGTTCGACACTGCCTTTGCCGTGTCGTCCCCGGCGCTTCCTTCAAGCTCTCCCGACATTTCCGACCGGAAAATCGGGGCAAACTGGTTGTTCAAGTGTCCGTCCTCTCTAGCAGAAGGCCGGGCCAAGACAAGAACCACGGGTTAAGGCTTCGGGAACACGGGTGATGGGCTTGCGCGGCAGGTTCGGAATTTAGGGTGAGGGCCCGGCGCGGCGGGGCCCTCGACAGGAGACGGGTTGATGGCGTTGGGGCGTTTTTGTTCGGTGATGGCGCTCGTTTGCACCTGGTTGAGCGCCTCGGTCAGCCCCGGGCATTCGGCGAAGGACAGCACCCCCCAGACCGCGAGCGGCCTGCCGGTGCCGCGTTATGTCAGCCTCAAATCGGATCATGTGAACGTCCGCGCCGGCCCGACCAAGGACAATGACGTTGCCTGGGTCTACACCCGCGCCGGCCTGCCGGTCGAAATCACCGCCGAGTTCGAGAACTGGCGCCGGGTGCGCGATTCCGAAGGCGCCGAGGGCTGGGTCTATCATTCGCTGCTGTCGGGCCGCCGCACCGCGGTCGTCACCATGAAGCACAAGGACGAGCTCGCGCCGATCTACGACCGGGCCGATCCTGACAGCGCGGTTGCGGCCAAGCTCCAGGCCGGCGTCGTCACGCAGGTCAAGAAGTGCACTGCAAACTGGTGTCGCGTCACCGGCAACGGCTTTGACGGCTGGATCCAGCAGGAGCGCCTCTGGGGCGTCTATTCGGACGAGCAGGTCAACTGACCCGAAGGGTCATCCCGGGGCGATGCGCAAGCATCGAACCCGGGATCTCAAGAATCTCAGTGCGCAAGCGCGCACCATAGGTTCGGTGCCGCGCATCGCCCCGGAATGACAGCGCAAAACGACAATGGCCGGGACAAGCCCGGCCATGACGACAAATTCAGCAGCTTTGGATCGATCTCAGCGCTTCTTGCGCAGGCGCACGACCATGTCGATGCGCGCGATCTCGTAACCCTCGGGCACCTCCGGCATCTTGGACAGCGCCAGATGCGGATCCTCGATATCGACCAGCTCGTGGCTATTCTCGAGGTAATAATGGTGGTGGGTGGTGACGTTGGTGTCGAAATAGGTCTTGGTGCCGTCGACGCTGACCTGGCGCAGCAGGCCGGCATCGGTCAGCTGGTTCAGCGTGTTGTAGACGGTCGCGAGCGACACCGGCACCTTGGCCAGCGTCGCCTCCTCATAGAGCATTTCAGCCGTGAGGTGACGAGCACCCTTGCCGAACAGGAGCCAGCCGAGCGCCATGCGCTGGCGCGTCGGACGAAGCCCCGCGGACTGGAGCATTTCGTTGACGTCGTGCCACGGGCAGCCGGTCAAGGCCGGCTGGCGGCCGGACAGGAGGGCGGCGGAATGGACGTCGTCGTCGTGATGGGGCGCGGGATTCTCGCTCATTTCCAGATTTCGGGCACGCGTGGACACTGCATCTATATGCAATATATGGACAGATAGATGCAGATGCAAGTTTCTCGCAACTAGAGAGGTTCTAATGAGAAATGGAACCGGGCGAGCAGGTGGTCACTTTACCTTCATGAGATCGCTTTGCCACCCGAAATGCCTGTGTTAGAGAGCCCGCGGTTCCGCTTGGCCGATTATGGCGCAGCCGGGCATTGAGGCCCGGCCCGCAGTCCATCCTGGCTCGTGGCAGTCGCGCCTGATGACGGGAATTGGCGCGGCTTTCCGAACGAAACGGGGCCCATTTTCGCCAGAAACGCCGCTCAATCGGGATTTGAACAGAGGCTTCCGCATGCTGAACAGGCGCAACGGCTACGAATACGAAGATCTGCTGGCATGTGGCCGCGGCGAAATGTTCGGCCCGGGCAATGCCCAGCTGCCGCTGCCGCCGATGCTCATGTTCGACCGCATCGCGGAAATCAACGACAATGGCGGGGAGTTCGGCAAGGGAATGGTGCGGGCCGAGCTCGACGTCAAGCCCGACCTCTGGTTCTTCGGCTGCCATTTCAAGAACGATCCCGTCATGCCTGGCTGCCTCGGCCTCGATGCGCTGTGGCAGATGGTCGGCTTCTATTTGGGCTGGAGCGGCGGTGAAGGGCGCGGCCGCGCGCTTGGCCTGAACGAGCTGAAGTTCAGCGGCCAGGTGCTGCCCGAGGCCCGTAAGGTTGTGTACAACATCGATATCAAGCGCGTGATGCGTTCAAAGCTGGTGCTCGGTATCGCCGACGGATGGCTTTCGGTCGATGACCAGATTATCTATCGCGCGAAGGATCTGAAGGTCGGCCTGTTCAAGCAGGGCGTGAGCCTGGGCTGAGCGCATCACATCAAGAAAGACAACGATTTAGGCGAGGCTGTCATGAGGCGGGTTGTGGTCACCGGGATGGGTATCGTCTCGTCCATCGGAAACAACACCCAGGAAGTGCTTGCGAGCCTTCACGAGGCGAAGTCAGGTATTTCGCGGGCTGAAAAATATGCCGAACTCGGTTTCCGCTCGCAGGTGCAAGGTGCGCCGACGATCGATCCTGCGACGGTCGTCGACCGGCGTGCGATGCGCTTCCTCGGCCAGGGCGCGGGGTGGAATCATATCGCGATGGAGCAGGCGATCCAGGATTCCGGTCTGTCGCCCGAAGATATCTCCAACATCCGCACCGGCATCATCATGGGTTCCGGCGGCCCGTCGGCCCGCACCATCGTCGAATCCGCCGACATCACCCGCACCAAGGGACCGAAGCGCGTCGGACCGTTTGCCGTGCCGAAGGCGATGTCGTCCACGGCCTCGGCGACGCTTGCGACCTGGTTCAAGATCAAGGGCGTGAACTATTCGATCTCCTCGGCCTGCGCGACGTCGAACCATTGCGTCGGCAACGCCTATGAGACGATCCAGATCGGCAAGCAGGACATCATTTTCGCCGGCGGCTGCGAGGAGCTGGACTGGTCCCTCTCGGTGCTGTTCGACGCCATGGGCGCGATGTCGTCGAAGTACAACGACACGCCCGCCACCGCCTCGCGTCCCTATGACGTCAACCGCGACGGCTTCGTCATTGCCGGCGGCGCCGGCGTGCTGGTGCTGGAAGAGCTCGAACATGCCAAGGCGCGCGGCGCGCGCATTTACGGCGAGATCGTCGGCTACGGCGCGACGTCGGACGGCTACGACATGGTCGCGCCCTCCGGCGAGGGCGCCGAGCGCTGCATGCGCATGGCGATGTCGACGGTGAAGACCAAGGTCGATTATATCAATCCGCACGCGACCTCGACGCCAGCAGGCGATCCGCCGGAGATCGACGCGCTCCGTCGCGTGTTCGGTGCCGGCGAGAAGTGCCCGCCGATCTCGGCGACCAAGGCGCTGACCGGTCACTCGCTGGGCGCAACCGGTGTGCAGGAGGCGATCTACTCGCTGCTGATGATGAACAACGGCTTCATCTGCGAGAGCGCTCACATCCAGGAGCTCGATCCCGTGTTTGCCGACATGCCGATCGTGCGCAAGCGCATCGACAACGTCAAGATCGGCACCGTGCTGTCGAACTCCTTCGGCTTCGGCGGCACCAACGCCACGCTGGTGTTCAGCCGGCTGGATGTGTGACGTCATTGCAGACGCACTGGTAGTTTTTTCGTCATGGCCGGGCTCGTCCCGGCCATCCACGTCTTTGCTACCGGTTGCGGAAGAACGTGGATGCCCGGGACAAGCCCGGGCATGACGGAGAGCGGAGAGTAATTGCGAGATGGAAGGACTGATGAAAGGCAAGCGCGGTCTGATCATGGGCATCGCCAATGATCATTCGATCGCCTGGGGCATGGCGAAGGCGCTGCATGCCCACGGTGCCGAGCTTGCCTTCACCTTCCAGGGCGAGGCGCTGGGCAAGCGCGTCAAGCCGTTGGCGGACCAGCTCGGCGTGGAATTGGTGCTGCCTTGCGACGTCGAGGACATCGCCAGCGTCGATGCGACCTTCGCCGTGCTGCGCGAGAAATGGGGCAAGCTCGATTTCGTCATCCACGCCATCGGCTTTGCCGACAAGAACGAGCTCAAGGGCCGCTACGCCGACACTAGCCGCGAGAATTTTTCGCGCACCATGGTGATCTCCTGCTTCTCTTTCACGGAGGTCGCAAAACGCGCCGCCGAGCTGATGACGGAGGGCGGCAGCATGATCACGCTGACCTTCGGCGCCTCGGAGCGCGCGATGCCGAATTACAACGTGATGGGCGTCGCCAAGGCGGCGCTGGAAGCTTCCGTGCGCTACCTCGCCTCCGATTTCGGACCGCGCGGCATCCGCGTCAACGCCATCTCCGCAGGCCCCATCCGTACGCTCGCCGGCTCGGGCATCGGCGAGGCGCGTGCGATGTTCGGCTTCATGCAGAAACATTCGCCGCTCCGCCGCGGAGTCACGCTCGACGAGCTCGGCGGCTCGGCACTGTATCTGTTGTCGGATCTCTCCGGCGGCGTGACCGGCGAGATCCACTATGTCGATTCCGGCTACAACACGATCCTGATGCCGAGGCCGGACGATCTGAAGGCATCAGAGTGATTTCGTAGGGTGGGCAAAGGCGCAAAGCGCCGTGCCCACCATCTCTCCTCGATCGCAGAAAGACGTGGTGGGCACGCTCCGCTTTGCCCACCCAGCGAGAGTTGGTTTATCCCGCCGCGATCTTTTCCGCGCTCTGGAACGCCGGCCGCGCCATGCAGCGCGCGAGATAGGCATCGAAGGCCGGGCGCGACGGCACCATCTTGAACAGGCGCACCGCAAAATTCAGGCCGGAGCCGACCGTGATGTCTGCGGCGGAAAACTCATCGCCGAGGATCCACGGTCCCTTCGCGAGCGCAGCTTCCAGCACGTCGAACACCTGCGTCGCGCTGCCCCAGGCCGCGGTCGAGGTCGGGATCTCGATCTTGGTGAAGATCTGGATGATAGCGGGCTCGATGCAGCCCGGCGAGAAGAACAGCCATTGCAGATAGCGCGCACGACGCGGATCGGTTACCGTGGGCGCGAGCTTCGTCTCGGGATAGCGGTCGGCGATGTAGGCGCAAATCGCCGCAGCCTCGCCGAGCGCGGCATCGCCGTCGCTGAGTGCCGGCACCTTGCCCATCGGATTGACCTTCAGATAATCCGGCGCCTTCTGCGCACCGGTCGAGATGTCGGTCAGCACGCGCTCATAGGGCAGGCCGCTCTCTTCCATCAGCCAGAGCGTCGTGAACGAGCGCGAGCGTGGCGACCAATAGAGCTTGATCATGGAGCGGACCTTTCATCGGCGAGAGGTAAACAGCGCGCAATTCATGGCGCGTTTGCCGCGCATTCGCAACGCACTACGCCTAGGCAAGAGGTCAGCTGCGTGAACGACATGTTGGTCAACGCGACCGGTTGACGGTGGTGTTCTCAATCAGCGCGCAGGCTGTCCTAGTGCCGGAGCAAGGGCGGCAATGTCTTGTCGAGACTTGCCGTCAGCATGGCACGCACGCCGTCGCGCAATACCGGATTATTGACAACATCCGCAGGCTTCTCCGGAAACATTGTCCGATCCAGCTCGCGCGATGGTCCACCAAGCGGATTGCGCAGCAAGCGGTCGACGTAGGTGTCGTCAGTCATCAAGGCCTGCGCTTCCTTGATCAACGTAAAAGTCCCGCCGTCGTAAACACGGATGTACATTATCGCGTAGAGATGCACGGATCCGTCGTAGGGGTACCGCGAGATTCCAATGCCGTATTCGCGATGCGTTCCGCCATGCCGGTGCACGACGACATAACGTTCGCAACGGAGTCTTGGTGCGAGAAACCGAACGAAGTCCGCGATGTCTCTTTCGGCACGGTAGAAGAACGGATTTTGCTCCCGCCGGCCTCCAGATTTCAGCTCCTCCCTGGTGTAGGTGACTCTACGCACGGAGCGTTGGGGACGCGTTCGATGACTTGGCCGTGCTCGTCTTTGACGTAGGCTGGGCCCCGACTCCCGTCGCCGAGAGCAAATGAGCCGCGACGATCATTGCGAAGGCCTGCATCGCCTTGATCATCGCTTTCTTACGAGCTTGGCTTGCTTTCAGCATCGTCACTGCGCGAAATACGGCGGCAAGATCTTGTCCAGCCGTTTGGTCAGGAAGTCGCGCGTGGTGTCGCGCAGGGCGGTGTTGTTGGCGGAGTCCGCGGCCGTCTCCGGAAACATGGACTTGTCCACCTTCTGCAAAAGCTCGTTCGAAACGAAGTTGTCTGCCATATGCTTCATGACACCTTCGAACGTTACGGCGGGGCCCTTCATGATTTCGAAGGTGCGGCCATCGACCCATGTCACGCCGATATAGGCGAAGACATACGCATATGAGATGAGACCGACACCCCGGCTGAAGATGCCGACGCCGCTGAGCGACTGGTTGGTCCCGTCAAGCTGTCCTTCGCTGCGCATGACGACGAGATAGCGCTCGCAACCGGCATTACCCGCGACCTGCCGGATCAGGTTCGACAGTTCCTCGCGCTGATTGCGGAATAGGGCGGATTTGGGGTGATAGTAGGAATCGAGCGCACCCTTGGCGTAAGTGATCCGTCGCACCGGCGTGTTGCCTGCTGCGGCCCGCACCCGCGCAAAGACAAGATCGTCAGGGCCCCAGGATACCGGGACTTCGGCATAGTCGTTGCCGAACACGGTCAAACCGATCTTCTGGACGACAAAGATGTCCCCGGTCCCCGCAATCACGCCGACGCCGCAAGGACCGGCAGTCGCCGCCTCCGCAGGCTTCGGCGCCGCCTTCGGCTTCGTCGTCGCTTTCTTGGCTGTCGGCTTTGCCGATGGTGCGGTCTGAGCGGCGGGAGCGGTGGTTGCGGGAGGGGTTTGCGCTGCTGCCGAAGTCAGGAAGGACAGCAGGATGAGCACCGGGGCAGCAAGTCGAAACATGGATTCCAAGGATCAGAGGCGGGAGGTCATCGGATACGCCACACTAGGGTGGGATCGTGACAACCGCAAGCTGCAGCCCGGGATCGCTGTCTATCCGGTGAGCCGCGGCCGCCTCCACCGATAGTACTTCATCATAAACCCGTTCGACGGCTCGATCTCTTCCTTCTCGAACACAAAGCCTTCGCGCTCGTACCAGCACCAGGCTTTTTCGTTTTCGCGCACGCAGCGCAGGTACATCTCATCCGGCATTTGCGTGCGCGTGAAGGCGAGCAATTGCCGTCCCAACGATTGCCCCTGGTAAGCGGGCCCGACGAAAAGCATGTCGAGATAGAGTTTTGGCAGATGCAGCGCCAGCATGGCGGCGATCGTGCCGTTGTCGTCGGCGACGAACAGGCTCCAGCCGTTCTCGATCTCACGCCGGATGCGCGCACGCAGATTTGCCAGCAGGAACTCACTCGCCTCGGCGAGGCCGGTCGAGACCCAGCTTTCCATCCAGACGCGGCCGATCTCGTCATATTCGTCGGTGCGCGCGGGACGGATGACGGGATCAGACATTGGTGCTCTCGGTTCGATCTGCCCGCCTCGCGCGGAGGCTCGCTTGAATGATCCCAGCTATTCAGGAAAATTCCCGCCTACCCACGCTGGCCGCGCGTGGCTTGCCGCGGGCGCGCCTTGCCGGCCGACAGGCACACCACTTCGGAGATCTGGAGCAGCTGGCGCGCCAGCGGGCTGGTCTTGCGCCAGACCATGCCGATGGTGCGCGAGGGCTCGGGATCGCGGAAGCGCGACAGCGAGACCGAGGCCGATCGCGTCTCCACCGACACCGCCATTTCCGGGATCAAGGTGACGCCGATTCCGGCGCTGACCATCTGGACCAGCGTCGACAGCGAATTCGCATCCAGCATCTCGCGCGGCGGCGCCGATTGCATGTTGCAGAACGACAGCGCCTGATCGCGGAAGCAGTGCCCCTCTTCGAGCAGCAGCAGCCGCATCTCGCGCATCATCTCGCGCGATGGCACCGGTGTGCCTTCGTCGGAGCCCGGTCGCACCAGCAGGAATTTTTCGTCGAACAGCGCGACCTCGGTGAGCGAAGGCTCGGAAACCGGCAGCGCGACGATGGCCGTGTCGAGCCGGCCTTCCACCAGTTCCTGGATCAGCCGCGGCGTCATCGTCTCGCGCACGCGGATGTCGAGCTCCGGATGCATGCGCGTCAGATTCTTGGTGATCTTGGGCAGGAGATAGGGCGCGATCGTCGGGATCATGCCGATCCGCAGCCGGCCCGCAAACCGGTCCTGCGAGGCGCGCGCGAAATCGCCGAGCTCATCGACCGAGCGCAGGATGTCGCGGACGCGCGGTGCGAGCTCCTCGCCGAACCGGGTCAGCGCCACCTGCCGGGCGCTGCGCTCCAGCAGCAGGCCGCCGAGCGCCTCCTCCAGTTCCTTGATCTGCATCGACAGGGCCGGCTGGGAGATCGAGCTTGCCTCCGCCGCGCGGCCGAAATGGCCGTGACGCGCCAGCGCGTCGAAATATCTGAGCTGGCGCATCGTCACGTTGGCCATCAGAAAATCCTATCGCAGCGATCATTAAAGTCAACTTCCCCTGATCGAATGCGAAGCCTAGAGTAATTCTACCTGGTCAAAGGCGCGAGTTCGACGCCACCAGAGGAGGTATTCATGGATGACACTTCGAAGTGCCCGTTTTCGGGCGGAAAACCCACGCGCGTGAACCGCGACTGGTGGCCGACCCAGCTCAGCATCGAGATGCTGCACAAGAATTCCACCCTGTCCGACCCGATGGGCAAGGAGTTCGACTATGCCAAGGAGTTCAAGTCGCTCGACCTGAATGCCGTCATCAAGGACCTGACGGCTCTAATGACAGACTCGCAGGAATGGTGGCCCGCCGATTTCGGCCACTATGGCGGCCTCATGATCCGCATGGCCTGGCACAGCGCCGGCACCTATCGCACCACGGACGGCCGCGGTGGCGCCGGTGCCGGTCAGCAGCGTTTCGCACCGCTGAACAGCTGGCCCGACAACGCCAATCTCGACAAGGCGCGCCGTCTGCTCTGGCCGATCAAGCAGAAATACGGCCGCAAGATCTCCTGGGCCGATCTGATGGTGCTCGCCGGCAACGTCGCGCTGGAATCGATGGGCTTCAAGACCTTCGGCTTCGCCGGCGGCCGCGCCGACGTGTGGGAGCCGGAAGAGCTCTATTGGGGTCCTGAAGGCACGTGGCTGGGCGACGAGCGCTACAGCGGCGAACGCCAGCTCGCCGAGCCGCTCGGCGCGGTGCAGATGGGCCTGATTTACGTCAATCCGGAAGGCCCGAACGGCAAGCCTGACCCGGTCGCTGCGGCAAAGGACATCCGCGAGACGTTCGCCCGCATGGCGATGAACGACGAGGAAACCGTCGCGCTGATCGCCGGCGGCCACACCTTCGGCAAGACCCATGGCGCGGGTGATCCGTCGCTGGTCGGTCCGGAGCCGGAAGCGGGCGCGCTCGAGGACCAGGGCCTCGGCTGGAAGAGCAAGCACGCTTCGGGCCTGGCGGGCGATTCCATCACCAGCGGTATCGAGGTGACCTGGACGACGACGCCGACGAAGTGGAGCAACAACTTCTTCGAGAACCTGTTCAAGTACGAATGGGAGCTGACGAAGAGCCCGGGCGGTGCGAATCAGTGGACCGCCAAGGGTGCCGAGGCGATCATTCCTGATGCCTTCGACAAGTCGAAGAAGCACCGGCCGACGATGCTGACGACCGACCTCTCGCTGCGTCTCGATCCGGCCTACGAGAAGATCTCGCGTCGCTTCTTCGAAAACCCGGATCAGTTCGCGGACGCCTTTGCCCGCGCCTGGTTCAAGCTCACCCACCGCGACATGGGTCCGATCCAGCGCTATCTCGGCCCGCTGGTGCCGAAGGAGACGCTGATCTGGCAGGATCCGATTCCGAAGGTCGACCACGAGCTGGCCAGCGATCAGGACATCGCCGCGCTGAAGACCAAGATCCTGGCTTCGGGTCTCTCGGTCTCTGAGCTGGTTTCGACCGCCTGGGCGTCGGCCTCGACGTTCCGCGGCTCGGACAAGCGCGGCGGCGCCAACGGCGCGCGCATCCGTCTGGCCCCGCAGAAGGATTGGGAGGTGAACCAGCCGGCTCAGCTCTCGAAGGTTCTCGGCAAGCTCGAAGCGATCCAGAAGGACTTCAACGCGTCATCCGGCGCGAAGAAGGTTTCGCTCGCCGACCTCATCGTCCTCGGCGGTTCTGCCGCGGTCGAGAAGGCCGCGAAGGATGCCGGCGTCGACGTGAAGGTTGGCTTCACGCCGGGCCGTATGGATGCTTCGCAGGAGCAGACCGATGCGGAGTCCTTTGCTCCGCTGGAGCCGCGGGCTGATGGTTTCCGCAACTATGTCGGCAAGAAGCATCAGTTCCTGCAGCAGGAGGAAGCTCTTGTCGATCGCGCGCAGCTGTTGAAGCTGTCCGGTCCCGAGCTGACCGCGCTCGTCGGCGGTCTGCGTGTGCTCGGCGCCAATGCGAACGGTTCGAAGCACGGCGTCTTGACCTCGAAGGTCGGAACGCTGAGCAACGACTTCTTCATCAACCTGCTCGACATGAGCGCGCAGTGGACGCCGGCGACTGACGGTACCTACGAGGCCCGCGACCGCAAGACCAACGCGGTGAAGTGGACCGGCACGCGCGCCGACCTGATCTTCGGTGCGCACTCGCAGCTCCGCGCCTTCGCCGAGGTCTATGCCTCGTCGGACGCGAAGCAGCAGTTCGTGCAGGACTTTGTGAGGGCCTGGACCAAGGTGATGAACCTTGACCGGTACGACCTCGCGGCCTGATCCCCGGGCTTCAAGCAAGCGACAAACAAAAAGGGCGGCCGAGAGGCCGCCCTTCGTGTTTCTGATATGCGGAGCGATTACTCGCCGGCTGCTTCGCGCGGGGCCTTCTCGCCGTCGCCGCCCTTGCCCTCGAGGTCTTCGCCGGTGGTCTGGTCGACCACCTTCATCGACAGCCGGGTCTTGCCGCGGTCGTCGAAGCCGAGCAGCTTGACCTTGACCTTGTCGCCTTCCTTGACGACGTCGGAGGTCTTCTGCACGCGCGCCGAAGCGAGCTGGCTGATGTGGACGAGACCGTCCTTGGAGCCGAAGAAGTTCACGAAGGCGCCGAACTCCATCACCTTGACGACGGTGCCGTCATAGATCTGGCCGACTTCCGGATCGGACGCGATCGACTTGATCCACTTGATCGCGGCCTTCATCGCTTCGCCGTCGCTGGAAGCGACCTTCACGGTGCCGTCGTCCTCGATGTTGACCTTGGCGCCGGTCTTCTCGACGATCTCGCGGATCACCTTGCCGCCGGTGCCGATCACTTCGCGGATCTTGTCGGTGGCGATCTTGAAGGTCTCGATGCGCGGCGCGTATTCGCCGAGCTCGGCGCGGGCGTTGGTGAGCGCCTTGGCCATTTCGCCGAGGATGTGGATACGCCCATCCTTGGCCTGACCGAGCGCGACCTTCATGATCTCCTCGGTGATGCCCTCGATCTTGATGTCCATCTGGAGCGAGGTGATGCCCGCTTCCGTGCCGGCCACCTTGAAGTCCATGTCGCCGAGATGATCTTCGTCACCGAGGATGTCCGAGAGCACCGCGAAGCGCTTGTCTTCGAGGATCAGGCCCATCGCGATACCAGCGGTCGGCCGCTTCAACGGCACGCCGGCATCCATCAGCGCGAGCGAAGCGCCGCAGACCGAAGCCATCGAGGACGAACCGTTCGACTCGGTGATCTCCGACACCACGCGCGTGGTGTAGGGGAACTCGTGATGCGGCGGCAGCACCGGGTGGATCGCGCGCCAGGCCAGCTTGCCGTGGCCGATCTCGCGGCGCTTGGTACCGCCGAGGCGACCGGTCTCACCGACCGAGTAGGGAGGGAAGTTGTAGTGCAGCAGGAACGTCTCTTTGTACGTTCCGGACAGCGCGTCGATATACTGCTCGTCCTCGCCGGTGCCGAGCGTGGTCACGACCAGCGCCTGGGTCTCACCGCGGGTGAACAGCGCCGAGCCGTGGGCGCGGGGCAGCACGCCGACTTCGGCGATGATGTTGCGCACGGTCTTGCTATCGCGGCCGTCGATGCGCTTGCCGGTGTCGAGGATGTTCCAGCGAACGATCTTCGCTTCCAGCTCCTTGAACACGCCGCCGATGCGCAGCTTGTCGTATTTCGGCTCCTGGCCCTCAGGGAAGTAGTGAGCGATCACCTTTTCCTTGACCTTGCCGACCGCGGCGTAGCGATCCTGCTTGACCGGAATGGCGTAGGCGGCGCGCAGCTCCTGCTCGACGAGGCCGAGCATTTCCTTCTCGAGCGCCGAATTGTCGATCACCGTGACTTCGCGCGGCTCCTTGGCGGCCTTCTCGGCGAGCTCGATGATGGCGTTGATCACCGGCTGGAAGTGGCGGTGACCGAACATCACGGCGCCGAGCATGATGTCCTCGTTGAGCTCCTTGGCTTCCGATTCCACCATCAGCACGGCGTCGGCCGTGCCGGCGACCACGAGGTCGAGCTGGGTGTCGACCATCTCGTCGAGCGTCGGGTTGAGAATGAACTCGTCGTTGGCGAAGCCGACGCGCGCTGCGCCGATCGGGCCCTTGAAGGGCGCGCCGGACAGGGTCAGCGCGGCCGATGAGGCCACCAGCGCCACGATATCGGGATCGTTCTCCATGTCGTGCGACAGCACGGTGACGATCACCTGGGTCTCGTTGCGCCAGCCGTCGACGAACAGCGGACGGATCGGACGGTCGATCAGGCGGGAGACCAGCGTCTCCTTCTCGGTCGGACGACCCTCGCGCTTGAAATAGCCGCCGGGAATGCGGCCGGCTGCGTAGGTCTTCTCCTGGTAGTCGACCGTCAGCGGCAGGAAGTCGACGCCTTCGCGCGGCGCCTTCGCCGCGACGACAGTGGCGAGCACCACGGTCTCGCCATAGGTGGCGACGACGGCGCCGTCGGCCTGACGCGCGATCTTGCCGGTTTCAAGCTTGAGAGGGCGTCCACCCCAGTCGATCTCGACTGAATGCTTATTGAACATAGATGTCTTCTTTCATGGGTTCTCGAAAGAAGGACGGCCCGAAAAACAAAAACCATGCGCAAGATTGCGGGACGTTGATCGAAGCGGGCGATCAGCGTCCTGCGATCCTGCCATGGTTTTCGGATTTCGGATGGCGTCCATCCTTTCGGGTCATACGGGCGCCTTGCCCGTTCTGCCCAGCCGCCGGATTGCTGCTGGACTGTCAGTCGGCACGAACGCGAACACCGGATTGCGGTCCTCGCCCATCGTGCCCGGGTGCTAGCCGTCAACGGCTCGCACCCGACGCGCACGCAGCCTCGATCAAAAACCTTTAAACAAACGCTTTCGCTCGAAACCGCGCACGAAAACGCGCGCCAGTGGCGCGCGCAGGAACACTTAACGACGAATGTTGTGCTTCTCGAGCAGCGCCTTGTAACGCGCCTCGTCCCTCTTCTTGAGGTAGTCGAGCAGCGAGCGGCGGGTCGAAACCAGCTTCAAGAGGCCACGACGCGAATGGTTGTCCTTCACGTGGGTCTTGAAATGGTTGGTGAGGTTGTTGATGCGTTCCGACAGGATCGCGACCTGAACCTCCGGCGAGCCGGTGTCGCCGGCCTTGTTGGCATTCGTCTTGATGACTTCCGCTTTGCGTTCTGCGGCAATCGACATCGTCAATTTCTCTCGTTGCGACCGGTGCTGGCAGTCAGACCGGTCAGGTTGAACACACGCTTGGGGATGATTTCGCCGTTGCCGACTTCAGCAAGCGCCAATAGACGGCCTGCCACCGTGACATAGACTGTGCCGCTACTAGTGGGCGCATCCCGTCCGCGCAATAAAACGGCCTGGCCCCGATGGAGCCTTGCCGCATCAGCCCGAGTGACGGCCAGTGCCGGGATGTCGTCCAGCGCGGTCTCAACGGGCATAAGCGCGTCGGCGAGGCTGCCCTCGCCGGACGCGGCTCTATCGCATAAAGCCTCCAACTGATCCAGCGGAATCATGTCGTTCTCGTCAAATGGGCCGACCAGGGTCCGCCGCAGCGCGCAGATATGGCCGTAAGTGCCGAGAATACGGCCCATATCGCGGGCCAGCGCCCGGACATAGGTGCCCTTGCCGCACTCGGCCTCGAACACCGCCCGGTCGTTATCCGGTTGATCCACAAGGGTTAAATGGTGAATTTCGACCGGACGGGGGGCCAGTTCCACGACCTCGCCGTCGCGGGCCAGGTCATAGGCGCGCTCGCCCTGGACCTTGATCGCGGAATAGCGCGGCGGGATCTGCTCGATCACCCCGGTGAAGCGGGGCAGCAGGGCCTGGATGGCCTCCCGGGTCGGGCGCTGGTCGGAGGTCGCGGTGACCCGGCCCTCGATATCATCGGTGTCGCGCTCCTCGCCCCAGCACACGGTGAACTGGTAGCGCTTGCGGCCGTCCATCACGAAGGGAACCGTCTTGGTGGCCTCGCCGAGCGCGATCGGCAGGCCGCCGGAGGCGAGCGGGTCGAGCGTGCCGGCGTGTCCCGCGCGCTTGGCGTTGAACAGGCGCTTGAGCACGGCGACGGCTTGCGTCGAGGTCATGCCGATCGGCTTGTCGAGCACGACCCAGCCATGGACGTCGCGGCGGTCGCGGCGCGGCTGGTTGCCCTTCTGCTTGTTGGCGCGGGGATCGTTGTTGACGCGGCGCGGCTCCTGATGCGGCTGGGAATCGCCGCCGAGATCCGCAAAATTATTTTTCTGCACGTCGCGCTGATCGGTCTCTTCGCCGCCGATCGTGCCGTGAGCCGGGTCCATCGTCATCGCTCTTCTTCCCGATCCGAATCCGGATCCTGTTCCAGGTCCTTCTGCACCGCAGGTGTTCGCAAAAGCTTCTCGATCCGTTCCGCTTCGTCGAATCGTTCGTCGACGCGGAAACGAAGGTCAGGTGCAAATTTCAGGTTAACGCGCCGCGCGACTTCGCCGCGCAGGAATTTCTTGTTGCGCTCGAGCGCAGCGATGATGACCTCGGTGTCGCGGCCACCGAGCGGCATCACGTAAACCGTTGCGAGCTTCAGGTCGGGCGACATCCGAACCTCCGGCACGGTGATGATGTGACCTTCGAGGTCCGCATCATGCACATTGCCTTGCGCCAGAATCTCGGCCATCGCGTGGCGAACCTGCTCGCCGACACGCAACTGGCGTTGCGAGCCGCCCGGCGCGGAACTTTTCTTCTGATGGTGGCGGGGCATGGTTGAAAATCACCTCGTCGTGCCCGCGTTTGGGACACGAGCATTGTCATTTGTCCTGTTGAAACGAATGCGGCGCGGATGGCCGGAATAAATCCGGCCATCGCACTCCCGCAATTTCAGCTCAAAAAGATCCGGGCGCTTCGGTAAGATTTGGACTTACAGGGAGCGCTGGATCGTCTCCACGCGATAACACTCGATCACGTCACCGGCACGCATGTCGTGGTAGTTCTCGAAGGCCATGCCGCACTCCTGACCGGACTGGACTTCCTTCACTTCGTCCTTGAAGCGCTTCAGCGTCGACAGCTTGCCTTCGTGCACGACGACGTTGTCGCGGATCAGGCGCACATTGGCGCCGCGTTCCACGGTGCCGTCGGTGACGCGGCAGCCGGCGACCTTGCCGACCTTGGAGATGTTGAAGATCTCCAGGATCGCGGCATTGCCCAGCATGGTTTCGCGCAGGGTCGGCGCGAGCAGGCCGCTCATCGCCTTCTTCACGTCGTCCACGAGGTCGTAGATGATGTTGTAGTAGCGGATCTCGATGCCGTTGCGCTTGGCGGCCGCAGCCGCCTCCTTGTTGGCACGAACCGAGAAGCCGATGATCGCGGCGTTGAAGCCTTCCGCGAGCGTCACGTCCGATTCCGAGATGCCGCCGACGCCGGCATGCAGGATGCGGGCTGCGACTTCGTCGGTGCCGAGCTTCTCCAGCGAGCCGAGGATCGCTTCCAGCGAGCCCTGCACGTCGGCCTTGATGATCAGCGGGAATTCCTTGCGGCCCGCCGTCTTCAATTGCGACATCATCTGCTCGAGCGAGCCGCGCATGCCGGAGATCGAGGCAGCCGCGTTCTCGCGCTTCTGGTGCGCGCGATAGCTGGTGACCTGGCGGGCGCGGGCTTCGTTCTCGACCACCGCGAGACGATCGCCAGCCTCCGGCGGACCGTTGAAGCCGAGCACCTCGACCGGAACCGAAGGACCGGCCTCATGCACCGTCTCGCCCTGATCCGAGATCAGCGCGCGGACGCGGCCCATCTCGGCGCCGGCGACAATGATGTCACCGACACGAAGCGTGCCGCGCTGGACCAGCACGGTCGCGACCGGGCCACGGCCGCGATCGAGCTTGGCTTCGATCACGGTGCCTTCGGCCGGACGCTCCGAATTGGTCTTCAGGTCGAGGATGTCGGCCTGGAGCGCGATCATCTCGAGCAGCTTGTCGAGATTGGTCTTGTTCTTGGCTGACACTTCGACGTCGACGACTTCGCCGCCGAAGGATTCGACCTGCACCTCGTGCTGGAGCAGCTCGGTGCGCACGCGCTCGGGCTTCGCATCGGGCTTGTCGATCTTGTTGATGGCAACGATGATCGGCACCCGCGCCGCCTTGGCGTGGTTGATGGCTTCGATCGTCTGCGGCATGACGCCGTCATCGGCAGCAACCACCAGCACGACGATGTCGGTCACCTTGGCGCCGCGGGCGCGCATCGCGGTGAACGCGGCGTGGCCGGGCGTGTCGATGAAGGTGATCTTCTTGCCGCTTTCGGGCGACAGCACCTGATAGGCGCCGATATGCTGGGTGATGCCGCCGGCTTCGCCGGAGACGACGTTGGCATGGCGGAGCGCGTCGAGCAGCGAGGTCTTGCCGTGGTCGACGTGACCCATCACGGTCACGACGGGCGAACGCGTCTCGGTGTCGGTGGAATCGTCGGTGGCGTCGAACAGGCCTTCTTCAACGTCGGACGCGGCAACGCGCTTGACGGTGTGACCAAGCTCTTCGGCGATCAGCTGTGCAGTGTCGGCGTCGATCACGTCGGTGATCTTGTGAATCGCGCCCTGCTTCATCAGCATGCGGATGATTTCCACCGCGCGCTCGGCCATGCGGTTGGCGAGCTCCTGGATGGTGATCGCTTCCGGAATGACCACCTCGCGGATGAGCTTTTCCTTCGGCTCGTTCGCGGCATGGCCCTTCAGGCGCTGAGTGCGGCGGCGGAACGAGGCGATCGAGCGCTCGCGCACGTCGTCGGCATTGAATGCGGTCACGACCGTCAGGCGACCGCGCTCCTTCTGCGGGCCGGGTTTGTGGGTGGGTTTGGGAGCTACCACGGGACGCGCGGCGCCGCCGGGACCGCGACGGATCTGGCGCGGACCATCGTCCTCGTCCGGTCCGGCTGCGACCGCGGGAGCGCGACCCAACGGGCCGCCTCCCGGCCTCGCGGTGGTCGTTCCAGGGCGCGCGGTGGTTGTTCCCGGGCGTGCCGTGGTCGTGGTGGTGCCGGGGCGTGCTGCGGGCGCGCCCGGACGTGGCGCGGGGGCGGCCGGGGCGGCAGTTGCAGGGCGCGCGGCTGACGCCGGCTGTTCGCCTTCGCCAAAACGCTTCTTGGCCTCGGTTTCGGCCTTGCGCTTGGCTTCCTCTTCGTGGCGGTGACGCTCATCCTCGGCCTTGCGGCGGGCCTCGGCGGCTTCGCGCTCGACGCGTTCGGCGGCTTCGCGGACAGCGCGGCGCTGGGCTTCGTCTTCGGCCTGGCGGCGCTCTTCGACTTCGCGCACCTTGGCGTCGGCCAGCGCGCTGGCGCGGGCGGAACGTTCGTCCTCGGTCAGCGTGCGCAGCACCACGCCGGAGCCGGCGTTGCGCGGCGGAGCCGGGCGTGCCGGAGCGGGAGCAGGCGCGGCCGGTGCCGGCTTTGCAACAACCGCGGGAGCTTGCGGTTCGGGGCTGCCGTCGACGCGGCGCTTGCCGCGCTTCTCGACCACGACCTGCTTGCTGCGGCCATGGCTGAAGCTCTGACGCACAGTGCCCGTTTCGACGCGCGGCTTGAGCGATAGCGTCTTGCTCGGAACGCTCAGCTTCTTGTCGTCAGGGGTCTTGGTATCAACCATTCAGCAGTCCTAATCCTGATCTTTGTTAACGTTGTGCGTTGCCGCACCGTCCTATCGGGTCGTCGTTGTCTCTCAGAAATCCTGGCCGGGCTTTTCGGCAGTCTTGTCATCGTCCGCCATCCGGTATCGGACCAGCATCTGGCTACGTGACAGGAATGACTTGCTCGCCGGGCCCGCGAGCAGGGCAGCATGTATCACATTTGACCGGGTAAGTGCCAAATCCAATTCTATCGATTTCAACGCAGTGACGACGGGAATCTGCGGCTTGGCGCCGCGATTCCCGCCATTTTGACGTGCCAGCATGTCCAATTTGCGGATTCCGTCCGCGGCCCCGTCGCTGGCATGGATCAGGACCTCGGCCGTGCCTTCCCGCAGGGCGCTTTCGACCTTGCCGAAGCCGGCCACAATCTGGCCCGCCTTGGCGGCAATCCCAAGGGCTTCCGTCACGCTCCGAACCAGGAGCGCCTCGATGTCGGCGGGAAGCGTCTGGGGAGTGCGCAGCTCGCGCTTGAAGGCTTTGCTAAATTGGTGACGCCGCACGGCTTCCGCAACCACCTCGCGCGAGGCGGTGACCCACATGCCGCGTCCGGGCAGCTTGCGCTTGAGATCGGGAACTATGTCGCCTTGCGGCGAAATGACGAAGCGGATCAGCTCGTCGATCGGCCGGACCTCGCGACTGACCGCGCACATCCGCATGGTCGCGGACCTTTCGGTCCGCGGTCCATGGTCGAGATCGTGGTCAGTATCTGCGAGCATCCGGGCGACATTCTCCTTCGTCCTTAAGCCGGCTGATCTTCGGTCGCCTCGGCCTCTTCGGCGGGCTTCGCGAGATCGGCTTCGGTGATCCAGCCGGCCTTGACGCGGGCCTGCATGATCATGACTTCCGCATCGTCACGGGAGATCTCGATACCGTCGAGCGCACCCGGATATTTGGTCTGCTCGCCGCCTTCCTTGCGCTCGGTCCAGCCGACCAGGTCGTCAGTGGCGCAGCCGGCGAGGTCTTCGACGGTCTTGATGTCGTTCTCGCCGAACTTGACCAGCATCTTGGAGGTGACGCCCGGCACGTCCTTGACGGCGTCCTCGACACCGAGCTCCTTGCGCTTGGCCTCGATCTCGGCCTCCTGCTGCTCGAGATATTCGCGGGCACGGTTCTGGAGCTCCTGCGCGGTCTCCTCGTCGAAGCCTTCGATGCCGGCGAGTTCCTTGAGGTCCACCATCGCGAGTTCCTCGACCGAGGTGAAGCCTTCGGACGCCAGCAATTGGCCGACCACCTCGTCGACATTGAGCGATTCCATGAAGACGCGGGTGGAGTTCTCGAAGTCGGCCTGGCGGCGCTCCGATTCCTCCTGCTCGGTCAGGATATCGATGTCCCAGCCGGTGAGCTGCGAGGCCAGACGCACGTTCTGGCCGCGGCGGCCGATCGCCAGCGAGAGCTGGTTGTTGGTGTCGGGCACGACGACCTCGATGCGCTCGCGGTCTTCGTCGATGACGACCTTGGAGACTTCGGCCGGCGCCAGCGCGTTGACCACGAAGGTCGCGATGTCGGGCGACCACGGAATGATGTCGATCTTCTCGCCCTGCAGCTCGTTCACCACCGCCTGCACGCGCGAGCCGCGCATGCCGACGCAGGCGCCGACCGGATCGACCGAGGAATCGCGGGAAATCACGCCGATTTTCGCGCGCGAGCCGGGATCGCGGGCCACCGCCTTGATCTCGACGATGCCGTCATAGATCTCAGGCACTTCCTGCGCGAACAGCTTCGCCATGAACTGCGGATGGGTGCGGGAGAGGAAGATCTGCGGGCCGCGGGTCTCGCGGCGGACGTCGAAGATGTAGGCGCGGACGCGGTCGCCGTTGCGGAACACTTCGCGCGGCAGCATTTCGTCGCGGCGGATGATGGCTTCACCGCGGCCGAGGTCGACGATCACGCTGCCATATTCGACGCGCTTGACGACGCCGTTGACGATGTCGCCGATGCGGTCCTTGAATTCCTGATATTGGCGGTCGCGCTCGGCCTCGCGCACCTTCTGCACGATCACCTGCTTGGCCGATTGCGCGGCGATGCGGCCATATTCCAGCGGCGGCAGCGTATCGGCGATGGTGTCACCGACCTGGGCGCCGGGATTGGCGCGCTGCGCATCCACCAGCGAGATCTGGTTGGAATGATTTTCGACCTTCTCGACCACCAGCATGTGGCGCGACAGCCGCAGCTCGCCCTTCTTCGGGTCGATCTCGGCATGAACGTCAGTCTCGCTGCCGTAACGTGCCCGTGCCGCCTTGGCGATGGCGTCTTCCATCGCCGCGATGACGATGCCGCGGTCGATCGATTTCTCGCGCGCGACGGCATCGGCGATCTGGAGCAATTCAAGTCGATTGGCGCTGACTGCCATGGCTAGTCTCCTTCGTCAGGCTCGATCTCGCCCCGCCGCGCGCGTTCGGCGGCCAGGCGGTGCTTCTTCGTATTGGTCGGTGCCGGCTTCTTTTTTTGCGGCTTGGTGTTCTTGGTGATCTTCGCACTGATTTCCGCGTGCGGTGCAGCCGGCGGCTCGATGCCGAGATCGCGGCGCATCTGGCGCTCCTCGGCCTTGCCGCGGCGCATGGATTCCGCGATCAGCTCGTCGGTCAGCACCAAGCGTGCCTCACCGATGTCTTCCATCGTCAGGAGAACGTCGGGATTATCGTTCGCCTTGACGTCGTCGCGATGCAGGTGCACGCGGTCGCCTTCGACGGCACCAAGCATGCCACGGAACCGCTTCCGCCCCTCATGGGCGACCGCCATGTCGATCTTCACCAGATAGCCGGAATAGCGCTCGAAATCCGAGCGGCGCACCAGCGGACGGTCGATCCCCGGCGAGGAGATTTCCAGCCGATAAGCGCGGTCGATGGGGTCCGCGACGTCGAGCACGGGCGACAGCGCCCGCGAGATCGCTTCGCAATCCTCGAGCTGCATCGAGCCGTCCGGCCGCTCGGCCATGATCTGCACGGTGCAGCCGGCCTCGCCGGAGATGCGGATCCGCACCAGGCGGTAGCCCATGCCCTCGAGCACCGGACCTGCGACCGCAGACACACGTGCCGCCACGCCCGGCTCGACCACGAGCCTCGGCTCGGCCAGCAACTCGGCATCCGTGGAACCAGTGTTCGGTTCGGTCATATCAGGGGTCAAGGCGCTCGATGGTTAAGGCTTGGTTAAGACTTGAACAGGTTAGGATTTGCAGAGCCTGTTTCGGAACTCTTTATCCCGGCAGCTCGCCGGGCCGCATATCTTCCACCAAGCCGCGCTCAGGTAATAAAAAAGAGCGGGTCCTTTCGGGCCCACTCTCACTACGCGGATCGTATGAGAAGATGAATTGGCGCTGATATAGCCCTTTCCGTCCTCCCGGACAAGGCCCATCGCGGGAAAGACGAGGCTTTTTGCGCCCGGCCTGTGGCCCCCCGCGCAACGCTTCCTTCATCTAGCAGGCCTAAATTCCCTGATTGTGGGGCGGCTTGGACCAAGGGCGCACCCGCGGCGTGCCCTGTACGAGTTGCGTTTTCATGACCGCTGCCACGTCGCTCATTCCCGGACTGGACGAGATCGTCAAACGCGGCGACCCCCGGCGTCGCGGTGAGATCGCGCGCGCCATCGCCCAATTGTTCTTCCAGGACGCCGAGAAGCTCCGTCCCGATCTCGTCGATCTCTTCGACAATCTGCTGATCGATCTCGTTCCGCATGCCGAGCTCGCCTCGCGCGTCGACCTCGCCGAGCGTTTCTCACGCCTGAACAATGCGCCGCCGCATCTGGTGAGCCAGCTCGCGCGCGAAAACGAGATCATGGTGGCGGGCCCCGTGCTGCGCCGCTCGCCGGTGCTTGACGACGCCGCTCTCGTCGAGATCGCGCGGCTGAAGGGCCAGGGCCATCTGCTGGCGATGACCGAGCGTCCCGCGCTGTCGGCTGCCATCACCGACGTGCTGGTCGAGCGCGGCGATCGCGACGTGGTGCGTCGCGCCGCGGGCAATGCCGGTGCGGTGTTCTCGCAAGGCAGCTATTCCGAGCTGATCAAGCGTGCGTCGCAGGACGGCGTGCTGACGCTCAAGATCGGCCAGCGCAACGATCTCTCGGGCGAGCACCTGAAACAGCTGCTCGACGGCACGCTCGACGTCATCCGCCGCCGCCTCTCGAGCGTGGTCAATCCCGTGCGCCAGGTCGAGATCAAGCGCGCCATGGCGGCGATCGAGGAGGCCGCGCTGCCGCCGGGGCCGCGCCGCGATTTCTCGGATGCACAGCGCACGGTGCTGACCTTGCATCGCGAGGGTCATCTCGGCGAGAGCGCGCTGCTCGGCTTCGCCAAGGCGCTCAAATACGAGGAATCGATCGCCTCGCTCGCGGCGATGTCCGGTGTCCGCCTCTCGATCCTCGATCGCCTGGTCGCGGGCGACCGCTACGATCCGATTCTCATTCTGGGGCGCGTGCTCAATCTCGGCTGGCCCACGGTGCGCGCGCTGATCCTGATGTGGTACGGCCCGCATCGCACGCCGGCCGATGCCGATCTCGAGCAGGCGCGCGTGAACTTCACGCGCCTGATGCCGTCGACGGCCGAACGCGTCGTGAAATTCTGGCGCAACCGCCAGACGATCTAGCGCCGCCTGAACCGCAGATATGTGGTCTTGCGCCCTTCGCGCGTGGCCTTCCGGCCGTAGCGCGTCATGGTGTAGCCCGCCCATGGCTGCCGGAAATCATCGGCGCATTCGGCGAGCCACTGAAAATCCGTCGACCGCGACAGATGCATCAGCGTCCACGCGCAGTAATCGTCGATATCGCACACGAAACGGAATTCGCCGCCCGCCTTCAGCACGCGTGCCATCGCGGCGATGGTGCGGTCCTGGACGAAGCGCCGCTTCCAGTGCCGCCGCTTCGGCCAGGGATCGGGATGGATCAGGTCGATCCGCGACAGCGATGCCGGCGGCAGCCAGGCCAGCAGCTCGGCGGCATCGCCCGCGAACAGGCGGATGTTGCCGATGTTGGCGGCCTCGATCTGCGCGAGGATCTTTGCCATGCCGTTGACATAGGGCTCGCAGCCGATGAAGCCGGTCGTGGTGAAGTTCTGGGCCTCGGCCGCAAGATGCTCGCCGCCGCCGAAGCCGATCTCGAGCCGCACATCGTCGGCCGCGGGATCGAAGATCTCATTGGCATTCGCCGGCTTCTCACCCGCGATGTCGAGCGAAAGATGCGGCAGCAGATGATCGATCAGCTCGGCCTGGTGCTGCCTGAGCTTGTGGCCCTTGCGGCGACCGAAGAAGGCGCGCTCGCTGTCATCGCGATCGGGATCTGATTTTCGTTCGCTCATCGCAGCGTCTGGTACAGGCGATGGAGCAGCCGCGCGCGGGGTTCGAGCGACGAGACGTAGATCTGCTCATAATGGGTGTGTGCGCCCTTGCCGTCGACGCCGAGTCCATCGAGCGTTGCGGTGTGGGCGGCGGTGAAATTGCCATCCGAGCCGCCGCCGGTGTGGGTGTCAATCAGCTCGAAGCCGATCTCGGTGGCAAGCGACTTCGCATGCTCGTACAGCGAGGCGCCTGCATTGCTCTTCTCGTAGGGCGGACGGTTGAGCCCGCCCGTGACCTTGACGGTGACGCCATCCGTCTTCGATGTCAGCCCGAGGATCTTGCCGACGAACTCTTCCGCGTCGGCAAAGCTCGGCACGCGCAGATCGACTTCGGCAAAGGCCTCTTCCGGCGTGACGTTGGGGCGGGTGCCGCCGCGCGCCACGCCGACATTCACCGTAACGCCGCGTGCCAGATCGTTCATCGCTTCCAGCGCCAGGATGACGTTGGCAAGCTCGCGGATCGCGCTGCGGCCATCCTGGGGCCGCGTGCCGGCATGTGCGGGCACACCCTTGATGAATACTTCGAATCGTCCGACGCCCTTGCGCCCGGTGACGATCTTGCCGCCGTCGCGCGCGGGCTCCGTCACCAGCACGTATTTGGCCTTGCGCCCTTCCGCCTCGATCAGCGCGCGCGAGGTCGGGCTGCCGATCTCCTCGTCGGAGGTGAACAAATGGGTGATGCCGAGCGGCGAGCGATCGCCGGCGGCGCAGAGCGCGCGAAAGGCGTGATGGGCGATATAGGCGCCGCCCTTCATGTCGTAGATGCCGGGACCGAACGCGCTGTCGCCCTCGACCTTGAACGGCAGGCGCTCGATGAATCCCATGGGATGAACGGTATCGAGGTGGCTCAGCACCAAAATGCCCGGCCGGTGCTGGCCCCAGGTCGAGCGTGCAGCGAGATGATCGCCGCAGCCATCGACGCCGGCGACGCGCTCGAGCGTAACCGGCAGATCGCGGTATTGCTCCGCGACCACGGAGATCAGCTTGTTGACCTGTTCAGGTGTGTCCGTCGGCGTCTCGATCTCCACCCAGCGGCGGATGCCATCGAGAATAGTTTGTGAATCGAACCAATTGGACTTGGTCATGAACGCATCTGTGCCTTTGAACCGCATCATCGAAGAGGGCGCGCACCAAAAACGCGCCCGCAAATGACGACATAGGCCAGATTTGACGCAGTCTCAAATCGGATTGAGCCGTCGCGTCAGCGTTTGTCGGGACCTTCGCGGGCGGCGATCTGCTCGACGAGATCGACGATCGAGCGGCGCATCTTCGAATCAGTGATTCGGGTGAACGCCTTGGTCAGAGCGAGACCTTCGGAGGTCGCGAGGAAGTCCGAGACATAGGAAGGCGAGGCGCCTTCGGCGAAGCCGTCCGGGCCAGCTACGCCGCTCGGTCCGCCCTCGAACAGGAACGACACCGGCACCTGCAGAATCTCGGCGATCTGCTGGATGCGGCTTGCGCCGACGCGATTCGTGCCCTTCTCGTACTTCTGGATCTGCTGGAAAGTCAGGCCCAAAGCTTCACCGAGCTTTTCCTGGCTCATGCCCAACATGATGCGGCGCATACGCACGCGGCTGCCGACATATTTGTCAACAGGGTTGGGCGCTTTCGACATTTCCTCAGCCTCCAAACATCACCTTCGGCGCAATCACAAGAATGCCTCCGGTGCCAGCAGCGTCAAAATCAAACCCTGTTATTGGGAAACATTGCGGAGAAATTTAGCAACGCCCACTGTCTTTTGCAGCCGGTGCAGAATGAGGAGGGCGCGTGCAGTCTGTCAACCGTGGGACTACGGTTGTCAAAGGATTCCGGTCGCGGCGGCCGCGAGGCGTGATCAGGGGTGCCGTTTGGCAACACGTCGGCGGACCGCCAGAAACACGGCCAGCGCAACGAGCATGGCTGCGGGCACGTCGCCCACCCGCGCATAGACGGTCGGCGGAATTGCGGCGGGCAGGTTTGCATCCAAAATGCCTTCGACGCCGAGGCCGAGGCTGGCAACGGTTCGTCCCACCGGATCGATCACCGCTGACACGCCGGTATTGGCGGACCGGACCAGCGGCAATCCGAGCTCGATCGCGCGCATCCGGGCCTGCTCGAGATGCTGATAGGGACCGGTCGATATGCCGAACCAGCCGTCATTGGTGAGGTTCACGATCCAGCCCGGACGCTCATTGCGGCCGGCGACCTCGCCTGGAAAAATTGCTTCGTAACATATCAGCGGCAGCGCGGGCGGCGCGCCGGGCACCGATAGCGCATGTCGCACGCTGCCCGGAATGAATCCGCCGCGCACGCGCGTGAGTTGCTCGAAGCCGAGCTTCTCCATGAGGTCCTGGTAGGGCAGGAACTCGCCGAACGGCACGAGGTGCAGCTTGTCGTAGACCGAGAGCACGCTGCCGTCGTGATCGATCACGTAGATCGAGTTATAGGCGCGCGTGATCGGCGTGCCCCGCGGCAGGTCGGGGGCGCGAACCGAGCCCGTGATCAGCACCGTGCCCTTCGGCAGCAGCTCGGCGATTTGCGCCATCGCGTCGGCTTCGCGGGTCAGGAAGAACGGAAAGGCGGATTCCGGCCAGATCAGGATGGTGGCATCGCGCACGCCGGTCGATTGTGGCCCCGAGGCGCGGTCCGACAGCGCCAGATATTTCTTCATCACCTCCGCCTTGGCGGCGTAGTTGAATTTCGCGTCCTGCTGGAGGTCCGGCTGCATCAGGCGCAGCTTCACGCCTGCGACCATTGTGGTCGGATGCAGCGACAGGCGGATCGCACCAAAGATGCTCATGACAATCAGAAGTGCAATCGCAGCGGTCGGCGCACGCCACGCCGGGCGGCGATCAGGCGTGCGGTCGATCAGCGCCGCGGGACTTGCGAAGATCGCGATCGCGAGGAACGTCATGCCCCACAGGCCGATCAGCGACGCCGTCTGCGCCAGCGGCAGCGGCTCGGACAGCGCATAGCCGAACGCGTTCCAGGGGAAGCCGGTCAATGCGTGACCGCGCAGCCATTCGGCGATGGTGAGGCTTGCGGCGAGCGCGAGGATGCGCGTGGCATCCTTGGTCCAGAGCAGGCGGGCCAGCGCGAATCCGATCGCGGTGAAGATGGCGAGATAGGCCGGCAAGCCAAGCACGGCGAACGGTGTCAGCCACGCGAACACGTCGGCGTCGACGAAGAAGGCGTAGCCGATCCAGTAGAGGCCGGGGACGAAATAGCCGAGCCCGAACCAATAGCCCGTCAGTGCCGCGGCGGGGACGCCGCGATATCGTCCGGCGCCCGCGCCGTCGATCAGCCAGACCAGCACCGGGAAGGTGATGAACAGCACCGGAAAGACATTGAATGGCGCCAGCGCCAGCACCGACAGCGCACCGCATCCCATCGCGATGAGCGCACGCTTCCATCCCCAGGTGAGGATGATGGCAAGCGCAATCTGCCGAAACCGCTGGAACGGACTCACTGCGAACCGGTCCCGTCGCTTGGCGGCGGGACGGGCGTGTCGCTGGAAGGCGGTTGACCGCTCTCCGGCGTGGCCTCGCGGCGGCGGCTCTCGCGCTGGGTACGCGGCGCGGGCCGCTCCTTCCGTGTCGAGATGCGCAACCGCTTGACGCGGCGCGGATCGGCATCGAGCACCTCGATCTCGTAATGGCCGGGGCCGGAGATCACCTCGCCGCGCACCGGCAGGCGCCCGACGAAGCTCACGAGATAGCCGCCGAGCGTCTCGACTTCCTCACCCGCCTCGCCGGTGACGAAATCCTCGCCGATCACCGTGCGGACGTCGTCGAGGCTGGCGCGGGCGTCTGCGATGAAGGCGTTGTCGGGCAGGCGCACGATCGAGGGCGGCTCGTCGCTGTCGTGCTCGTCGTCGATCTCGCCGACGATCTGCTCGACGATGTCCTCGAGCGAGACCAGCCCGTCGCTGCCGCCATATTCGTCGACCACCAGCGCCAGATGAATGCGCGTGGCCTGCATCTGCGCCAGCAGGTCGATCGCCCGCATCGACGGCGGCACGTAGAGCAGCTTGCGGATGATGCGCGCATCCTGCAGCGGTAACGCCAGGTCGACCGTACGCAGGTCGAGGCCGGCCGGCAGCGGCTTCTTGCGCTTGGTTTTCGTGGCCTCGGACACCCGTGCGCGCGCGGTCATGAAAGCGAGCAGATCACGGATGTGGACGATGCCGACGGGGTCGTCCAGCGTCTCGTTGTAGACGACGAGGCGCGAATGACCGGCGCTCTCGAAGCGGTCCATCAACTCGCCGAGCGGGATGTCGCGCTTCACCGCGATGATGTCGGCACGATGCACCATGACGTCGGCGATGCGGCGCTCGTGCAGACCGAGGATGTTGCGCAACATGGTGCGCTCGACGGTCGAGAAGCCGGTGTCGTCGGGCGTCGTGGCATCGAGCACGACCTGGAGATCGTCGCGCACCGATCCCGCCTTCCAGCCGAACAGGGTGCGAATGGCACGCAGCAGCCAGCCTTCCGCGGTCGGCCGCATCACCTCGCCTGATGTCACCACGACCGGCAAATTGGCGGTATTGCGCGGATTGTCGTGAATAGGGTCGGAATCGGGCATCTCAATGCGTCCCCGGGCGGTCTGCATAGGGATCGGGTATGCCGAGATGAGACAGGATCTCTCGTTCGAGCGCTTCCATCTCCTCCGCGTCGCCATCGTTCTCGTGGTCGTAGCCGACCAGGTGCAGGAAACCATGCACGGCGAGATGGCTCAAATGATGATCGAACGGCTTCTGTTCCTCGTCCGCCTCGCGCCGCATGGTCTCGTAGGCGATCGCGATGTCGCCGAGCATACGCGGCGCATCGCCTTCCTTCCACTCGCCCTCCGGCTGGAGCGCGGGGAACGACAGCACGTTGGTCGGCTTGTCGATGCCGCGCCAGTTGCTGTTGAGCGTGCGGATGCCGGCATCATCGGTCAGCATCACGGCCACTTCGGCGTCGGCAACGTCCTCGTCGACACTTTCGGCGGCGGCCGCCACCGCACGCTGGATCACCGCTTCGGAATCGGGCTCGCGCTGCCAGCAATCGGCAACGACGAGGACCTCGGTCATGGGAAGGTTTGGATGTGACATCTTGTCTGTTCGGAACCAAAGGACGCCCTGTCCGCGCCCGTATGGTCCGGTTGTTGTCTCGCTAGGATTTACCGGTGGCCGGCCGCTGCGGCTGCCCCTCATAGGCAGAGACGATTCGTGCCACGAGCTCGTGGCGGATCACGTCCTCGGCTTTGAAATGAACTTGTGCAATACCTTCGACGCCGCCCAGCAGGCGCGTCGCTTCCGCAAGGCCCGAAGTCTGGCCGTTCGGCAGGTCGATCTGCGAGGGATCGCCGGTCACGATCATGCGGCTGTTCTCGCCGAGACGGGTCAAGAACATCTTCATCTGCATCGACGTAGTGTTCTGCGCCTCGTCCAGGATGATCGCGGCGTTGGTCAGCGTGCGGCCGCGCATGAAGGCGAGCGGCGCGATCTCGATCTCGCCGGTCTGGAGCGCCCGCTCGACGATGCGCGCGTCCATGAGGTCGTAAAGCGCGTCGTAGATCGGACGGAGATACGGATCGACCTTCTCGCGGAGATCGCCGGGCAAAAAGCCAAGCCGCTCGCCGGCCTCGACCGCCGGACGCGACAGGATGATCTTGTCGACTTCCTTGCGCTCGAACAGCTGCGCGGCATGCGCGACCGCGAGCCAGGTCTTGCCGGTGCCGGCGGGGCCGATGCCGAACACCAGCTCGTGGCGCTTCAGCGCGCGGATGTAGGAATCCTGCGCGGCGGTGCGCGCGCGCACCGGGCGCTTGCGCAAATTGATGCTGTCGAAGGTGGATTTGGCCGATTTGGCGTCGAATTCGAACAGCGAGCCCTGTGCGATCACGGCGCGGATCGCGCCTTCGACTTCGCCTTGGTCGAGATCCTGCCCCTTCACGGCCTGCGCGTAGAGTGTCTCCAGCACGCGGCGCGCGGCGTCGCAGCCGTCGCGCGTGCCGCCGATGGTGATGTGGTTGCCCTTGGAGTCGACCACGACGCCGAGCCGCCGCTCGATCTGGGCGAGATGCTGGCCGTAGGGGCCGACCAGCGCGGATGCGGCGCGGTTGTCGTCGAAGTCGATGACGACCTGGGTCTCGGGCGGAACTTGCATGTCGCGGTCAAATTTGCGGCTGGGAGCGAACGAAGACGAATCCGATGCGCTTTTTGGCAAGGGTTCAGGCTCCAATGGCTTGCGATAAAGCGGGCTCGCGCGCGTTACGCGGCGTCACGAGCTCACCGAGGAAACTATAGCGTTCAAGGCTGTCGATCCGGACCGGCAGGATCTGTCCGATGATGTCGGGCGAGGCCATCACATGCGCAGGCTGGAGGAAGGCAGTGCGACCGACGATCTGGCCCTCCTTGCGGGCCGGACGCTCGAACAGCACATCGACCGTTGAGCCAATCGCGGCCTTGTTGAAGGCCGATTGCTGGCTGTCGATCAGTTCCTGGAGCCGCTCCAATCGCTGGTCCATCTCGGCGGGGGACACCGTCTCCTGCATATCCGCGGCCGGCGTTCCCGGCCGGGCGGAGTATTTGAACGAATATGCGGCAGCGTAGCCGATTTGCGTGACAAGCGCGAGGGTGGTGAGAAAATCTTGCTCGCTTTCGCCGGGGAAGCCCACGATAAAATCTGATGAAAAAGCAATATCTTGCCGCGCGGACCGGAAACGGTCGATGACACGCCGATAATCATCGGCGGTATGTTTCCGGTTCATGGCGGCGAGAATCCGGTCCGAACCCGACTGCACCGGCAAGTGCACGAACGGCATCAGCTCGCCGAGATCGCGATGGGCTGCAATCAAACTGTCATCGACATCGCGGGGATGGCTGGTCGAATAGCGCAGCCGCGCAATGCCGGGAATCTTCGCCAGGTGTTCGAGCAACCGGCCGAGCGGCCAGCTTGTCCCGTCCGGTCCCTCGCCGTGATAGCCGTTGACGTTCTGCCCGATCAGCGTGAGCTCACGCACGCCGTTGTCGGCGAGCCGCTTCACGTCATCGACGATCTTCGCCACGGGACGCGAAACTTCGGCGCCGCGCGTATAGGGCACCACGCAGAAGGTGCAGAACTTGTCGCAGCCTTCCTGCACCGTGACGAAAGCGGAAATGCCGCGCGCGCGGATCGCATCGGGCTTTGGCTGGGCCAGGAAGCCGAACTTGTCGGCGGCAGGAAACTCGGTCTCGATCGCACGGCCTTCGTCGCGCGCGCGCTTCAAAAGCTCCGGAAGGTGATGATAGCTCTGCGGGCCGACCACGACGTCAACCACCGGCGCACGGCGCGTGATCTCCCCACCTTCGGCCTGCGCCACGCAGCCCGCCACCGCGATCTGCATCGCCCGGCCCCCGCGCGCGGCCTCGTCCTTGGCGACCCGCAGCCGGCCAAGCTCGGAATAGACCTTTTCGGAGGCCTTCTCGCGGATATGGCAGGTGTTGAGGATGACGAGGTCGGCATCCTCCGCGTTGGCCGTCTCCACGAATCCTTCCGGAGCCAGCGTGTCCACCATGCGCTGGGCATCGTAGACATTCATCTGGCAGCCATATGATTTGATGTGCAGCTTGCGCGGCGGCGTCATGGAACCCGAAATTGAGGTGGAGGACGCCCCTCAGATATAGGCTGGAGGGGCGAAAATCCAGCGATTGACACCCGGCGGGGTGGTTTGGGGGCGCCCGCAAAGCGGGAGAACCCGGAATCCAGAGGTTTTGGCGCGAGATTCCGGGTTCACGCGCGTTGCGTGTGCCTGGGAATGACGACGAGGCCGAAATCAGCCCGCCCGGGTGTTCCCCGCGACCCGCCGGACCAGGTCCGGCAAGTGCCGCATATCGTCGAACGTCAATCCGGCGCCGGCGGCACGCAGCCTCTCGGCGTGACCCGGCGGGCAATGGCTGCCGCCGTGAAAGCCCAGCACGTTCATCCCGGCGGCATGCGCGCCGGTCACTCCGGGGACGCTGTCCTCGATCACGACGCACCGTTCCGGCGCGGCTTTCATCCGTTCGGCGGCAAACAGGAACAGATCGGGTGCGGGCTTGCCGCGTGCGACCTGGCTTGCGGAAAAGATGTTCGGGGCGAGCAGGTCGTAAAGCCCGGCGCATGTCAGGCCGTGATGGATCTTCTCCGGCGTGCCGCTCGATGCGACGCATTTCGGCAAATCGATTGCGGCAATCGCCGCGGCCACGTGGGTGATCGGCTGCAAATCGCTGGCGTAAAATTGCAGCGTGGCCGCATTCACTTGGCTCTCAAGATCGTCGGGGAGGTTGTGGCCGATTTCCTGTTCGACCATCCGCCGCGCGTCTTTCTCGGATACGCCGAGGAAGCGGACCAGCACCTGCTCCGACGTGATCGGATAGCCGTGCCGTGTCAGCACATCGGCATGTGCGCGACAGGAGATCACCTCGCTGTCCACGAGCACGCCGTCGCAATCGAAGATGATGAGATCTACCGACACGAAGGCATGATCCGGAAAAGTGTGGGGCGGTTTTCCGACAAGATCATGCCCACTCAAGACGTCGGCTTGTCGTCGTCGAGCGGGACGCAATACAGCTCGAGCCGGTGATCGACCAGCTTGTAGCCGAGCTTGCGGGCGATCTCCGCCTGCAGCTTCTCGATCTCCTCGGAGGTGAACTCGATCACCTTGCCGTCGCGCAGATTGATGAGGTGGTCGTGATGGCTGTCGCGCATCGTCTCGTAGCGTGCACGGCCCTCGCGGAAATCATGGCGCTCGATGATGCCGGCATCCTCGAACAGCTTGACGGTGCGATACACGGTCGAGATCGAGATCTTGTCGTCGACGGCGACGCAGCGCCGGTACAGTTCCTCGACGTCGGGGTGGTCGACCGATTCCGCCAGCACGCGGGCGATGACGCGGCGCTGCTCGGTCATGCGCATGCCGGTGGCGGCGCAGCGTGCCTCGATGCCGGTCGCCTTGGAGGCGGATGAAGGTTTAAGTCCAGTCATAGGGTGTCTGCCTGACGGGGGCGCTTTCTGCCATCAATGTTACGACAAGTCACGTCGCATCAGAAGTGCGTTCAATTGTTCCCCGTTGGGCTGCTTATAGTAGCGTTCGCGGCGCCCGACCACCATGAATCCGGCCCGATCGTAGAGCCGCCGCGCCGGCTGGTTATTTTCCTCGACTTCGAGAAATATTGTGCGCACGCCGCGCCCTGCGAGGTGGCCGAGATGCGTCATCAGCAACGTGCCGGACAGCCCGCGGCCGCGGTGTGCTTGGTCGACCGCGATGGAGAGGATTTCCGCTTCGTCCGCGCCGATCCGCGACACCGCGAATCCGATGGTCTTGCGGCCGAGCCGCAACCGGTGCACGAGCGTGTTGCGCTCGCCGATCATGCCTTCGAACTCGCTTTCGCCCCAGCCGCGGGCAAAGGATTGTCCGTGCAGCTGCGCCAGCCGCGCGGCGTCGCGCGTGGAGGCCGGCTCGACGGCGGCCGTGCCGCCGCGCCACCATTCCGAAAGCCATCTCATCATGAGGTTGCGGCTTGTGCGGCGAGCAGTGGCTGTGCGGCCGGCTTTGCGTCGGGCGCCTTCAGATAGAACGGCCGCGCCGGCGTGGTTTCGGGGTTGGCCGCAGCGCCGAGCCAGGCGACCCAGCCGATGTCGGGCGCGGGCTGGGCGTCGACCGCAACGGGTTGCGGACCAACCTTCGGCCAGCGATCGGCGAGGATCTTTGCGGCATTGCCGACCAGATGCGGCGCACCGAATTGCGAGGCCGCAATCGCCGCGTCAATTGGCACGACGCTCGGCCGCACCAGCGGGCTGCCGTCGCCGGCTACGATCTGGAAGTAGACGTGATCGTGCCGCGCATCGATCGCCGAGATCACCGGCGCCGTTCCGCTCTGGCCGACGACGGTGGCGGCATAGGCCGAAAGCGTCGTCAGCCCGACGGCGGGCCGCTTCGCCGCGAGCGCAAGGCCGCGCGCCGCCGAAATGCCGACCCTCAGGCCCGTGAAGCTTCCGGGACCGACGGTGACGGCGATGCGGTCGAGCGAGGTGAAGGCAAGATCGGCCGATTGCATCACGCGCGCGATCATCGGCATCAGCGCTTCGGCGTGGCCGCGCTTCATCAGAAGCGATTCCTCCGCAAGCAGCTGGCCGGCGTCGGTGTCGAGAACGGCGGCCGCGCACGCCTCCAGCGCGGTATCGATGGCAAGGATCAGCATCGAATCAGCTTAGTCGGTCGAGCCGCGGTCGAACCAGTCCAAGTTTGATTTCTCGACAGGCGCACGATCGGCCCCGTAATTCTACGTGGACGCGAAGGCGACAAAATTTTCGCTCCCCATTTTCGATGCGGATGCATCAATTTGCAACCTTAGAGGTATCTAAGTGATTGAAATGTTGGCATTTTAAGTAATCATTAGCAAACCAATGACACCGTCAACGGGCGGGAGAGTGAGTCAACGACGACTCAGACGGGGCGCTTTGGCAGATCAAGCCGCGCCTGTTCGGTCATTTGGAAGGGTTCATTTATGTCTTTTTGGCGAAGCGGTTCTTCGGCTAGGGAGGCTTTGGCTCAGGTCATTGCACTCGGCAAGTCGCAGGCGGTCATCGAATTCAATCTCGACGGCACCATTATCACGGCCAACCAGAATTTCCTGGACGCGATGGGCTACCGGCTCGACGAGATCGCCGGCAAGCACCACAGCATGTTCGTGATGCCGGAGGAGCGGGGCAGCGCGGCCTATCGCGAGTTTTGGGCGCAGCTCGGTCGCGGCGAATATCAATCAGCCGAATACAAGCGGCTCGGCAAGGGCGGCCGCGAGATCTGGATCCAAGCGTCCTATAATCCGATGATCGACGAAGCCGGCAAACCGGTGAAGGTCGTCAAGTTCGCGACCGACATCACCGCGCGCAAGATCCGCAGCCTCGAGGATGCCGGCAAGATTTCCGCGATCGGCCGCGCCCAGGCGGTGATCGAGTTTAATCTCGACGGCACCATCATCACCGCCAACGAGAATTTTTTGGCCACGGTGGGCTATCGGCTCGACGAGATCCAGAGGCAGCATCACAGCATATTCGTAGGGGCGGGTGAGCGCGATAGCGCAGCCTATCGCGAATTCTGGGCCAAGCTCGGCCGCGGCGAATTCCAGTCCGGCGAGTACAAGCGCTTCGGCAAGGGCGGCAAGGAGGTCTGGATTCTCGCTTCCTACAATCCGATCCTCGACGAGACCGGCAAGCCGTTCAAGGTGGTGAAGTTCGCGACCGACGTCAGTGCGCAGAAGCTGTCGAATGCGAATTTTGCCGGGCAGATCGAGGCGATCGGCAAGTCGCAGGCCGTGATCGAGTTCAGCATGGACGGCAAGGTTTTGACGGCCAACGGAAACTTCCTCGGCGCGCTCGGCTATACGCTGTCCGAGATCGTCGGCAAGCATCACAGCATGTTCGTGGGCGCCGACGAGCGCGACAGCGAAGCCTATCGCGCCTTCTGGGCCAGGCTGAACGCCGGTGAATTCCAGTCCGGCGAATATCAGCGCGTCGGCAAGGGCGGCCGGCAGGTCTGGATCCAGGCCTCCTACAACCCGATCCGCGACCTCAACGGCAATCCGTTCAAGGTCGTGAAATACGCCTCCGACACCACCGCCCAGGTGATCGCGCGCAAGCGCAGCGAGAAGGTGCGCGACATGATGGAATCGGTTGCCGCCGGCGCCGAGGAGCTCAATGCCTCGGTGCGCGAGATTGCCGAAGCAATGACGCGCTCGCGCGAGACCGCATCGACCGCGGTCGATCGGGTCGAGGCGGCGGACCATCAGGCGCAGCGGCTGACTCAGGCGGCAGAGTCGATGAGCATGATCGTGCAGCTGATCGGCAGCATCACCGGTCAGATCAATCTGCTGGCGCTGAACGCCACCATCGAATCCGCGCGCGCCGGCGAGGCCGGTCGCGGCTTTGCCGTGGTGGCATCTGAAGTGAAGAACCTCGCCAATCAGGCCAAGCAGGCCGCCGACCGGATCGAGCAGGAGATCGGCAATCTGAACGGCATCTCGGTCGACGTGGTCGCCGCGCTGGGGGCGATCCGGGGTGCGATCGAGGGCGTCAGCGAATATGTGTCGTCAACGGCCGCCGCCGTCGAGGAGCAGAGCACCGTCACCAGCGAAATGTCGGCGAGCATGCGCAAGGCCGCGGAAGAGGCGGCGAGCATCGGCCAGGCGGCGTAGGAGAGATCTCGTAGGGTGGGCAAAGCGAAGCGTGCCCACCTCTTCTTTTCGCGATGATTGCACGGTGGGCACGGCGCAAGCGCGCCTTTGCCCACCCTACGGCACTTCGCCTACATCGGCCGGACTTCGACCACGTCAGGCACGAAATGCTTGAGCAAATTCTGGATGCCGTGCTGGAGCGTCGCGGTCGATGACGGGCAGCCGGCGCAGGAGCCCTTCATGTTGAGATAGACGATACCGTCCTTGAAGCCGCGGAAGGTGATGTCGCCGCCGTCATTGGCGACCGCCGGCCGCACGCGGGTCTCGATCAGATCCTTGATCATGTCGACCGTCTCGGCATCGGACTCGTCGAAGAACTCATCCTCGTCGTCGAGATCGGCATCGCTTGGAGCCGCGCCATCGGCGAGCAACGGCGCGCCGGACATGTAGTGCTCCATGATGGCGCCGAGGATCGCGGGCTTGAGCTGCTGCCATTCACCGTTCGCCTTGGTCACGGTGATGAAATCCGATCCATAGAACACGCCGGTGACGCCGGGCACGTCGAACAGCTTTTCGGCCAGCGGCGAGCGCGTGGCCGATTCGCGGCTCGAAAATTCCATCGGGCCGCCGTCGACGACGACGCGGCCGGGAATGAACTTCAGCGTGGCGGGATTGGGGGTGGCTTCGGTTTGAATGAACATGGTTTTCTCCAGACGTCGCCGGTTCAAGGCCGGCGCGCAAGCTATCCAGTAGCAGATGGCGACGGGGAACGCACGGTCAAGGGGTGGGTAGGACGTTTCGTTGCGATATCAGCGGGTTAGGACACTTTAATATTCCCGCGCCGTCATGGCCGGGCTTGACCCGGCCATCCACGCCTTGCTTCGTGGCGCCAAGAACGTGGATGCCCGGGACAAGCCCGGGCATGACGGATATCTGGTTGGCCGCAGTCCAGATAGGGACGTCTACGACAGCGAATCCACGCTTCCGTCGCTCAGCGCGCCCGAGATGATGGTCACCGGCACCGGGAACGTGCCCAGTTCATGCGCCAGCAGCGAGACCAGCGGTCCCGGACCCTCCGCGCCGGGATTGGCGGCGAGCACCAGCATGGCGATGTCGGGGTCCTCGTCGATCACGGCGAGCAGTTGTTCCATTGCATCGCCTTCGCGGATCACCCGCTCCGGCGTGATCGCGGCGATGCCGTTGGCGCGGCCGGCGGCGCGGTCGAGCGCGGCTTCCGCCGCCTCCTGCGCCTCGGCGCGCATGATCTCGGCCACCCCAAGCCATTCCTGACTCTGCTGCTCGGGCTCGATGATGCGCAGCATGACCACGCCGCCGCCGGCGCGGATCGCCCAGCGGCTGGCATAGTAGACCGCGCGATCCCATTCGGCGGTGTCATCGACGATCACGAGGCATTTGGGCTTGTGACCCGGCTCGAAGCAAAGTCGCTTGCTGGTCATGCATGTCCCGGAATGTGCACGGCCGACATGCTGCCACACTCCCTCACGCTTGGGGAGAGGAGAAGCGGCCGGCGCAGTGGGCGCCGGCCGGGTCTCGCAAATGCGGGGAATCAGCGCCGGCGGATGAAGCCGACGATGTCCTTCGAGAGCTTCATGGTCTCGTCGGCGATGGCGCGGGCCCGGTCGGCGCCATCGTTCAGGATCGCGTCGATATGGCCGGGGTCGGCGACGAGGCGCTTCATCTCGCCGGCGATCGGCGAGAGTTTCGTCACGCACAGATCCACCAGCGCATTCTTGAAGCTGGAGAACTGGCCGCCGCCGAATTCTCTGAGCACGTCGGCCTTGGAGCGGCCGGAGAGCGCGGCGAAGATGCCGACGAGATTGTCGGCCTCGGGGCGCGCTTCCAGGCCCTTTTCCTCTGACGGCAGCGGCTCCGGATCGGTCTTCGCCTTGCGTACCTTCTGCGCGATGGTGTCGGCGTCGTCGGTCAAATTGATGCGCGAATTGTCGGAGGCGTCCGACTTCGACATCTTCTTGGTGCCGTCGCGCAGGCTCATCACGCGCGTCGCCGGTCCCGTGATCAGCGGTTCCGGCAGCGGGAAGAACAGGCCGTCATTGGCGCCGAGGCTGCGGATCGAGTCACCAAAGTCGTTGTTGAACTTCTGCGCGATGTCGCGCGAGAGCTCGAGATGCTGCTTCTGGTCCTCGCCGACCGGAACGTGGGTGGCGCGGTACAGCAGAATGTCGGCGGCCATCAGCACGGGATAGTCGAACAGGCCCACGGACGCGTTCTCGCGGTCCTTGCCGGCCTTCTCCTTGAACTGGGTCATGCGGCCCAGCCAACCCATGCGCGCGACGCAGTTGAAGATCCAGGCGAGCTCGGCGTGGCCGGAGACCTGGCTCTGGTTGAACACGATGTGCTTCTTCGGATCGATGCCGCTCGCGATGAACGCCGCGGTCACCTCGCGGGTGTTGCGCGCGAGCTCGACCGGTCCGCCCCAGACGTCCACGCCTTGCGTGATCGCGTGCATGTCGACGACGCAATAGATGCAGTTGTGGGTTTCCTGCATCTTCACGAAGTTGACGATCGCGCCGAGGTAATTGCCGAGATGCAGATTGCCCGTCGGCTGGACGCCCGAAAAGACCCGTTCAACGAATGCCATGGTAAGTCTTCCTGGAAGGTATTCGGCCGTCGTTTCCAACAGCGGCGCTGCCCCGTCAAGGGTAATTCGATGGCGTCACGCCTCGGACTCGGTCCGGGCCGGGCGCTTCAGCACGTTAGCCGCTTCGCGCCACGAGGCCGCGCCGAGGACCTGCAGGAGCGCGCCATAGACGGCGATTCCGGCCGCGATCTGCACGCCCAGGACGATGAAGCGGATCAGCCCGTGCGCCTCGGCGGGCGACAGGCCGGTCGTCAGCCAGAGCAGGGCGCCCATGGCGGCAGCGGCGAGAACGATCCGCGGCAGCCGGTTGCGGGCGGCGGCATCGACCGAGAAGCCGAACTCGCTGGTGCCTTTCCGCAGCAGCGAGATCGCACTGCTCCAGGCGCCGGCCGCGATGCTGGCGGCGATCCCGGTCGCGCCGAAGTAGTGACCGAGCAGCACGGCGAGCGCTATCGCGACCACGAAGCCTTTAGCCGTTGCCATGAGCGGCGTCATCGTGTCGCTCCGGGCATAATAGGCCGGCGACAGCGCCTTGATCAGCACATGCGCCGGCAGGCCCAGCGCCAGCCACATCAGCGCATGTGCGGTGGCCGTGCTGTCGTCCGCGCCGAACGCGCCATGCTCGAACAGCAGCCGCACGATCGGCTCGGCCAGCACGACGAGGCCGAGCGTCGCGGGCAGCGCCAGCCCGGTCGCCAGTTCCAGCGCGCGCGATTCCGCATGCGCCACGGCGTCACGGTCGCCGCTACGCACCGCGCGCGTCAGCTCCGGCACCAGCACCGTGCCCATGGCGACACCGACGATGCCGAGCGGCAGCTCGATCAGGCGGTTGGCGAAATAGAGCCAGGAGACCGCGGAGGGCGTTGCAGAGGCGATGATCGCGCCCGCGACTATCAGCCATTGCGGGCCCGAGCTTGCGATCATGCCGGGGATTGCCTTGGCGAAAAAGCCGCGCATCTCCTGGTCGAAGCTGATCCGCAGCGGCGTCGCCAGTCGCGCGCTTCGCTGCGACAGCAGCATCAGCAATTGCAGCAGTCCGGCCACGCCGACGGTCGCCGCCAGCATCCATGCTGCGAAGCCGGCGTCGGCATGCCAGACGAGCAGCATCGCAATGGCCGCAATCAGCGCGATGTTGAACAGCAGCGGCGAGAATGCCGTGAGTGCAAAGCGCCCCTGCGCATTGAGCAGCCCCATCAGCACGGTGACAGGTCCGGCGAAGGCGAGATAGGGCAGCATCAGCCGCGCGTTCGCGACGGCAAGATCGAGCGTGCCGCTGCCGAGAAAACCCGGCGCGATGATCGTGATGATCAATGGCATCAACAGCGCAATCACGATCGAGATCGCGATCAGCGCCGCGCTGACCGTGCCGAGCACGCGTCCCGCGAAGGCGGAGGCGGCCTCTTCGCCGTCGCGGTCACGGACGCGCAGCCAGGCCGGGATCAGCGCCGCATTCAGCGCCCCCTCGCTGAGCAGCCGCCGCACCACATTGACGAGCTGAAACGCGGCCAGAAATGCATCTGCCACCGCGCCGGTGCCCAACAGAGCGGCAATCATAGAATCGCGCGCAAAGCCGAGCAGCCGCGAGGCCAGTGTTCCCGTCGAGACTGTTAGGAAGGAGCGGATCATTGCGCCGACATAATACCGTTGCTTGCCCGGGCAGGGCCGGTCGTGATAGGCCGCGAGCCAGATTTCAGACCGACAGGAAGCGGATTTCCGCGGGTATCGCAATCCGCCAAACAGGATCAAGGTGAATGGCTGACGTGAAATATGACGTTCTCGGCATCGGCAACGCGCTGTTCGACGTGCTGGTCAAGACCGACGAGGCCTTTTTGGGCAAGCACGGCATGACCAAGGGCAGCATGTCCCTGATAGACGAGGCGCGGGCCGCCGCCATCTACAAGGACATGGGCCCGGCGACCGAAGTCTCGGGCGGATCTGCCGCCAACACCATCGTCGGCATCGGCAGCCTCGGCGCACGCGCGGCCTATGTCGGCAAGGTCAAGGACGACCAGATCGGCAAGCTCTATGTCCACGACATCCGCGCCGCCGGCGTCGCCTTCAACACGCCCGCTGCGAAGGATGGCCCTGCGACCGGCTGTTCCTACATCCTGGTCACGGATGACGGCGAGCGCACCATGAACACCTATCTCGGTGCCGCGCAGGATTTGTCGCCTGCCGACATCGATCCGGCCGAGATCGCGTCGGCCGGCATCGTCTATCTCGAGGGCTATCTCTGGGACCCCAAGAACGCCAAGGACGCCTTCGTCAAGGCGGCCCAGATCGCGCATGATGCCAAGCGCAAGGTGGCGCTGACGCTGTCGGATTCGTTCTGCGTCGATCGCTATCGTGACGAATTCCTCGGACTGATGCGCAACGGCACCGTCGACATCGTGTTCGCCAACGAATCCGAGCTGCATTCGCTCTACACGACCTCGGACTTCGACACCGCCCTGAAGCAGCTGCGCAACGACGTCAAGCTCGGCGTGGTCACCCGCAGCGAGAAGGGCTGCGTGGTGGTGACGCCGACCGAGGCCGTCGCCGCGCCGGCCTCGCCGATCGCGAAGCTGGTGGACACCACCGGCGCCGGTGATCTCTTCGCCGCCGGCTTCCTGTACGGTCTCGCGCGTAACCTTGCGCACAAGCAGTGCGGCGAGCTCGGCGCGCTCGCGGCTGCCGAAGTGATCCAGCACATCGGCGCGCGCCCGCAGGTGTCGCTGAAGGAGCTGGCGCAGCAGCGCGGGCTGACGGTTTAACTCCGCTTTCTCCCCGTCATTGCGAGGAGCGTAGCGACGAAGCAATCCAGACTATCTCCGCAGAGGCAGACTGGATTGCTTCGCTGCGCTCGCAATGACGCCGTACCCTAAGCCGTCTTCGCCGCCTTCAATCCCAGCCGCTGCTCCACAGCATCGCGCATCACGAATTTCTGGATCTTGCCGGTCACGGTCATCGGAAACTCTTCGACGAACTCCACATAGCGCGGGATCTTGTTGTGCGCGATCTGGCCGTCGCAGAACGCGCGAACCTCCTCGGCCGTCAGCGTCTCGCCCGGCCTGACGCGGATCCAGGCGCAGAGCTCCTCGCCATAGCGGGTGTCGGCCACGCCAAAAATCTGCACGTCCTGAATCTTGGGGTGGCGATACAAAAACTCCTCGATCTCGCGCGGATAGAGGTTCTCGCCGCCGCGGATCACCAGATCCTTGATGCGGCCGACGATGTTGCAATAGCCCTCGTCGTCGATGGTGGCGAGATCGCCAGTGTGCATCCAGCCGTTAGCATCAAGCACGTCCGCCGTCTTTTCCTTCTCCTCCCAATAGCCCAGCATGATGCTGTAGCCGCGGGTGCAGAGCTCGCCGCGTTCGCCGCGCTTGACGATCCTGCCCTCGAGATCGACGACCTTGACCTCGACATGCGGATGAATCCGTCCGACGGTCGAGACGCGCCGTTCGAGCGGGTCGTCCGTCGCGCTCTGGAAGCTGACCGGACTGGTCTCGGTCATGCCGTAGGCGATGGTGACCTCGCGCATGTTCATCTCGGTGTTGACGCGCTTCATCACCTCGATCGGGCAGGGCGCGCCCGCCATGATGCCGGTGCGCAGCGATGTCAGGTCGAACTTCGGGAATTCGGGGTGATCGAGCTCCGCGATGAACATCGTCGGCACGCCGTACAGCGCCGTGCACTTTTCCTGCTCGACCACGCGCAGCGTCGCGAGCGGATCGAAACCCTCGCCGGGGTATACCATCGTCGTGCCGAGCGTGACGGAGGCGAGGTTGCCCATCACCATGCCGAAGCAGTGATAGAGCGGCACCGGAATGCAGATGCGATCCTGCTCGGTCAGGTGCATCGCACGTCCCGTGAAATAGCCGTTGTTGAGGATATTGTGGTGCGTCAGCGTCACGCCCTTGGGCGATCCCGTGGTGCCGCTGGTGAACTGGATGTTGACGGGATCGTCGAACTGCAAGGCAGCGCCGAGCGCAGTGAGCTGCTCGCGATGCTGCGCTCCGCCCATGCGCGCGACCTCTTCGAACGGGATCGTGCCTGATGCCGCGGGGCCACCGATCTGGATCACCATCCGTAAGTCCGGCAGTCGCGCTGCGTTTAGTTTTCCGGGCTTGGCGCCGGAGAGTTCCGGCAGCAGCGTGTTGAGCATCTCAATGTAATGACTGGTCTTGAACACGGTCGCCGTGACGATCGCCTTACAGCCGACCTTGCGCAGCGCGAACTCCAGCTCGCTCAAGCGGTAGGCGGGATTGATCGTCACCAGGATCAGGCCGGCCTTGGCGGCGGCGAACTGGGTCAGCGTCCATTCCGGCCGGTTCAGCGACCAGATGCCGATCCGCTGCCCCCGCTCGAGGCCGAGCGCGAGAAAGCCGGCGGCGAGCGCGTCGACCCGTTCGGCGAATTCCGTCCAGGTCCACCTGACGTCGTGGCTTGGCGAGACCAGCGCCTCGCGATGGCCCCAGCGCCGCACGGCGTGGTCGAGGCTGCGACCGATGGTTTCGCCGAGCAGCGGCGTGTCCGAGATGCCGCAAACATAGCTGTCGGCTTTATCTGACAACTCGAAATCCTCTCATCAAAGATAGTCAGTGCGATCTTTTTCGGTCGTCATGGCCGGGACAAGCCCGGCCATGACGTGTGGGGAGAACTCGGCTCGCCCTCAGGCCGCCTTCTTCCCGCTGCCCGCATCGAGCCCGGCATAGACACCACGCTCGAAGCCCGTGAAGGCCTCGATGCACTTGGCGTCGACGAACGGCAACACCTGCATCAGGATCACGCCGGAAACATCGCGCGCCGGGTCGATCCAGAAATAGGTGTTGGCGAGACCGGCCCAGGCGAGGCTGCCGGCGCTGCGGCCCTCCGGCGTCTTGGCAGTATTGATCAGGAAGGACAGCCCCCACTTCTTCACGATGTCGGGGAAGAGATCGACATCGTTGGTGTACATGGGCGCAACCGTCGTCATCTTGCCAATGGTGAGATCGCCGATGTGGTTCTGGCCCATCAGCGCGACCGTCTCGGGCTTCAGCACCTGGTTGCCGTTGCCGCGGCCCTTGTTGAGGATCATCTGGGTGAACTTGATGTAGTCGCCGGCAGTGCCGTAAAGGCCGCCGCCACCCATGCAAAATTCCGGATTCTGCTCGATCTCGAACGGGATCGGCGCCAGCGATCCATCCTCGCCGCGAGCATGGGTGGCGACCAGCCGCTGGCGCATGTTGTCGGTGATCTTGAAGCCGGTGTCGCTCATACCGAGCGGAGTGAAGAGATTGTCGCGCAGATAGGCATCGAGCCGCTTGCCGCTCACGGCTTCCACTGCCTTGCCGACGAAGTCGATGTTGATGCCGTATTCCCAGCGCGTACCGGGATCAGACATGATCGGCGTCTTCAGCGCGACGTCCTGGCAGGAGAAGATGTTCGGGGTTCCGGTCTTCTCCAGATAGACCGCGAGATCGCCGTTCCACACATTGTAAGCAAAACCGGCGGTGTGGGTCATGAGCTGGCGCAGCGTGATCGCGCCCTTCGCCGGCCGCAGCTTCGGCTCGCCCTTGGCATCAAAACCTTCGAGCACCTGCGGCTTGGCGAGGTCGGGCAGCACCGAACCGATCGGCGCATCCAGCGACAGCTTGCCCTGCTCGACGAGCTGCATCGCGCCCGCTGATGTCACCGCCTTCGTCATCGACGCGATCCAGAACACGCTGTCGTCAGTCATCGCATCGGGCTTGGACAGGTCGCGCTTGCCGAACGCGCCTTGATAGATCACGTCGTTGCCGCTGGCGGCAATCGCGACGACGCCGGGAATCTCCTTGGCGTCGCTCTTCTGGCGCAGGATCTCGTCGATCTGGGCTTTGCTTTGCATACGCGTTTCCTCCGGTTTGATTATTGTTGGAAGCGAATGATTGTCCTCCTGCACGGTCCGCGCGGCAAGCGCGTCCAGATGCCCGCACTGGTCGCGATGTCGTGACTTGACGGTCCGCGGCGTGCGCAGGACGAGAGGGGGCTGAACTGCAACACTCCGTCACAATCTGCGGTGGATGGCCGCAACTCACCGTGACCGTGGATGGGCTCTGGCGATATGTTTCACGTGTTTGAAGCACTTGAAACATTTTGTGCGTTGCGGCGTTTCCGCACACGGCCAATCGACGGCCAACGTTAAGACTTGATTCAAATATTGGCGGTCGTTCATGACCGCGAGGGGGACCTCAGATGATTTCGACCTGGAGCGAATGGAAGCGCTATCCCCGTCCCGGACGGGGCGACAATCTCGAGGCGCCGATTTCGCCCGGCATTTACGAGGTCCGGATCGCCGGCACCGGCGCGCTCTATTCGTTCGGCGCCGTCGATAATCTGGCGCAGGCGCTGGCGCTGCTGCCGGTGGGCTCGAAATCCTGGTTCGGCCGCCGCGACACCTCGGACGTTCCCGATCTCGAATACCGGACGTGCGCGACGTCCTCGAAGGCCGACGCCAAGGCAGCCGCTGAGCGCATGATCGGCCGGCGCGAGACCTATATGAGTGGCGCGGCATAACCGCGCCGTTGCCACTTTAACTCCCAGCAGATGTGCGTTGCGGGACGGTGCATTGCGCGCCGTCTGTCCCTATATTCGGGGTCGATCCGATCGCGCCCCGAGGAGTAACGCCATGACCCCGACTGCCGCCGCACGCGCCCCGCAAGCCACGTCCAATCTGCGCGACCGGTTGAAGGATCCGTCGTTGCTGAAGGAGGCCTGCTACATCGACGGCGCCTGGGTCGGCTCGCCGGTCTTCGCGGTGAACAATCCCGCGACCGGCATCGAGCTCGCGAAGGTTCCGCAGCTCGGTGCGGACGATACGACCAAGGCGGTCGAAGCCGCCGAGCGCGCCTTTCCGGCCTGGGCCAAGCACACCGCCAAGCAGCGCTCCAACATCCTGCGCAAATGGTTCGAGCTGATCATCGCCAACCGCGAGGATCTCGCGCTGATCCTCACCTCCGAGCAGGGCAAGCCGCTCTCCGAGGCGCTCGGCGAGGTCGATATCGGTGCCGCCTATATCGAGTTCTTCGCCGAGGAAGCCCGTCGCGTCTATGGCGAGACCATCCCGACTCAGCGGCCCGATGCGCGCCTGCTCGCGATCAAGCAGCCGATCGGCGTCTGCGGCGCGATCACGCCGTGGAATTTCCCGAACTCGATGATCACGCGAAAAGTCTCGCCGGCACTTGCGGCCGGCTGCACCGTGGTGCTGAAGCCCGCCAACGAGACGCCGCTCTCGGCGCTGGCGCTGGCCGTGCTCGCCGAGAAGGCCGGTGTGCCCAAGGGCGTGCTCAACATCATCACCGGTGACGCGCCGCCGATCGGCAAGGTGCTGTGCGAGCACCCGGCGGTGCGCTTCGTCGGCTTCACCGGCTCGACCGCGGTCGGCAAGATCCTCTACCAGCAGGCCGCCGTCGGCGTGAAGCGGCTCGGCCTCGAGCTCGGCGGCAATGCGCCGTTCGTGGTGTTCGACGATGCCGATATCGATGCCGCGGTCGAAGGCGCGATCGTCTCGAAATACCGCAACATGGGTCAGACCTGCGTCTGCGCCAACCGCATCTACGCCCAGGACAAGATCTACGACGAGTTCGTGCAAAAACTGTCGAAGAAGGTCGCGGCGATGAAGATCGGCGATGGCACCGAGAGCGGCGTCACGCAGGGCCCGCTGATCAATTTGAAAGCGGTCGACAAGGTCGAGCGCCACATCGCGGACGCCGTCAAGCGCGGCGCCAAGGTCGTGACCGGCGGCAAGCGCAGCGAGCTCGGACGCTCCTTCTTCGAGCCGACGGTGCTTGCCGACGTCAAGCCGGACTCGCTGGTGGCGCAGGAAGAAACGTTTGGCCCGCTCGCGCCGGTGATCCGCTTCAAGGACGAGGCCGATGTCATCGCGATGTGCAACGCCTCGCCGTTTGGCTTGGCTTCGTACTTCTACTCCCGCGATCTCGGCCGCGTCTGGCGCGTCGCCGAAGCGCTGGAATCCGGCATGGTCGGCGTCAACACCGGCCTGATCACGACCGAAGTCGCGCCCTTCGGCGGCGTCAAGGAAAGCGGCCTTGGGCGCGAAGGCTCGCGTCACGGCATGGAAGAATATGTCGAGATCAAATACGTGATGATGGCGGGGGTGTGAGGGCCGTCGCCGATCAGCCCTTGCTTCGACGCAGTTCGCTGGGGCTGCGCCCGAATTCGCGGCGCATCCATTTGGCCAGGTGGGATTGATGGGAAAAGCCTGCTTCCAGGGCGATATCGCTGAGCTTGCGATCGCCCTGGAGGAGGAGCTGGCGCGCGTGCTCCACCCTCCTTCTCAGGATGTAGCGATGGATCGTGACGTCCATGGCCGCCTTGAACCATGTACGCAGATGTGAGCTGCTGACGCCGGCCTCGCGGCAAAGAATGTCGATAGTGAGCGGCTGGTCGAGGTTTGCATCGATGTAGGCCAGAACTCTCTGGAGTTGCGCGTTCGTGAGGCGGATGGCCTCTCCCGGCGGATCATTCGCCAGGTTGATCAATTCGACCGCCAGGGCCATTCCCACGTTTTCGGCAAACAACGGGCCGCTCGGCGAGCCCGCTTTCACGTCGCTTTCGAGAGCCTGTCCAAGCAGAACGATGCGGTCATTCCGCAGCATATGATGATGTGTGAGCCGGGCGGCTGCCAATTGTCGACTCCTTGATGCTGCATGGTCCAGCATGCCTGGTGCGAGCCGGATCTGAAGCGACTGGTAGGGCGTCTCAGCCACGAAGCCGCCGATGGCGCCGGACGGAACCACATCGATATCGCCGGCCTGACGTAGAAACTGCTCCCCGGTCTCGAGACAGAATGAGCGCGTCGCCCGGCTGAGGTGGATGATGATGCGATGATCGCCGATCGGCTCCAGCGCAACGGCGTCAGGCTCGGTTCGCCTGGCCGCAGCGGTGGCGGCGGCCGATGTTGACGCCGAACTCGATCTCGCACGCATGGGTCAGGCTCCAGATCTTGGCGGAACGTGTTCGATATTTGGCGGATCGTGCGCGATTTTCAACGGCGCCGGCGTCAAAGAACTCATCTGTCGTTTCCCGACAAATGAGGATGCCAAGTGAGTCACTACGTGATTGTGGGAGCCGGCCCGGTCGGGCGCGAAACCGCGCGCCTTCTGGCGGAAGAAGGGCACAGCGTCATCCTGACCAGCAGGAATGCCGGATCGCTCAATGCGGGAGATGTGCGTACGGTTTCGTCGGATGCCACCGATGCCGCACAGCTGGCGGTACTCAGCAAGGGCGCGGATGCGATCTTCATGTGCGCGATGGCGGCCTATCATCGTTGGCCGACCGACTTCTTTCCGATCATGGACGGAACGGTCAAGGCGGCCGAGCAGGTTGGTGCCAGGCTGCTCGTGGCTGGGAATGTCTATGGCTATGGCGCGGGGGCTGCGAGCCCTCTCACGCCAAACATGGAGCCGGACCCGACCACCCGAAAGGGCACGACCCGGCACATCATGTGGCAGTGTGCGTTGCGATCGAGCGTTCCCGCCCTTGAAGTGCGGGCGAGCGATTATCTCGGCGAGGGCGCAGTCGCCTATTTTTCCCTGCTGGCGTTGCCGTCGCTGCTTAGGAACGAGCCAGTTGCCTTCCTCGGCGATCCGGATGCCGCGCATGCCTGGTCTTTCACCAAGGACACGGCGAAGACGCTGGTTGCGGCGTCGCGCTTCACTGGAGAATGGGGCCGCGCCTTTCACGTGCCGTCGCAGTCGGCGTCGGTGCGCGAACTGGTACGGAGATTCGCAGCCGCGCTGAAGATCGACGCTCCTGGCCTATCGCGACTCGCCCCGGCTGAGCTGGACGGCATCGGCTTCAGCGAAGGGATCGAGATGGCCTATTTGTTCGAAAAGCCGCTTTTGCTCGATGCCGGCGATACAGAGAAACTGCTGGGCGTCACGGCGAGCAGTCTGGACACGATGGTTCGCGACACACTTTCGCAAGTAGCAGACATGCATGCGACAGGGAAGGAAGCAAAATGAGTGAACAGGTGACCAATCTCGTCCAGAACTACATCGCGGTCTGGAACGAGAGAGATGCCGGGAAGCGCCGGTTGCTGATCGAGAGAGTCTTCAGCGACGCGTGCGTCTATATCGATCCTAATGACTCGGTGGCTGGAAAGGATGCGATCGAGCGCCTGGTGCAAGCCTTGCAGGCGAGACTTCCGGATCTCCGCTTCACGCTCGCCGGTCACGTGAACGCGCATCACGATCAGGTCCTGTTCGGCTGGACGCTGGCTGCGCCCAGAGCCGCAACACCTGCCGCCACAGGCGTCGACATGGCGGTGTTGGACGGTGATCGCATTCGGCAGCTTCATGGATTTGTAAATCCGCGGGACCAATAGCGTGTAGCCCGGACTGCGCTCCGCTCCATCCGGACTACAGGCCCGTCACCGCCGCAACACCGCAATCGTCCGGTTCGCGAACGTCAGCCGCTCGGCCATGACCGACACGAAGTAGGTCAGCAGCTTGTGGCTGAGCGCGGGGTCCTCGTCCCTGATCGCGTCGAACTGGAGCGTGTTGAGCACGTAGAGCACGCTGGCGACCTCGGCCTGGATCGTCGCGCTGCGCGGCGTGTTCGACACCAGTCCCATCTCGCCGATCGTGGTGTAGCGCCCCAGGCTGCGCACGCGCGTGGTGCGGTCGTCGTCGGCGGGGACCATGATGCCGACGCGGCCGTCGAGGATGAAATGCATGGAATCGGCGGGGTCGCCGGCCTGCACGATGACGTCGCCGGCCTCGACCTCGAGGCGCTGGCAGCGGTGGATCAGCGCGTCGGCGTCGGCCTCGCTGTCGAGTATCCCGGTCAACCAGTCGCGCAGGCTGGCCTCTTCCTGCTCCCGCCCCTGATGCTGCGAGATGATCTCGTTCTCGCACCATTCCAGCGCATGATCGAGCTCGCCGATGATGGTGACGCCCTCGCCGATGAAGTCGCTGGAGCGCAGCACCTTCTCGGCCGCCGCCGACAGATGCACCAGGATCAGCTCGACGCCGAGGTCATGCGCGCTGCGCTTGATCTGGGCGAAGCTGTAGGCAGCCGAGGAATCGACGCCGGTGACGAGCTTGAAGTCGAACAGCAGATAACGGCACTCCGGGCGCTCCTGGAGCAGCTGTTTGACGTGCTGGTAGAGCCGGTTGGCGGAGCCGAAGAACAGATAGCTCTGCAAGTTCAGGCCCTGGATGTTGCCGCCATGGGCCAGCAGCACGTCCTGGTCGTCGCGCGAGCGGTCGAGCGAGGAGCGATATTCCGAGCCGTCGAAACTGTACTTGATCGACTCCACCCGTGCGGCGCTGAACGCAAACGTCGCGCAGCCGATGATCACGCCGATCAGAATGCCCGGCACGAAGCCCCAGGTTACGATGATCGCGATGATGGCGATCAGCGAGAGATATTCGAGCTTCGAGAGCCGCTTGCGCGACTCGATGATCCATTTGTGGAGCTGGTCGGCACCGAGATAGAGCAGAAGGCCACCGATGACGAATTTCGGGATGAAGCCGAGCAGATCGGGCGCGACGGCAAGCATCAGCAGGGACAGCGCCGCGACCGTGAGGCCGGACAAGCGCCCGCGGCCGCCGCTGGAGAAATTGAGGATCGAACGGCTGATCGAGCTGCAGCCGGCATAGCCACCCAGTATGCCGGTCAGGATATTGGCGGCGCCGGTGACGTTCAGCTCGCGCTCCAGATTGGCCTCGCGATGCACGGCAACCTCGATGCCGGTGGTGTTGAACAGCGTGCTGGAGGCCGTGACGAAGATGACGGCAACGACGTTGCCGAGCAGGTCCGGCACGGCAAACCAGGGATAGCGGGCGAGATCGTCGGTGTGCCAGGGCAGCACGAAGACCGCCTGCGGCGGCGGCTGAAACGTCCAGCCCAGGGCGCGGGCGTGATCGAATGAAACACCGGTGATCCAGAACGCCAGATGCGCTGTGAGCACGCCACCAACCAGGATGATCGGCAACCCGAACGGGCTGCGCGAGCGATGCCAGGTCAGATACAGCACCAGCGCCATCGCGCAGGCGGCGCCCAGCTCCAGCAATGTGGTGCCGTTGGTGAAGTGCGTCAGCGTCGTGAGCTGGAGCGGGTGGTTGGTGATCACCCGCACCGCGCCCAGGGCGATGAGAAGTCCGGTGGCGCCAAGGAAGCCACCGACGACGGGATAGGGCACGTAGCGGATGGCGCGGCCCAGCCGCGTCAGGCCCAATCCGCACAGCACCAATCCTGTCAGCACCGTCGACAGGCCGAGCGTGATGAGAACCGGCGAGAGCAGCGGTGCCGACAGGTTCGCCGTCTCGAGGCGTTCGACCACCGAGGCCGCCAGAATTCCCGTCACCGCCGCGGTCGAGCTGTCGGGAGCACCAATTGCGAAGGGCAGGGTGCTGCCGAGCCCGATGACGACCGCAAGCACCGCGGAACTGACGAAGGTCGCCGTGATTCCGTAGGACAGGTAAGGCGAGAGCGGCCCGGCGAAGATCAGCAGCGAATAGGACAGCCCGAAGGTGACGGTCAGGACGCTGGCGGCCGTTCCGCCCAATATATCATTCAACGCACGCTTGAGGGCCGGATTGAATCGCGAAGCCGGGCTGAGAATAATTGCTGGATCGGTCACGCCGTTGCGCTCGCCCCTGAAAAGTCCCGTCCCGAGACGTAGACGAGTACGGGCTTAGCGCAACTGGATTCTTGTAACTGTGAAATATCCGACAGTTTTGCGGCGGTTTGGCGTGTGAACGGCCAATCACACGCGGCGGCCATCCACGTCATTGCGAGCGCAGCGAAGCAATCCAGTCTGTGTGTTCCTCATCCTGAGGAGCGCGGAACGCGCGTCTCGAAGGATGAAGGCCCCGCTGGTGGCCTCGCCCTTCGAGACGCGCGCAAAGGGCGCGCTCCTCAGGGTGAGGAGCAGCAGCTCTGGATTGCTTCGCTTCGCTCGCAATGACGGAGCGAGAGGTGGCGACGAAGCTAAATCTTCAGCTCTTTCCCCGTCACGCGCCTGTAAGCTTCGAGATAGCGCTTGCTGGTTGCGTCCACGACGCTGGCGGGCAGCGGGGGCGGCGGCGCGTCGCCGTTCCAGCGGCCGGCGTGGCGCTCGACGTCGAGATAATCGCGCAACGGCTGCTTGTCGAAGCTCGCCTGCGGCTGGCCGGGCTTGTAGGCATCGACCGCCCAGAAGCGCGAAGAATCCGGCGTCATGACTTCGTCGATCAGGATGATACGGCCGTCCTTGTCGCGGCCGAACTCGAACTTGGTGTCGGCGATGATGATGCCCTGCTCGCGGGCGAGCTCCTCGCCGAGCGTATAGACCGCGCGCGTCATGCTCTCGAGCGTGTAGGCGACCTCGTCGCCGACGACTTCGCGCATCTTGGCGATGGTGATGTTCTCGTCATGGCCGGTCTCGGCCTTGGTCGCCGGGCTGAAGATCGAAGGCTCCAGCTTCTCGCTCTCGACGAGGCCCGCCTTCAGCTTCTCGCCGGCCAGCGTGCCGCTGGCGGCATATTCCTTCCAGGCCGATCCCGAGAGATAGCCGCGGATCACGCATTCGATCGGGAAGACGGTGGTGCGGCGCGACAGCATGGCACGGCCGAGGATCTCGGCGCGATGCGGCTTCAAGGCCGGCACGGCGGCAATGATCTCGTCGGCGTCGGCGCTGATCATGTGATGCGGCACCACGCCTTCGAGCTCGTTGAACCAGAATGCGCTGATCTGGGTCAGCACCGCGCCCTTCATCGGGATGGTCTCGCCCATCACGACGTCGAAGGCGCTGATGCGGTCGGTCGTGACGAGCAGCAGGCGGTCGTCGTCGACGGCGTAGATATCGCGCACCTTGCCGCGTCCGATTTTGGGCAGGGGCAGGTCGCTGGAGAGCATGGCGGTCATCGGCAGGGCCTTCGCAGACAAGTCCATCGGACAGGAGATTCAGGCCGCACTGGATGGTACGGCCTAAATCGGGATAGCCTATTCCGGCAGCGGAATGAACTCATGTTCCTGCGGAACCGCGGCGAAGCGGCCGGTTTTCCAGTCCTCCTTGGCCTGCTCGATCCGCTCCTTGCTGGAGGAGACGAAATTCCACCAGATGTGGCGCGGGCCTTCCAATGCATCGCCACCGAGAAACATCATGCGCGTCGCTTTCAACGCCTTCACGGTGATGCGGTCGCCGGGCCGGAAGATCAGCAGCCGCGGCCCCTCATAACGCTCGTTCGCGATCTCGACCTCGCCGTCGACGACGTAGATGGCGCGCTCCTCGTGGTCGGGGTCGAGCGGCACGCTGGCGCCCGCGACCGCCGTGACCTCGGTGTAGAACCAGGGCGACACCATCGTCACCGGCGAGGTGATGCCGAAGGCGGAGCCCGCGATCACCCGCGCGGTAAAATCGCGCTCGGAAATCATCGGCAAATCGCCCGCGCCGTAATGCTGGAACGACGGCGCGATCTCTTCGGATCCGGCCGGTAGCGCGATCCAGCTTTGCAGGCCCAGCATCTGCTGCCCCGAGGCGCGCTGCGCGTCCGGGGTGCGCTCGGAATGGGCGATGCCGCGGCCGGCGGTCATCAGATTCATCGCGCCGGGCGCGATCTCCTGGACGTTGCCCTCGCTGTCGCGATGCATGATCGAGCCGTCGAACAGATAGGTGACGGTGGCAAGCCCGATATGCGGATGCGGCCGCACGTCCATGCCCTTGCCGGAGACGAACTGCACGGGGCCGAAATGATCGAAGAAGATGAAGGGCCCGACCATTTGCCGCCTGCCATGCGGCAGCGCGCGCCGCACCACGAATCCGTCGCCGAGGTCGCGGGTGCGTGGCACGATGACGAGATCGAGCGCATCGCAGGACATGGGATCGCCGAGCACGGGATCGTTCGAGGGTTGCCAGCTCATCTTGGTCTCCTGTTTCTTGCTGGTATGATCGTAACAGAACAATGTCGGGAACGGGAGAAGACCGATGATCCCACCGCTCAAGCCAGGCGCCAGGCTGCTCGAGGTCACAGGCCCCCGAATCGAGACGGAACATTTGATCCTGCGGCCATGGCGCGCGAGCGATATTGCACCGAACGCCGCGATGCTGTCTGATCCCGGCACCGCCCGCTTCATCGCCGCCGACGGCAAGCCGGTCACGACCGAGATTGCCGGCTGGCGTAACGCGGCCGTGATCTCCGGACACTGGGCGCTCCACGGCTTCGGCATGTTTGCTGTCGAGGAGAAATCGAGCGGCAGCTACATCGGGCGGGTTGGTCCGTGGTGCCCGCCGGGCTGGCCCGGCTTCGAGGTCGGTTGGGGCATCGCCAGGGAATTCCGCGGCAAAGGTTATGCGGTGGAAGCGGCCAGCGCATCGATCGACTGGGTGTTCGACAGCTTTGAGATCGACGAGATCATGCACTGTATCGAGAGCACGAATACACCGTCGCAGGGCGTGGCGCGCAGCCTGGGCGCCCGGAAGGAGCGCGAGATCGATCTGTTCGGCAAACCGGCTGACGCCTGGATCACGTCGCGCGCCGCGTGGACCCGGCGAAATTGAATCGGTCTTTGATCTGAACTAGGTTCGCGTCACGCGCGTGCGTGCGCGATCGGGTCGACCGGATGCTGCTTGCCAATCTCGAACTTGCCTTTCGCGCCGGCGCCGTAGCGCTGCTGTTGGTGTTGGCGGCATCGTTGTTCTCGGACTTCCGCAACGTGCTGGCGGCTCGGCTCGGCGCGGCCTTCGCGCTCGGCTCGGCCGCGCATGCGGTGAGCTATTCGGTCGGCGTGACGTCGTTGGTGCCGGCCTGGCATGCGCCGCTGATCGCACTGTCGACCGGCAATATCGTGGTGTTCTGGCTGTTCACGCGCGCGCTGTTCGACGACGATTTTCGCTTGCGCTGGTGGCACGGACTGGTCTGGGGACTGGTGACGGCCTTCAGCTTCGCCGGGTGCGTCTGGATCGCGCCGAGTGGGAACGTGCGGTTCTCGGTCACCGTGGTGAACCTGATCGTGCTCGGCTTCATCGCGCTCGCGGTGGGGCAGACGATCGCCTCGTGGCCGGCCGATCTGGTCGAGCGCCGCCGCCGCGTTCGCGTCTTCATCGTCTGCGCTGCCGCGCTCTATGGCGGACTGAACGCGCTGCTCCAGATTGCCGTCGCCGGCAGCGACGTCGGCGATGTCGCCAACACCATCAATGCCGGCGTGCTGGCCTGCGTCGTCGCGGCCATCGCCACCGCGATGATGCGTGTCGATGGCGCGGACCTGTTTCCGGCGAATGCGGGCATCACGCCGGCGGTCATTCTGAGCCATCCCACAGCCACCGATGAAGCCGCCGACCAGAAGCTGATCGATGCCCTGATGCGGCTGATGGCGGACGAGCGGATCTATCGCCAGGAGAACATCACCATCGGCGTGCTGGCGGGCCGGCTGAAAATTCCCGAATACAGGCTGCGTCGGCTCATCAACCAGCGGCTCGGCTACCGCAATTTCAATGTGTTCCTGAACAACCACCGGATCGAGGAAGCCAAGGCGGCGCTCGCCGATCCCGCGCAGGCCGAGGTCCCCGTCATCACCATCGCGATGGACGCCGGCTTCCAGTCGCTCGGTCCCTTCAACCGGGCCTTCAAGGCGGTCACGGGCGTGACGCCGACGGAATACCGGCGGCTGAAGGTGAGTGCGGCGTAACGGGCTCTTCGCCTCTCCCCGCAAGCGGGGCGAGGGAGCGCACCGCCGACAGGTGGCAGTTTTCTCGAAGGTAAGAATTTGAAATAACTGGTTATTTCCAGAATCGACCAGCCCGGTTCAGTTTCAGCCAGTCCATTTTCCAAATCCGGCGAGCACTCCTCCGCCCGCTCCGGCTTCCTGCCCGGCACGTTCCCCGAAGCCGGAGAAAGCCCGTGACCCGCCGCCGCAAGATCATCCTCCTCACCACCACCGTCGCCTGTATCGGCCTCGCATTCGGCGCGGCTCGCGCGCGCAACGCGCCGCAGGTCGCCACCGGCTTCCTCGCCGACATCCTCTGCGCCGAGACATTTGTCTCCGGCCTCGATCCGCAGCGCACCTTCACCGAGACCACCGACGCGATGCCGGGCTCAGGCCTGATCACCTGGGCGATGGACTACCGGATCGACCGGGTGCGCAAGGACGTCACCGTGACGCTGTTCGGCCTCGGCCGCAGCCATGCCGTCTATCGCGAGGGGCTGGGCTGTACGCTCGAGCACGGCGCTGATATCGCCGACGTCGCGCCGCCGGCCGACGACAAGCAGCCCGCATTGCTCCCCGAGATCGCGGGACCTTCAATCGTGCCGCCGCAAAGCCCGGAGCTATCGGCCGCACTCGATCGCGCCTTCACCGAACCCGCGCACCCGCCCACCCGCCGCACCCGCGCCATCGTCGTCATGAAGTCAGGCCGCGTCATCGCCGAGCGTTATGCGGATGGTGTCGGGCCCGAGACGCCCCTGCTCGGCTTCTCCATGACGAAGTCGGTGATCTCGGCGCTAACAGGCATTCTCGTGCGCCAGGGCAAGCTCAAGCTCGACGGGCCTGCGCCGGTCGCCGCGTGGACAAATCCGGACGATCCCCGCCACGCCATCACCGTCGACCAGCTGCTGCGGCACACCGCGGGCCTCGCGCTCGGCAGCTCGCTGCAGGCTTCGCTCGGCTCCGCTTTCGAACCGGTCAATCGCATGAAATTCATCGAGGACGACATGGCCGCCTATGCCGCGAGCACGCCGCTTGCGACCGCGCCGGGCACGGTGTGGAATTATCACGATGGCAACACCATCATGCTCGCGCACCTGATCCGCAACGCCGCCGGCGGCAACCCCGCGGACGCGTTGCGCTTCGCGCGCCGTGAATTGTTCGCGCCGCTCGGCATGCGCCATGTCACGCTCCAGCTCGACGGCGCCGGCACGATCGAGGGGTCGAGCGAGATGCTGGCCTCCGCGCGCGACTGGGCGCGCTTCGGTCAGCTCTATCTCAATGACGGCGTCGCCGGCGGCAAGCGGATCCTCCCCGAGGGCTGGGTGAATTACGCGGCGTCAGCCACGCCGAATGCCTGGGTTGGCATCGGCGCCGGCTTCTGGACCAACCAGGGCGACAGCTTTGGCGCGAATTTCCGCGTGGAGCACGGCTGGCCGCGCGATGCGTTTTTCGCCAAGGGCACGATCGGGCAGTACACGATCATCATTCCCTCGGAGCGTCTGGTGATCGTGCGGCTGGGCCGCTCGCCGAACTGGCCGCCGGAAGCGGATGGCGTGTTCGATCTGGTGCGGGATGTCGTGGCAGCCACGCGCGAGAAGGGGAAAATGGCGGGGGTGGATTGACGTCTTTCTTACCCTCCCCTGGAGGGGGAGGGTCGATCGCGCGCAGCGCGAGCGGGGTGGGGTGATCTCTCCACTCGAGCACTGTTGGATGCGGAGGGACCGTCACCCCACCCCGTCTCATATTTCGCTGCGCTCAATATGAGCCGACCCTCCCCCTCCAGGGGAGGGTAAGCAGCTCCTACCTCCCCAGCTCCGTGGCCTTCGCCACGCGGTCGAACCGCTCCAGCGTCATGATCGCGTCGGCAAACTTCTCCGCGCGCGCGTTCAGCACCGGGCGCGCCAGCGTCAGAAACTTCTGCTGCATCGCCTGCGCATCGGGGAAAGAATTCGGCTCTCCGGAAGGATCGGCATAGAGCCGCTCATGCACGCCATCGTCCGTGGTGATGCTGACGCGCGCACCGAACGGATGGGTGCGGCCGACCTCGAGCCGGTCGTCCTGCACCACGTCGAATTTGTCGGCGAGCGCGTCGATGGCGGCGTCGCCCAGGCGGTTGTAATCATCCCAACCGAACGAGCCCTGGTCGAGCGCGAGCGCGCCGGTGAAGAACATCGAGAACTGGCCGCCGACGATCGAGGTCGGATGACGCTTGGTCGCGGCATCGCCGGTCAAGGTGATGCCGTTCCGGTGCAAACCGATCTCGACGCGCTTGACCTGGTCCGGCGTCAGATTGTGCTCGCGCCGCATCGCGATCAGCGCGTCGATCGCGGCGTGGGTGTAGCGGCAGCTCGGATATGGTTTGACGCCGATCTTCATGGTCTCGTAGGTCTTGCCGAGATCGGCCACCGCCTTGTCGGGATGCGCATCGTCGGTATAGCCGGCGAGCAGGCCGTGCTTGCCCTCGACCGATTCAGTAGCGCCGACGAAATCGTTGCGCGCCAGCGTCGCGGCGATCACGCCATTCATCGCGGCGGCGCCGACCTGGTAGCGCTTGTTCCAGGCGCCGTTGACGAGAAATTGCAGCGAGCCCGCGGCTTGGCTGCCGGAGACGCCGAACGCGGCGATGATCTGCTGCTCGGACAGGCCGAACAATTTGCCGGCGGCGGCCGCCGCGCCATAGGTGCCGGCGGTCGCGGTTGGATGGAAGCCGCGCGCGTAATGCGAGGTCGGGTCGAGCGCGTTGCCGAGCCGGCAGCAGACCTCATAGCCCGCCACGATCGCGGTCAGCACGTCGCGGCCCGAGGCGCCGACCATCTCGCCGACGGCGAAGGCGGCCGGAACCACCGGCGCGCTCGGATGCAGCGAGGAATCGGCGTGGGTATCGTCGAAGTCGAGGGAATGGCCGAGCGCGCCGTTGAGGAGGGCGGCGACCGCCGGCGTCCAGGTCTTGCTGTCGCCGAACACGGTGGACTCACCCTTGGTGTCGAGCGCGAGCGCTTCCAGCATCTTCAGGATCGAGGGGGTGGATTCCGCCTCGCTGCGGGCCCGGATGGCGCTGCCGAGGAAGTCCAGCGTCAGCACCTTGGCGCGATCCAGCACCTCCACCGGAATATCCTGGTATGTAAGATTGACGACATAGGCGGCGAGCGTTGCGGTTTCGTGAGCCATCGTGTTTCCTCGTTTTGGCGCGCAAGTTAGGCGGGCTGATTTGGCCTTTCAAGCGGCCTTGGGGCCGCGGGCATCAGCCATGCTTTTGCCTGGCTTCAAAAGGATCGGGACTTCTGACGATGGCATTTGCAAAACAGCTGTTCGACCGGATCGGGTCGCGGCGGACGCAACTCGGATTGGCGATCCGGGTCACGGTGGCCGCGGTGGCGGCCTATGCGATCGCCACCGCGCTGCATCTGCTGCTGCCGCTCTGGGCGGTCCTGACCTCGCTGATCGTGACCCAGATGAGCGTCGGCCGCTCGTTGAAGGCGACGCGCGACTACGTGCTCGGCACCATCGGCGGCGCCATCTATGGCGGCGCCATCGCGATCCTGATTCCTTATTCGACCGAGGCGGGCCTGTTGGGGCTGCTCGTGCTGGCGGTCGCGCCACTCGCCTTCGTGGCCGCGATCAACCCAAGCCTCAACGCCGCCACGGTGACGGCGATCATCGTGCTGCTGGTTCCGACCATGCACCATTCCGATCCCATGGCGTCGGCGATCGACCGCGTCAGCGAGGTCGGGGTCGGCGCCATCACTGGCCTGCTGGTCTCATTCCTGGTGCTGCCGTCGCGCGCCGTGCGGCAGATCCGCGCCAGCGCGGCCACGCTGCTTGAGCTGATCGCGGATGCCTTCACCGAACTGCTCGCGGGGCTCACGCGCGGCCGCGACAACGACGCGCTGCACCGGATCCAGGACGGCATCGGCACGGCAATGGTGGGCATGAATGCCATCGGCGCCGAAGCCGAGCGTGAGCGCTCCGCGCGACTGTCGAGCGGGCCCGACACCGGCCCGCTGCTGCGTACCGTGCTGCGGCTGCGCCATGACGTCGTGATGATCGGCCGTGCCACGGTGGTGCCGCTGCCGGCCGAGGTGCAGATGCGGCTCGCAGCCCCGCTGACGGAAGTCTCGACCGTGATCGCGCGATTCCTTCGCTCCGCCGCGGCTGCCTTGCGCGAGGGCGCCGGCGCGCCGGCGATCCATCCCGTCCACGTCGCGCTCCAGCATTATGCCGAGGCCGTTACCGCCGTCCGTCATGACGGCCTGATCCGTGGCCAGCCCGGCGACACCGCCGAGCGCTTCTTCGCGATCGGCTTCTCGCTGGAGCAGATGCACCAGAACCTCTGCGATCTCGATCGCGTCGTCGGCGAATGGTCGGAAGCCTCGACCGACAAGTCCGCGCGCGTGGCGGAGTGAGTCGCGTTACAGATCGAAGAACGCGAGTTGCGTTGCGTCGCGCCGCTCGATGCCATCGGTCAGCGTCTTCAGCGCGACGTCAAAACCCGGCTGCTGCTGCTCCAGCTCCCACGCGCCGTCATGGTCCCATTGAAAGCACTGGCCATAGCGTTCGCCGGGCTCGACATGGAGCAGCAGGCAGCGGCTGAGCTGCGACGGCTCGGCAACCGGCACCAGATGTTTCAGCGAGACGCCGTATTCCTGACGGAAATAGGCGCAGGCCTCTTCGAGCTCGTCCTCGGAATGGGCAATGAAGTCCAGGACATTGCGAAGCTGCGTGGCGAGTTCATCAGGCGCATAGAAGCGAAGCTCGGAGGATGATTCAGGCAGCCGCACCAGCAATTCGGTCTCGCCGCGCGTCAGCAGGAAATTGCGGTAGTCATCGGAGAGCCGGACGCCGAGCGCCTGCTCCGCTTTGCTCACGTCCGCTTCGCTCGCCGGCGTACCGGGTTTCCAGCGCCAGCCTTTGCTTGATGTTCCCGCCTTGCGCTGGGCCTCGTAGTCCTCATAGCCCGGAAACGCCATGATGTCCTCATAGCCGCCGAACCGCGACCATTGAAAGGCGTCGTCAAAGGCTTCTTCGCGCCGCTCGGGAAAATAGCCGCAGAGCAGCTCGGCGCGCTTGAGGATGCGCGTGTGGTTCGGGGCGGTCTTGCAAAGATGCTCGATCGTCTTCAGTGATGCCTCGGGATTGTCGGCCTGAAGATAGACGTCGCTCAACAATTCCAGGATGCGCCCCTCGAGGTCGTTCTCATAGATGGACCACGCATAATGCGGCTGCCCGGCAGCGCGCCGCGCAACGAGCGTATCGCGCGCCTGTTCGGCAAAGCGCACCGCCTGTGCGAGATCTTCACCGGCGACCTTGCCGCGGCGAGCGGCGTGCCAGAGATACAACGGCTCATGTTCGGCCGGCGTGCCCTTGAGCGCGTCGAGCTGCGCGGCCTGCTCGGCCATCGGCGCGCTGAGCGCCAGGATCATCAGCTCATCGAGCCCCTTCTGCCAGTCCGGCTTGGCTCGCGGATTGGGCCCGAGGTCGCGCAGCGTGTAGTTGGTATGGTCCGTCTCGACATAGCCGGCCGCGACCAGCTTGGCGACATGGCGACGGAAAGCCGCTGCGGCGCCGGCGATATCAGGAAATTCCTTGCGCAGGAATTCGTTCGCGTCGGGATCGCCCTTCCAGTTCATGTGAACGCCGATCACCATGGGATCACTGCCCGGGACCAGCATCAATTCGCGATCGTCATCGCCGGGCGCGCGGTGGAAGAACTTTGCCAGATACATGCGACCCTCCGAACGCGCCGCCGGGATCGGGGCGCCACGTCTCAGTCGCAGTTTCAGGGAAACCGGTTCATGCCGGCAGGCAAGAGCGTTTTCGAGCGAAGTGGATACCGGTTCGCGTGAAGAAAACGCGTCTAAAACAACGATCAGCGCCTTTTCAGGCCCTTATCCACCATGCGCCAGACCAGCAGGTCGATGCGGTCCTGGCCGAAGAACGGCTCGTTCTCGAACACGAAGGTCGGCACGCCCCAATGACCGGAGGCGGCATGGTCCTTCTCGTTCTCGGTGATCACCCGCTCGTAGCGATCGGGGTCGGCACTGATCGCTTCATCCATCGCGGCGAGATCGAAGCCGGCCGCTTCAGTGGCGCGCGCGAGGTGATCGCCTTCGTTCCAGCCCGCCACCGAGCCGTCCCACAGCACGCGCGCGATCGCATCGGTGAATGCGAGCGAGCGGCCTTCGAGCTGCGCCATCGCGCCCAGCCGGGTCAGGCGGTGGATGTAGGGCTGCTCGGCCGCAACATCGAACGTCGTCTTGTCCTGCACGATCGGATCGGGTCTCGGAAAGCGGAACGGGATGCCCTCGTGCTGCGCCACGCGCGTGCTGTCGAGCACCACATAGCGAATGAAGTTCGGACTGGCCTTCTTGAAGAAGCCGGGCACGCGGACGGCGAGCGGATAGACCGGCCGCAAATTCACCGCGAGATCGTACTCTTCGACGAGCTTGAGCGTCTTCGGCAGCGCCAGATAGCTGAAAGGACTGCGGTAGGAGTAGAAGAGATCGACGGACAGGGTCATTGCACCGGCTCCATGATCCCGATCATCCCGCCAGTCTGCGCGTCAGCATGCGGAAGCGCAAGATCAGGAGGCCGGCATAGACGAACGTGCCGGTCGAGAACCCGATCCAGACGCCGACCGCGCCGAGCCCGGCATTGAAGGCCAGCACCCAGGCGATGGGAAAGGCGACGCACCAATAGCCGATCGCCGCGAACAGCAACGTCATCCTGGTATCGTTGATGCCGCGCAGCGCGCCGGCCATGATGGTCTGGAGGCCGTCGGCGATGAAGAAGGTCGCGCCGACCAGCAGCAGGGTCGCGGTCAGCTCGACGGTTGCCGCGCTGGCCTCGCTGCTCCCGAAGAACAGCCGTCCGAGCTCATAGCGGCCGAGGATGATGGCAACGGTCAGGGCCGAGACCAGCGCTACGCCAAGCACCGCCGCGACGAGGCCCGCGCGCCTCACCGCGGCCGGGTCATCGCGGCCGAAAGCATGGCCGACGCGGACCGTCGCCGCCATGCCGATGCCAAGTGGGACCATGAACAGCACGGCCGTGACCTGGAGCGCGATCTGGTGCGCGGCAAGGGCCGTGGTCGAAATCAATCCCATCAGCAGCGCGGCGGACGAGAACAGGCCATATTCCAGCAGCAGGGAAAACGAGATCGGTGCGCCGACCGCGATGAGCTGGCGCATCAGGGGCCAGTCGATCCGCCACAAATGGGCGAGCGGGCGGTAGGCCGCGAACGGCTTTCGCCATGCGGCGATGGCGAGCACGGCGAGGAAGGTGCCGAGATTGACGAGCGTGGTCGCGAGCCCCGCGCCGAACAGGCCGAGCTCCGGCAGGCCGAACAGGCCGTGGATCAGGCAATAGACCAGCGCCGCGTTGGCGGGGATCGCTGCAACGGTGATCCACAGCGGCGGCTGCGGCCGGTTCACCGCGCTCATCATGCTGCGCAACGCGATGAAGCCGAGCGCCGGCGCGATGCCCCAGGCCAACCCGTTCAGATAGCGCTGCGCGAGCGCGGCCGATTGCGGCGCCTGTCCGAGCGCCAGCAGGATGCGCTCGCCATAGAGCGGCGAGGCCATCATCGGCAGCGAGATCAGGAGTGCGACCCACAGGCCGGCGCGCAGCGAGCGGCGGATGCGCTTGACGTCGCCGGCGCCGAACGCCTGCGCGGCCAGCGGCGATACCGCGGCCATCAATCCGAGCCCGAAGGTGAAGCTGACGAAATAGACCGTGTGCGCCAGCGCGGCGGCCGCGACCGCATCCTCGCCGAGCCGTCCGATCAGCGCGAGATCGGTCGTGATCATCGCGATCTGCCCGAGCTGCGTCAGCATCATCGGCACGGCCAGCCGCAGCGTCTCGACGAACTCTTCGGCGAGATGGTTTTGCGGCACGCCGGCTTGCGGCCGCGGACGAGGCTGGACGGTGTCGAGCATGGCGGTTGCAATAGCACAGCCGCACGTCGAAAACATGGCCCCGAGTGCGAGATGCTTCTTCACCCTCTCCCCTTGTGGGAGAGGGTGGCTCGCCGCGCAGCGGCGAGACGGGTGAGGGGTATGTCTCCGCGAATTCAAATCAGAGTGGATTCGCGGAGACATACCCCTCATCCGGCGCTTCGCGCCACCTTCTCCCACAAGGGAAGAAGGGAAGAGGAGCCCTCAGCCTTTCCTCTCAGGCACGCGCCTGATCTTCGCGCCGAGCGCGTTCAGGCGTTCGTCGATGCGCTCATAGCCGCGCTCGATCTGGTCGGCGTTGTTGATCGTGGAGGTGCCCTCGGCGCAGACCGCGGCGAGCAGCATCGCCATGCCGGCGCGGATGTCGGGCGAGATCATCGATGCGCCACGCAGGCGGCTGGGGCCGGCGATGATGGCGCGATGAGGATCACAGAGAACAATTCGCGCGCCCATGGCGATCAGCTTGTCGACGAAGAACATCCGCGATTCGAACATCTTCTCGAACATCAGGATCACGCCGTCGCACTGCGTGGCGGTGACGATCGCGATCGACATCAGATCGGCCGGGAAGGCCGGCCAGGGCTGATCTTCCAGCTTCGGCACGTGACCGCCGAAATCGTCCTGGATCTTCAGCGTCTGATTCGAGGGCACGATGAGATCGTCACCCTCGATGCGGCAGACGATGCCGAGCCGCTCGAATCCCATGCGGATCGAACGCAGATGCTCGACGCCGGCGCGCACGATGCGAAGCGGGGAGCGTGTGACGGCCGCAAGCCCGATCAGCGAGCCGACTTCGATATGGTCGGGCTGGATCCGGTAGGTCGTGGCGCCCAGCGTCGCCGGTCCATGCACGATCATGGTGTTGGTGCCGATGCCCTCGATTCGCGCGCCGAGCGCGACCAGGAAATTGGCGAGGTCCTGCACATGCGGCTCGGAGGCCGCGTTGCGCAAATGGGTGATGCCGTCGGCGGCGACCGCCGCGACCAGCGCGTTCTCGGTTGCGGTGACGCTCGGCTCGTCCAGAAACACGTCGGCACCGGCGAGCTTTGCCGCGCGGAATTCGAGCCGGTCGGTGGCGGTGACCTTGGCGCCCAGTTGTTCGAGCGCGAGCACATGGGTGTCCAGCCGACGGCGGCCGATGACGTCGCCGCCGGGCGGCGGCAGCATCACTTCGCCGCAGCGGGCGAGCAGGGGGCCGGCGAGCAGGATCGAGGCGCGGATGCGGACGCAGAGCTCGGGGTCGAGGTCGGCGGCGCGGATGCTCTTGGCGTGGATGTGCAGCGTGTTGCGGGCGGTCCATTCCGCCGCCGCGCCGACCGAGCGGATCAGCTCGACCAGCGTCTCGGTGTCGCGGATCCGCGGCACGTTCTCCAGCGTCACCGGATGCTCGGTGAGCAGGGCGGCGGCGATGATCGGCAGCGCCGAATTCTTGTTGCCGGACGGCTCGATCGAGCCCGAGAGCCGGTGACCGCCCTCGACAATGTACTGGATGGGCGCCACGGGGTTCTCGCTGTCTAAATGGGGGTGGGGCTGTTTCGGGCGGAAACTACAGAGATTTGAGCGCGGGAGCAATTGCGGCGGCCGCAGTTGGTGGCCCCGAGGAGGCTGCCAACTCCTCATGGTGAGGAGCGCGGAACGCGCGTCTCGAACCATGAAGGCCCGGATATCTCGCCCGCAGCCATCCTTCGAGACGCCCGCTATCGCGGGCTCCTCAGGATGAGGTCCGGAGCTTGTGGCGCGGCAGGCCACCCATCAAAGCAGCCCGATGATATTCGCGACCACATACAGGATCGCGATCAGGATCAGCGCGCCGATCATGACGAAGGAAATCTCGATCGCGATGGCGCCGGTGCCGAGGATGGCGGCCACGGCAGCAAGAAGCCGCTCCTCCCGAAAGATCAGCGCGAGGACCGAGAGCAGGATGGCGAGCAGACCGAGCGAGATCGCGGTGGCCGAAGCGGTTTCGCTCCAGCTGCGCCCAGCCGATTTCTCGACCTTCGGCGCCTGATACTCCACGCCCTTCACGCGCGCGATCACGCGGTCCTTGATGCGATGGCCGGTGTCGACGATGACCTGGTCCGCCGGGGGCGGCGGGAACACCATCGGCACCACCCAGTGCGGCAACACAGCCGCCATCAGCGCCAGCACGCCGACAATGCTGCCGATGATGCCGAGACGGCGGGAAGGGAGGGCGGAACTGGTGGTCGCAGAGCTGGTCATGCGTGGCGCATCCCGGACGGAATTGGCCTTACGGGTTCATGCCACTTCGTCGCGATGGTGGGGGGTGAGGTTCAGGGGGGGCGCACGAGCGCCGCGACAGCTCGGCCTCGTGGTTCGAGACGCGCCGCAAGCGGCGCTCCTCACCATGAGGGTTTAGAGCTGCGCCGCGAAGCCAGACCTCATCCTGAGGAGCCCGCGAAGCGGGCGTCTCGAAGGATGGCTGCAGGGGAGCGCTCGCCAATCCGGGCTTACGCCGCGCCTCAGATATCGATCGTCGCGCTCAGCGAGTGTTCCTGGATGAAGTCGCGGCGCGGCTCGACCACGTCGCCCATCAGCTTGGTGAAGATGTCGTCGGCCTCGTCGACCTCCTTGACCTTCACCTGCAGCAGCGAGCGCGCATCGGTGTCCAGCGTCGTTTCCCAGAGCTGCTCCGGGTTCATCTCGCCCAGACCTTTGTAGCGCTGCAGCGTGATGCCCTTGCGGCCGGCGTCGGTGACCGCTTCGAACAGGTCGACCGGGCCGTAGACCATGTGCTCGATGTCCTTGCGCCGCAGCTTGCCAGGGCGGGCATAAACGTCCTGGAGCTTCACGGTGTATTCGTCGAGCTTGCGGGCTTCGACCGAGCCCAGGAAGGCGGCGTCGATGACGGCGGCTTCCTTGACGCCGCGCACGGTGCGCTCGAACTGGAAGCCCTGGCCTTCCACGTACTGGCCGACCCAGCCGCGCTCGACCTCCTCGGCCTGGTTGTCCAGCCGTCCCGCGATGTATTGTGCCGCTGCGGCGGCTTTCTCGGGATCGCCGTAGATCGCCTTGTTGAGCACGCCGGTGATCGCGGCCTGCTCGATCACCTTGCGATTGTAGCGGCTGTGCAGATTGCGCAGGACGCTGCGGACGGTGCGGGCGTCGTCGACCAGCGAGCGCAAATCGCGGCCGGTGCGATCACCGCCGACGCCGGGAATGAAGACGCAGTCGTCGAGGCCTGTGTCGATCAGATAATCCTCGAGCGCCCGCTCGTCCTTCAGATACTGCTCGGACTTGCCGCGGCTGACCTTATAGAGCGGCGGCTGTGCGATATAGAGGTAGCCGCCGTCGATGATGTCGCGCATCTGCCGGTAGAAGAAGGTCAGCAGCAGCGTGCGGATGTGGGCGCCGTCGACGTCGGCGTCCGTCATCACGATGATCTTGTGATAGCGCAGCTTCTCGATCGAGAATTCGTCGCTGATGCCGGTGCCGAGCGCGGTGATCAGCGTACCGATCTGCTCGCTGCCCAGCATCTTGTCGGGGCGGACGCGCTCGACGTTGAGGATCTTGCCGCGCAGCGGCAGTACCGCCTGGAATTCGCGGTTGCGGCCCTGCTTGGCGCTGCCGCCTGCCGAGTCGCCCTCGACGATGAAGAGTTCGGACTTCGCCGGATCCTTTTCCTGGCAGTCGGCGAGCTTGCCGGGCAGCGAGGAGACCGACAGCGGGCTCTTGCGCGTCAGCTCGCGCGCCTTTCGTGCGGCTTCACGCGCCGCGGCGGCCTGGATCACCTTGCCGACGATCATCTTGGCTTCCGAGGGATGCTCCTCGAACCAGGCCTGGAGCGCCTCGTTGAGGACGTTCTCGACCACGGGACGCACTTCCGAGGACACCAGCTTGTCCTTGGTCTGCGACGAGAATTTCGGATCGGGCACCTTCACCGAGAGAACGGCGGTGAGGCCTTCACGGCAGTCGTCGCCGGTCAGCGCGATCTTTTCCTTCTTGGCGTTGGCCTCGGCATAGCCGTTGACCTGGCGCGTCAGCGCGCCGCGGAACCCGGCCAGATGGGTGCCGCCGTCTCGCTGCGGGATGTTGTTGGTGAAGCACAGCACGTTCTCGTGGTAGCTGTCGTTCCACCACAGTGCGGCCTCGACGCCGATGCCGTTGGCCTCCGCGCGCACCATGATCGGCGCCGGCACGATCGCCTTCTTGTTGCGGTCGAGATATTTGACGAATTCCTCGACGCCGCCGGAATAGTGCATCTCCTCGCGCTTCTCGACCGCGTGGCGCATGTCGGAGAGGGCGATGTTGACGCCGGAATTGAGGAAGGCGAGCTCGCGCAGCCGGTGCTCCAGCGTCGCGAAATCATATTCGATGTTTTTGAAGGTTTCCGTCGAGGCCTGGAACGTCACCTCGGTGCCGCGCTTGCCCGGCGCGTCGCCGACCACCACCAGCGGTGCGACCGCATCGCCATGGGCGAACTCGATGTAGTGCTCCTTGTTGTCGCGCCAGATGCGCAAGCCGAGCTTGCTCGACAGCGCGTTGACGACGGAGACGCCGACGCCGTGCAGGCCGCCGGAGACCTTGTAGGAATTCTGGTCGAACTTTCCGCCGGCATGGAGCTGGGTCATGATGACCTCGGCCGCGGAGATGCCTTCGCCCTTGTGGATGTCGACGGGAATGCCGCGGCCGTCGTCGCGCACCGTGACGGAATTGTCGGCATTGAGCACGACGTCGACGCGCGTGGCGTGGCCCGCGAGCGCCTCGTCGATCGCGTTGTCGACGACCTCGTAGACCATGTGGTGCAGGCCGGAGCCGTCGTCGGTGTCGCCGATATACATGCCCGGGCGCTTGCGGACGGCGTCGAGACCCTTGAGCACGCGGATCGATTCCGCCCCGTAATCGCTTGGATTTGAGGGCTCGTTTTCGGCAGGCGTCTGCCGAGCAGGTTCTGTCATGAGAGGCCTTCGAGATGTCGCCCGAATCAGCCGCGCAAAAGGCGCTGATTTGCAGGCTATTTGTGCCATGAAAGACCGCTTGCGCCTAGCGCAAAGTATCCTCCGGCAACCCTTTGACGAAATAGGGATTTTTTGCCGGTTTTCAAGGCTCTCGAAGGCCGATTCTGGGGCTTGCGAAAAGGGCGATTCGAGGCCCTGTTTTTGGCTCTTGAAGGGGTGGATTTTGCGGGGCGGAGAAGCGCGTTCCCAGGCGCCGTGGCGCCTATGAACAGGCCACTGGGTTCAGTAGATCTGATCCGGCTTCTTGTCGTCGTCGCCCAAGCTGAGGGACCAGGCCTCGCCTGAGGCCACGGTGATGGTATCGGTACGCACCGGATAGCCCGACACGACCAGCTTGTAGGAATACGTACCGGGCGGCAGATCCAGCATTTGCGGGTGATTGACGCCGCCCGCGATCTGGATGGTCTGATCGTTGATCGTGAGCGAAGCCACGTCCGGCACGAGATAGCCAAATATCAGCCTTGCTTGTCCTGCTATCGGCAGGAAATTGGCCTTGGCCACGGCCTCCGTATTCCGTTGCACCAGGTCGACTGTGGTCTCGTCCTTCGCGCGGCCGAGCTTCAGGGTGGCCGGCCCCTTCGGGGAGACAAAGGCGAGCTGAGCGTGATCGGCGGCAACCACAGTGCCCTCAGGCCTTTCCTCCCAGCCGCGCTTTGCGAGCTCCGTGCGGTAGAAGGCGAGCACATCGCTGAGCTGGGCCGGCACATGGGCTTCGAGCCCGACCCGCAGCGGGATTTCGATGCCGGTCACATGGGTCGTGTTGGAGCTGGAGACGTTGTGTTGCTTCGGCACCGGCATCTCGGCGTCTGGATCCGCCGGTGTGAGTGCGGCCGAAGTTTGCGGTGACGGGTGCGGCAGCCATCCGCCGGCGCCTGCGGCGACCAGGCCGCCCGCGAGAAGAGCGAGGCCGCACGCGAACAGCCGCCATCGTGCCGGGACCTTCGTTCTGCGCCTCACCGTCGTCATGCCGCTCTCCAGGGATGTCGCGCGTTGTAGTTTTCGCGCGATGCAGCGGCTGCGACACAGTCGCCGCCGCCTTCGGACGACTAGTCGCCCCACCAACCGGACAGGTTCAACCTGGCCGTTACAGGCACAGGCGGCGGGATCAATACATCTGGAGCGGCAGCACGTCGCCGCTTGGGCCCACGAGGAGGCCCCAGGCGTCGCCGGCGGCTACGGTCAGGGTCTCGTTGCGAGTGGGCTGCCCGGGCAGGCGCAGCGCGTACTGGTACTTGCCGGGCGGTAGATCCAGCATCGGGCCTTTCGGCGATTGCGGGCCGCCGGCACCGGCAACGCATCCAGCGCGCCAAATGAAGGATCCACTGCCGGCACTCCCTTCTATACGCGATGATATTTCGCGCAGGCTTTCGAAGCGGATCCCGCCGAACGATTTCCTAGCGAAGAAGGATGAGTCGTGGCGTTGGGGCCGACTTGAATCGCCACGACTTGTCGCGCTCAGTCCCTCGCTCTTTCGAGTGCGTGTCGAATGACCTTTTGCTCATCCTCCGTCATCTGCGTCGCGCCAAGCTTGAAGGTCAGCTTGTCGATCTTGCCGGTGAAACGGAAGGGCAGCTTATAGCTGTCGTCCACCGTCGTGCGGGTGTCGCTGCCGATGTCAAACGTTTCGTCGATGGCCATAAGAAACGGAATCGTGTGCGGGATCGTCTTTGCGGCCACCAGCTTGCCATCGGCCGTCAGTACACCGGTGCCACCCTTGCCCGGGCCGGGTCCGTTGTACTTGAAGTCGAATACAATGGTGTGCTTGCCCGGCTTGAGCGCATCGGTAAACAGGTCGCGACCGCCAATGCCGCCTTCCCAGCGGTACCGTTCTAGATCGAGCAAGTTGTATACGAAGACCGGCTTGCCTTTGAGCAGGTAGAGGGCGTATCCGCCAAAGCGACCGCCTAGAGTTGCGATCATTCCTTCCGCGCCGCCCTTAGGAACGGTAACCTCGGCCGTGATCGTGTAATCCTTATTGAGAAGGCTCGGAGCGTTGGCGTCAGGGATGCCAGCGTTCTCACCAGAATATGTGAAAACGGTTCGTCCGGCGGTCGCGCTTGGGCGCGGTGTCACAATGCGGGGCAGGACCGAGTTGTCCAGCGGAAAGACCTGGTATTTCGCCGCCTCCGACAGGAACAACGCTTGCAACTCCTTGAGCTTGTCGGGATTCTTGGCTGCGAGGTCATTGGCCTGCGAGTAATCCTCGGCGATGTTGTAAAGCTCCCACTTGTATTCATTGATCCCCGGCAGCTTGGCGGTGCCCAGAAGCCAGGGAGGCGCAGGCGGCGTCGTACATGCATACCAACCATCGTGATAGATGCCGCGGTTCGCGAACATCTCGAAATACTGCGTGTCGCGCTTTGACGGCGCGTTGGCGTTAGCTTGGTCGAACGTATAGGCCATGCTGACGCCCTCGATGGGCCTTTGCTTGATGCCATTGACGGTGTCGGGAGCTTGAATGCCGGTGGCTTCAAGAATCGTCGGCACGATGTCGATCATGTGATGGAATTGGCTGCGGATGCCGCCGACGTCCTTGATGTGGCCGGGCCATGAGATGGCCATGCCTTGCCGGGTGCCGCCGAAGTGCGATGCCACCTGCTTGGTCCATTTGAACGGGGTATCGAAGGCCCACGACCACGCCACCGACATATGCGGGTAGGTCTTGTCGGAGCCCCAATCCTCGTAATGGAGCATCAGTTCGGTTTCGGGCAGTTTCAGAATGCCGTTGTAGGCGGTCATCTGGTTCGGCGTGCCCTCGAGCGTGCCTTCGGCGCTGGTGCCATTGTCGCCGCTGATGTAGATGATCAGGGTGTTGTCGAGTTTGCCCATGTCCTCGACCGCCTGGATGACGCGGCCGATTTCGTAGTCGGTATAGGCCGCATAGCCGGCAAACACCTCGGCTTCGCGCGCGTACAATTTCTTCTGGATGAACGAGAGCGAGTCCCACTTCGGCAGCGTATCCGGCCAGGCGGTGAGCTGGGTGTTCGCCGGGATAACCCCGAGCTTCTTCTGGTTGGCGAAGATCTGCTCGCGCAGCTTCTCCCAACCCATGTCGAACTTGCCCTTGAACTTCTCGCTCCATTCCTTCTTCGGCTGATGTGGCGAATGGGTGCCGCCGGGCACGTAGTAGACGAAGAACGGCTTCTCGGGCGCCGCCGCGTTCAGTCCGTTCATGTAGTTGATGGCGTCATCCGCCATGTCGGTGATGAGGTTGTAGCCGGTCTTGCCGACCCATGGAAAAACCTGGCTCGTGTTGCGGAAAAGGTAAGGCGTCCACTGGTCGGTCTCGCCGCCCATGAAGCCGTAGAAATATTCGAATCCCATTCCGACCGGCCATTGGTCGAACGGCCCGGCCGAGCTGTACAGATAGGTTGGGGTGTTATGGTTTTTGCCGAACCACGAGGTGGCAAATCCGTTATCCCGCAGAATGGTCCCGATCGTCGCACTTTCCTGGCCGATGACGGAATCGTAGCCCGGATAGCCGGTGGACATTTCACCGATCACGCCAAACCCGACCGAGTGGTGGTTGCGGCCGGTGATCAGCGCTGCCCGCGTCGGCGAGCAGAGCGCTGTCGAGTGAAACTGCGTGTAACGCAGGCCCGCCTTGGCGATGCGATCCATGTTCGGGGTCGGGACCACCCCACCGAAGGTGCCGGTCACGCCATAACCCTGGTCGTCGGTCATGATCAGCAGCACGTTCGGCGCGCCTTTGGGCGGCACAACGGACGGTGGCCAGTATGGCTTGGAGTCCGTGGCATCTTCCTTGATCACGCCTTCGAACTTCGGAGGTTCAGGTGGAAGCTGCTTGCCATCGATGGTTGTCGTGGCGCTCGGCGAACCCGGCGTGCCGGTGGTTTGCTGCGCGAGGCTGGTCGTCTCCAGCGCGCACAGCATAAAAGCGACGGTCAGTGCGGTGCCGCAAAGCAGCAAGTTGCGGTGGTTTAGTAAGCGGCTTTCTGGCTTTGAGCTATCGTCAACGTGACGGGTACGCGTCATTGGAAGCTCCCTCTTGGAGACGTCAGAACCCTGTTGACGCCTATTCGGGACGCGATGCCGCAACGCTCCGTTGATCTAGATCAACTTTCCGCCCACGGGTCCGAAACGCCGGCTGCGCGTGGGCGCACCTGCTTCGTCGCACCTCAATACATTTGCAGCGGAAGCACGTCGCCGCTTGGCCCCACCAGGAGGCCCCAGGCATCGCCGGCGGCAACGGTGAGGGTGTCGGTGCGGGCGGGCTGACCGGGCATACGCAGCGCGTACTGGTACTTGCCGGGCGGCAGGTCGAGCATCGGGCCCTTCGGTGATTGCGGGCCGCCGGCGCCGGCCGCGATCTTGATGGTCTGCTTGTTGATCGTCAGCGACGCCTCCTTCGGCCCGATGTTGCCGAGCATCAGCCTGGCCTGGCCCGCCTTGGGCATGATGTCGGCCTTGGCCGCGGCCTGCGGATTCCGCTGCACCAGGCTGACCGTTGTCTCCTCCCTGGCGCGGCCGAGCTTCAGCATGGCCGGACCTTCCGGCGAGGTGAACGCCAGCTCCGCTCGATCGGCGGTGACCGTTGCGCCGTCAGTCTTTTCCTGCCAGCCGCGCTTGGTGAGCTCTGCGCGATAGAAGGCGAGGACATCTGAGAGCTCAGCCGGAATGCTGGCTTCAAGCTCCTTGCGGAACGACTGGTCGCTTCCGGGGAATTTCGTCGAGCTGATCCCGCTTGAGCTGCGCTGCGTCGGCACCGGCAGGGCGGAATCGGGATCGGGCTTCAGCGGCTCGGTCGATTTGGCTTGGATCGGCTTTGCTTCTGCCGATTTGGCCTCAACCGGCTTCGCCGCAGCCACCATGAGGCCCGATCCGGTGGCGCTGACATTCACCTTGGGGCCCATCTGCATCACGGTCATCGAGATCGATTTGCCGGCCTTGGAGAATTCCATCACCGCCATGTTGGGCTGGTTGATGACGGAGGGTTGCTCTTTCCAGCCCGCGTTCTTCAGCGATGCGCGGTAGAAGCTGCCGAGCGCCTTCACGCTCGACGTGGAAGAGAATTCGAGCCGGCCGTCGCCGCCTTCGAACGTCACGCCTTCGGCGGTCTCGGGCAGCGGCACCGGTGTCTTGCTGTCGGCGAGCGCATTGAGCGGCGCATCGGAGAGTCCGGCGGCCTGCACCTTGCGCCGCGCCTCGTCGGCGGCGATCATCTTCTGTGCGGCTGCTGCGGCATCGCTGAAGAACTTGTCGTCGGCCTCCTTCTTCGCCTTGGCGCGGGCGGCAAGCGCGGAGTCCTTCACCTGCGCGGTCAGGCTGACCATGGTGAAATCGTATTTGCGGCCGAGCCGCAGCACGCCGGTTTCCTCGGCGTTGGAGATCTTGATCGCGACCTCGTCGCCGGGCGCGAGCGGCGCGCTGCCATCTTCCTGCCAGCCGCGCGCGGCGAGCTCGCGGTGATAGAAGGCCAGCACGGCGGGCAGCTCGGCCATCGCGGCGGCCGACATCTCGCGCTTGTTGGAGCTTGCGCTGCCGAGGCCCCTGGCCGTCTTGGTCGGATTCGGCCGCGGCAGGCCGGCCAGATCGTCATCGGCCTTGAGCTCGCTGGGCAGGGCGAAGGGCGCGACGCGGATATCGACATTGGTACGGCCGTCGTCGCGGCGCGTCAGCGTCAGCATGACCGGCTTCTGCTGGTAGAAGCCGGTGTCCTTGCTGTCAGGGTGCGCGTAGAAGGCGCGCAGGCCGTTGGGAACGGCTTCATCCAGGCTGGTCGTCCAGCGCGCGGCGGTTTCCGGCGTGAGTTTTTGCCAGCCGATCGTGGCCATCTGGCTGGCGTAGAAATCCGACGTCGCATCGAGCGCGCTGGGCGCGATGCAGCCGAGATAGGGCCGGGTCCCATCGAACATGATGTCGCTCGCGCCGTCCGGAAACGGCACATTCCCGTAGATCCGGTCGGTCGTGTAGTAGACCACGGATTGATCGGGCCGGCCGAGGGCCTGCGTGAAGTGAACCGAAAGGCCCAGCCGTCCCTTCTTGAAGTTCAGCGTGGTGCTCTTCTCCTCCAGCGGCCGCACATAGGGCACCCAGCCGTCGGCGCTCAGGAGTTTCTTCACCGCCGGCGACGTCACGGCTTCCGGCGTCGGTATGCGGTATTCGACGCGGTAGGGATCGGGGCGCGAGGTGTCTTCCACCGCGCCCTCGAGCTGCGGCAGCGCATGGACGTCGACGATGCCTCCGTCGGCGGCGGCCGCGATCGAGCAGCTCGCCATCAGGACAAGGCCGCAGGCAAGCAGCTGCCATCGTGCCGGGACTTGGGTCCCGCGCGGGATCATCGACATCGTCACGTCTCCAGGATATCGCGCACGGCTCAGGCGTGCGCATTTGCAGCCTGCGACACCGTCGGCGCGGCCTCAGACGAGAAGTCGCGGCAGAAACCCGTGAGGTTCAATACAGCAGGAGCGGCGACCATGCCTCTCCGTCGCGCCCGACCGTAAGCTCCCAGGTATCGCCGGCGGCGAAGTTGAGGATGTTCGTCGTGGCTGGATGGCCCGGCACGCTCACCTCGTAGGAATATCTGCCGGGCTGCAGATCCAGCGAAACCGCGTAGGCGCCGGCGGCGTGCTTGATGGTCCGGTCGTTGATCGTGAGCGTGGCTTCCGTTTCGCTGATATTGGAGAACACCAGCTTCGCCTGGCCGGGCTCGGGCATCACGTTCGCATTGGCCGCGACAGATGCGTTCTTCTGCACGAGATTGACGGCGGTGCTGGCGTCCTTGCGGTCGAGCGCCAGCATGCCAGGTCCGAGCGGGGAGGCGAAGGCGAGCTGGACGTGATCGGCGGAGACCACCGCGCCATCGCGCTGCTCCTGCCAGCCGAGCTTGCTGAGCTCGGTGCGGTAGAAAGCGAGGACGTCGCTGAGCTCGGCGGGCACGGTGGCCTCCAGCCTTGTGCGGAGCGGCGTTTCAATGCCCTTGACGACGGTGGTGTGCGTTCCTCGGTAGCTGTAACGGGTCGGCGCGGGCAGCTTGGCAGCGGGGTCCGGCGTGAGCGCCGACGCGAACAGCGGCGACAGATGCGGCACCCAGGCGCTGGCGCTTGCTGCGAGCATGCAGACCGCGAGCAAGAGCAGGCCGCACGCAAAGGCCAGCCATTGAGCCGGGACTCGCGCCCCGGTCCTTACCGTCCGCATCTCATTCTCCAGGGTTTTCGCGCGTGATGTCATTTGCGCGCTGGCGAAGGCCGTGACAGGCATCGCCGCGGCCTCAAAGGCTAGTCGCGATTGCAAACGGCCGGGTTCAACGGCGCGGTCTAGCGCCGGGCAGAGACACGTCCGCTCTCGACGTCAAAGACGTCGCCGCCTGCGCCAATGTCGGCGAAGGCGGCGGGGTCGGCGCCGGTCAGCCACACCTGCGCGCCGAGCTTGCGCAGCTCCTCGAACAGCGCCGCGCGCCGGTTCGGATCGAGATGCGCGACGACCTCGTCGAGCAGCAGCAGCGGCACGATGCCGGTCATCTCAGCGACCAGGCTCGCATGCGCCAGCACGAGGCCAATCAGCAGCGCCTTCTGCTCGCCGGTCGAGGCATCGCGCGCCGGCATGCTTTTCGGCGCATAGATCACCTGGAGATCGGTGAGGTGCGGGCCGTCGGTGGTGCGGCCGGCGATGGCATCGCGCGGGCGGTTGTCGCGCAGGATCTGGCGGTAGCGGTCCTCGACCGACGTCGCGGTCTCGTTGAGCAGCGCGTTCTCCATCCAGCCATCCAGCGCGATTTGCGCGGACGGAAAGGCGGATGCCTGCGCGCGGGCGTTGAGCATGCCGGTCAGCCGCGCTGCGGTCTGGCCGCGCGTTGCGGCGACCGCGACCGCAAGCTCTGCGGTCTCGCGCTCGATCGCATCACACCAATGGTCGTCGTAATTGCGCGTCTCGAGCAGGCGGTTGCGCGAGCGCAGGGAGCGTTCGAGCGCGGAGATGCGGCTGGAATGCTCGCTGTCGATGGCCAGCACCAGGCGGTCGAAGAAGCGCCGCCGCTCGGAGGCCGCGCCCATGAACAGCCCGTCCATCGCCGGCGTCAGCCACACCATGCGGATATGGTCGCCGAAGGCGGTGGCCGAATTGACCGGCTCGCGGTCGATGCGGCAGCGCCGGCTGACTGCGGCGTCCGCGCGTGGCGCGTCGATGCCGGTGCCGAGCGTGGCGAGCCCCAGCGCGCCCTCGACCTGCGCGGACACGGCCCAGGAGCCGTCGCCCTGGTTGTCGGCGACATCTTCCAGTGTGGCGCGCCGCAAGCCGCGGCCTGGCGACAGGAACGAGATCGCCTCGATGCAATTGGTCTTGCCGGCCCCGTTCGGCCCGACCAGCGCCACCATGTCAGCCGCCGTCTCGAGCCCCGCCGCCCGGTAATTGCGAAAATGCGTCAGCGTCAGGCGTTGAATGCGGGAGGGGGTCATCAGTTCTTCGTCATGGACGCGATTCTTCCCCTCCCCCCTTGTGGGGGAGGGTGGCGCCTCACGAAGTGAGGCGACGGGTGAGGGGTATCTTACCGCCCGGCAAGCTTTGCAAGGATGTCTTCCAACACAGAAGTGGGTTGCTGCAGCACGTCATTGTTCCAGTAGCGCGCTATGGCGAAACCTTCGGCGGACAAGGCCGCGTCACGAGCTGCGTCGCTTTCTGATTCGGCATGTTGGCTTCCGTCAATCTCGATCACGAGTCTTTTCTCGAAACAGACAAAGTCGAGAATGTAGTTCTTGAACGGCTCCTGTCGGCGAAACTTGAATGTGGAGAGCCGACGATCCCTCAGCAAGCGCCACATTGCCCTTTCGGCGTCAGTCGGCTCGTGCCTCATCTTCCTTGCAAATTGGCGGAGAGGCGGGGAAGTCGGTCGATGGGACGGGTCTCGTGGCACCAACCCCTCACCCAAGTGAGTTTGCGTCAAACACCGGTGCAGCCCTCTCCCACAAGGGGAGAGGGCGCAGTAACGTGCATCGCGCTTGGGTCTAACGGCAGTGTGCGCTGGCGAGGGAACACGTCCCTCACACCCGCATCGGCATCAGCACGTAAAGCGCGCTCTTGTCGTCCTTGTCCTGCACCAGCGTCGGCGAGCCGGGGTCGGCGAGCTTCAGCGTGGCGACGTCGCCTTCGATCTGGGCGGCGATGTCGAGGAGGTAGCGCGAGTTGAAGCCGATATCGAGGGCGTCGGAGGCGTATTCGACTTCGAGCTCTTCGGTCGCGCTGCCGGAATCAGGGTTGGTGACTGACAGCACCAGCTTGCCCGGCGACAGCGAGAGCTTCACGGCCCGGCCGCGCTCGCTGGAGATGGTGGAGACGCGGTCGACCGCGTTCTCGAAATCCTTCTTGTCGACGACGAGTTCCTTGTCGTTGCCCTGCGGGATCACGCGGCCATAGTCGGGGAAGGTGCCGTCGATCAGCTTCGAGGTCAGCACCACATTGCCGATGGTGAAGCGGATCTTTGCCTGCGACAGCTCGATCGTGACTTCGGCCTCGTTGTCCTCGATCAGGCGCTGCACCTCGCCGACGGTTTTCCGCGGCACGATCACGCCGGGCATGCCGTCGGCGCCCTTGGGCTGGACCAGGTCGAGCTGGGCGAGGCGGTGGCCGTCGGTGGCAACGCCGCGCAGGGTGGCGGCCGTGGCCGTGCCCGCGGCGTGGAGATAGATGCCGTTGAGATAATAGCGCGTCTCTTCGGTCGAGATCGCGAACTGGGTGCGGTCGATCAGCCGCTTGACGTCCTTGGCGGCGAGCGAGAACGAGTGCGACATGTCGCCGGCGGCAAGATCCGGGAAATCATTCTCCGGCAGGGTCTGCAGCGTGAAGCGCGAGCGGCCGGCGCGGATCGCCAGCACGGCGCGGTCGCCGTCGGCCTCCAGCACGATCTGCGAGCCATCAGGCAGCTTGCGCACGATGTCGTAGAACATGTGCGCCGGCACGGTGGTGGAGCCCGCGGTCGCGGTTTCGGCCGGGAGCGTCTCCGTCACCTCGAGGTCGAGGTCGGTCGCCTTCAGCGACAATTTCGCGTTCTCGGCGCGGACCAGCACGTTGCCGAGGATCGGAATGGTGTTGCGGCGCTCGACCACGCGGTGGACATGACCCAGCGATTTCAGGAGTTGCGCGCGTTCGACCGTAACCTTCATTGCACTACTCGCCCGATCCCCAAGGAAACACAACGTTGGAAAAGCCGGGCGGCGGGACGCGCGCCACGGCATCGAAGACCCCGAAAAGCCGGATCATCCAGCCGATATGACCAAAGCCGTCAGGGTCGCGCAAGGTGGCGCGGAAAGCCATCCGTTTCAAGGGATTGCGGGGTGGTTCCCCACGATTTACAGCCCAAAAGGAGGGCGGCCGTCCCGACAAACGAACACCGCCGCCCAGGCATGGCCGGGGCGGCGGGAGAATGGCAGGAGCCTTAGGCGTTTATTCCTGAAGCTGGCGCTTCAGCGACTCGACTTCCTCGGACAGCGCCGTGTCCTTGTTGACCAGCGCCTCGATCTTGCGCACGGCGTGCAGCACCGTGGTGTGGTCGCGCCCGCCGAAGCGGCGGCCGATCTCGGGCAGCGAGCGCAGGGTCAGCGTCTTGGCGAGATACATCGCCACCTGGCGCGGACGGACCACGTTGGCGGTGCGGCGCGAGGACAGGAGGTCGGAACGGCTGACATTATACTGTCGCGCCACCACGCGCTGGATGTCCTCGATCTTGATCCGCTTCGGCTCCTGCGGCCGGACCAGATCGCGCACCTCGCGCTCGGCCATCTCCAGCGTCACCGGCTGGTTGTTCAGCTTCGAATGCGCGAGAAGCCGGTTGATCGCGCCTTCGAGGTCGCGGCCGTTATGGGTGATGGTGCGCGCCAGATAGAGCAGCACCTCCTCCGGTACGTCGAAGGTGGCGTGATGGGCGCGGGCCGCCGCGACGCGCGACTTCAGGATGCCATGCCGCAGTTCTTCGCCGAGCGAGCCCATCTCGACCACGAGACCGCCGGCGAGGCGCGAGCGCACGCGATCGTCGAGGCTTTCGAGGTCGGACGGCGGACGGTCGGCCGCGATCACGACCTGGCGGCCGGCATCGATCAGCGCGTTCAGCGTGTGACAGAATTCGGCTTGGGTCGACTTGCCCTGGAGGAACTGGAGGTCGTCGATCACGAGCACGTCGATGCCGCGCAGCGCTTCCTTGAAGGCGAGCGCCGTCTGCGTCTTCAGCGCAGCGACGAAGCCGTACATGAATTTTTCAGCCGTGAGATACAGCACCTTGCGCTCGTTGCCGGAATTGCCGGCCCAGGTCACGGCCTGGAGCAGATGCGTCTTGCCGAGGCCAACGCCCGCATGGATGTAGAGCGGGTTGAACATGACGGGATCGCCGCGACGCCCTTCGGCGACCTGACGTGCCGCCGCATGCGCCAGCGTGTTGGAGCGGCCGACGACGAAGCTTGCAAAGGTCAGGCGCGGATCGAGCGGCGAGCCGCCGAGCGCGTCATGATTTGCGGAGACCGGCGCAGTCGCCGTCGAGCGCAGTTCCGGCGCGGGCGCGCGGCGTGTTTCGACCGGCGCAGGCGTCTCCTTCTGCTGCACGACCGGGCGTACCGCGGAGCGAACGGTGAGATCGATGCGATGCACTTCCGGCGCCTCGGCCTGCCAGCACGACAGTACGCGCTCGGCATAATGCGCCTGAATCCAGCTCTTCAGGAAGCGCGTCGGCACCGAGAGCCGCACGCTCTCCTCCTGCACGCCTTCCAGATCCATACGGGCGAACCAGCTCGTATAGACGTCTTCGCCTACGTTCGAGCGCAGCCGACTCTTCACGCGTGACCAGCGATCCTGTTCCGATGTGTTCATCGTCAAAAAACTTCTATTGAGAGATAAAGTTGCGTTGTGAGTGCCATGAAGGGGTCCCGTCAGGATCCTTCAAAGGGCACGACCTCGAGCGATTTCATCGTCGGACACAGCTCCGCCGTTCAGCGCGAACGCCGCGGGTCGGATTGGCGATGTCAGAGATGGAGGGGTCGCGAGGTCAGCGCGTACTCGGCGCTCCGTCACACGCGGGAGGCTGGAGGTTGGGCTGATCTAAACCGGCATCGTTGGAGTAGGTGGCTTGTTTCAATACCGCGTTGAGTCCGTAAGACATGATACCCTCCCCGTCCTGCCGTGATTGCTCACGGCAAGGTCCTGCGTGTCCTGAAGACAACTGCGACTGAAGTCGCCGATGTCCCGCCCGTCTGCACTGTTCGTCCGCTCGGCTACGCCATCACGTGTGTCGCGGTAGTTTCATGACATCTCTCGTTTGCGTCTGGCGCGAGCGGGATCGAAGATCCCACTTGGAGACATTCAGACAAAGAGCTACCGTTCCCATATTGCTATGGGTTTTGAACCGACAATCGCTTGTTGAAGCGTCGCCTACGTGCACACCGCCGCCGATTTGCACGCTCGCCCCGTTTCTAAAACCGCGCTGGTCTTGAGATCGTGGGCGCTGCGGACGACTTAAGGAATACACTATGCGGAAAGACTCGCAACGAAATTGATTCACACTTGAGGCGACTAAAAACTTGACCAGCGTTAACGGCGCGCGGGAGTTGTGCACAGGCTTGCGAGCAAGAGTTTGAATCCGTGCACAGATTCGAAGGCGCCGCGCGTCATGTGACAAATCTCCGCCACCGCCAAAAATTTTTTACAAAAGCGTCACGCGCACGCCTTGCGGGCAATTTTTCCAAATGCTTGTCGGCGCTATGTCGATAAGTGATTATTGAGACACCGCTTTTTGAGTCTCGTTTCGCAGGGTAACTCCATCGCGAACCGGTTCCGGGAAAACTACGGTGTGCAGAACTCTCGCGCGCGCGGATTCAACTTAAGCCCGCCCCGCAGGGGTTTTTCGCAGCGCAGTGAAAGTTTCCGCTGTTGCAAAAACATCCGCCAGTGAAATTACGGGCGCAGCGCAGCGAAGACGACACGAGTCTTCCAACGGAAGAGTGGTCGCCCAACGACCGCAAGCGTGAATTGTGACAGGCAACAAAAAGCCCGGCGCGAGCCGGGCTGATTGACGAGCGCGATGTCGATCCGATCAGTCGATCGGATGACTCGACGAACTTATTTCGCGAGCTTGGCGATCTGCGCGGTGAGCCGGGAGACTTTGCGGCTCGCGTTGTTCTTGTGAACGATGTTGCGCTGCGCGGCCTGCATCAGCGCGGGCTCGGCGCTCGCCATCGCCTTCAGCGCGGCGGCGCGGTCGCCGGTCGCGATGGCTTCTTCGACGGTACGCACGGCACCGCGCATCTGGGTGCGGCGCGACTTGTTGACGGCGGTGCGGCGGGCGATCTTGCGCGTCGCTTTCTTGGCGGAAGTGGTATTGGCCATGGTCTCAATATCCTTTGCGGTACCGGTCGCGTCTTGGTCGGGTAGCGCCGGCTGCTTGACCGCTTAATCGACGCTCGGATTTAGGGTGTTCGGTTGCTGGGCTGTTCCCGGAACATGAGCGACGGCCTTGCGGTCGTCTCTGAGGCTCCAAGCCTTTAAAGCTCATGGAGCCTGCAACTGCTCAAAGAACAGCGGCGGCAGGATTGCGCCCACCGCCAGTTGGCGCCCTTATAGAGGGGGTCTGCGGCACCGTCAACGCTTTCCGGGGCTGGAAAACAGGCCTTGGGCGCCCCAGCGCGCGCCGTAACGCCCTGAAGAGGTTGAATTTCTGCCGTCGCCCGGCTATTGGCTGGCGGCATTGCAGAGGTCGTCCGATCGGACGACCATATAGGTGAGGCATGATCCGCGGCATTTTCCGACTGATTGGGCTGTTGCTGCTGGCCGGCGGGTTCATCTTCATGGTCTATGACGGCGCCCGCTGGGTGGCCGACCAGACCCTGCGGTTCACCCGGTTCGGCCAGTTCTGGAACGACATCAACCAGGCCAGCCAGACGGCGTTCCGCACCTGGGTCGAGGCCAAGGCACCCTGGCTCTGGACCTCGGTGATCCGCCTGGTGCTGGATCAGCCGGTTTTCGCTGTGCTCGGCATTTTGGGCATCCTGCTGATGATCCTGTTCCGCCCGCGGAAGCCCTTGATCGGATATTCCCGGGATTGATCTTTCAATTCCCGCCGAGACTGAACCTCGCGTTGACGGCAGCCGTAACAGGGCTGCTCCCTCCTGCGTAGATACCTATTATTCCCACCTTGATCGCGAGCGCGCCGCCTGAGCCCTTGGCTTGTTGCATTGGCTCAAGCGACGGACAGCTCGTCTCGGAGAGCCAATCATGCTGTTCATGCGCAAGACCACCGCATTGCCGAGCGCCACGGAGGCGCTGTCGGGCCGTGCGCAAGCCATTCCCACCGCGACCACCCATTTCGTCAACGGCGCGAAGTTGCAGCCGCCTTATCCTGCGGGCCTCGAGCAGGCCGTGTTCGGGCTCGGCTGCTTCTGGGGCGCCGAGCGCAAATTCTGGCAGCTCGGCGACGGTGTTTACGCGACCGCTGTCGGCTATGCCGGCGGCCACACGCCGAACCCGACCTATGAGGAGACCTGTTCGGGACGCACCGGCCACACCGAAGTGGTGCTGGTCGTGTTCGATCCGAAGAAAATCTCTTACGAGAAACTCCTGAAGACGTTCTGGGAGAGCCACAACCCGACGCAGGGCATGCGCCAGGGCAACGATGTCGGCACGCAGTACCGAAGCGCGATCTACACTTATTCAGATGCGCAGAAGAAAGCGGCCGATGAATCGAAGGCGCTCTATCAGAAGGCGCTTGCCGCAAAAGGTCTCGGCGCCATCACCACCGAGATCGCGCCCGCCGGCGCGTTCTATTTCGCCGAGGACTACCATCAGCAATATCTGGCGAAGAACCCCGCCGGCTATTGCGGCCTCGGTGGCACCGGCGTGTCCTGCCCGATCGGCGTGGGTGTGAGCGCGTAAGCTCGCCACGAACAACTCGTCATGCCCGGGACAAGCCCGGGCATGACGGAGTGTGCGGTGTCATCGCATCCGCATTGCCGCGCTGCCCCCCTCAACGCTTTGTTAACCATAACCAGTGCAAGACTGGGGCCGTCTCGTTTCGAGGGATTAGGTCCGGTGCCGGTTGCACGCGCGTTTCGATGGTCGATCTTGACAGCCTCCTTGGCAGCGTCCGCCGCGCTTGCCCTCGGCGGCTGCATGCAGACCGCCGGTCCCGTCGCGGTCATGCAGCCCCGTGCCGATCTCGACTCCATGGCCTATGGTCAGCCCTATGGCGCACCACAGCCGGTCGTCGTCGCCGACGGTGGCGGCGCCATCGGCGCGCTGCGCAATTCCTTTGCCTCGTCGCCTGCGCCCATGCCGGTCGGCTACGCCGCGCCGATGGCGGCGCCGGTGCGCTACGACTCCTCCTATCATCTCGATGCCGGCGACAGGCTGCGCGTCGTGGTCTACGGCCAGGAAGGCCTCACCAACAGCTACGCCATCGATGCCGGCGGTTCGATCACCATGCCGCTGATCGGCGGGGTGCCGGCCCGCGGCCGCACCCCGGCGGGTCTCGCTGGTGAAATCGCCGCGCGCCTGCGCAACGGTTACATCCGCGAGCCCTCGGTCGCGGTCGAGATCGAAGCCTACCGCCCGTTCTTCATCCTCGGCGAAGTCACCGCGCCCGGCCAATATCCTTATGTGCCGAACATGACGGTCGAAAGCGCGGTCGCGATCGCCGGCGGCTTCTCGCCCCGCGCCAAGCGCGACGTGGTCACCGTCACGCACACCGAAGCCGGCGGCGCGATGCGCGCCATCGTCCCGCTCGGCACTCCATTGAGCCCCGGCGACACCGTGTTCGTCGGCGAGCGCTGGTTCTAGCTCACCGCCTGAAATCCAGCCGTCCGTTCGGAAAGCATCCGTCGATGCGCGTGCCATCGACCACGAGCCCGACCCATGGCCGCGTGATCGCAGGCGTGGTCAGATTGATGTACTTTCCGACCAGGCGCGCGCCCTCGCGCGCAGCATCGATCAGGCCGTGCCGGCGGCCATGGTCCCAGTCGAAACGCAGATAGATCCGGCTCCCCGCGACGCGGACTTCAGCGCGCCCCTCTTTCCATGTGTCCGGCGTATCGCCTGCAATGGTCGGATCGGCGCCACCATTCCATCTGCTAGCCCAGATGCCTTCGAGCGGATCGGAGAGGGCGGCAATGGATGTCCATGCCGCCGCGTTGATGTCGGCCGCATCGCCGGCCAGCGTGGCGGTCGCCGCGTAGTCCATGACTTCAGAATCGTCCGGGCCCGGGACGTCCATGGTTCCGAACGGATTGCGGATGACGAGGTGCGTGATGGCTAGCTGCATGGCGATCTCCCGGCGCGAGTTGGCTTGATCGGCCAGCTCTATCGCCGGGCGCCGTGATGCAGCCACCCGATTCCTGCTCTGAGTGGCGCGCGCTACTTCGTCAGATGCTTCGCGAAAAACGCCAGGCTGCGCGGCCAGGCGACATCCGAGCTCGCCTTGTCGTAGCTCGGCCGCTCGTCGCAATGGAAGCCGTGCTGGGCGCCTGGATAGATGAAGACCTCCACATCCGGCCGCTTCGCCTTGACGGTCTCGACGTCGGTCAGGGGAATGCCGGCGTCCTTCTCGCCGAAATGCAGTTGTGTCGGCACCTTCGGTTTCTCGTCGGCGAAGCGCACCACGGCGCCGCCGTAATAGCCGATCGCGGCCTTGAGGCCCGACAGCCGCGTCGCCGCGACAAAGGCGACGCTGCCGCCCAGGCAAAAGCCGATGATGCCGACCGGCCCGACGTTCTTCACCGCGTCGATCGCGGCCTGGGTGTCGCGCAGCATCGCGTCCCAGTCGGGACTGGCGACGAACTTGCGCGCCTCGGCGATCTCGTCGGGCGTGTAGCCCGACTGGAAGTTCGGCGAGGTCCGGTCGAAGATCGACGGCGCGATCGCGACATAGCCTTCCCTAGCGATGCGGTCGCAGACCGAGCGGATGTGGTGATTGACCCCAAAGATCTCCTGGATCACCACCACCGCGCCCTTCGGGGCGCCTGAGGGATCAGCGCGATAGGCGCCGAGCTGGAAATTGTCGGAAGCCGTCAGCTTGATGTCTTGTCCCACGCGGGTTGTCCTTCTTGGTTGTCGATCCGAAATTTCAGCTCTCTGCCCTCATCCTGAGGAGCGCTCCAGCGGAGCGCGTCTCGAAGGATCAGAGGCCCGTGACGCATCAGCGTGGCCTTCATCCTTCGAGACGCTTGCTTCGCAAGCTCCTCAGGATGAGGGGAGGCGGCTGTGCTCCGCACTCACTCCCACATCCAGTTCTCGCCGTAGTCTTCCTTCCATCCTGCCAGCCGTCCGTGACGGAACTGCAGGAACAGGCGGTGACGGTAGGGGATCAGTCCGCTGCCGCCGAGGTTGCGAAGCGCGAGATAGATCTCGTTGCCGGGCCGCCCGCGCACATATTGCAGAGGCTGCCCCAGTGCCCGCGCGGTCTGCTCGGCATCCATGCCGAAGGCGAGCGGCGTGTTGTTCGACAAGGTCGCAACGAAGGGCCGGCGCGGCGGCGTGCCGCCGAACGGTTCTGCCTGCGCAGACATCGATAGCAGCACCGCGCTCGCAGCCAGTATCGCTTGCTTCATTGCCAGTGTCCCTGTCCGACCGTTCTATCCCGGCAAGTTCTTCAGGAAAGGCGTCACCGCGTCAATAAAAGCCTTGGGCTGATCGATGTTGACGGCGTGACCGGCGGCGGGGATCACGAGCTTTTGTGCGCCGGGGATCTTTGCGGCCATGTAGTCGGACGCGGCGAGGAACGGCGCGTCGTCGGCGCCGACCACGACGAGCGACGGCACCTTGATGTCGGGGAGCAGCTCGATCACGCGGGCGTCGCGCTGGGTCAGCATGCCGCGTGCGGCGAGCGCCAATCCCCTGGCGTTGCGATGGCTCGCAGTGGCGCGCTCGCGTGTCGCCGACTTCAGCATGTCGAGGCCTTCATGGTCGAGCTTGCCGGCGGTCGCAAGCGCCCGTGCATTCCAGGCCTCGCGCGCGTCGTCCTTCTTGAAGCCGGGACCGGTGTCGATGATCAGCAGGGCACGGGCGCGTTGCGGATAAGCGCGATAGAACGCGAGCGACATGTAGCCCCCAAGCGAGAGCCCGCCGATGATGGCGCGCTCGGCGCCGACCGCATCGAGGATCGCGGCCATGTCGCCGACGGTGAGCGCTTCGCTATAGGCATGGGGATCGTCGGGATAGTCGGACTGGCCGTGGCCGCGCATGTCCCACAGGACGAGCTTGTGGTCCTTCGCAAGCGCGTCGACCTGGCCATGCCACATCGCCGAGGTCGAGGAATAGCCGTGGGTGAGCAACAGCGGCGGACCCTCGCCGTGAACTTCGTAGTAAATCCCGACACCGTCCCGATCGATCCTTGGCATTGCTTCCGCCTCTTTATGCTGGTTGTTGTTTTCGCGTCGATCCTAGCCCGACGGGTTACCTGGAAGAAACTGCCTGAACGCGATGGCACGCATGCCTGATGCATTCTCTGTTGCGTCCAGTCGCTGCATCGGGTGCCGTTGTCGCAACGCACAACACTGAGCTGCCGCGATAGTTTCGATCGATTCCAAATTGCATTTGCCTCTGGCTGCGAACCCGATCATTCTTGCGATCAAGGTGGGCGCCAGCCCGGTGGGCGTCCACTGTTCAAGTTGCCGCCGTAAGCGGCTTCATGCACCGGCAGGGGAAGACGCCTATGCCAACTCTCACCATCAACGGGCGGAGTCTGTCCGTGGATGCGGCGAACGACACGCCGCTCCTCTGGGCGATCCGCGAGCAATTGCAGATGACCGGCACCAAGTTCGGCTGCGGTGCCGGGCTGTGCGGTGCCTGTACCGTGCACGTCAACGGCGAAGCCGTGCGCTCGTGCCAGACTATGGTCGGCGATGTCGCCGGCAAGAAGATCACCACCATCGAAGGCCTCTCCGCCAAGGGCGATCATCCGCTGCAGAAGGCGTGGATCGCCGAGCAGGTGCCGCAATGCGGCTACTGCCAGTCCGGTCAGATCATGCAGGCGGCCTCGCTGCTGGCCAAGAATGCCAATCCGACCAAGGAGGAGGTCGTGGCGCATATGGACGGCAATCTCTGCCGTTGCATGACCTATTCGCGGATCCAGAAGGCGATCATGCGCGCCGCCACCGAGATGCGCACCGCATCCGTCTCCGGCAACGAACGGAGGCCCACATGAATAAGCACGTGAACACCATCACGCCCGAGACATCAGATCTCAGCCGCCGCTCCTTCCTGGTCGGCACGGCAGCGACCGGCCTCGTGCTCGGCTATGCCGGCGTGCCCGGCATCGGTGAGGCGCTTGCTGCGCCGTCGAACTTCGAGCCGAGCGTCTGGTATGCGATCGCGCCCGATGGCCTGGTCACCGTGACCTGCGGCAAGGCCGACATGGGCCAGCACATCGCCTCCACCATGGCCCAGATCGTCTGCGAGGAGCTCGGCGCGAAGTGGAGCGACATGCGCGTCGCGCTTGCCTCCAACGATCCGAAGTTCAACGACCCCGTGCTGGGTGCGCAGATCACCGGCGGCAGCTGGTCGACCATGATGAACTTCGACGCGATGAGCCGGGCCGGCGCTGCCGGACGGACGGCATTGACGGAAGGCGCGGCCGCCGCGATGGGCGTGCCGGCGTCAGAGCTCGTGGTGCGCGATTCCGTGATCTCGCATCCGAAGTCGAAGAAGCAGATGTCATTCGCCGACGTCGTGAAGAGCGGCAAGGCGACCAAGACCTTCACGCCGGACGAGCTGAAGGCGATCAAGCTGAAGACGCCGGACCAGTACACCATGATCGGCGTGTCGGTGCCGCAGCTCGACATCCCCTCCAAGACCAACGGCACGGCCAAGTACGGCATCGACGTGATGCTGCCGGGCATGGCCTATGGCGCGGTGGTGACGCCGCCGGTGCGCTTCGGCGCCACGGTGAAGTCGGTCGACGACTCGGCTGCGAAGAAGGTGCCGGGCTTCATCAAGGCCATCACCCTCGACGACAAGACCGGCACGACATCGGGCTGGGTCGTCGCGGTCGCCAGCACCTACGCCAATGCCAAGAAGGCGGCGCAGGCGCTGAAGATCGCCTATGACGGCGGTCCGAACGCGAAGGTCTCGAGCGAGTCGCTGCTCGACGAAGCCAAGCGGCTTCAGAAGCTCGACGATTCCGGCCAGTTCTTCGTCAAGGATGGCGATCCCAACGCGGCGTTCGGCTCGGCCGCAAAAGTGCTGGAGGCGGAGTACACCACCAGCATCAACATCCACGCGCCGATGGAGCCGATGAACGCCACGGCGGAGTTCAAGGGCGACATCCTGCACATCTATTCCGGCAACCAGTTCGCGACGCGCTCCGGCGCGATTGCGGCAGGTGCCGCCGGGATCGATCCGAAGTTCGTGGTGATGCACCAGATGTGGCTCGGCGGCGGTTTTGGCCGCAGGCTCGATGCCGACATGATGGTGCCGGCGGTGCAGGCGGCGAAGGCCATCGGCAAGCCGGTGAAGGTGATCTACACGCGCGAGAACGACATGACGATGGATTTCTCGCGTCCGCTCACCTACCAGAAGGTCAAGGCCGGCGTGGACGGCGACGGCAAGCTCGTCGCGCTCAGCCACGACGTCGTCTCGGCCTGGCCGACCGCGCGCTGGGGAATTCCTGATTTCCTGACGCCCTCGGTCGACAAGAAGGGCCCGCTCGATTCCTTCACGGTGAATGGGGCCGACTTCTTCTACACCGTGCCCAACCATTATGTGCGCGCGATCAAGAACGAGCTCGCGCACAATGCGACGCCGTCCGGGCAACTTCGCTCGGTGGCGCCCGGCTGGACGTTCTGGGCGGTCGAAAGCATGATCGACGAGATCGCGGCTGCGACCGGCAAGGACCCGGCGCAGTTCCGCATCGCGCTGCTCGACGGCAAGGGCAAGAACGACGGCGGCGCGCAGCGGCTGCGCAACACGTTGCTCGCCGCGATGGGGCTGTCCGGCTACGGCACCAAGCAATTGCCGAAAGGCGAGGGCATGGGCGTCGCCTGCGTCTCCTCGCAGGAACGCGCGACCGCGAGCTGGACGGCGTGCGTCGCCCATGTCGTGGTGGCGCCGTCGGGCGAGGTGACCGTGAAGAAGCTCACGGTCGCAACCGACGTCGGCACGCAGGTGCATCCCGACAACATCCGTGCCCAGGTCGAGGGTGCGGCGCTGTGGGGCCTGTCGCTGGCGATGTACGAGAAGGCGACGCTCAAGGACGGTGGCATCGAGCAGACCAATTTCGACAGCTACACGCCCTTGCGCATGAGCCAGATGCCCGAGGTCGCCGTCGCCGTGATCGCCAACGGCGAAAAGGCCACCGGCGTTGGCGAGCCCGCGGTGACGGTCATCGCCCCGGCAATCGGCAACGCCATCTTCAACGCCTCAGGCGCCCGCATCCGCGCCCTGCCGATCACGGCCGAAGCCGTGAAGGGGGCGATGAAGGCGTAAGGCGAGGCGTAATTGCCAAGTAAGCTGATCCGCCGGAGGGCAACTTCCGGCGGATTTGTTTTGGTAGGCGTCTCCACAATCTCGCTGTCATGCCCCGCGAAAGCGGGGCATCCAGTACGCTGCGGCCTCTCGGCTCCGGCCGCGCCGCCTCGGCGTACTGGGTCGCCCGGTCAAGCCGGGCGACGACAGCGGAGAGTGGGCGAGAGCGTCCAAAATTCCCCTTTCCCATCAACGCCCGTTCTACTGTGCATGGGGTTGTTTTCGCCGTTTTCGATTGGAACCGTGCCGGGACCCCAATTCCCTAAAATTGCGCGCAATTCCGCAAGGTTCCATTGAGCACGCCTCTTAAGGGCCGGAGAACCTGATCCGGCTTAGGCTGACGCCAAATACACTCCCGTGCTCTGGGGAAGCCATGAACGCGCCAGCCAAATCCGCCGCCAAACGCCGGCTCTTGCTCGCTTCCGACCGGAGCGACGAGAGCACCGAGCTTGCCAGCATCCTGAAGGCCGTCGGCGACGTTTCGACGGTGACGACGCAGGACATTCCCGAGCAGCCGTCGCGCGATCTGTCCGGTCTCGTGGTCGACATCAATCTGCGCTCGCCCGAGAGCGTGCAGCGGGTGCGCAACAAGCTGCGCGGCGATGCCTATCGCACGATGCCGCGGCTGTTCGTGCTCGCCGATGCCCTGCATCACGGCACCATGCAGGCCTGGGCGCTGGGCGCCACCGACACGATCTCGCGGCCGCTGCAGCCCGATGCGATTCTTCAGCGCATCCGCGCCGCGTTCCCCGACACCGCCACTTACGACGCGACCGATCGCGGCAAGACGCTCAACCGCGGCGTCGAGGCGGCGCATGCGGTGCTGGCGAAGATGTTCGAGAAGCTGCCGCTCGGCGTGCCCCTGACCTTCGACGACGTCATCGCCGCCGAGAGCAAGATCCTGAAGGCGATCAAGCATTCATCGCTGCGCGAATGGCTCACCACCGTCGGCTGCCATCATGTCGGCAGCTATCGCCACTGCCTGTTCGTCACCGGCTTCGCCGTCGCCTTCGCGCAGCATCTCGGCATGCGCGAGGACGACCAGCGTCGCCTGACCCGCGCCGCGTTGCTGCACGACGTCGGCAAGGCCTTCGTTCCCTCCGTGCTGCTCGACAAGCCGGGCAAGCTCACCGACGAGGAGATGGCCGAGGTGCGCCAGCATCCGCGTCGCGGCTATGACGCGCTCGCGGAGCAAGGCGGCTTCCCGCCGGAGATGCTCGACGTCGTGCTGCATCACCACGAATTCCTCGATGGCTCTGGCTATCCGAACGGCCTGTCGTCGAACCAGATCAGCGACATCGTGCGGGTCACGACGATCGTCGACATCTACGCGGCACTGGTGGAGAAGCGCGCTTACCGCATGCCCTTCACCCACTCGCGCGCCTTCACGATGATGGAAGGCATGGGCGGCAAGCTGGATCAGCAACTGCTGCAGGCGTTCCGCCCGGTGGCGCTGGGATCGTTTTGAATTCGGTCTCGTAGGGTGGGCAAAGGCGCAAAGCGCCGTGCCCACCATGCTTCCTCAATTGCGACCCAAATGGTGGGCACGCTTCGCTTTGCCCACCCTACGGCAGCGTGCCGCGTGGCGACGCTCACCCCACCATCTTCCTTAGCTCCGCCTTCGCCACCTTCTCCAGCGTCGAGCGCGGCATGTCGTCGACGAGCCTGATCTCGCGCGGCACCTTGAAATCCGCGAGTCCCGCGCCGCAGGCCGCCATCACGCGATCATGCAGATCGGGCGCCGCGCCCGCGACGCCGCCGTGCGGGATGATGAAGACAACCGGCACCTCGTCCAGCATCGGGTGCTTCTTCGCCACCACCGCGGCTTCGCGCACGCCTGCTACCACCGCGATCACCTGCTCGATCTCGGAGGCCGCGACGTTCTCGCCGCCGACCTTCAGCATATCCTTGGCGCGGTCGCCGAACCTGATGAAGCCATTCTCCAGCCGCTCGACGCGGTCGCCGGTGAGAAAGAAGCCGTGCTCGTCGAAGCTTTCGCGCGTCGCCTTTTCATTGCGCAGATACTCGGCGAACAGCGACAGCCCGACGATGCCCTTGATCGAGAGATTGCCGGTGTCGCCGACCTCGGTCGGCCGTCCGTCATCGTCGGTGATGCGGATCTGATATTCGGGAGCCGCGCGCCCGATCGACATCGGGATGTTGGGCTGGTCGACTTCGCCGATGATGCCGTGGGTGATGGTCTCGGTCATGCCCCACCAGCCGATCATCTTGACGCCGAACGCAGCAAATGCCGGCGGCTCGTTGATCGCGGTGCCCCACAGGCGGAATTTGTGGTCTTTCGGGATCTCCTGCTCGAGCAGGGCCTTCATGCAGAACGGAATCGTCGAGGTCCAGGTCGAGCCGTGCTCGCGCGCGACGCCCCAGAACCGGCTTGCGGAGAACCGTGGCTGGATCACGCAGGTGGCGCCGACCCACAGCGTTGCCAGCATCGAATAGGCCAGCGCATTGGTGTGGAACAGCGGCAGATAGGTCTGGTGCACGTCGCTGGCGTGAAGGTCCTCATGCGCGGCGTTGATCTTGGCGCCCCACAGCGCGTTGGCATGGGTCCACAGCACCGCCTTCGGGCGCGAGGTCGTGCCTGACGTGTACTGCACGCTGCACGGCGCGAACGGGTCGGTCGCGCGAAGCGGCCGGTCAGCGCTATCGGCGAACAGTGAATCGAAACTGTCGCCGCGCGAGACCGCTTGCGCGGGCGCCGCGCCCGCATCGTGCGAGGTCACCGCCAGCCAGCGGATGTTGCGGCAGTTTTGCGCGACGATTTCTGCATAGGCCGGTTGCGTGATCGCAGCGACCGCGCCGCAATGATCGGCGAAATATTCCATCTCCGCCGGCGCCGAGCGGGTGTTGGTGGTCACCGCGATGGCGCCGAGTTCGACGCAGGCGAACCAGGCCAGCAGCGCCTCGATGCAATTGTCCAGATGAATGAGCACATATTCGCCCGGCTTCACGCCGCGCTTGGCGAGCCCCGCCGCGAGCGCGCCGACGCGCTCGTGAAACTCGCCGTAGCTCCAGCGCCGCGCCGGCGCGTCGAACGGCGCCCAGATCAGGAACGCATGATCGCGGCGCACCGCGGCGCGCATCTTCAGCAGCCAGGGCACGTCGAGCCCGTCGAACGGTCCTACGAGTCCGGCGGCGGTCTGTTGGATAGGCATGAATCCCCCCCCGTGCAGCCTGCATCTTGATGGCGGCTGCCTTTTGATGATTGCGTCTTCCTGCCATCGGATGACGCGGGGAGCAAATCGGCGGGGCGGCGTCTCCCCGCCGTCATTGCGAGCGCAGCGAAGCAATCCAGACGGTCTCCGCGGGGGGCAGTCTGGATTGCTTCGTCGCAAGGGCTCCTCGCAATGACGATGGGGCAGGCAGCGCGGTCCTATCGACCACCGTCCTCGTACGACGAAATCTCGATCAGGCTGCCATCGGGATCCCGGCAATAGACCGAGCGCAGCGTGCCGCGGGCGCCCTGCTTGGGAACAGGGCCTTCCTCGATCGCAATGCCATGTGCCGTCAAATGCGCCACCACCTCGTCGGGCGCGGCAGAGGTGAGGAAGCACAGATCCTCGCTGCCGGCGGTCTGATGGTCCGCGGTGAACCACTCCACCTTGTCGGCATCGCGCGGCCGGACGTTGATCTTTTGGTTACCGAATTGCAACGAAGTCCGCGGCGCTTTGCCGCCACCGGGGTCGAACACCTTGACTTCCATGCCGAGAATCTTGCGGTACCACTCGGAGGTCACTGCGACGTCGGCGACGTTGATGACGAGATGATCGAGGGCTTCGACCTTGACCGGCATGCCTTATCCTTTCGTCGTGATGCGCCGGGCGCACTTTCCGCCTGCGGCAAGCTTTGTTACAACCGCGTCGACTTTGAAGCCATCTGGCTTTCAAGAACAACACGTTGGGAGAACCCTTGAGATGATCACTCGCCGTACCGCGCTGGGCCTGCTCGCAGCCAGTCCGCTTGCAGCCACCCCGCTGTCGAAGGCCCTTGCCGCCGACTATCCGGCCCGGCCCGTGAAATGGGTGGTCGGCTATCCGCCGGGCGGAGCCACCGACATCCTGGCGCGGCTGATCGGTCAGCGGCTGTCGGAACGGCTCGGCCAGCAATTCGTCATCGAGAACAAGCCGGGCGCCGGCAACAATATCGGCACCGAATCGGTCGTCAATGCCGAGCCCGACGGCTACACGCTGCAGCTGGTCAATCCGGCCAACTTCATCAACGCGTCGCTCTACACCAACCTCAAATTCAACTTCGTGCGCGACATCGCGCCGGTGGCCTCGTTCCAGCGGGTGCCGAACGTGATGACCGTCAACAAGGACGTTCCGGCCAAGAACGTCGCCGAGTTCATCGAATATGTGAAGGCCAATCCCGGCAAGGTGAACATGGCTTCGTCCGGCAACGGCACCTCGGTGCATCTGTCCGGCGAGATGTTCATGGCGCTGACCGGCTGCAAGATGCAGCACGTGCCCTATCGCGGCGCGGCGCCGGCGATCACCGACATGCTCGGCGGCCAGGTGCAGGTGATCTTCGACAACATGCCCTCGATCATCCAGCACATCCGCTCCGGCTCGCTTCGCGCGATCGGCGTCACCACCACGGAGCGCTCGCCGCAGCTGCCCGACGTACAGGCTATCGCCGAGACCGTGAAGGACTACGAGGCCAGCGCGCTGTTCGGCATGGGCGCGCCGAAGAACACACCCAAGGAGATCATCGCCAAGCTCAACAATGAGATCAATACGCTCATGAAGGAGCCCGACATGACCAAGCGTCTGGTCGAACTCGGCGGCGAGCCGCGCGTGCAGACGCCGGAGGCGTTCGGCGAGGAGATCAAGGCCGAGACCGAGAAGTGGAAGAAGGTCGTCGAGTTCGCCGGCCTGAAGGTCGAGTAGCGATCTTGTGATCCCTGAGATTGGAGCCCTGCCGCCTGGCAGGGCTTTTTTCTTGCGTACTTCGTTCCGTTGATCTGGAATAAAACGGCGCGGCGAAACCTGATGATACATGGCGCGTATCTCGCCCTGTGAAGAGAGGAGTCTGGATCATGCGCAAGACGCAATTGGCGCTGCTGACGCTGGGCGCGACGGTCCTTGCCGGCTTCGTCACCGTTACGCCCGCGGCGGCCCGCGACTATCCCTGGTGCGCCCAGGGCGGCGAGTATGACTATCCCGGCGAATGTGCCTACAGCACCTATGAGCAATGCCAGGCCAGCGTCTCCGGCCGCTTGCTGTACTGCGGGCCCAATCCGCTTGTGGCCTATGGCCAGGCGCCGCAGCCGCAACCTCGGCCGCACCGTCGCGCGCGGCCCGTCGCACCGTACTAGCCGCGCGCATTGCGCGGCCGCGTATTTTTGCGCGATCGCTCCGGAATAAACCGGCTCCGCGAGCCTTTCACTCTGTGAGGTCGCATGTCGCGCGGCGAACATGGGAGGTCGGTCATGGGCAAGGCGCAATTTGTGCTGGGCACCATAGTCCTTGTGTGGCTCGCTGGCGGGAGCCCGGCGCGCGCGGACTATGATTACGCGTGGTGCATTCAGAACTCGGAATACGGCTATCCCGGCGACTGCTCCTATCAGACCCGCGAGCAGTGTCAGATGAGCGCGTCGGGCCGCAAGGGCTATTGCGCGCAAAATCCTGCCCAGGTGGCCGTACGGCCTCCGCTTCAGCCGTCACTACGCGGTCGGTACGTTCGTCCGTACTAGTCGCGCCTCACACTGAGCACTGCCTGATCACGCAGTCGTGCAGATCCGGACGCGCGGGTTCCTGCTTGACGCCTTCTCGTTCACGTCTATACTAAACCAAATGGTTAAGTATAGAGACGAGACGCTCGACCGGACCTTTGCGGCGCTGTCCGATCCGACGCGGCGTGCCCTTCTCGCGCGGCTCGGCGAGCGGGACGGCCTGTCGGTGAGCGAGCTGGCCGCGCCGTTTCCGGTCTCGCTGCCGGCGATCATGAAGCATCTCGACGTGCTCACGGATGCGGGCCTGATCGTGCGGGAGAAGACCGGACGCACGGTGTCCTGCCGGCTCACCGCGCAGCCGATGGAGCAGGCGATGAACTGGCTCAATCGCTACGCGCAGTTCTGGTCCGAGAAGTTCGACCGCCTCGCCGCCTTCGTGGAGGACAAGACATGGCCAACGCAGCCGTCAACGCCGATCCCCGCACAGCCGAACGTCCAAGCGAGCGTCCAAACGAACGTCCAAGCCTCACGCTCACGCGCCGGCTCCGCGCACGGCCGGAGAAAGTCTACGCCGCCTGGACGCAAGCCGCGCAGCTAGTCCAGTGGTTCGGGCCGCCGAACATGAAGCCGGCGACGCTGGACGCCGAGCTCGATGTACGTACCGGTGGCCGCTACCGCATCAGCTTCACCGGCGACGACGGCGAATATTTCGAGGCCGGCGGCATCTATCGCGAGGTCGTGCCGAACGAGCGGCTGGTGTTCACCTGGGCCTGGCATTCGACGCCGGAGCGCGAATCGTTGGTGACGATCACGCTGAAGCAGGATAGCGCCGGCACGCTGATGATCTTCCATCACGCCCAGTTCTTCGACGAAACCGCACGCGACAATCACCAGCGCGGCTGGAGCTCGTGCCTCGACAAGCTCGACGCCTTCGTCGCCTGACACCATGGAGGATACCATGCAGCAACATCAGATCGTCTCGCGCGAGCAATGGATCGCGGCCCGCAAGGCCCACCTGGCGCATGAGAAGGAGCTCAGCCAGGCCCGCGAGCGCCTCGCCGAGCAGCGCCGCGCACTGCCCTGGGTGAAAGTCGACAAGAACTATGTGTTCGACGGACCGAACGGCAAGGTGACGCTCGGCGATCTCTTCGGGGGCCGCCCGCAGCTCGTGGTGCAGCATGTGATGTTCGCACCCGACTGGGAGGCCGCGTGCAAGAGCTGCTCGTTCTGGGCCGACGGTCTCGACCGCATGGTGCCGCATCTCGCCGCGCGCGACACCTCCACGGTTGCGATCTCGCTGGCACCTAGCGCCAAGCTCGAGGCCTTTAAGAAGCGGATGGGCTGGACCTTCGACTGGATCTCGTCAGGGGGCAACGACTTCAACTATGATTACGAGGTCTCGTTCACGCGCGAGCAGATCGACAAGGGCGTGCCGAAATACAATTTCGGCACCACGCCGTTCTACGGTCCGGAGCTGCCCGGTATCAGCGTGTTCTATCGCAACGAGGCCGGCGAGATCTTCCATACCTATTCGTGCTTCGCCCGCGGTCTCGACATGATGAACGCGGCCTATCAGTACCTCGACCTCACCCCGCTCGGTCGTCACGAGGACGGCCTGCCCTATCCGATGGACTGGGTCCGCCTGCACGACCAGTACGAGCCGCAGGCGAAGGGGGCGTGCTGCCACGGGTGAGACGGCGGGTGCGCTGTGCCCACACCAACGGTGTCATCGCCCGACTTGATGTTCAGCCCGGGGACATGACCGACGGGTGTTCGGGGACATAGCCGACACTTTTTCCGCTCGCCAAGTCGATGATAGCGACTTGGTGGGCGGCA